>LUCB01000030.1 GCA_001593865.1 Candidatus Bathyarchaeota archaeon B24
CTTTTAGAAGCTTAAGCGTCTACACTAAACCATATGTCTCTGGCCATAAGGGTGCGGAGGGTTTACACACCTGATATGGCGATAGAGGACGGTGTGGTGGTCCTGAGGGATGGTAGGGTAAGCTACGTGGGCCGTAGGGTGGAAGAGGCCGACGGGGTCGAGTTGCTGGATTTCCCAGACTGCGTATGCGCGCCGGGCTTCATAGACCTCCACGTCCACGGGGGAGGTGGCTGCGACTTCGCCGATGGGGAACCTGACGCCTTCAGAACGATATGCAGGTACCACGCGACCGGTGGAACCACGTCGCTCCTCGCTACGATATGGTCATCGCCCATAGACCACACGTTTAAAGTCTTAGAGACCTCCAGGAGGTGCATGGGTGAAGCGGGTAGAGGAGCCGAGCTGCTGGGGGTGCATTTAGAGGGGCCTTTTCTAAACCCGGAGAAGCATGGCGCCCACTCGGCCGAGTATCTGAAAACACCCAGCAGGGAGTTTGTGGAGGCTTTTCTAGAATACGTCGACGTGGTGAAGAGGGTAACCTTAGCGCCGGAGCTTGAGGGAGGGGTCGAAGCTGTCAAAGCGTTCTCCAGCAGCGGAGTTATGGTCAGTATAGGGCACTCCACCGCCCCCTATGATGTCGTAGAGGAGGCTTATAGCGCAGGTCTCAGCCATGCTACGCATCTATATAATGCCTTGGGAACCGCCTTCAAACGAGGGGTCTACAGGATTCCAGGAGCCCTGGAATCTGTCCTGGCTTTAGACGGGATAACCGGTGAGCTTATAGCGGACGGTGTACACGTACACCCGGCCCTCATAGAGGTCGCTGTCAAGGTTAAGGGCTACGAAAAACTCTGCCTGGTGACCGACGCCATGAGGGCTGCCGGAATGCCCGACGGCGTCTACAAGCTGGGGTCACCCCTATACGCCCCGGACGCCGTGGTTAAGAACGGTATATCCTACACGCGGGATATGAAGGCTCTGGCGAGCACGACGATCAGGATGATAGACGCGGTAAAGTTCATGGTGAGGCTAGGCCACCCGTTGAAGAGGGTTCTATCTATGGTCAGCAGCGTACCTGCTAGGCTCATAGGTGTTTCGCGTAGGAAAGGGTGTCTGAGACCTGGTTTCGACGGAGACCTTGTGGTTCTCGACGAGAGGCTCGACGTAATGCTAACCGTCGTGAAGGGGCAGGTAGTGTACAGGAAACCCACCTCCTAGCCTCTCTCGAGTTCTAAGACTAGGCAGTTTTCAACCGTCGCTTTAAGCCTGTAGACACCGTTCTCCTCCTCGACCGACGCCTCTCCTCTTGAGACCTTAAGGGCTTCCTCAAGCGGTAGGTCTATGCTCACGGGTTTGCCCGGCTTAGGGTTTAGAAACACCACTATGACCCTGTTGTCAAGCCTGACCGTGACGCATAGGTAGCGGCCGACGTCTAGAAGCTCAGGCTTAGGAGGGGTATCTCCGACTTCGGTAACGGTCAGAACGTTTAGGAACTCCCGCCTCGGCTCTTTAGAGGGATTCTCTACCTCGACCCTCCACGCCCCCGCCTCCCAATCCATCCTAGAGGGCGGGTAGTTAACCCCTTGAACCTCAAACTCGTGGCCTGGACCGCCGACCTTGACGATTTTAGGGTCCGCGGGTTTAAGTGTGTAAACGGTTAAGACGCTGCCGTTGTGTTCAGCTCTAAACCCATGGGGCGTTAGCTGAGGCTCGTTTATCGTATGCAGCAGCCACTTAACCGTGATCAAAGAGCCTCTCTCAGGGTTCACCTCGATTATGTCGTAGACTATAAACAGGTTCGGCTTGACATATACGAAAAACCTCTCGACATCTAAGGCTTTACCCCGGCTGTAGGCGTCGGTCAGGTTTCCCAGGGCGTACACGTACCAGCCTTCAAGCCTGTAATCGACTATCCGCCCCGGCTCAGGCGGCTTCTCGGATACATAACGTATTGGGTCTCCTGCATATACCAACTGCCCGCCGTCGTTCGGAAGGCTCAGGTCTCCGACGGTGAACTCCTCCTCGGGGTCGTAGATGATCAAAGTATTATGCGCTATCGTCCTCCTGAAGTAGTTCACGTGGTGGTTCGACCCCCATCCATCGTAGTAGCCGCTGTCGACGGCTAAGTACCCGCCTTTTCCGAATATTATGAAGTTCCCCTGGTCCATGTGCTGGTGGCCGCCGTAGTAGGGTCCGCATTCGAACACCGTGTAGACCGCATCTCTGCTCCAGCTCGACCTCGCGACCAGCCAGCCCAAGCCCTTGAAAAACTTATCGGTCGGTAAACTACTCGGAGGCTTTGGCTTAACCGACGGGTCCCACCAGAGTATGTCGAAGATTTTGTAAACGCTATCAGGGTCTCTTAGATAGTCTCGGCTGTAGTTGTACTGGTAGGCGAGCCACTGGGCATACCCGTCCCTATACCTGGAGGCGAGCAGTAGCATATAGGCCCTAACCAAAGCGTCTGGCCGGCTTATGCTCGAATCGTGTATCCGGACATATCGTAAGTCAGGTCTGAGGCAGTAGATGTTCCATATCGGTATGAGCCTGAGCCCCTCGGCCTCCGGGAACAGGTTTTCGCCGGAGAAGACGCGCCACGCCTCTATCGCCATGGCCAAGTAAGGCATGGTCATCTTCTCATAGCTCAACCCCTCATGCCACCCCCCGCATCCCGCAGCGACGAGGTTCGTAGCCGGTATGAGATGCTCCTTCAATAGGGTTAGCGAGTAGTTCAGATACTCCTCGGCCTTGGCCGAGAAATCGTCTTCGTCCTTCAGGGCTATAGCGGCGTAAAGCACCCTAAGGTTCTTGATGTAGACGTGGTTGTTGAAGTCCGAGTGCCTCCACTCTTCGTAGATCATCCGGTCACACATCGCCGTCAACCCCCCACCGTATTCAGATAGTTTCTCGGGCTTCAGGTAGCCGTAGCACCAGTCCAGCCCCTCCGCGACGGCCTCGATGCCCATGCCGAGCTCAAAGCTATCCAGCGAATCCACCCTAGAGGTGAACCATTTGATGTAGTTTTCGGCGTACTGGGCATACTTCTCGTCCCCGGTCACCGCGTAGAGGAAGGCGTACATCTGAAGCTTCCTAGAGTTTGCCCATCCGTTCGTCGACAGGTAGCCGGCCGCCGCATCTGCGTAAGCCCTAAGCTCGTCCAGAAGCTCCTTAAACACCCCCTCCGAACACTTGCGTCTGATGTCCTCAAGCCCGCTCCTTGTGAAGTATATCCTGGGATGAGAATCCAGCCTACTAGCCCATCCCTCATATGTTATCGACATACGCCTCCTCCTAAGGATCAGATACGCGGATAAACATAACACTACGGCAAGAAACAACGCTACGGCTAAAAGCTTCCTAACGCTCAGCCTACGCATAGCCCCTCCGTCGAGAGAAACATGAGTCTCGTCTCGTGATAAACTTTGAGATAGACTTTGAAATAAGGTAGTCACCTAGGATATCTTCCATACTTCTCTCCCTCTTCAAGCATCGCTAGATAGTTTTCAAGTTTAACGTAGTTCGCTATCGTGTTTCCTGACCCAAGCGCGTATCCTCCTCCAGGAGCACATCTTCTAACGACTTCACCCACGTATCTACGCAGTCTATCGGTAGGCGAGCGGGCTAGTTTATCCATGTCCACCCCGCCCAGTATGGCGACCCGTTCTCCGTATTTCGCTTTCACCTCCCAGACTGGTTTAATCTCGTCCTCGAACGAGTGTTTAGCATCTATACCCACGTAGTCCACTAGGTCATCCATCAGAGACCTTCCAGTTTCATCGACCCTATACAGGTTTCCACAGCTGTGGAGGATGAACGGTAATCCTCTCCTGTGGGCAGTCTCCACGCATCTCTTATGCCATGGAAGAACATACCGCCGTATCAGCTGGGGTCGTATGAAGGTACCCTTCTTATATCCTAGGTCGTCGCCCATCCTTAACGCGCCTATCCGGTCCATCTTAGCTATCTCCTCGTCTACCTTCGATATCAGGCGGCCTATCCGCTCGAACATATCTTCGACGAGTCTTCTATCCATGTATATCGCCCTAGAGAGCGGGGCGAGACCCATGATCCAGCTCACATACTCGAACACCCCTCCTGCTACGCCGCCGACGATCTCCATGCCGTCGGGTAGAAGCCTAGCAAGTCTCTCCAGGCCTGAGAGGTCTGCAGCCTCCTCAGGGCTGGGCCAAGGATAGTTCTCGAAGTCCTCCCGGTTCTCTATGGTTCCTCTACCTTCATCCTGCCACGTCCTCTGTCCTCTGGATAAGATAGCCGTATCGTGGGCTGTGCGAACATTGGTTATCGGGAGGTTAAGCGGGATCTCCAACGGCACATAGTCGTATCCAAGCTTATAGTAAAACTCTACTAAGGCCTTGAGGAACTCATCGCTTCCAAAAGACATTCTCGTTACCGGTTTACCCGTCAGGGTCTCTATAACCTCCGGATCGACGGCGTGCTCGTAGAACGGGATAACGTCCGGCTCCTCTCTAAATAATACCGAGAGTAGACGGTCAAAATCGGGTTTACGCATAGCCATCACCCCTAAGGAGGGTCGAAAGACGTTTTTCTTCCGACAGCTATCATATCGCTCAACCTAAAACAGTATCGTGGTCATTAAAGATTAAGCGTGTTGATAAGGGTTTTCAAATGGCAGCTGAAGGTTCTTGGTTAACGTATACCCAGATGTTTGAGATCAGATAACTTAGATAACCATGTCTGATTGTCGAAGCGTTTCATACGCACCCTTGCCGAAATACATCACTATAAGAGACAACGTAAAACCTCATTGGAAACTATGAATTCTTAAAGCCCAACTCCCCTCTGAAGCTGGCTTCAGAACGTTTTAACCTTATAATCAGGTTCGCCGTCATTAGCTGTCGGGTGGTTTGTTGGAAAAGGTCGAGGTTTTCGACGTAGAGGAGAGTTTAGTCGACGACCTGGTCTATGTGTGTTCTCACAGGCTTTTGAAAGACCCGCTCCACATGATGGGTGTGAAGCTTAAAAGAGAATGGTTTCTTCGGATGCTTAAGGAGTATGGTCCATGCGCTAAGGTCGCCTACCTAGACGGTAAGCCCGTGGCTCAGCTTCTATTCTACCCTGAGGAGGCCGACCCTTCAGGTCCACGGAGAAGCGGAGTCGTGCGTGTGAACTGTGTCTACAACCCCTTTCCTTGGGCTCAGAGAATGGGGGCTGCCCGTCTCCTGGTCGAAAGCCTGGTCGAGGATGCTAAGAAGGGTCTACCTTGTCTAGGGGGTAGGCCGTGTAGGTTTCTGGCCGTCCACGCCTTCGATACGGGTGAATACTATCCGCAGTCAGCCTTCTTCAGGAGGATGGGTTTCAGGCATGCCCCGGGATGCGGTCCGAACGACCTCTACCTAGAAGTATCCGGGAGGTTTGAGCCTCCCCCAAGCTACGAGTACAGGTTCAAACCAGAGGACCTCGGGAGAGCGTACATAGTCTACGGTGAGGAATGCCAATTCGGCTATCCGTTCGCCGTTCAGATGAGCCGTTTGATCAGAAGCCTCAAGCCCGACGTCGAAACCGTGCTTATAGACCGGTGGAAGATGGCTGAGGAAGCCAAGAGGCTTGGGCTCGAGGGGCTCGTCGTGAACGGTAAACCCATAAAGTCGTTTATAACCGACAGGGAGGCTTTCATAAGAGAGCTTAAAGAGGCTTTACACATGAGATAAGTCTCTCGTTTTCGCTTCAGACGCGAGTTAGTAAGCTGTACGGCACCGGAACCGAGAGAGAAATTAGGATGGATAAAGAGTAAAGACATAAATTTTCGATGCTAAACTTGGCTTATGGTCATTTTCAGGCTTAGCTTGACGTAGTTCTCCATTATTTCATATGAGGAGTCTGTCTGTTCAGCTTGTAGGAAGGAGTACGTATGGTTGCTAAAGAAGGCATACTTACTGCAGGTTTGCTAAAGAAGCAGGGATAGACCCTGACTTGATCAAGGAGGCCCTCGAGCTTGCAGACATACTAGACCTAGCCGTGGAGAAGGAGTACAGAGGAAAAAACGTCGAGAAGCTCTCCCTAAAAGAATGGTACCTAAAGCAACGGGGATCCAACACGAATAATGATAACTCATCATGAGCCTATGAAAAACCGAGTCTAGAATTGTTTAAGAAGCCGGCTTGTTTCCCGCGTTATGACACGCACGTGCTGTTTAATCCCTCGTTTGAAGCTGTTTCGTGAAGTCTTTCGTCTCCCGTTAGGAACTCTGTCGCGTTGACGTATCTGGCCGTAGCTATTTGAAGAGCATCTGCTATGTATAGATGATGCTTCTCCAGTAGTTTCCACGACTCCACGAGAATCCTAACCCTCACTGGGACTAAATAGACCAGCCCCAGCCTCGTTAACCTCCTAGTTTCGAGTATAAACCTTCTTCTCGCAACCTTGTAGCCCTCTTCATCTAGCCTACCTATCCTCCTAGCCCTATCCAATACTCCCAGCACCTCGCCGACGTTCCATGTACTGTACGAGAGCCTACATTCACCAGAGTACATTCTCAGAAAAAGATCTCGCACCAAACCGCTACCAGGCTCTTTCACATATCTCTTAATGATGGCGCTACTATCAAGATACATCAGCGGCCCGTTCATCTCGCATAACCCTAACCAGCTCGCTTACCGAACCCTTACAACTGACGGGGTCGAAATCCAGCTCGTAGACAGCGGAATCCACCATCTCTAAAAGACCTCTATCAAGCACCCCCTCAGCCATTTCATCGCCTATCATCTCTTCAAGTAGCCTACTCACCTCAAGACCCCTCATACGTGCATACTTCTTAAACCTACTCCACAATTCTTTATCTACGTAGATGCTCGTCTTTACCTTAACCAACTCCAATACCTCCAGTACAGATTGTAACGAAATCGGTAATTAAATTTAACGACAGCGCTATTAGGTGTCGTGGAGAAGGCTCAAAATCTATATTTATGTGGGAAAGATCTATATTAGTGGGAATTATGAGTTTTGTGGTCATTGTCGACAAGAAGGGGAGAATACTTCTTCCGAAAAAAGTTAGAGAGATGGTGGGTTTAGACCAAGGTGGGTATGTAAGGGTCAAGGTTGAAGGTGAAAGGGTGATAATCGAGCCTATAAGGTCGATCGCCGAGGAGTATTTCGGAGCCTATAAGGTGGAGAAGTGGCCTGAAGACCTCGACTCTTTCATGGTCGAAGCCGTCAGGAGGTGGTGGGCATCCCGAGGTACGTAGATGTCAACGTCTTCGTCTACTGGCTTGGAGGCCATCCGTTGTTCGGCGATAGGGCCTATGAATGGATCAGAAAGGTCGAAAAAGCTAGACGCGGAGAGTATACGACATCCACTTTAACCGTTTATGAAGTCCTTGTGATAATCGCCGGGCTGACCGGTAGAAGCCTAGGCGACCGGGGCTTCGTCGAAGGAGTTGTCGAAGCCATAAGAGGCCTAAGGGGATTGACGCTAACATCCTTAGGCGAGGAGACGCTTACTGAAGCCTCAATCCTCATGGATAGATACGGGATCGACTACGAGGATGCGCTTCACCTAGCGGTTGCCCTGAAAGCCAGAGCCAAGGAAATAATATCGAACGATGAAGACTTCGATAAAACTCCCTTAAAGAGACTGTTTTAACCGCAGACTAGACGGATGCTTAATGATGCTAAAGCGCCATGGGTTTTCAGGCTTAAAATGTTAGGGAGAGGTCGGAGGTTTATGTTTCGACCTGACTAGAAGTAGGTTTAGATTTCTTTCCATTTACGTATGCCTTTACATAGCCTTTTACTGTCTTTACGAAAAACCTGGCCTTTGACAGGATGTGTTCAGCCTCGGACCTACTAGCCTCCGCGACGACCGTATATTCATACGTCTCCCTCGCAGCCTTCACTTCAGCCAGGCTCCTACCAAGCTCCCTCTGAAATATGCCCGTCAAGACGAATCTTCTACCAAACTCTGAAACCACTCCTTCGTGTGTTCTGGGGAAAACGTTTAGAGTCGCAAGGGCGGCCATAGCGGCGTGGTACATAGCATAATAGGCCCGTGAGACGGCGTCTTCATAATAGCCGTCGATAAGAAGCTTCTCCGCAGCTCTCAAACGTTCGACAGCCTTACTTAGATGTCTCTCGACGATATTCGTCGAGCAGTCCTCCATAAAGCTGAACACCCTCCTTTAAAATAGAAGTGGCGAACGGGTCTCCAGCGTCGATCATATCTAAAAAACGCCTCTTTTCGACGACGATCAAAGAGATGTCTATTCCGAAGACTGGGATGATGGGGTATATCAGGTCGTAAAGTCTCTCTCTAACGACTTCAACTTCGACATCCTTAACCAAAACGAGTAGGTCGATATCGCTTTCGACCGTAGCATCTCCACGTGCCACAGAGCCGAAGAGCACTACGTCAGAAACCTTCTTCTCATTCCATGCAAGCATGTATGCGACCAAGCTTGCGACGTCTCTGATAGAAAAACTTCTCCTTAAAATCGAATCCTGAGACGTAAGAAACCTCCTTAAAGCCTCACGAATAAGGTCGCTTCTACTAGGGAAAACGCCTAAGTCGACAAGCCTTTTAATTCTCTCAGCAACCTTTTTCGGAACCCTAAAAGGTATAACCAGGCTCATAACACACCTATTGTATACACTGCGTATACGATATAAGAATTTCTAGACCAATAAGCTACTAAGCAGGAGTGGGCATGGTTGATATCATGGAGATGGTGCTAGCGGTGCTGTGTCGATCGCCAAGGGGGATTAGGTAACTTTAATCTATGGCTTAGGTGTATGCAGATGTTGGGTTAAGAAATGGATGAGATGGAGACCCTTTATCAGGAACGGTTAAACCGGTATGTGACCGCCATGCGTAACGAAAAACCTGACCGTATCCCGATTCGCCCGTTCGTGGCAGAGTTCACCGCGAAGTATGCGGGTTACACCTGCCAAGAGGTGACGCATGACTATAGGAGGGCTTTTCAGGCTGTGCTTAAATGCGCCATGGATTTCGACTGGGACGCGATGGTGCCTAACATGGTTTACGTCTGGACGGGTTTGACGCAGGCTCTCGGCTTAAAGTACTATGCGATACCGGGAGTCGATATCCCACCTGATACTCCGTTCCAGTATCTCGAGCCTCCTGAGGAAAAGGCGTTCATGAAACCAGACGAGTATGATATGTTGATCGACGACCCGACTGCTTTCTTGTATAACGTATGGTTACCGCGTGTTTCAACCGAAATCGCGGGTGGAGACGCGTCTTCATACCGCGGTAAGCTTGCCCTCGTAAAAGGCGCCATAGCTATGAACGAATACTTTAACGCCTTTAATACCCAGGTGGAGAGGATGAGGAGGGAGGCCGGGGTCGTATCGGCCATAGCGGGGATCCTCAAAGCCCCGCTCGATATAATCGCGGATAAGTTGCGCGGGTACATCGGCTTGGTTAAAGACCTGCATAGGCAACCTGAGAAGGTGCTTGAAGCCTGCGAAGCCCTAGCGCCACACCTCACGAAAGTCGCGCTTATGACAGCCGACCCGGCGAAGACCGTACCCATAGGTTTTTGGATGCATCGAAGCTATGTACCCTTCATCAGCATGAAGCATTTTGAGAAGATTTTCTGGCCGACGCTTAGACCCATTATCGAGGAGCTCTGGTCCCATGGGCATCAAGTACTCTTCTACGCGGAAGGCGACTGGACCCCGCACCTCGAGACTTTCGCCGAATTACCCGAAGGCAGCATAATCTTCCACGTAGACAGGACTGATATTTTAGAGGCACATAAAAAGCTGGGGCGGAAGTTCTGTCTAAGTGGAGGATTGCCCAACTATCTGCTTTCCTTTGGGACACCTGACGATGTGCGCCGCTACTGTAAGAAGATAATCGACACCGTAGCTTCAGACGGGGGATACATAATGGACGCATCAGCCATCATTCAAAGCGACGCTAAGGTCGAAAATATCAAAGCGATGACGGATTTCACACGAAGATACGGAAAGTATGAGGACGATCCCCCGCGGGTCTCAGCCGAAAGTAATCCACCGACGCATATGCAAAAATCAAAGGTCAAACCTGGTGTCTGCATCCCTTGGAGCGTGAAACGCAAAGAGATACCTCGGATAACCGGAGATGAAAACATCCTAGAGGAGATATGGGAAGAGATCGAATCCTACGGATACATATTCATCTGGCAAATTCTACTATCCTTTTAAAAATCCCTCAGCTCCTCTCCACCCATAGTCCCTCCAGACGCCACCTATGTCTTATCGAAGGGCGTTATCATGGAAGGTGACGGGTTTGAGGTCTTACATCGAGGAGGTGGATTTCGAGACGATTAAGCAGCGTTTCGACGCCTTCTGGGATAGGGAGGTTTTAGACAGGCCTCTGATCCACATAACGGCTCCTAGGAAGCCGCGTCGGGTTGTAACGTTACCGGCCGTTAAAACGATCGAGGAGAAGTGGACGAACATAGACTATGTTCTGAAAAAGGTTGGATTATACTTCGAGAGCACGGCTTTCCTAGGAGACACCATCCCAGAGTATTGGCCGAACCTGGGGCCTAATCAGATCGCCGCCTTCCTAGGTGGTGAGCTAGTGTTCCTCGGCGAGCATACGTCATGGGTTCCAGGAGCTGGGTCGCCGCCTATGTCTAAATGGATACACGTATGCCGGAGAATACTGGACGCGGGTAGATGCCTTCATATATCTTGCGAGCCATGGGAGGTGAAGATATTACTAGAGAAGCTCAGGCACGAAGGCCTGTTCCTACAAACCTGGTGCCGCAGCGAAGAAGAGGCGTATAAAGTTCTAAAGATAGCTGAGAAATATGGGAGATAACTAGAGTTTAATCGTTCAAACTCTATAGCAGCTACAGGGCTAAGTAAAGAATCCACATAGAGGATGATGGATCAGGAACATGGATCTGCCCTAAGCACCCCAGGTGAAACCTGAATCCATGATCCTCCGCAGAATTTTTTGTTTATAAATGGATGAGCAGAATTGTACGTTCATACTGTTAAAAGACTGGCAGTGGGCTGAAACTTGTGGGTTCAAACTCTGTTGGTAGGGATGTCGCAGTGGAGATTCCTTTCTAAGGTAACTCCACTAACCCTAAGGTGTTTCCGTGAAGCATCTCTACTACAACATACCTGGTGACTATCTTTTTGATGCTGTAGGTGTGGCCAGCATAACTGGGATGAGAAGTTTAACAGTTAAGCTGTGGAGGCTTCTTTAAGTCAAATCCATAGGAGAGCTGAACGGTTTTAAGGGGGTTAGCCTCCTACTCTACACAAGTTCATGGGTGTTTTTCTCTGAGGCTTGAGCTTATCCCTAGTCGTCTAGATCTCTTAACAACCCGCAGGGTTTAGGGTTATCTAATCCTACCAGCCGTGGTCGCGTCATTTTTACATCCGTTTATATGATAGGAGACTTCCTCAGCGGTTTTCTGAAGGGCTCTCCACAGGTTTTATCTGGTAAGCTCTTTGTATAAACTCTCTATCCGTGTAGCAACAACCTTCCAGCTGTATTTTCTCTCCACAATCCTACGTGCCTCAGTTCCGAGGCGCCGGGAGAGGTTGCGATCGCTGAGAAGCTGAACAATGGCTTCAGCCAGCTCCCTGACCGACCCACTTTTAACCAGGAGCCCTGTCACTCGGTTTTGAACAACCTCAGGTATTCCACCTACTTTAGAGGCTACTATAGGCTTGCTTGATGCCATGGCCTCTAGGAGGCTTATCCCGAAAGACTCGCCGTATAGGGACGGTAGAACGAAAACGTCAGATTCGCCGTACAGCCTTGGGACATCTTCATCAGCTATAGAGCTTAGGAATCTGACGCTTCTTTTAACCCCCAGCTTACGTGCTTGAAACCTTAGATAGGTTTTCATGTAGCCGTCGCCGGCTATGGTAAGCTTCGCATCAGGCACCTCCTTTAAAACATGAGGCATCGACTTAACCAGAACATGGACACCTTTTCTGTGCACAAGACGCCCCAGGTAGAGTATGGAAGGTTCGTGGCTTTTACATGCGTTTAACCGGCCAAACCTCTCAGTGTCTACAGCGTTAGGTATCACTGTTATTTTTCTCCATCCGGTGAAGTGGCTTATGAACTCGGCCGCTGCTTTGCTGACCGCTACAACAGTGTCGGCTTTTTCTATACATCGTCGTAGGAGAAAAGCTAGGTAGCTTGTGGGAGTCCATAGAAGGTCGGACCTGTAAAGGATGGATATCGTGTGGTTCGTTAGAACCGCAGTCATGCCTAAGTTTTTAGCGGTGGAGATCGACATGAGCGATATAGGCGTGAAGGCGTGGTGGCAGTGTACAACGTCGAAGCTGCCCTTGCTTAAGGCAGCTTTAACGGCTCCGGGGGTTGGGGGAATGGCGACGATATCGATGGGGAGTATGGGTTTAATCCTGCATAGACCTACTCGGTCATCTAAACTAATGTCTAAATATTGTTTAGGTTTAGGACATGTTCTCGTAATGATTTGGACATAGTGGCCCCGTTTAACAAGCTCCTCAGCAAGACCTTTCATGTGGGAGGCTACTCCTCCGATTCTGGGATAGAACCAGTCGCTACATAAGGCCACTCTCATCCGAAACTCACTTCCCCTCTCGGATGAAGCGTCTTTAGTTCAGACGACTCCACCTTCTCATGTGCATCGCGACGCCGTCTAGACAGCCCCAAGCAACCGCATTACGCGGTTTAAAACGACTGTAGAATAGGCTAAAGCCGTTATTAGGTCGAAAAACCTAGCGGTCCTCATCAGTCTGTCTCTTCTGTCGACTAACGCTAACGGGATAGTGACGGGGGTTGGATAGATGAGCTGAGTTACACTTATCATGGCTAATGTGATCAGAAGTAAGTGAAGTAGAAGCATCGCCTTCAGAAGCTTACGAGATCCCTCCGGTCCTAGAAAACAGGCTGTGGTTTTTAAACCTGCTGAAGCGTCAGAATAGTAGTCCTCTATGTGGTTTCTAAGCTCGAGGATCGCAGAGTAAACGAAAGTGGAAAACGCTAGAATTATCGAAAGGGGAGTGATGTCTCCGCCTAGTATAGCGCCGTATATGAAGAGCAAACCGCCTAGCATCAGTCCATGGGTGATAAGGTCGAGAAGAGGTTTAGCCTTCAACCTGAAAGGTGGCGTCGAGTATATAAGGGCTAGAAGGGTTAGCATGGAGTAGATAATGAAAGACAAGCCGCCGAACCAAATGTAAGAGAGGGCTAGGCCTAGGATGGCGATGGAAAGGGAGGCAGCTAACCCTTGCACGAAGCTTATATGACCTTCGGCCACGGGGTTCTTGGCAAGCTTATGCCTGCTATGCCTGTCTGTGTCAAGGTCGAAACAGTTGTTTATGGAGAATGTGAAAGATAGGAAGAGTGCTATGTTTAAGGAGAACTTGGTGAGAGCAAGGTAGCCGGTGTAGTTAAGTAGGCTTTTGTCAACCCTGTGTATGTAGCCAAGCAACCCTATGCCGAAATAGGCTTTCCAGTCTAAAACTCTGAAATTCCGTATGAGATGGAGTGCCGACTTAAGCCACCTATCTAGGCTGAGGCTTGGGAGTAACATGTCTCCACTAATATTCTCAGTTCCTATATATCAAATTTAAATATATCAGAAACCGGTCTATAGTGACAGGAGAACTTCACCAAATCCGCTTTTAAAAATCTCGCGTATACGTTGAAGAAGACGCTCCCCCTTCTCGGTGACATGGTAGTATTTTATCCTCCTTCTCCCGCGTTCAGCCCACCTCCCAGCGAGATACCCACCTCTCTCAAGGCTGTGGAGAAACGGGTAGATGAACGATGGCTTAAGCTTCACCCCTGTTAACCGCATAACCTCTTTAATAAGCTCATATCCAGACCTAGGCTTAGACCTTAGAAGCCACAGTATCAGAGGCTTGCTGAAGCCCAGCTTTATGGATCTTAAAAGCTGCTCTTCAGCCATATTCTCCTTAAGAGTTAAGGAAACGGGCACTAAAAAGATTAACGTATAGGGGGATTTATGAAATCTTAAAGCTTTAAACCGCCTATAAAATTATTAGAGCTTGTTCAGCGACCTAATATCACTTTTTATAGAGGCTGTCTCTAGCCTCGGCTATCTCGGCCTTTTCATAATAATGTTTTCCATAGGAAGCTGGGCTCCGGTGCCCTGGGAGCCAGTTCTCTTAGCAGCAGGGGCTTCTAAGCTTAATCCGCTTCTCTCCTGCCTGGTATGTAGCTTAGCATCATCCCTAGGAGCGATGCTAGATTACCTGCTTGGGCTTAGGCTCAGAGGGGTTAGGCTTATACTAAACTACTGTTCAACCTACTGGTTTAAGAAGGCTGAAGCATGGATTGCTGAGCAGGGTCCCTTAGCCTGTATAGCGGCTAGGGCGATCCCCTATGTGCCCTATAAAACCTTCAGCCTGGTCTCAGGCCTGCTAAGAATCCCATTCATCAGCTATACTGTCTCAACCATAGCGGGAACAACTGTGAGATGCTGCATACTTATAATTCCCGGCAGAGTGTTCTCGGCCTACAGGATGGGGCTGACGTCTCTTATACTAGTTTCCCTGGCTGTTAGTGCTCTACTCCAACTATGGAACCACCGTATTAAAGGCTTATAGGCTACAGACTTGAAGAGAGTCTGAGAGAATGTAGGAGAGTAGACCTCTACTAGGAGCGATCCGTGGATCTCCGGGACGATCTCATGAAATCATGAAAGGAAATGTCGGCGGCAGGATCGTGTAGGAGGGTGACAAGGAACTCTACAGAGCCGAGACTGTGATCGCGGTAGTCCTCTTCTATACGATATACGTTTAAGGATGATTTAGGAAACTCCATCATTTTTATATCAATACTTTATTTTCCCTAAGAAGCCTATTTAACACCAATTGTTGTATACGTATTTCTTGTTAGTGGCGAGATGTATGTCTAAGTTGCAATGAAGGTTCTTTATATGTCGTTACTTCCAGAGCCCTGTTGGCTTTGTTCTAGCGACAACGATTCATCCTCTTCTAGAGGGAATACGGCTTCCATATCTAGTAGCCTACATAGCAAAACTTTAACACTTAAAATCGGTGGTAGTGTAGGGATCTATAGATTCTTCCATCCGTTCTAGATGTTTTTAGTAGACAAAAACTTATCTAATTCTTGGGTTTGTTTGGTAATATACATATGGTTGAGCGGAAGGATAGAGTTAGAATTTTCCCGTTTAGTACCCATTTCTACCGTGAACCCTCTAGACCCTTAGAGGAATTAATACGCGACATGCGTATCGTTAAAGAGCTTGGATTCAATACCCTTAAGCTTCAAGGGTCTTGGTGTCTCGATGAGAGGAAGGAGGGGGAGATCGACCTAAGCAAGGTTGAGACGTTGATAGAAGAAGCTGAGAAGCTTGGGCTTTACATATACTATGGTGTAACCATGGAGCAGGCTCCCGCCTGGTTGTGGAGAAGGTATCCTGATTGCAGGATGGTTTACAGCACGGGAGATGTGCATGAGGATCCCACACAATATCTGTTACCTGCTGACGGTAAGCCTGGGCCCTGCTGGGATCATCCCGGTGCTAGAAAGGCCGCTATAAGGTTCATATCAGAGGTTGCTAGGAGGCTCGGGCGTTACGACAATATATTGGTCTGGAACGTTTGGCAGGAGATAGGCTTCTGGCCTATGAGAAATATCCCCGGTAGCTTGGGGTTCTGTTATTGCCCATATACGTTGGCTGAGTTTAGGAAGTGGCTTATGGAGAAGTACGGTAGCCTGGAAGAGCTTAATAGAACTTGGAGGACGGGTTATGGAGACTGGGATGAGGTCGAGCCGCCACGCTTGTTCGCGGCTGTACCCTCCTATATAGACTGGAGGTACTTCATGGATGTTGTATACTTGTCTAGGGTGATAAGGTGGAAGGCTGAAGCATTTAGGAGAAACGACCCTAAGCATAGACCTGTCATGTGTCAT
This sequence comes from Candidatus Bathyarchaeota archaeon B24, assembly GCA_001593865.1. GTDB lineage: Archaea > Thermoproteota > CALKCG01 > B24 > B24 > B24. The sequence goes on from LUCB01000030.1 coordinate 15,914, forward strand.
GTGGGATCCCCGACCATAGGGGGTGGAGCGGAATGGAGATACGCGGCTGAGGTCGAGGGGTTCGGAAGCTCTTGTTACCCAGCTTGGCTCCCGTTCCATGAATGGGACTATGGATATCCCCAACCCGGAGAGTCTGTATCCTACGAAGTAGCGGTTCTTCAAGAGGTGGAGCAGATAGCGCTGGTGTATGACTATATAAGAAGTGCCGTGGGCTCTGGTAAAGTCCTATGGGCCGCCGAATTTCAAGGAGGTCCTGTCTCGCAGTTTTTACATATCGGTAGAACCCCATCGCCGGATGATATTCGAAGGTGGGTTTTAACGGCTCTATCCTCAGGTGTTCAAGCCCTCTCCTTCTGGAACCATAGGGCTGAGATCTTCTGGCTTGAAGCCTATGGTTTCGGTTTGCTAAATTCTAGGGGGGATAAAACCGGCAGAGCCTTGGAAGCTGGAAGATTAGCTAAAGCCGTAAACAGACACCCTGAGCTGTTCCATCTAGGCCGAGTACCGCGTCCTCAAGTCGCCGTCTTAGTCAACGAGGATCAGTGGCATTTCTCACAAGCCACCGGAAACGCTTCAACCCACCTATCTTTCACGATTAGAGGCATATATAAGATGCTTTGGGAAAGCGGGGTCTGGGTCGACTTCGTCGAAACGGGTTTAGCGACTGTGGAAGAGCTTAGAAACTATAAAGCAGCTATACTCCCGTTCCCACTTTCCATAAGCGACAGCGTCTTCAGAAAACTTAGAGACTACGTGGCTTCTGGCGGAGTACTTATCTCAGAAGCCTGTCCAGGCCGTTACGATGAGTATGGCTTCACCCGTCCAGGCGAGCTTGCTGAAGATGCTGAGAGATTGTTCGGTGTCGAGCATGAATCTCTACATCTCTGCCACGAGCCTGCCAAACCGCCTAGGTGGACTCCGAGGGAAAGAACTTACGGTGAAATAAAACCACCTATGAGGTTTGAGGGGGAGGGAGCGTTTAAAGGACACAACGTGTTAGCGAACCTTTATGTAGAGACGTTTAAGTGTGTAACGGCTAAACCTATCCTAACCTGCGAGGGAAGAGTAGCTGGCGCCGTCAACAGCTATGGCAGAGGTAAAGCCTACATAGTCGGAACGCTTATAGGGCACGGCTACGCGGCTTTCCGGGACGAATCGACCAGAAACTTCCTGCTACGTCTCTTGAGGCTGGAGGGTGTACAGCCTGAGTTATGCATGGGGTTGCCGAGGCGTAGGAGAACTTACCGCGATGAAGAAGCTTGGTTCCTCATAAACATGTCCTCTAAACCTGTGATAGGAGTACTGAAGCTGGACGAGTTCCAGAAGGTCACAGATCTCATCGAAGGATCCCTTAAAACCAAGCTCGGAAAGTTAAAGGTCGAGATAGACGCGTTCTCCATAAGGTGTCTGGTTGTCGAACGCTAGCCGTTCCTCACGTACATACCTCCGAATTTCATAAAGAGAATTGAAAGCGACCTTTTCCAAATCGTCATAGAAAAGAACGAGTATAAAGCGCTTACTGACGCCTGTCTCCAGACCCTACGACCACACTTAGTGGCGAGGATTTAGGAAGTGGCAAAGGTCTGTAAACCCCTGTTCGCCGTCGGAAAACCGACGAAGAAGATAGGATGGGGGAAAGAACTAAATAGTTTTAACAAGGAATTCGGTACGTTGTGAGATAATTTTGGAGGGGGATTGATGGGCGCTAGATTGCAGATGAGGTTGATATTCGCTAAGCCTGGGGATTACTGGCTTTCAGAGAGGGAGGTGGAGCGGGGTTACTGGGGGTTCGTGAGATGCCGCAGGGATTATGAGCGGGAAAAGGCATCTGTCAAGCGGTGGTTCAAAGATCTAATCCGAGGTCTGAGGGATGAGGGAGTCGACATCGAGCTTCTACCGGAGGTCGAGATCCAGAATGTAGATGACCTGCTGGGGAGCATTGATGAGATGGAAAGGTCGGATGTGAACGTGGTCTTGGTGACTTTTCCGATGGGCGTATGGAGTCCCGGAGACCTAACATATGGGATCATTGCAGCCTCTAAGTATGCTGTATTCTTCGATAAGTTTAAGCCGAACACCTACGCTGGGACGCTCTTCACACCCCCAGCCTACCAGATGCTAAAGCAACGTGGACTTGCAAACAACGTTTTTCTGGTCGAGGAGGATGTGGAAAAGCTCAAGGCGATCCTTAGGGCGATCTATGGGTTAAAGAGGATCTCCTCAGCCAGACTAGTCTGCGTGGGACCTATGAACTCTGCGTTCGGAGGATGGATAACGTTCAAAAAGGGGGTGGAAGTCTTCGGCTATGAAACTAGATTTTACACATACGAGGAATTCGTAAAGGATTTTAAGGCTTTCCTCGAGGATGAGGAGATGCGGAAAAAGGCGATGGAGGTTGTCGATAGATTCGTATCCGAATCCATAGAGGTTGTGGAGCCGACGGAGGAGAAGCTCCTAAGAGCCGGGATATACTACATGGTTCTGAAGAAGTATGTGGATATGAATGGGGCTGACTGGGTATCTGTGAACTGTCTAAGCGAACTATTGGAGGAAACTAAGGCTACTCCGTGTCTGGCATTCTCCATCCTTAACGACTCGGGGATAGTAGCGACGTGTGAGGCTGATCCGACAGCTATGATCCTACATTACCTTATGCAGCGGGTCTCAGGTAAACCGGCTTTCTTCAGCGACCCGACGGTGAACGAGAAGGATGGGACACTTATCCTAGCGCATTGCACATCCCCGACGAAGCTTTTAGGATACGATAAGCCGGCGCTTCCATATCAGGTTAGGACTCATCATGAAACAAACTACAGCGCCACTCCGAAGCCGATCTTCAGTAAAGGAACGGTGACGATAGCGAGTCTCTCATTCGACTTGGATAAAATGTTGATCGTGAAGGGCGAGGTCGTTGGAACACCGGACCTTAGGATATGCCGGTCTCAGGTAGAGGTGAAGGTAAAGGATCCAACGGGTATACTCGAGGATTGGCAGGGCTTCCACTGGATCCTAGTCTATGGAGACTACGTTGAGGAGCTAAAGGCGATCTGCAAGATGAAGGGGATAAAAGCTATAGTCTACGGATAGAACAGAGGAGTCGATGATTTCCAGCCGAACAATCCCCCGGTCTACAGTCGGTAGACCACAGGTCGTCTGCGACGTGAAGATACATCTCCTCTGGAGAGGAGAGCTTAAACATCCATGCCGTAGAAAACTTTTGTCAAATACAGACGAACAAAATTGTTCGTCGAAAAGCCGTTTTAAAGGCTCCACACCGCGTCCTCTATTAACCCCTGAAACCTCGGAAACTTACTGACTTGAACTCTATGAAACGTTTATCGACAGCCCTCTCCGTGTCTGTCATAGTAGCGCTTGGGTAAAGCGGCTATCAGTGTATCCACATCTTCCTCAGCTGGCACGTATGGAAGCCGCTCCTAACGTCTGGGTTTAGCTAGTTTAACCTTTAAGCCTTGAAGCCTCAGCCAGCGTTCATAAGCCGTTATCAGAAGCTCCTTGCGACTCTTCGAAACCTGCTTAGATGCGATAAACCTCAGCACAGCCTCAGGGTCGGTAAGACTCACATGCTTAGCAAGCTGCCTCAGAACATTAACCGTTAGCTCAGCGGTCGAATGCTTGTAGCCAGAGGCTAGAAGTCTCAAACCAACCTCGGTAGGGTTAAGGGACCAGGATTCGTCTGGTAACGCCCTGGGCGGGATTCGAACCCGCGTCGGGAGGGCGACAGCCTCCTATGCTGGGCCGGGCTACACCACCAGGGCTTCAGCGTATTTAGACAGTTGCGTTTCCGGTTTTTAAATTTTCCCCTTGATTTTAGGTGCTTCATCATCCTTTGAACCTACGTAGCGTCAAGGCGTTCACCGCCACTATTATGTCGCTTAACGTCATCAGCACGGCTCCTATGGCCGGTGGTAGGAGTATACCCCAGCCGTAGAGTAGGCCTCCGGCTAACGGTATGGTCAGGGCGTTGTACCACGTAGCCCAGAGTATATTCTCGAACATCTTCCTATAGGTCGCCTTGGATAACCTCAGCAAAGTAGCGACGTCCCTAGGGTCGCTTCTTATCAAAACCACGTCCCCCGCCTCCACGGCTACGTCGGTGCCGGCTCCTATGGCTACGCCGACGTCTGCACGAGCCAACGCAGGGGCGTCGTTTATCCCGTCACCCACCATAGCCACCTTCCACCCCTCAGACTGAAGCTTCTTCACGATATCCACCTTACCCTCAGGCGTCACCCTGGCGAAGAACCGCTCTATACCGAGCTTCCAGGCTACGTCTCTGGCGACCTCCTCGTCGTCACCGGTGACCATGAACACCTCGACACCCATACCTTTCAAGGTCTTAACCGCGTAGCTAGACTCCTCCCGTATCACGTCTGACAACGTGAAAGACGCCTTAACTTCTCCGTCGACCATGAGGAATATCCGGTTCGCCCCCTCAGCCTTATAGGCTTCATCCACGCTCAGCCTCAGCTCTCTGAGAAGCATAAGCCCGCCTACGTAGACCTCCTTTCCGTCGACCAAGCCGTAGATACCCCTACCGGGTAAAGCTTTAAACCCTGTAACCCCCGGTAGCTCTATACCCCTAGCCTTGGCTTCTTCGACTATGGGCTTACCTAAGGAGTGCTCCGATAGAGCCTCCAAAGCCGCTGTTAAACCCAGAGCCTCCCGCTCGTCTAAACCCTTATCGAACAGCTCTATTCGAGCGAGCTTAAACTCCCCCTTGGTCAACGTCCCCGTCTTATCGAAAACCACGGCGTCGACCTTTCTAGCCTCCTCAAACCCGACCCTATTCCTTATGAGCATACCGTTCGAAGCGGCGAGCGAGGTCGAGACGGAGACCACGAGCGGTATCGCCAACCCCAACGCGTGGGGGCATGCAACGACGACGACGGAAACCATCCTCTCCACCGCGAACGCAAGGTCACCGGTCACGATAGCCCAGTAGGCGAAAGCCGCCAACCCAGAGACTATGGCTACGGGCGTCAATATGGACGCCGCCTTATCGGCCAGAAGCTGGGTCTTGGACTTGGACATCTGAGCCTCGTTCACGAGCCTTATGACGTTTGAGAGGAACGTCTCCTCACCGACCTTTTCGACCCTGACCTTTAGAGCGCCGTCTAGGTTTAAGGCGCCCCCTATCACCGGGCTACCGACCGTTTTGAAGACGGGTTTCGACTCGCCGGTTAGCAGCGACTCGTCTATGTTTGCCTCACCCTCCACCACGACCCCGTCTGAGGGTATCCTCTCACCCGGTTTGACGAGCACCACGTGGCCTGGCTTCAGAAACCCTACGTGCACGTCCTTCGTCTCCCCGTCAGACACCAGATGCGCCTCAGCCGGTATCAACGCCGCTAGCTTCTCAAGGGCCTCTGAAGCCCTCATGGTCGCCTTCATCTCGATGAGGTGGCCGAGTAGCATGATGTCGATCAACGTGGTCAGCTCCCACAGCAACCCCTCCCCTCCGGCTAGGGCCACCGGTATGCTGTAGGCCAAGGCGACGGTTATGGCGACCCCTACCAGGGTCATCATGGCAGGTCTACGGCTCCTAACCTCGCGAACCAACCCCTCGAGGAAAGGTCTCCCACCGTAAACGTATACTCCG
>LUCB01000010.1 GCA_001593865.1 Candidatus Bathyarchaeota archaeon B24
CTCAATAATTTTTCCACACGGCTATTATGCAGATACGCTACATCCCTAAAAATAATCTAAGCCTAGAAAGGCCCTATAATATCATTCAAAGTCAAGGTGTCGATCTCATGTGCATACAGAATTCTCAAGAGTACTTAACGAATGTAAGGGCTTCGTAAGTAGGGGTTCTAAGCCCCCGGCGGGATTCGAACCCGCGGTCTTCAGCTTACAAGGCTGACGCCCTACCGGGCTAGGCTACGGGGGCCTCTAGTTTAGAGGCGTTACGTTTTTAGATAAATTTTTCGCGCTATGTTATAGGTTTGAGGGTGTTTTCTTTTGAGACTTGTATCTTGGAGTAAGCTTGCGGAGCTTATGCGGGATGCAGACGTCGTGCTCGAGGTTTTGGATGCCCGTGTCCCCCTCGAAACCCGTAGCATCAGGGTCGAAGGTCTCGCTAGGAGGAGGGGTAAACCCGTCGTGATAGTTTTGAATAAATGCGACCTCGTCCCAAGGAGGGTCGTCGAGGGCTGGGTCAGGTTTTTCGAGGGGTTGGGTTTTAAAACGGTAGCTATGGCCGCTAGGTCGCGGAGGGGTGTACGTCGGCTTAAGGAGGTCATACGCGAATCCGTCTCTAAAAAACCGATAATAGTGGTCGCCGTGGGTCTTCCTAAAACCGGCAAGTCGACCGTGATAAACGCCTTGAAGGGTAGGTCGTCTGCGTCGACGAGCCCCTACCCTGGAACAGCCGGATATACGAAATCGGTGCAGCTCTACAGAGTGGATGATGATATAAAGGTTATAGATACGCCTGGGATAGCCCCTTCGGGGGAGGATTGGCTTGAAACCCTGATACGGGGCCGCCCGGTCGATAGCCTTTATAACCCTATCAGACCAGCGGTCGAGCTTCTTAAGCGTATACTTGGACATAACCCCAAGGCTGTCGAAGACGCGTACGGGATAACCGACAGAGACCCGTACATCATACTCGAGCGTCTAGCATTAAAACGCGGTTGGCGGTACAAGGACGGGGAGCCGCTCATAGAGGAGGCTGCGCGAACCGTTATAAGAGACTATCATAACGCTAAGCTGAGGTTCTACCGTACCCCTCCATCGTCCACTCCCGGCTAGCTGTGTAAAAACTTAAATTATTGTGTAACTAACTACACGAGGTATGAGCTGGTTTAGAAGTAGAACCCTAAAGGTCGCGATAATGTCTATGATGGCTGCGCTCATAGTGGCGGTCTCCAGGCTTCCGGGTTTACCGGCCATAGGGGCTCCTACGAAGATAGAGTTCACCACGGTGCTGTACCCGGTCATAGGGATCCTACTGGGTCCGGAGCTCGGCTTCGTGGCCTCGCTTTTAGGCAACTTCATAGCCTGGATTATACCGTCTACGACGATGTTCGGGCTCCTCGTCGTACCCGCAGGGGCTTTGGCCTCTCTGGTGGCGGGGTTTTTGACGGGTAGAAGCGAGAGAGGATGGCTCTACGGGTCGGCGGTCCTCGCGGCTCTGATCGCCTGCTGGTACGTGAGCCCGGTGGGGTTCGAGGCGCCTTTTTACCCTGTGTTTCACATAGCCGCGTTAGCCCTCAGCCTAACCTTAGGTAAGAAGCTTAAGGGGCTTTTAGACTCAGAGGGTAAGCAGCTCGTCTGGGGGTCGGCTGTTACGTCGTACGTCGCCGCTATGACCGATAGCATGTACGGAAACTTAGCCTACGTAGGGGCCTTAGGCATCATAATACCTCTTAAAGAGTTTAAGAAGGCTCTCAAAGCCATGGGGGTTCTATGGGCTAAAACAGGGATTCCTAAACCGGCGGATTACTTGGCGTGGCTCGGTCTCCCGGTGCCTGAGGAGCTGACGCTCGGCTACCTGTTCATGGCTGTTCTACCGATAACAATAGCCGAGAGGGTTACGATAACCTTGGTTTCGACCTTGATCTCGATAGCGGTCGTAAGGGCCTTCAAGACCGTTTTCATACGCCGACAACCACCTAAGGAGTCTGAGAAGTCTGAAGAGACTCGGTGATACGCTTCAAACCTTTTTACACCCCTCTAGCTTAAAGGATTTTGAGGTGGTTTTTTGAGGGTCTGGCCATATATTTTGCCGCTTCCCGTCGATAGTAGTAAGCTTCTGAGGTTTTTAAGGGCTGTTTTCGGCTCTGAAACGGCCTTAGAGATCCTAAGGAAGCTGCCTGCCGACGGTAGGGTCTATCAGGCAAGGCTCATCAAGGAGCTTAACCGGTCGAATAAAACCGTGATAAACGCCTTGAAAAACCTGGTGAGCTTAGGTGTTCTGGAGGAGGGTATGGAAAAGGCCCGCAGGGGTAACCGCGTCGTCTGGGTTAAATACTACACCGTCACCGACTTGGGTAGGTGGTTGGCCTTTCTAATATCTCCTCCTGAGCAGCTTGATAAAGATGTCGTTAAGAGGCTTATCGAAAACCTACTTAAGCTTTATTTAGACAGTATTTTGAAGGTTTGCAAAAGCTACGACATAGACCCCATCGAACTCATAAAAAGAGTTCTCGAGGAAGAAAACGCTTCAGACAGATTAGGCTAACTCCTATCGCGTCTATAGCTGGCTGGATTTTAATTGCAGATAAGACTTAAATATACTGGGGTTAACTACTTTTTAACATGTCTAGTTGGAGGAAATATTCTATAATTCTATTGACGTTATTGATTCTAGCACCGGTGTTCTGCAACTTTTCGATGGTTAACGCGGGTGAAATCCCTGACGAGCAGAAGAATTGGAAGTGGGAGCCCTACGGTCCTAGGGTCGACACATACCTGATGCCTATATACCTCGACTACGACGCCCAGCTTATGGCATTCAAGAAAGGTGAAATCGACACGAGCTTCATACAAGCCGCTAGGGTCGACGAGGTTAAAGACGACCCGAACATATACCTGCTTTCCTACCAGACGTTTAACTTACAGTTCCTTGGGATCAACACCGCGCTCTATCCGTGGAACTACACGGCCATAAGACAAGCTGTAGCCCACCTTATAGATAGGGATTGGATCGTGAGGGAGATATACCACGGGTTCGGCTACCCGGTCGACGCGCCCATACCGCCGGCGTTCGGAGACTGGTCTAACCCCAACGTCACGTCATACGCGTATAGTAAAGAGCTTGCCAAGAAGGTTCTATTGGATGCAGGTTTCACATACGACGAGGCGGCTGGTAAGTGGTACGACCCAAGCGGTAGAGAGATTCCAGAGTTCTATGTTCAGGTTCCACCGGCTGAACAGGCTCCGTGGCTTTACCAGGAGGCTCAGCATATAGTCGAAGACGCTAACGACATAGGTCTACCCCTCAAGGTCGAGGCGATAGAGTTCCAAGCCCTGGTATCGCAGATATACTCACGCACGTTCAAGTCGTTCATATTGTATCTGGGATGGGGTAGACAGCCGACTCTAGCTTATGAGCTGTTCAGGACCGGTGGTAGCTGGAACTTCTGGGGTATAAGCGACCCTGAGCTCGATGAGTGGCTGGAGAAGTTCTACTTCACCACGGATATGGATGAGGCTAAACAGTGGCTTTGGAAGGTCCAGGAGAGGATCGCCGAGATCCTTCCATACATACCGATATACATGGGTAGGGGTAACGTAGGCTTCAGGACAGATATCGCCGGGGTCGTTTTGTTGCAGCCGCTAGGAGGGCAGTCGTATCTCACGATCTTGGATGTCCACCATATCGGCCTCCCGTTCGGCGGGTCGTATAGAGAGCCCTTAGGCTCAGACCCCAGAACCCTGAACGTGTTCACCGCCATAACAGGCGACGAGCTTGACGTTATAGGCAACATACTTGAAAGCCTGTTTATAGCTCATCCAGACCAGGTTTCAGACGACTTGCCTTGGCTTGCCAAGAGCTGGACGATGGAGGAGATCGAGATAAACGGCTCTAAAGCCACCAAGATAACGTTCTACCTATTCGATAACGTGACGTGGCATGACGGTGTCAAATTCACGGCGAGAGACGTGGCCTTCACTTGGGATTTCATAAAGGAGAAGAAGCCTACCCAGCAGTACGCTATGGTGTTCGAGAAGATGATCAAGACGGAGGTCGTCGACGACTACACGGTAGCGGCTTACATAAACGGCACGAGCTGGACTTATCTATACGACTTAAACGTGTTGATAGTTCCCGAGCATATATGGGGTAACGAGACGCTTCTGGAGGAGCATGGCGGCTGGGAGAAGTGGGACCCGAGTAAGGTTCCCCATCCGACTGTCGAAGGGCTCACATGCCTGATAGGTACAGGACCGTATATATTCGCCGAGAGGAAGCCTGGTGAATACATACTCTTAAAGTGGAACTACAACTATTGGAGAAGACACCCCGGTAAGTCTTTGAGCCTAACGTTCACCAGCACCGAGTCCCTTTACGCCGGAGACGTTTTAGACGTCTCTGCGACTGTCCAAGATTACACGGGTAGCCCCGCCACAAACGCCACGGTGCTCGTAGAGATACTCCAGGACGACTCGGTCGTTAAGAGCGTCTCTGCAACCCATACCGGAGAAGGCGTCTACACAGCCAGCGTAGATACGGGTGACCTATCCGGAACCTACACCGTGAGGGTGACAGCCTCTGCCGAGATCTTAGGCTACACGTTTACAAAGTCTGCTGAGGCCAGTCTGACGGTTAAGCCGGCGTATGAGAAATACTTGCCGCACATAATCGTGGTGGCGGTAATAATAGTGATAGTGGTCATAGTCGTAGCTCTCAGGCGGCGTTAACCCCACCTACTTTTTATAAACCCCCATCGTCAATTAACTAGTTGTATTATGCGGAAGTGTTAACCGTTCACCGAGGTGCGTACGTTGAAGGGACTGGGAGGTTACCTGCTACGTAGAGCTGCAGATAGGGTGTTGGTTCTTATAGTGGCTTTAACCCTTCAGTTTCTACTCATCAGGGTAATGCCTTACTACATCCTCGGCATCGACCCGTCGTTCTTCTTCATGAACCCCAATCTTACGAACGAGCAGAGGGAGCTCATACGCGAACAGTTTGGTTTAAACGACCCGATCCCCACGCAGTTCGTTAAATACGTTCTGTCGCTTTTCACAGGTAACTTGGGTTTCTCCTTCTACACGAGAAGACCTGTCGTAGAGGAGCTTTTAGAGAGGTTGCCTAACACGGTCATCCTCCTTGGGACATCTACGGTCTTAACTATAATCTTCGGGTTGGCCGTAGGCTTAGTAACCGCCATGAAAAGGGGAACCAAGATCGACACAGGTATCGTAAGCGTAAGCGTCTTCCTCAATTCCATACCCCTCTTCTACTTAGGCTTGATTCTACTCTTGTTCCTAAGCTTCTACTTCCGTGTTTTCCCGACGGCAGGCACCATATCTAGGCCTCCGCCGAAGGAGCCCTTAGCGTACATAGCCGACTACATGTGGCATATGGCTCTCCCCCTGATGACTCAGCTTATCATAAATATAGGCGGATATGCACTCTTCATAAGAAGTTTATTCATAACCCAGCTTGGAGAGGACTACATAATCACGGCTAGGGCGAAGGGTATGGCGGAGCACCAGATAATGTTTACCCACGTCTTAAGAAACATCCTTCCGCCTATAATAACGACCATAGCCCTAGCCCTCCCAGGAATAGTCTCCGGTGCGGTTATAACGGAGACCATATTCTCATGGTATGGAGTGGGTCGTTGGCTTTTCGAAGCCTCGCTTCAGCTAGATTATCCAGTCGTTCAGGCCGTACTGTTTATATCCGTAGTATTGACCATAGTATCGCTCTACATAGCCGATATAGTAATAGCGATCGTGGATCCCAGGGTGAGGCTTAGATGAGCCTTCTTAAAGACCGCAGGCTAAGAACGTTCCTAGACTTCTTTAAGCTACTGCTTAAGCATAGGTCTGGAAGGATCGGTCTGATAATGCTGACGTTCTTCGTGTTCGTGGCTGTCTTCGCCCCAGTCATATCGCCGCATAAGCCGGATGAGATGGGTTTAGCGGATAGATTCGCCCTACCCATATGGTTTAAACTGCTACCTCAATACAGCGATTTACCTGAGAACCTCGAGTTGAACATCCACGCTCAGGATTGGCTTATAGGAAAGTCTTCACAATACATCGTCGCGTCGATAGAGGATGGATGGCTCAGCCTATCGCCTTCCGTTGAGGGTATGAAGCCGCGGGAGGACTATATCTTACTCGAACACGATATAGAATATCCCTACTCGCCGCCTAAGAGGTTTGAGATACATATACCCTACACCGTGACCGTGGAAGGGGAGCTGGGAAGCTATGCACGTATACGCGTCTATCTGGTCGATGTAGACGGCAGAAGCTATATGCTATACGACGGTAGACCGATAGCCTACAATAAGACGGTCATAGATCCCCCGTTGAGAATAGATACGAGAGATATAGGGCTTAAACTTCGCCTCGGCTTCTCACCGTACGACGACGTAGGCGAGAAGATATTCTCCAAGAAAGGCGTCTACCGGCTAAGGCTGGAGGTGAGGCTGTTTACGGTTTCCAATGGAACCGTTACGGTTAGACTTGGTACGGTGTATTTTAGGATACCGGGCCTGGTCTTCGGCCTGCTGGGCACGGATAACCTCGGTTCAGACCTCTTCGCTAACCTGATATACGGGACAAGGGTCTCGCTACTGGTGGGTATACTGGCTTCTGTCATATCTGTATCCATAGGTTTAGCCGTGGGGGTCGTAGCGGGTTATAAAGGTGGCTTCGTCGACCAGACTCTCATGTTTTTAACCGATACCCTCCTCTTCATGCCTACGATACCGTTGCTCATAGCTATAAGCGTGTTCATAGGTAAAAACCTCTACCTAACGATCACGCTAATCGCCCTCTTGAGCTGGATGTGGTTTGCTAGAAACTGTCGTGCGTTGGTTATGTCGCTTAGAGACCGTCCCTTCGTCGAAGCCGTTAAGGCGATCGGAGGCTCGGATATATACATTATATATAGACATGTTATACCCCAGCTGACGCCCATCATATACATAACCCTCGTCCTCAACATCCCCGGTGCGATACTCTTGGAGGCTGCCTTAAGCTTCTTAAACCTAGGAGACCCGACGGTACCCTCCTGGGGACGCATGCTATATAACGCCCGATACAGCGGAGCTTTCTTCAAGATGATGTGGTGGTGGATCGTACCACCCGGGTTGATGATAACCTTCTTAGCCATGAGCTTCATACTCATAGGTCAAGCCTTAGATGAGATATTCAACCCCAAGCTGAAGGCTAGGAGATAGGTCTTGAAAAACCGGGTTGTTCTATGCGCCGCATCTGCGGCTACTTTTTCACTATGCAGTTATACACTGTTCAGAGTGGCGTTTCTAGGCTACTCGGTGAATTTATCTCCGTTTGAGGCTTTGACCATAGCGGTCGCGGGGTTATTCACAGGCTTAACCCTAGCAGACCTAAAGCGGTCTCTACTAGTCTTCTACTCGATCTATCTAGCATCATATGTCACAGCGTTAACGTTGCTCAGATACCCCCTAGATACGATGATGGGAGGGTTCTCAGGAGACCTAGCTACGATAGTCGTGACGAGAAACATAGGGTTTTTCAGCCTGATAGTAGGGGGTCCGGTGTCGATCTTAACGCTTATAATAGGGGTATCCATCTCATCTAGGCTCAAGTCTATGTACGTAAGCTTAACCCTAAGCATTCTTCTCATACTTCTGTCCTCAACCATGCTTACCGTCGAATACAGCGACTGGTATGGAGAGGTCAGGTCGCTTAAGGGCTTCAGAGTTAACACCGTCTATATGCGTCTGAGCTTAAAAGAGGGGCCTGATGGGGCTAGACCTGTATTAGAGTTGAATGCGAGTATGGAGACGGCCGAGGGAAAACCCGCCTGTATAGTTACGGCGATCTACAGGGTCTTCCTAGACGGTAAACTGGTCCGTGAGAAGGTCGACGCCATGCCGGGTGAAGGGCTCCTAGTGGGTTCTCAACCGGTCTATCGGAAACTCGACATAGAATTGCCTAAGGCTGTGCCGTTAGATTGTCTAGAGAGGAAACGGTGTAGGATAGAGGTTCAGGTGAACTTCAAGACCAGGTTTGGGGTAATCCCCGTCAAATATTCTCTAAACTATTCCCTCTCCACGATTTTTATCCCTCTAGTATACTTCGAAGCTTCACCGGGTATCGGGGCATAGAACTTCACTATCCTACAGTTCAACTCTTCCTCGGCTTTTCTGACGTACATGTAGAAGACGGAATCGCTTACCCCGACCGACACGATCACAGAGAGCAGGAGCCCTAAAACAACCGCAGGTGGAAGAATGAAGAAGGCGAAGAACGGAGATAAGACGATCGCTAATATCGCTAACGTAGCCCTCCACCCCTTTCTACGTTCAACCCAACTGTAGATGCCTTTATCCTTCAGAACCCTGAGGGCTCTCTGAAATTTAATGACTCTAAAAAAGAAGAAATGCATGAGGGTCGCTATGGGGAAAGCCGCCATGAACGTGAGGACGAATAGGGGTCTTAGCTCCTGAGAGGTGGAGGCTAGGATCATGAAAACCACGGTTCCTAGTATGGCTGAGGCTATGCGTATGGTGAATTCAACCCTGGTGAAGGGATAAGGAAGGGTGATCTCCATCGCTATTTCTCCTAATGAACGGTTTCTCACCCATATAGGTGGCATGCGACTTTACGACCCTTTTCCACATCTTTCAGACCCGGTTCCTTTTTACTACATATGTCCATCGCGTATGGGCATCTAGGGTGAAACCTACAACCAGAAGGAGGATTTATAGGGCTGGGAACCTCCCCCTTGATGGGGATCTCCCCTATTTTCACCCTGGGATCCGGGACCGGTATCGCGGCTGTTAGAGCTTTGGTATATGGGTGTAAGGGGTTGTCTATGACCTCTGTGGCTTCTCCCAACTCTACGACCTTACCGAGGTACATGATCGCTATTCTATCGCATATGTGTTTAGCCACGGCTAAGTCGTGGGTTATAAAGAGGTAAGCTATCCCGTACCGGTCTCTTATGCCGAGCATAAGGTCGAGTATCTCGGCTCTTATGGACATGTCGAGCATCGACACAGGCTCGTCCGCCACTATGAATTCTGGCTGAAGTATTATCGCCCTAGCTATGGCAACCCTCTGCCTCTGCCCGCCGCTGAGCTCGTGAGGATACCTGTACATAAACTCCTCAGGAGGCTTCAAGGCCACGTCCTCCAAGGTCTTGGTCACTCTTTCGATAACTTCCTCCCTGTTATGGGCCAATTTATGGATGGATAAGGGCTCGGAGATTATGTCGATAACCCTCATATGGGGGTTGAGGGACTCGTATGGGTCTTGGAATATTATCTGAGCTTTTCTACGGAACTCGATGAGCTCTTCCCCGTCTAGATTTGTGATATCTACCCCCTTGAAAAGTATCCTCCCGGCCGTAGGCTCTTCAAGCCTCAGTATCAACCTTCCGGTCGTCGTCTTACCGCATCCAGATTCGCCGGCTAGGCAGAATATCTCACCACGCTTTATCGCGAAGCTCACCCCATCCACAGCCCTGATGAACTTAGGCGGCCGCCGTAGTATGATGTCCGCTAGCCCCCTTCTCACGGGAAACCACTTCTTCAACCCGTCTGCTTCGACCACGTTCTCCAACGTAACCCCCCTACTACCTATACAGGTGGCATGCCGCTAGATGATGTTCCCCTACCTCTTTTAGGTTTGGCTCCTTCTCTCTGCATATGTCCATCGCGTATGGGCATCTAGGGTGAAACCTACAACCAGAAGGAGGGTTCACGAGGTTAGGCGGCACTCCAGGGATGTATGCGAGCTTCCTCTTGCTCTCTCTTATGCTCGGGACGCTCTTAAGTAGAGCGGTTGTATAAGGATGCTTGGGCTGGAGCAAGACCTCTACGGCCGGTCCATACTCGACGATCTTCCCCGCATACATCACGGCTACTTTATCGCTCATCTCGGCCACGACCGATATGTCGTGCGATATCAGCATAAGAGATAGCTTAAGCCTGCTCTGAAGCTCCTTGATGAGCTTCAACGTCTGAGCCTGAACTATGACATCCAACGCGGTCGTAGGCTCGTCGGCTATCAATACCTTAGGGTTCAAAGCCAGCGCCATGGCTATCATAACTCTCTGCCTCTGCCCGCCGCTGAGCTCGAACGGATAGCTCGAGACCCTGGAAGGGTCTATACCCACCAGGCTGAGCAGTTCTTCAGCCCTCCTATAGGCATCCTTCTTGGAGACCTTCTCGTGGAGCATGATCGCCTCGGCTATCTGGTCTCCGACCTTTATTATGGGGTTTAAAGCGTTCATGGAGCCTTGGAAGACCATCGATATCTTACGCCACCGCACCTCTTTACGAAGCCTATGCTCATCCAGCCTAAGTATATCTACTCCGTCGAGCAGTACCTCGCCGCCGAGGACCCGGGCGTTAGAGGGCAATATGCGTAGTATCGTGATCGCTAGGCTCGATTTACCGCATCCAGACTCCCCCACTATCCCAAGAGCCTCCTCCCTATCCAAGTTGAACGAAACACCATCCACCGCCTTCACAAAAACCCCATCCCCGACCTCATAGTACATCCTGAGGTCCTTAACCTCTAAGAGCAATTGCTTCAATCCCCCTAAAATGGTCCCGACTAAAATTCTAAATACACCCATGGTAATAAAAGGTTTGGGAGCAGTCGCCGTTTTTCCTTACCGCCCGCGAACACTATTCACAGCGTTTTAGGATGAGTTTTAGACTAGAGTAAGCGGGTTCCTATGGTTTCTCTGGCATTTAACGTACCTTTTAAGCAGCGACATCTTCTTTCGACTAGCTGAAAGTCGTAAGGATGAGTTTAAGCCTAGACGTTCGATCGAATGATGGATAAGCTGGTATGGTATGGCTTAACTCTATAGGATCGGAGCTTGATAAAAAAGACCGGTCAACGTTAGAAACAGTGGTAAAGACGTTTGACGTTATTCTAATGGTTTATAGAGGGTATAGAGTAGAACTTAACGGTCGTTAAGAGGGTTCTTGAAGGAAAAGTTATGTCGATGACATCTCACGCCTATGCGGCTACACGATGTTTAAGCGATGGATTTAGACCATGAAGGAAAATTTATAAGAAAGTGGCGCGTGTTAAGATAGAATTTGAGGTATGAGTATTATGGAAATTAAGACTAAGCTCAGTTTGTTCGCCGTTCTTCTAGTGATTTCTTCGCTGCTCAGCGTCTGCTTCATAAGCACTCCTAAGGTCGTCGCTCAAGAGCCTCCTAAGGGTCCATGGGTCGATGAGGTAGACATGTTCATGGAGACGGATGAAGCAAAGGTAGTCGACATGCTCGAAAAGAACGAGATACAGGTGTATTTCAGAGATATAACGGACCCTGAGCTCTTTAAGAAAGTGAAAGCTTCACCCGACTTATGGTACGCTACTTCATACGGACTATACTTTGAACTGACGTTTAACCCTGTCGGCCCTGAATTCCCTAAGACCGGTAAGCTAAACCCGTTCGCCGTCCCGCGTATAAGAGAGGCTATGAACTACCTGGTCGATAGGAAGTATATAGCCGACGAGATAATGGCTGGGATGGCTATACCGAGATATACCGCCCTAACGCCTGCCTTCCCAGACTACGCAAGGTATGCCGACACAATTAAGGAGATCGAGAAGAAGTATAGTTACGACTTCGATAAGGCTAGGGAGATCATAACAGAGGAGATGCTCAAGCTCGGTGCCGAGTTGAAGGATGGGAAGTGGTATTATAAAGGTGAGCCTGTTACGCTGATATTCCTGATCAGGAAGGAGGATCAGAGGAAGGCTATAGGCGACTATGTGGCTTCCCAGCTCGAGAAGCTCGGGTTCACGGTCGATAGGCAGTATAAGCTGAGTAGAGAGGCGGCTCCCCTATGGATCTTCGGCGACCCTGCGGACGGTAAATGGCACATCTACACAGGCGGGTGGATAACGACTCTTGTCTCTAGGGATGAAGCAGACAACTTCGGCTTCTTCTACACGTCTAGAGGCCTTTCGGTGCCGCTATGGCAGGCTTACAAGCCGTCTCCGGAATTCGACTACGTCGCAGGTAGGCTTTGGAATAGAGACTTTAAGACCATGGAGGAGAGAGACGAACTGATGAGAAAGGCTTTAGAACTCGCGATGAAGGACTCCGTGAGGGTATGGCTGGTCAACCAGCTTGCACCTTGGCCTGCTAGGAAGGAGGTTTCCTTGACCTACGACCTAGCAGCTGGCTTCTCAGGGGCTAGGTTGTGGCCATACACGATTAGATATGTTAACAAGACGGGCGGTGTCGTCAAGATCGCGTCCACAGATATACTGGTACAGCCTGTGAACCCCGTCGCGGGAAGCGATTGGATCTACGATGCTATGTACTATCGTGCGGTTTCAGACCCTGCGACCATACCGGACCCGTTCACAGGCTTGTACTGGCCTCAGAGGGTCGAGAAGGCTGAGGTCTATGTTTTAGAGGGGTTGCCTGTAAGCGTTACGTTGGACTGGGTTGAGCTGAAGTTCGTCGATGAGATCACCGTCCCGGAGGATGCCTGGTACGACTGGGACCCTGTGGCGAAGAAGATTGTCTACGCTCCTCCTGGGACGACCGCTAAGACGAAGACGGTAGTCTACTACGACGAGAGCATATTCGACATGAAGTACCACGACGGCAGTAAATTCTCGATAGCGGACATAGTATTCGACTTTATCCTAACGTTCGATAGGGCTAAGCCGGAGAGCCCGCTGTACGATGAATCCTATATTCCATCCTTCCAAGCCTTCAGAGAGTACTTCAAAGGTTTTAAGATCGTCAGTGAGAATCCGCTGGTGATAGAGTTCTACTCAGACGTTGTGTATTTAGATGCTGAGTGGATAGCGTCATCTGCCGCCGGAGAATTCTACCCAGATTACACATATGGGCCTGGGCCTTGGCACACGGTCGCCATCGGCTGCCTAGCCGAGGCTGATGGTAAGCTAGCGTTCTCAGCCGATAAGGCTGAGGAGTTCAAGGTGGAGTGGATGAACTTTATCGCAGGTCCATCGCTTTCGATACTGGAAGAATACTTGGATAAGGCTATCGCGGAGAAGTACATTCCCTACAAGGAGGTTCTTGGCAAGTATATCAGCGAGGACGAGGCCTTGGAGAGATATGAGAACTTAAAGGCGTGGTATGAGTCTAAGAACCACTTCTTGGTAGGCGCCGGTCCATTCTACCTAGACAGGGTCGACCCCACCGCTAAGATAGTGGTCTTGAAGGCGAACCGTGAGTTTCTAGACCCCGCGGATAAGTGGCTTAGGTTCTCCAAGCCTATGATCCCTGAGGTCGAGATACCGTCTATACCCACGATCGTACCTGGGTTATCTGCCGAGATACCTGTGTCGATAACGTTTGAAGGTGAGCCTTACAAGATAGCCGACATCAGCAGTGTAAAGTATATAGTTACAAGCCCGGCTGTCACCATCGTAGGCGAGGCTGAGCCTATCGAGGATGGTGAATGGAATATAGTTCTTAAACCGGAGGAGACAGCCCTACTACCTGCCGGAACCGTGGATATAGATGTCCTGGTGGTGTCGAAGCTCGTAGGTATGCCTGTATCGATAACGACTACTACAACCGTTATGAGTACGACCGAATACATGATGAGCGAACTCGCCAAGGCTAAAGCTGACTACGAGACTAGGATATCCGGGCTTCAGAGTCAGCTTGACACGTTAAGCGGAGAAATCGCAGACCTATCGTCTAGGATAGACTCGCTGATGAGTATGATGTATGCATCGATAGGCATCGCTATAATAGCCATAATTATAGCTATAGCGGCGATAGTGTTGTCTAGGAGATAGCAATTTCCCCTTCCTTTTTTAAACGCCTATGGTGGTATCGTATGTATCTAAGGGTTGCGAAGTACCTTCTGAAACGTGGTATCGCACTTTTCATAACGGTAGTGGTCGCGGTTTATATATCCATCCTCATAGCTAACGCGGGTGGGTATGTAGACCAGATAATCAAGAGCGAGTTGTACATCTCGATCTCACAGAGCGTGCGTCAAAACCCTGCGTATAAAGCCTTGAACGAGACGCAGGTTAGAGCGCTTATAGAGGAGTTCTACGCTAACGAGTTGAAGAGGATAGGGTTTGATAAGCCTTTCATATATAGAAGCTTCATCTATTTGATGGATGCTTTGTCGCTGAACCTCGGGAGGTCTCTCTTCATAAGTAGCGACAGCGGTTCTAGGAGTGTCCGCATAATAATCCTCGAGAGGTTGCCTAATACCATTCTATTATTCACGACCACCCAGCTTCTCCTGTTTTTCATAGGCTTACTCATAGGCTTACTCTTATCAAGAAGATACGGTAGTATCTTAGATAGGATTTTTGTCCTTCTAGCACCTCTCTCCAGTTTGCCAGGCTGGTTCTACGGAATATTCCTGATACTGGTATTCGCATCCTTCCTCAGAATACTTCCCTACGGAGGTATGGTGGATGTACCCCCACCAACCGACAGGTTCAGCTACGCGTTAAGCGTTTTAAAGCATATGGTCCTGCCCATAATGTCGTGGCTAGTAGCATACTCCTTCATAAACATATACGTCAGGAGAACGTTCTTTCTTATGTTCTCAAGCGAGGAGTATGTTGAGCTTGCTAAGGCTAAAGGCTTACCCGAGTCTGTAATTCAGAAAAGATACATACTCAGGCCGACGCTACCGCCTATCATAACCGATTTTTCGCTGACCTTGATAGCTTCCTGGATGGGTGCCATAATAACCGAGACCATATTCGACTGGCCTGGAATAGGGAGACTGTTCTACACGGCCTCCGTGCTGTTCGACACTCCCGTGCTCATAGGCCTCGTAGTCATATACGCGTATCTGTTGGCTGTAACGGTCTTCGTCCTCGAGCTGATCTACGTAATCGTAGACCCGAGAATTAGAGCCAGAGGTGGATGATGTTGCCTCGTCTTAAACATTTTTTCAGACAGCTCCTCCTCTATAAATCTGCCACGGTAGGGTTAGCCATAATACTCGGCCTCATAGCGATATCCATATACACGGTTTTCTCAATCCCCTACAGCGACGCCATCAAACTTTGGAGGGCTGGTGAGCAGTACTGGCTAGACACCCCGCGTAACGCTCTACCGTCATGGGTTAACTTGTTCCTGTCTAAGAAGCTTCCTGAGACGATAATACTGGATACAGAGAACCCCCAGGTGGGTGTATCCAAAGCCATAATCTCCGCAGGAGAGGAGTCGAGCGTGATAAAGGTCGAGTTCGTCTTCGACTACCGGTATGACGATTTTCCGAGCGAGATAAACCTGTTCTTCAAGTCTAGCTACAACTCATCGCCTCCGAGGCTGACCATACACTGGGTCAAGCCAAACGGAGAGGATATAGTTTTAAAGTCTATGCTCGTCGCCAAGGATGATAGGTACTACATATCTAACGACGAGAAGCTTGCTAGGAGGCTTAGAAGCACATTCTCCGTAAAGCTCAATAGGACTATAGGCTACGACCTGCCTATCTTGGTTCTGCTCTTCGCCCAGGAAGACGAGAGTCTGTTAGACCCAGGCACGGCTAAGGTCATGAAGGGTACATACAGGCTTTGGATAGATGGTATAGCGTTTGAGAAGGATGTGAAACTGGACGCGAAGCTTGTCGTATACGGAAAGGTGTATGGGTGGGCTGGCACAGATCACCTGAGGAGGGACCTGGGAATCGCCCTTCTATGGGGGACTCCGATCGCGCTATCCTTCGGTATAACCGCGTCGGTCTCGGTGGCGTTGATACAGATATTCATAGGTGCTTTATGCGCGTGGTTCGGGGGAAAGGTCGACACGGTTTTACAGAGGGTTACCGAGATCTTCATGGTACTTCCATTTCTCCCGACTCTGATAATGATATCTACGCTCTATAAGTTCAACATATGGGTTCTCCTACTGATAGTTATACTGCTCAGCATATTTGGTTCCGGTGTTAAAAACTATAGGGCTATGTTTCTTCAGATCAAGGAGTTTCCATACGTGGAGGCCGCGAGGGCTTATGGAGCTAGCAACTTTAGAATAGTCACGTATTACCTGATCCCCAAGGTTCTACCCACAATCATACCTTCTATGGTCCTCTCGGTCGCAGACTTCGTGTTCCTCGAGGCTGCACTTGCTATACTCGGTCTAGGAGACCCGCTAGCGCCGACTTGGGGTAAGATAATCAACGACGCATACGTGAACGGGGCGCTTTATAAGGGCTTATACTACTGGGTTCTAGAGCCGTCTGTTATGCTTGCTCTTACCTCTCTTAGCTTCGCCATGCTCGGGTTCACTTTGGATAAGATATTCAATCCAAAGCTGAGGGAGATCTAGATGGCTGAGCCTCACCTGACCGTGAAAAACCTCGTGATGTATTACAGAACCGTTAGAGGCGAGGTTAAAGCGGTCGACAACGTATCCTTCTCTCTGCCGAGAAGTAAGACCGTTGCGATAATCGGGGAGTCTGGCTGTGGGAAAAGCTCCTTAGCTAAATCGATAATAAAGCTACTACCTAGGAATGTATCGGTGTATAAGGGTGTTATACTTTTCGACGGCGTGGATCTCATGAAGATGGACGAGGAGAGCTTCAGGAGAGATATCAGGTGGGTTAAGATAACCTATGTCCCCCAGGCCGCGTTAAACTCCTTAAACCCGGTTATTAAGATAGGGGAGCAGATGATCGAGCCCCTACTCCTACACTTTAAGATGCGTAAGACGGAGGCTCTCGAAAGAGCTGCCAAGGCTTTGAAAACGGTTGGTATAAGCGAGGAGTTTATAAATCATTATCCGTTCGAGCTCAGCGGCGGTATGAGGCAGAGGGTTATAATAGCTATGTCCATGCTCACAAACCCGGAGCTTATGGTTCTAGACGAGCCTACGTCTTCACTAGACGTGCTAACCCAAGCTAACATAATAAACCTGTTAAAAACGATAAAGAGAGACTTAAAGCTTAGTATGATATTCATAACGCATGACGTCGGCTTATCCAGCGAGCTTGCGGATAGGGTTGCCGTGATGTACGCCGGGCAGATAGTCGAATTCGCTAGCGCCGATGAGTTTTATCGCAACCCTAAGCACCCATACTCGCAGAAGCTCATGGATAGCGTCCCCACGCTTAAAACCGATAAGAAGCTTGACTTCATACCGGGCTCACCTCCGAGCCTCCTAAACCCGCCTAGGGGGTGTAGATTCGCTGAAAGATGCCCCTACAGGTTTGAGAAGTGCAAAGAACCCCCTCCCGTGATAAACTTAAGCGAGGAATTTTACGTTAGATGCTGGCTTTACGAGAAGAGGTGATGGTGTGCCCCTACTCGATATCATAGACCTCAAGAAGTACTTTGAGGTTAAGAGAGGGATTTTCGGTAGCAAAGGCTATGTGAAGGCCGTAGACGGAGTGAGCCTATCCCTAGAGAGGGGTGAGTCTGTCTCCATAGTGGGTGAGAGTGGCTGCGGGAAGACCACGCTGGGTAAAACCATACTTAGGCTCTACGAGCCTACCGATGGTAAAATAGTGTTTGACGGTAAAGATATAACTCATCTAACCTGGAAGGAGCTCAGCTGGTATAGAAGGGAAACAGGTTTAGTCCAGCAAGACCCCTCGGGTGCGCTACCCTCGTTTATGACGGTTAAAAGGATTTTAGAGGAGCCTCTGATAATCCACAAGGTTAAGGATAAAGAGGAGAGGAGGGAGAGGATTTATAAGGTTTTAGAGCAGGTTAAGCTGACCCCGGTTGAGGACTTCCTCGAGAAGTATCCTCATATGCTCAGCGGTGGGCAACAGCAGAGGCTCGTGATCGCGAGGTCTATAATTTTAAGGCCAAAGCTTATAATCGCTGATGAGCCTGTTTCCATGCTAGATGCATCTGTGAGGGTGGAGATACTTAAACTGTTACAGAATCTTCAGAGGGATTATAGGTTAAGCATCATATACATCACCCATGACCTCTCGACTACAAGGTACTTCTCCGAGAGGATATGCATAATGTATGCCGGGCACATAGTCGAGAGCGCTGAGACTAGGGAGCTGTTAACCAACCCCTTACATCCGTATACGAGAGCTCTTTTAAACGTCATACCGGACCCCGACCCGTCTAACCGCTTCATAATCAGGGAGGTGCCGGCTGGTGAGCCTCCAAACCTGCTGAACCCCCCTCCGGGATGCCGTTTTAGCCCTAGATGTCGAAACATCATGAATGGACTGTGCGACGTTAAGGAGCCTCCTGTGGTCGAGGTTCGTAAAGGACATTTCGTGAAGTGTTGGCTTTATGTTTAGATTTAATCTGCAGAAGGAGCACGTAGAGATAGCGGTCGGAGGGGCTCTCCTATTCATAAGTTTCTTCCTATCCTTCCTAATGGTGATCCGCATCATAGGGGCGTCGTTCGTCCTCTGCTTTCTCCTCTTATCATCGTCGCTCGCAGGTTTGATCATCGGGCTTCACGGAATATATGGGCTATGGATTCGACGCCGCAGGAGATAGCGGCTAAGCGGGTGATAGATCAGAGCCTACGGCGATCGAGATGGTTAAATATTTGAGTGGATCTAATCCTACTGTCATGCCCTGTAGTAGACGTAAAGTCGAGGAAGACTTGGTCTTCTGCCCATACCTTCTAGGCTGTGTCAGAGAGAATGCTCCCATATGCCGGCTATGCACGTGGAACGACCCGGTAAAGGAGGAGGAGCTGTACTACAAGTTCATGAAGCATCTAGAGGAGGTTAAGGCTAACCTGGCTAGGAAAGAGCCTGCCCAGATAGACGAGTTCTGGTGGGAGGCTAGGGTTAAGCTGCCTGAAGTCAAGGCCACCCCTCCACCCCCTTCTAAGCCTGAGGTGGCCGAGCCTTTAGAGGCTAAGCCTCCCCCACCTTCTAAGCCTGTGAAAAAGAGACCTGCCAAGGCTCCTAAGCCTAGTCTGACGATAGACTACCATCTTAAACGCGTTTCAGACGACCTTAAGGAAGTTCTTATGAAGCTTAGGGGTGAGATATTCAAACTCGACGTGGATGTCGAGGAGAAGGTTAACCGCACCTTCATAGGCTATAGGAGCAGTAAGACGAAGTACTACTTCGCAAACGTGAGGGTTCTACCGCTTAAGCATGAGATAGAGGTTAGGTTCCGCTCAGGTGGACCGGTCGAGGATCCTGAGGGGTGGAGTAAACCTATACCGAAGAGCTTCGACACACCTATGGATAGGAGGGTTAGGATACAGAGACCCGAGCAGATACCCTACGTCATGAACCTTCTGAAGCAGGCCTACAGAAACCTGACGGCTTCTTAGACGTCTGTACGACGGATGGACGGCTTACCTTAGCCCGTCATAACCCTAGATAATTTCTATGGATACGTCGGTCGACCCCCTCCCTCTAGGTTTTCCATGATAAATTACCCGAGGTAATTTTCTAGGTGGGTCGTCAAAAATAGAAGGTTATCGTGTCAGGAGTAGGCTACTCGACGTATATCGCTGGTCTACGTGGCCTTGAGAGTTTAGCCCTGGACCTCGGGTCGTATACGTCTGGGTCGTCTTCGCCGTAGACCAAGACCTCTGCTTTAAGCTCCCTCTCTAGAAAGCCTTTAACCTCCTCAAGCAGCTTACGTTCATGTTCAGCCCCGAGCTTAACCCATGAGGACAAACGGCCTCTATCTATCTTAGGCAACGATTCCAGCAGAGTCTTGACGAACCTAGCTAGGGTGGCTTTATCGACGTCGAGCTCTTTAAACCTGGATAGAGCTTCTCTGACCGTGGGGGTCTTCGGCTCGCTTAGGACATCTCTGTAGACCTTCCACTTCCATGAAGCCGCGACATAGTAGACTATCCTGGAGGGCTTACCTGGGACGACTCTGAATATGCTTTTCGTATCCTCGATCAGGCTTCGAACGAATTCTTCACCCATCTCAGCCTCCTCGTCGACCAGCGTCTGGTCGGGTTTAGGCCACTCCGCCTTGCAAACCAAACCCGGCATACCGAGTATGCTCCAAACCTCCTCGGCCGTGTAGGGGGCTAAGGGCGCCAGCAGCCTAGCCCTAACCTCCAGATACCTCTTCAAGACACTTGAGGACTCCTCCGCCTCCTTCAGGCTTGAACAGCCCTTTCTCCTGAGGAACCAGCTCAGGTCGTTATCCATCTGGTACAGCACCATCTGGGTAGCCCTTCTTATGTCGAGGTTCTCCAAGGCCTCGGTGGTCTCCTCGACCACCCTTTGAAGCCTACTCATGAGCCATCTCTCGGCTCTATCCCACTTAGGCTCCTTATCGGGCATGGATGCTACGACCCGATACTGCGTACGGATCTTCTCCAAGAAGTCTCTGACAGACTTGGCGAGCGTAAGGCTGAAGTTGGCGTCTTGAAGCAGACCCGCCGTCGAGACGACCGCTATCCTCAACGCGTCTGCACCGTATTCCCTTATAGCCTCTCTAAGCGGTATTATGTTGCCTAGGCTCTTGGACATCTTACGCCCCTCCATGAGGACGCTGCCGTTAACCACTATCTGCCTAGGCCAGAGCTCCCTAGGGAATATCGCTACGTGGTTGAATATGAAGAACGTCAAGTGGTTCGGCACCAGGTCTCTGCCCGAATGCCTACTGTCTAATGGATAGAAGTATAGAAACTCTCTTCTAATCTGCTCGACCACCTCGGGTCTCGCCCTTATGGAGGACGCCACTTCTTCGAGGTCGCCTAAGCCTAGAAACACGTAGTCGAAGAACTTATCGTTCAGCCTCGTAGGGTCGATCAAACCCATGTTTATGTACTTAGACACTATGTAGTACGCCATGTAGATCGTGCTATCCGACAGAGACTCTATTATCCAGCTCTCATCCCAGGGAAGCTTCGTACCCAAACCCCTCTGCCTAGCGCACGCCCTCTCCCTAAGCCAGTCGACGACGTTGTTGAACTCCAACCTAAGCTCCTCTGGGACTATCCGCATGGAGCTTAGACACTCGTATGCTAGAGACTTCCACTCCGGGTTCCCGTAGTCTAGGAACCACTGGTTCTCCAGTATTTTGACGACGCATTCCGCACCGCATCTACAGTATACCTTGTCGACGAGCTCGTATACGACTCTCGCATCACCCTTGCTCAGCAGCTCCTCCTTCACGCGTTCTCTAGCTTCCGAAACACGCATACCCGAGTACTTACCGGTGTTCTCCAGCATCACACCGGTGGATAGCTCACGCCTATAGAGCTCTCTAGTCGCCTCGTCAAGCTTCTTGTCGGTTTGGGTTTTGATACCCATCCTCTCGCAGATGTCGGCAGCCGGGATGTCTCCGAATCCCCTAACCTTGATGATCGTGATGGGCTTTATGTCCAAACCCATTCTCTCTCTGATCTCCTTAAGCGCCATGTAGTCGTACGGGGCATGGCTCGGCACAGACATCACGACTCCGGTGGCGTGGCCTGAGTCGACGAAATCGGCCGCCAGTATGGGAACTGCCTCACCGGTCATGGGGTTCACGGCTTCCCTACCGACGAGCTCTGAACCCTTGAAGACCTCTAAAACCTTTACCTTAAGGTTCTGATACTTGAGCTTCTCAGAGGCTTTCAAACCGATTATCCAGTTCTCCCCGTCGACCACGGCTTTGACGTAGTCTGCCCGCGGGTTTACCCATATGTTTGTAACCCCGAAGACCGTCTCAGGTCTGAGGGTCGCCGTCGGTAGGTACCATTCCCCCATCCTAAACTTTATGGCGACGAACTCCGCTATCTCAGGCTCGACGTCGCCCTTGGTGTCGTGCATCCCGACCGGGTTTTCGCAGCTCGGACACCACCCCACAGGATGCGTTCCTACCTTAATATACCCCCTCTCCCTGAGCTTCCGGAACTGCCACTGGATAAACCTGCTGTAGCCTGGGTCTATGGTCGTGAACTCCCTCCTCCAGTCTATCGAGTAACCCATCTCCTTCATACCGGTTTTTATCTCCTCGTGGAAGTATCTAGCCATCTTAAGCGGGTCCTCAAGCTCCTTAAGCCTCTCCCTAGGCACCTTGTACAGCCTGACGAACAGGTCTATGAGCTCCTCATCCCCTGCGGCTAGCCTCTTAGCCATCGCTAGTACCGGTGTACCCGTGTAGTGGAAGGCCATAGGTAACAGTGCCTGGAATCCTCTCATCCTCTTGTAGCGGGCGTAGATGTCGGCTATCGTGTAGGTTCTACCATGACCCACGTGCTGGGGGCTGTTTGGATACGGATATGCGACGGTTAGGTAGAACTTAGGCTTAGAAGGGTCTGGGTCTATCTCGTATACCCTCTCCCTCTCCCAGACTCTACGCCACTTCTCCTCGATAGACCGCACATCCGAAGCAATAAAAAGGTCACCGGTAAGGATAACGACTCCCATTATTATTATAAAGCTTTCCCCTCTCACTCTGATGGATCAACACCCTTGACGTCAGAAACCTATTTAAACCCATGAGACATCCGTTTTATCTCGGGATGATGAGGGAGGTGATCTCTAAGCCTCGAAAGGCTTACGGCGAGGCTTTGACGTCAGCCCGATAAGCTGACCCCTATACATTTTTCGACGATAACTCCCTACAGGCTTTAACCACCGCGTATGCGACTCTCTTCTCGGAGCTGGCGACTACATCCGAGTCGAACATAGGCTTCCAATCCCCAGAATAAAGCTCATCCGTCACCGTAACGACGCCGGCAAGCTTAACTCCCCTCCTCATACCGACCGCCATCAAAGCGGTCATCTCCATATCGACCACCAGTACACCCATGTCTGAATACTCTCTGACCTTGGACAAAGTTTCCATAAAAGGCGCGTCGGTACTCCATATACCCCCGGTCTTAAAATCCAACCCCGCCTCGGCCAGGGATTTTTCCAACGTCCTCAAAGCCGACGGGTCTGGTTTAACCATGACGTCAGGTTCTACGTAATGATAGCTCACCCCCTCCTCCCTCAAACCCCAGGTGGGAACCACGACATCCCCGGCTTTAACCTCCCTTTTTATCGACCCCGCCGCACCCATAACCATGAAATACTTTACACCACCGGCTACTAGAATCTCCATCAACATCGCCGAAGCAGCCGAGCCGAAATATGACTGGAAGACTCCCACCTCGCCGGACATTACGGCCCTGAGGCATCCCAGCGGAACCCGTTCAAGCCCTTCATAACGGTCTAACGCGTCTTTTACAAGGGTAAAGGCTTCAGACGTAAACGTTATGATGGCTGCTCTTAAGCCGTATCGTTTAACCGTATCCGAGAACCGGGTGGGCTTTACGATAGACTCCTCGTCTGGCTTAACCGTCCTTATGAACCCGATCATCGCAGGGCTAATTTCCCGAACGTTGTTAATAGCGTTTATTTAAACCCCCGTCTCTAAGGTCGCAGGGAAGAGGCATGTCTAGAGACTCTGTAGACGCGTTACAGAGGGTTTTAAACCATATCCGAGGCTTAAGCGGTGTCTTAGCCTCAGAGGTCTTAACCCAACCGGATAAAGAGACCCTCATACGTCTTGAAGAGGAAGAGGAGGAAAGAGACTTTCTCGGGTTCAAACGCTACAACGAGGGTTTAAGGGAGGCGTTGAACAGGGAGTACACGGTCGCGTTAGCCTATAGAAGCTCGGTTTTCCCCATGCCCCATAGACCACCCGTTAAACTAGTCTATCGTGGGACGGTCGTAGGTGAGATGCTCTACGAGGGGGAGAAGCCGAGCTACACAGGTAGGTCTATCGAGCTGTTCGAGGGCTTCTTCCTATACCCAGACCTGTTGCCGAAGGACCCATCTGAGAAGAGGTTTGTGAAACTCGTTTACGCGAAGAGGTTTCCCACGTTTATAAGGGGTCTACCTTGGATAGAGGACCCCGTGTATGGTGAGCCTTCGCCTAAGGGGCATAGGTTTATCCTAGATAAGCTTAAAGTGGTGGCTGATTTTGAGGACCTAGCGACCGGGCTTATAGGGTTCAACCTCAAGAAACTATAAATCGGTATTCCTCCCTAAATAAAGTCTAACCAGGTGCGAGGTTATGTGGACGAGTTACGTCAAAAAGTACGTCGAAAAGACCCCGGGTTCTAAGAGGCTCTACGAGAGGGCGGCGAGGCTCATACCAGGCGGCATATCGCACAACATAAGGTTCTACCCGCCCTACCCGCTCTACACGGTTAAAGCCAAAGGCTCGAGGCTCTGGGATGTCGACGGAAACGTCTACACTGACTACTGGATGGCCCACATGGTCTTGATACTAGGCCACTCGCCAGAGCCTGTCCTGGAGTTCGTTAGAAACCAGGTCGAGAACGGTACTCACCTAGGGACTGTGAACCCCTACGCCGTAGAGCTTGCTGAGGCTATAATACGAAACGTGCCCTGTGCGGAGATGGTTAGGATTGGGTGCTCTGGAACCGAGGCGACTATGTACGCGGTTAGGTTAGCTAGGGCATACACGGGGAGGAGGGTCGTGGTTAAAGCCGAAGGTGGATGGCATGGCGGTAACCCGATCCTACATAAAGCTGTTAGCCCGCCTTACGGTAAACCGGAGTCGCTGGGTATATTGGAGGAGGAGCAAAAGTACACTAGGGTTATGCCGGTTAACGACATCGAGGGTACCGAGGAGGTTCTCAAGGAGTGTAGACGCGACCTCGCCTGCGTGATAGTGGAGCCTGTCCTAGGAGGCGGATGCATCCCCCTGGATAGAGACTACCTGGTTTACCTGAGAGAGGTCTGCGATGAATACGGCGCTGTCCTGATATTCGACGAGGTTATAACAGGCTTCAGGCTGGGGCTTTCCGGTGGACAGGGCTTCTACAGGGTTACGCCTGATATGGCTACGTTTGGGAAGATAATAGGCGGGGGATTTCCGATAGGCGCCGTAGCGGGCCGGGCGGACCTATTGAAACTAGCCGACCCGACTTCTGGTAAGCCTAAGTGGGAGCGGTGCTGGACGGGCGGGGGGACGTTCTCCGGTAACCCCATATCCACCGGCGCGGGATTAGCCACGATAAGGTTTCTAGAGAAACACGCCGACGAGGTCTACGGTAAGATAAACAAGCTCGGCGAGATGGCTAGGACGGGTATAGACAAGGCCCTGGAGGGTCTGAAGGGTTTGAAGGCTAAGACGACAGGCGTCGGAAGCCTCCTACTCACGCACTTCCTAAAGGAAGGCGAGGACGTTAGGTCTTCGAGAGACCGTCTGAAGACAGACCAGGAGACGCAGGTAAACTTCTACTTAGCGCTTATGAATTATGGGATCTTCTTCCTACCCGGTCACACCGGCTCCATCTCATACGCGCACAGCGAGGAAGACATAAAGATGCTCATAGAAGCCGTCGAGAAGATAGCGGAGGACACCTCATGAGCGGCATAGACCTAGTGGTCAGAAACATAGAGCACCTAACCGTAAGCCTATCCAAGCTCTCTAAACTGAACGAGAGGCTTAAGGCCTTAGACAGGCTTCAGACACGTCTAACAGGGCTTGAAACGGTTTTCTCGAAATATCCCGAGCTAAACATCGATGAGGTTAAAGACGCCCTGGTGAAGGTCTTGGAGAACCCTAGGCTGACTAACGCTCAAAAGGTCGCCGTCCTAGCTAAGAACATCGAGACGTTCAGGAGGAAAGGATTCCTGAAAACGAGGAGGGACAGGGACCTCGTTAAGCTGGGCCTGATGATACTTATGCTTCCTGAGCCGACCCCGGTCACCGCGTTGATAGGTTTATCGCTCGTAGCGGCTGGTATGATGCATAAGAACATGAGAAAATAAACATCTAAGGTAGTCTTACCAGGTAAATTTTATATAACCAGGTAAATATGTTTTTTCTGGTGAATTATTTGAACCAGGTTACCGTCGTTAAAGTAGGTAAGAAGGGGGCCGTGTATATACCTAAAAAAGTCATTAAATCGCTCGGCATAAGCGAGGGTGATAGGGTTATAATGAGAATTAACGGTAGGAGGTTAATATTGGAATTCATACCTGATCCCTTGGCATTGGCCCTTAAGGTTAAAAAGTGGTCGAAGACTACCGTCGAAGAGTTTGAAAGAGAATCTGAGAGGGAGCAAGATGAGTTATACGGGTCTTAAGGTGTTGCTTGATTCAACATACATTCTCCCGTCTTTTGGAATAGAGGTAGAGGGATTACTCGATGGGCATATAAAAGAGCTCAGAGAAGCTGCATTAAGAGGGAAGGTGAGTTTTTATTGCCTACCATTAGTTTGGATCGAGATCATAGGGAAAGTGTATAGAGAAAGCCTACGTTTAGGATTAGAAGTCAAGGAGATAGTTGAGGATGCTGTAAGATCATTGCTTATAAGCGGCTTTTATAGGTGGATTATGCCCTCCTCCGATGCCATAGCGCTAGCTTTCAAATTACGGGCCCTAGGGCATAAAGATAACATAGACAACCTACTATACGCAACATCCGTAACGAATGGAATGATATTTCTTACGATCGATGAAAACCTAAGAAGCTTCTTGGCAAATAAAGGCTTTAAAACCGACCACGTGATGGATCACGTGAAGCTTCTCTCGAAAATAAAGTGATAGGTCAAAAATCGAAGGTCTGCATACATCGGCTTCTGCAAGCTTCTCAACGTTTAAACTCTTTAAGCCATGCATACGGTATCGAAAGGTCTTTCATAGTCTTAAGCCCCGGCTCAGCTTCGAGAACCTTCGGGATCATGTTCACGACCATCGCGACCGTAGCCTCGTCACCCGGTATACCGCCTTCAACCTCGAATTTCAGGCTAGGCACTCCCTCTATCTCGACGGAGTCTCTCGGGTTCTCGGCGTCGAGATACATCTGGAGGTTAAGCCTAAGCTTCTCCTCGCCCTTCGATATCCCCCATATGCTCTGAGACACCCCGACGACACGTCCCGGTGAAACCCTGAAGAACTTTGTCTCCACGGGTCTAGACGCTATGACCGGTTCTATAGTCTCCTCCACCCTATCGAAGCTCCATCCAAACGCATCAGCCACCATGTCGAAGGACTCTCTGAGACCTACGTGACCCATCCGTCCGCCCTGGACGGCTTTTTTAAACTCCTCGACGGTCATACCGGAGCCGATCTTCCTCTGCAAAGGATATCTCCTAGTAGACGCGTTTACTATCCTTGAACCCTCTATTCTATCTACCCTAATACACACGGATGTGAGGGTCAGTATCAACGAGTCTAGGACGAAGCCCGGGTTCACACCTGTTCCTAAAACAGTGACCCCGTTCTCGCGGGCGGCTTTATCTATCCTCTCGGCGGCTTCTGGGTTTCTCCTCCAGGGATATGCCAGCTCTTCGCAGGTCGATATCACGCTCAACCCAGAGTCGACTATCTCGGTTATCTGCGGCTCCACTATGCTCAGCCAGGAGCTCGTGGTGTGTAAGACCACGTCGGCCTTAACCCCCCTAAGGGCTTCGGAGAGGCTTCTGTAGACTTTCACCCCGAGCTCTTCACCCAGGCCTACGACCTCTCCCAGGTCTCTACCCACCTTAGACTCGTCTATATCCACGGCTCCGACTATCTCTACCCAAGGCTTCGAGGTCAAGGCTTTGGTTATCCTAGAGCCTATCTCCCCTACGCCGTACTGGATAACCCTAACCATGGATCCCACGTCCTAGTCTAGGAACTTATACTCTACAGCTTTCACGCATCTCTCATTTATAAGCTCCTCCCTGATGTCCTCTATGTCCTTATCGCACCTCGAATAGTCTGCTATGGCTATCCACTCGGCTAGCTCACCTCTCCTAAGGGTTCTGGACTCGGAAAAAAGCAGGTCTACCCCCTCCCTAGCTAGTATGGAGGCGGCTTTAGCCAACGCCCCAGGTATATCCTCGAGGCTCATCCTGAACTCGACAAGCTTAGCCTCAGGGTCCGCGAACGGGTTCACGGTGATCCTCCTTTCTCGTACATCCGCGACCAGCAGAACCCTCATACCCTCCTTCAACCCGAGGATCTCCCTAACCTTAACCGGGATCGAAAGCCTCCCCTTGTCGTCTATCTTCTGAACGCTAACTATTCGCATAAAGGCTCCCAGAACGGTATAGGGTGAGGTAAAATTTATAAGTTGTGGGATATATTAGAACCTCATCCCACCATTTTCCCACAAGAGGTCGAGAGGTTTGAAAACCCGGAAGAAGCTTCCAGAAACGGTCTACAAGGAGAGGCCCTTAATCGCGGGCATGGTGAAGCTGGACGCTAACGAAAACCCATACCCTCCGCCGGAGGAGGTCGTGGAAGCCATATGCAGGGCGGCTAGGCTCGTGAACAGGTACCCCCCAGAGCCGAGAAGGCTGAGGGAGGCGATAGCCCACCTCACCGGTGTCGAAGCCGAAAACGTTCTCGTAGGCTCAGGCTCGGACGAGCTCATAGACCTGATAGTCAAGGCGTATGTGGATAAAGGGGCTAAGACCGCTACGATATACCCGACCTTCCCGATGTACGAGAGGTTTGCGGTAGTAGCCGGTGGAGTGGTCGAGAGGATACCGTTAAACCCAGACTTCACCCTAGACCTAGATAAGGCCCTGGAGGTCCTATCTGACTCTGTCG
Source organism: Candidatus Bathyarchaeota archaeon B24 (assembly GCA_001593865.1). GTDB lineage: Archaea > Thermoproteota > CALKCG01 > B24 > B24 > B24. The sequence goes on from LUCB01000010.1 coordinate 28,443, forward strand.
ACGTGTTCTTCATATCGAACCCTAACAACCCGACCGGGGTAGGCTTTCCGGTAGGGCAGGTCGAGAAGTTGCTTCGGCTCGGGGTCCTGACGGTCGTAGACGAAGCCTACTACGAGTTCTCGGGTAGAACCGCCTTAAACCTGCTGGGTATGTACGATAACCTGGTGGTTTTGAGGACGTTCTCGAAGGCCTACGGCTTAGCCGGTTTAAGGGTCGGATACTGCATAGCCTCTGAGGAGATGATCCAAACACTTCTAAAGGTTAAGCCGCCGTATAACGTAAACCTCCTAGCGCAGGAGGCTGCTTTAGCTGTCCTAAGGAACCGAGACCTAGTCTTACAACGGATTTCGGCTATAAAAGAGGCTAGAAACCGCCTATACGAGGCTCTTAAACGGCTAAACGGGGTTAAACCCTACCCCTCTGAAACAAACTTCATACTGGTCGACGTCTCCGAAACCGGCTTAACCTCCGAGGAGATAGCCGATAGACTGTTTAAACTCGGTGTCTCGGTCAGACGCTTCGGTAGGTTCGAGGGTTTCCAGGGAGACTTCATAAGAGTAACCGTCGGGACGCCTGAGGAGAACGATAGATTTCTCGAATCTTTGAAAGCCGTCTTAGAGGAGGTTTCCTCGTGAACACGGTGATATTGGCCCTACCTAACAAGGGGAGACTTCACGAGCCTGCCCTCGACTTGCTTGAGAAAGCCGGTATTAGGGTTATCGATAGGGGCATGCTCTACGGGCGGACGAACGACCCTGAGATAAACGTGATATTCGCTAGGGCGGCTGACATACCGAGTCTCGTGGAGGCGGGTGCGGCCGACCTAGGGGTGACGGGTCACGACTATGTGGTGGAGGCGGACGCAGACGTCGAGGAGCTTCTAGACCTAGAGTTCGGTAGAGCCGAGCTTGTGCTAGCCGTCATGAGAAACAGCGGGATCGAGGATTTAAGCGACCTGAAACCTGGGCTAAGGGTCGCGACCAAATACGTCAACATAGCCTCAAACTTCTTCAGAAGGCTTGGCTTAGAGGCAGAGGTGATAAGGATAACGGGTGCGGCTGAGGTTATGCCTCACCTAAAGGTGGCAGACGCCATCATAGACATCTCGAGCACTGGGACGACCCTTAAAACCCACGGTTTGAAACCCCTGAAGGTCATACTGGAGTCTTCAGCACGTCTCATAGCCAACAAGAAAAGCCTTGAGGTGAAGCGGGATAAGCTTATGGAGATTAAGCTCGCGATAGAAAGCGTCCTGAGGGCTAAGGGTAAGAAGCTGCTCATGATGAACGTGCCGGATAGGTTTTTGAAAGGCGTTTTATCGGTCTTACCTGCCATGGCGGGTCCGACTATAGCCGAGGTCAAATCTGAGGAGAGGATGTGGGAGGTCTACACGGTCATAGACGAGGACGAGGTATACCGGGTCGTGAACCTCGTTAAAAAAGCCGGCGCCAAAGACCTGCTGGTAATACCTATAGAGAGGGTTATACCATGAAGGTCATACCAGCCGTGGATATAAAAAACGGGTGTTGCGTTAAACTGGTTCAAGGCCGGCCTGGGACAGGGTTGACGATATCCAAAGACCCGGTCGAAGTTGCCGAACACTGGGTTGAAGAGGGAGCCGAGGCCTTGCACGTGGTCGACCTGGACGGTGCTATCGAGGGTGTTGCGGTGAACAGGCCGCTGATACTAGAGATAATCCGACGTGTCGACGTGCCTGTTCAGGTAGGCGGCGGAATCAGGTCGCTCAGAGACGCCTTAAGCCTGGTCGAATCGGGAGCTTACCGTATAGTTCTCGGGACCGTCGTCTACGAGAACCCTAGGCTTTTCAGGCTTATCGTCGGCTCGGTCGGAGCCGATAAGGTTATAGTCGCCATAGACTCAAAGTCGGGTTTCGTCGTCAAAAGAGGGTGGACCGAGTCGGCTGGGGTCACGGTCTACGACGTTCTCCGCCGTCTAGACCCGGATATGTTCTGGGGGCTCCTATATACAGACGTGGAGCATGAGGGGTTAGCCTCGGGGATAGACGTGAAGAACCTGAAGCGTCTGCTGAGCGTCTTAAACAAGCCCCTCATATACGCCGGAGGGGTCTCATCGCTGTCTGATATAGCGGTTTTAAGAGACCTAGGCGTATACGGAGTGGTTATCGGTAAAGCCCTATATACCGGTTTATTCAGCCTTAGAGAGGCTATGGAGGTTGCTCGAGATGACTAGGTCCGCTATATGTAAGAGAAAGACGCTGGAGACGCGTGTGACGGTCGAGCTGAACCTAGACGGCGTAGGCCTGTCTAAAGTGAATACCGGACACCCGTTCTTCGACCATATGCTAGAAACGTTCTCTAAGCACAGCCGCATCGACCTGAGGGTAAAGGCCGAGACCTTGAAGACCCCTAGCGTCCACCACCTCGTCGAAGACGTGGCCTTAACCCTAGGTGAGGCGCTGGATAAAGCCCTAGCGGATAGGAGGGGCGTACGTAGGTTCGGCTTCGCGTCCATACCTATGGACGATGCTTTAGCCGAGGTATCCCTCGACCTCTCCGGTAGACCCTACCTGCACGTCGAGTCTCTACCCATGGGCGTGGTCGAAGGCTTCGACTCCATCCTCATGGAGCACTTCCTACGAAGCCTAGCCCAGACCGGTAGGTTCACGATCCACGTGCCCCGGGTCTACGGACGAGACCTTCATCACGTGTTCGAGGCGCTCTTCAAAGCCCTAGCCGTAGCTTTGAGGGAGGCGTCGAGGCTTGAACCCGGGTTAAAGGGCGAGGTTCCTAGTACGAAAGGAGTGCTGTAGGATAGATGCGGGTGGTTAAGTATGACGGTCAGCCCCGTTAGGATAAGCGGTTTAACCGATGCGGATGTTAGAAGGCTGATGGCGAGAGGTTTGAGCCTAGAGGAGGTACGCGGCTCGGTGGCTAGGATAATAGCCGATGTAAGGTCTAGAGGAGACGAAGCTCTCCTAGAGTATACGCGGCTCTACGATAAAGTGGAGCTGGATAGAAGCCGGTTGAAGATAACCCGTGAGGAGATGGATGATGCGTACGACTCCTTGGACAGGAAAACCCGTGAGGCATTAGAGACGGTGCATGAGAACGTGAAAACCGTATGCGCTAAGCTTCTACCTGAGGATAGGGTTATAGAGCCTACGGAGGGGGTACGCATACACGTCCTCTGGAGACCCCTTGAGCGTGTGGGCGTCTACGTACCGGGCGGGGTTAACCCCTACCCATCGACTGTCTTCATGACAGCTACGCCGGCTAAGGTGGCGGGTGTAGACGAAGTTATAGCGTGTACCCCTCCTGGAAACGCCAGACCCGAGGTTCTAGCCGCTATGAAGATAGCCGGCGTCGACCGGGGCTTCAGGGTCGGCGGTGCTCAAGCCATCGCGGCCATGGCTTATGGTACGGAGACTATCCCCAAGGTCGATAAAGTCGTCGGACCTGGAGGCCTATACGTCGAGGCGGCTAAGAGGCTGGTGTACGGAGATGTCGGCCTAGACCTGCCCGCAGGCCCCAGCGAGATAGCGGTTTTAGCCGACGACTCCGCAGACCCAGCGCTTATAGCCGTAGACCTTCTATCTCAAGCTGAACATCCGAATTCCTCAGCCCTCCTCGTGACGACCTCTGAGAGACTCGCCCTAGAGGTCTGTAAGCTTCTCGGTGAGATGGCAGAACCTAGGTTACTGGAAAGCCTTAAAAGAGGTGGAGTCTTCATAGCGGAGGACGTGGAGGAGGCGTTGAATTTCCTGAACCTTTACGCGCCTGAGCATCTGGAGCTGTTCGTGGAGAATCCTGAGGAGGTTTTAAGCATGGTTCGGAACGCGGGGTCTGTGTTCCTAGGCCCCCTGACCCCTGCCGTGCTTGGAGACTACGCCACGGGTGTAAGCCATGTCCTTCCGACAGGTGGGGCGGCTAGGTTTTCCTCAGGTCTCACCCCGCTGGATTTCCTGAAAGTCTTAACCGTTCAGAGGGTGGATGCAGAAGGGTTCAAGACGCTCCGTAAGGCCGCGGAGAGGCTGGCCCAGGTCGAGGGGTTGAGGTGGCATGGTGAAGCCCTTAGGGCTAGGAGGGTTTAATATGAGCTGGTGTTTCCTAGACGAGCTTTACAGGGTAATAGAGAGCCGACGCGATAAGCCGGTCGAAGGATCCTATACGAGTAGCCTAATGTCGAAGGGTTTGGAGGCTGTGATAGATAAGGTCGTGGAGGAGTGTATGGAGCTCATCGAGTCCGCTAGAGGCGGGTCGAAGAGCGAGATAGTCCACGAGGCCTCAGACCTCATCTACCACACGCTAGTCCTACTGGCATACCTCCAGATACCCTCAGGTATGGTTCCCGAGGAGCTTATACGCAGGAGGCGTAGAGGTCATGGAGGAAGACGTAAACCCGGGTAAGCCGGCCGTGCAAACCCCTATGAGCCTCGAAGACGCCGAGCGGATTGCGGAGACCCTCAACTACCGGCATAACGGTGGGTTCGTGGTTGCCGTGGCCCAGGATGCTTCAAACGGAGACGTGTTGATGGTAGCCTTTATGAACAGGGAGGCGTTCGTGAAGACTTTGACGACAGGTCTAGCCCACTACTGGAGCCTATCTAGGTGGAAGCTCTGGCGTAAAGGCGAACAGTCTGGGCATGTACAGTACGTTAAGGAGGTCTACCTCGACTGCGACGCCGACGCGGTCCTACTTAAGGTGGAACAAGTCGGATACGCCTGCCACGAGGGGTACCGGTCCTGCTTCCACAGGAAAATCTACGGCTAGCCGTCTACCTGGACGACGGGCATAGACCCTAGGATTTCCCTAGCCCACCGTTTAACCACGTCGTCGACGTGTACGACCACGACCCCCTCGCCGGGCTGACCGTAGAGTACTACAGACCCGGGTGGAGCCTCCGCTATCGCGACCAACGCTAGAAGGTCCTCCTCACCTCTGACCCTAACCCAGCATCTATGGTCTTCCCTCAGACACTTCCTTATGGCCTCTTCGGCCTCAGACGATATATGGCCTGGGGGGTTAAAGACCATTCGAACCGCATCTACCACGGTCTCAAGTTTAGGCTCCTTTCTCTCGACGCGTAGGCTCCTAGCGTCTGTGATGTACAAGTCGGCTTCCAACCCCATCTCCAGCAAGGTTTCAGACACGACGTCTCCGACGGCCACGGTCTTAAGAGGCCGAGAAGCCTCTAGGATCCTCCTAACCTCTACGCTGGTCTCCCAGGGCTTCCCTCTGATGAGCCTCCCGACCGGTTTTTTAAGCAACACCCTAAGCTCATCTGTCAAAACCCTCAGAAACGGTCGACCCGGTTCTCCCAAGGACCTATCCTCCCGCCGAAGCCCGTGAACGGTGATACTAACTACATAGATGCGAGACTCCCCCTTAACCCTTATCGACCCGCTACATAAGCTTAGTTTCATACATTTTGTCATACAAAATGTTTATATTCTGTATCACTATTTGTCTCACGTCAAGTGGTATTTTGTCCTCGACCTTTACGATACGCATACCTGAGGAGCTTAAGAAGAAGATGAAGGAGTTTAAAATAGAGTGGAGCGTCGAGGTTAGGAGGTTCATAGAGGAACGGATCAGACAGCTTGAGCTTATGAAGTTGATCAAGGAGGTTGAGTTTAGGTCTGAAGGGAGGAGAGTCAGCGTAGATTCTGCGGAGTTAATCAGGGAGGATAGGGAACGTTGAACCTGGTTTTAGACTCGAATATTATCATAAAGCTTGTGATAACCGAACCCGGCTCTGAGGAGGTTAGAAAATTCATATTGGAGTCTCTGGAGAAAGGTGCTTCGATATATAGCGTGGATATAGCCTTAGCTGAGGCTCTGAACGCTCTGTGGAAACACGTGAGCATACATAGAGATCTAAAGGTCGAGGATGCCGAATCAGCTGCCGAAGACTTAGCTAGGATATATGGTAAACTGAACATCGTAGCGACAGGTGAGGTTTCAAGGGAAGCCCTAAAGCTCTCTTTAACCCATAACATTACGGTGTATGACGCCCTTTACATAGCGGCTGCACGGAAGTTGAAGGCCACGCTGTATACGGCGGATGGTAAGCTGTATCGTGTGGCAAGGAAGTTATCTTCCTCTAAACTGCTTGAGACTTAGGGATGATGTCGGAAGACTTACCTTACGTATAGAAAAACTTAAGTGGATAGATTATTCATTCTAGTTTCTGAGGGTTCATGTCGATCGTTGTCGAGACGAAAGATTTGAAGAAGGATTACTATCTTAAGGGAGAAGTCGTGCATGCTCTGCGGGGTATAAACCTGACGGTGGAAAGGGGTGAGTATCTATCGATCATGGGTCCCTCCGGCAGCGGTAAGACCACGCTCTTCAACATGATCGGTGGTCTCGACGACCCGACATCTGGAGTCGTTCTGATCGACGGTATAGAGATAGCTAAGATGAGTAAGAAGGAGAAGGCTTGGCTGAGGGCTCATAAAGTGGGGTACATCTTCCAGACGTTCAACCTCATACCTGTTCTGACGGCTCTGGATAACGTGGCTTTGCCCATGGTCTTCACGGGTAAGCCTAAGGAGGAGAGGATCAAGAAGGCTGAGGAGCTTCTAAAGCTAGTAGGTCTCGGAGACAGGCTTCACCACAGGCCCACCGAGCTTTCGGGCGGCCAGCAGCAGAGGGTCGCTATCGCTAGGGCGTTAGCCAACGACCCCTCGATAATACTGGCGGATGAGCCTACCGGGAACCTAGACCTGAACACGGGCTTTGCTATCGTGAACCTTCTCTACAGGCTTAAGGTCGAGAGAAACACGACAGTCATATGCGCCACACACGACCTGAAGATGATCGACGTCTCAGACCGTATCGCGTGGATCAGAGACGGGCAGATAGAGCGTATAGAGAAGCGCCAGTCCGTCGCGTTAACATCTGAAGACCTCAAAATAGAGGTCTAAAGTCTTCTCCGGAAGCTGGAGATTATCCTCGAATATTTTCTAGCTAGATTTAAACATAATGTGACTCTACAACTTCTTCATTTCCGAAGGGCATATCCAAGCAGCGGAAGACATAGACCTATTCGCTCCGAATCCTCCATTGTTACTCCTCTGTCTTATTTTTCAGACCCGATGAATAAGCTTAAATAACGGCTGCTCGCTCAAGCCTCTAGAGGTGTCAGCGGGGTGGACGGGTTGTCTGAGGAAGAAGAGCTTGAGGAAGAGTGGGAGGAGGAAGAAGAGGAGTGGGCCGAAGAGGAGGACTGGGAGTGGGAGGAGGAAGAGGAACTCGGTGAAGAGTGGGAGGAGGAAGAAGAGGAGTGGTAGAACCCACCTGTTTTAGTAAAATTTTTCTCTAGTTTCTAGGTTTTTGGATGTGTCCATATGGTTAGGGTCGCCGTTCTCGACAAGGAGAGGTGTAAACCTGAGGATTGTGGTCTAGTGTGCATAAGGTTCTGCCCTCCTGTCAGGAACGGTTTAGACGCCATAAAGCTGGGTGAAGACGGTAAACCGGTCGTGAACGAGAGGCTCTGCGTCGGATGCGGTATATGCGTCAGGAAATGCCCGTTCAAGGCGTTGTCCATCGTAAACCTCCCCGAGGAGCTCGAAGAGGATTGCTCCCACAGGTTTGGGGTGAACGCCTTCAAGCTCTACCGCCTCCCCATACCGTCGCCGGGTAAAGTCACGGGTTTGGTCGGTAAGAACGGCGTCGGTAAGACCACCTCCTTGATGATACTCGCCGGCATCATAAAACCCAACCTCGGCAGGCTCGATAAGCCTCCAGACTGGGATGAGATAATCGAATACTACGGCGGCTCACCGCTACAGGAGCATTTCAGAGGGCTTAGCTCAGGCTCTCTCAGAGTTGTCTATAAGCCCCAGTATGTGGATAAGATTCCTAGGGTATACAAGGGTGTGGTTAAGGAGCTTCTATCCAGGGTGGACGAGCGGGGGCTTATGGATGCGATATGCGACGAGCTTGAGCTTAACGAGGTTCTGAACAGAGACCTAGCCGTCTTAAGCGGTGGGGAGCTTCAGAGGGTCGCCGTGGCTGCTACGTGGCTTAGAGACGCGGATGTCTACTTCTTCGACGAGCCTTCGAGCTACTTAGACGTTAAACAGAGGCTATCCGTGGCGAGGGTCATAAGAAGACTCAGCGGGGAGGGTAAGGCGGTGGTCGTGAGCGAGCATGACCTAGCGATACTGGACTACCTGTCGGACCAGGTATGCATAATATACGGCAACCCGGGTGTATACGGGATCGTCTCCCGCCCACATCCCGTCAGAGAGGGGATAAACATCTTTCTCCGAGGATACATCCCAGACGAAAACATGCGTTTCAGGAGGGATGAGATAAGGTTCCACGTCAAACCCCCGCTTGACAGACATAGCTCCGAGGAGAACGTCGTGGTCAGGTGGGGACGCCTCATCAAACGCTTCGAAGACTTCTCGCTTAAAGTAGAGCCCGGCGAGATAAGGGTGGGAGAGGTCATAGGTATCCTAGGCCCTAACGGGATAGGTAAGACGACGTTCGTTAAGATCCTGGCGGGTGTCTTAGAGCCGGATGAGGGCGAGGTCCCGTCTAAGACCCTGAGGATAAGCTATAAGCCCCAGTATCTCTCGGCTGAAGCCTACAGCGGCACGGTCGAAGAGCTTTTCAGAAAGGCTCTAGGTGACAAGCCTGTCTCGGGTTTCCTGGAAGAGGAGCTGATACAGCCCATGGGGATCTACAAGCTTCTCGAGAGGGAGGTTTCGAGCCTGAGCGGTGGGGAGCTTCAGAAGGTAGCTATAGCGCTGTGCCTGTCGAGAGACGCGGACCTCTACCTCCTAGACGAGCCGAGCGCATACCTCGACGTCGAGGAGAGGTTCATAATGACCAAGGTCATCAGGAGGATCGTCGAAAACTTCAGGAAGGCCGCCCTCGTCGTAGAGCACGACCTCTCGGCCGCAGACTTCGTGGCAGACAGGCTTATGGTCTTCACAGGTAAACCAGGCTTAGAGGGTACGGCTTTAACCCCTATGCCGCTTAGACAGGGTATGAACACGTTCCTCAGAGAGCTCGACGTAACCTTCAGGAGAGACCCCGACACCGGTAGACCAAGGGTTAACAAGGAGGGGTCTAGGCTGGACCGGTATCAGAAGTCTATAGGCGAATACTACTACGCACCTGAGGAGGGGTAACCCCTCCAAGAGGTCGAGGCTAAGCCGTTACCCCCTCCTTAGCCAGTATGGACCTAGCCGCTATCACACCCGATACCGATGCCTGAGCAAGCCCTCTGGTCAAACCTGCACCGTCGCCCGCGACGTAAAGGTTCTTAATCTTCGTCTCGAGGTTTCTGCTCAGTTTAACCCTGGCCGAGTAGAACTTGACCTCGACCCCGTAGAGAAGCGTGTGGTTCGAGTACACACCCGGGGCTAGCTGGTCTAGGGCCTCCAGCATCTCCAGTATGTCCGTCAGATACCTGTAGGGTAGTACGAAACTTAGGTCTCCTGGCGTAGCGTTTTCCAGGGTGGGCTTCACGATGCTGCGTTTTATACGGTCGCGGGTCGACCTCCTACCTCTCTTGAGGTCTCCAAGCCTCTGGATTATGACGCCTCCGCCTATTATGTTCGCGAGTCTAGCTATGTACTTCCCGTATGCTATGGGCTCTTTGAAGGGCTCTGTGAAGGACACGCTGACTAGTACGGCGAAGTTCGTGTTATCCGTCTTCTTATCATGGTAGCTTTGACCGTTAACCGTTAAAACGTCCTCGTATATCTCGGTGATCACCTCACCGTGTGGGCATACGCAGAAGACCCTAACCATATCGTCGAAAGACTTCGAGTAGAACATGAACTTAGGCTCGTAGAGCACGTCGGTAAGATACTCCATCACGGCGGCCGGCACCTCAACCCTGATCCCCAGGTCTATCGGGTTGTTTTCGAGACCTAGGTTTAGACGCCTAGCCTCGTTCTGAAGCCACTCAGCACCGCTTCTACCAGGCGCTAAAACGACATATTTGGCCCTGTAGAAGTCTCCGTCACGTGTCTCGACCCCGACGACTTTCCCGTCGTCGACGACGATCCTCGAAACCTCTTTCCCAAACTTAACCTCGACTTTACCCTTCAGATAGTCTCTAGCCGCTTTCAACACGAACCTTGTCTTATCCGTACCCATGTGTCTAAGCGTCATAGGTATGAAGTTTAAACCCGCCAACGTGGCTTTCCTCTGGATGTCCTCTATGAAATCCCTATCTCCTCCGTAAAGTCTATCGGGCGCCCCGAACTTGAGGTAGAACCTATCCACGTACGTCATAAGGTTCTTGAGCTCGTCTCTAGTTATGTAGTCTATGAGCCACCCGCCTACGTCTGGAGACAGTATGAGCTTTCCGTCGCTGAACGCCCCAGCTCCACCCCAGCCGTTCAATAAATGGCAAGGTCTACAGCTCCTAGTGCAGGTCCCAGACGTTAAAGCCGGGCATATACGCTTCTCTATATCGTAGCCTTTCTCGAGCATGAGCACCGAGAGGTTGCTTTTCTCGGTAAGCTCTAGAGCCGCAAATATGCCCGCTGGCCCACATCCTACTATCACTACGTCGTACTGCAAGGAATCCCAACCCCTAAATTGGGGAAGGGCGGGTATTAAAGCTTTAACGGCATCTGGGCTGGAAACCCGTTATACCGATGGCTGGAGAGAAAAATAACCTTGAACGTATAAAAAATTTTTAAATCGAATTCTTCTCTCTGAGAATTCTGTAATGTCGAATACTTTAACGAGGTATCGTTTCTTCTCAAGCCTCCGCCTTAAATCGGGTGCGAAACCCTGGCCCGAGCTCAAGTTTCCTGAGTGGCGGAGGAGGTCAGCTTTCCTAAAAGCTGCTAAGGTTTTAAATTCCAAAATGTTTTCTTGGTCTGGAGAGGTGGAAGTATGAGGACGACGTATCTTGCGGTTGGACTGATAGTAGGGCTGTTGGTCGGAGTCGTAATAGGCTACGCTATACCTAAACCCGTCGTGTCGGTCGAGGAGTATAATGCGCTTCAAGATAGATACAACGCCCTTCAGGACGAATATAACGCTCTGAAAGCTGATTACGAGAACGTCTCCGCTCAGCTGGCGGAGTTGAAGAAGCCTCTAAAGGTGGGATTCATCTACGTAGGCCCGGTAGGGGATTATGGATGGACCCATGCGCACGACCAGGCGAGGCAGTACCTCGAGAAGGTTTTTCCGTGGATCGAGACCGTGTATGTGGAAAGCGTTTCAGAGGCTGACTGCCCTGGGGTCATCGACAGGCTTATCGACGAAGGCTGCGACGTCGTTTTCACGACGAGCTTCGGGTTTATGGATGCCACGATAGAGGCCGGTGAAAGATACCCTGATAAGATATTCTTCCACTGCTCAGGCTACAAGAGGAGGGCTAACGTAGGCACATACTTCGCTGAGTTCTACCAGCTGTACTACCTAAACGGGCTCATGGCCGGTGCTTTGACCAAGACGAACAAGATAGGTTACGTCGCCGCCCATCCGATACCTGAGGTGATCAGGCATATCAACGCCTTCGCCCTGGGCGTAAAAGAGGTTAACCCGGACGCTGTCATCGACGTCAGGTGGCTCTTCGCCTGGTACGACCCCGCGGCGGCTAGGGAGGCGGCTGAGTCTCTGATATCTTGGGGTGCGGATGTCTTAGCATTCACAGAGGACTCGCCTACGGTTATAGAGGTCTGCGAGGAGCATTACAAGGAGGGTAACCCCGTCTACTGCTTCAGCCACTACAGCCCCATGCAGGAGTTCGGCCCCGATGTCTGCGTCAGCGGTCAGCTTGTCCACTGGGAAGTCATATACGCCGATATAGTTAGCAAGATATATGCCGGGTATTACAACTCTTCGAACCTCGAGAACGTCGACTACTGGTGGATGCTCAGGGAAGGAGCCGTCGAGCTTGGAGGCGAATTCGGCGTCCCGATAAACCCGAAGTTCGTGCCCGTGCTACAGGAGATTTACATAGACCATAAGGAATTCGGAAAAATCAGCGTATACGACTTGGTTATGAAGAGGCTTGAGCAGATGTCTGAGGACACCGTGGTCTTCGACCCGTTCACCGGACCCATATACGACAACCAGGGTAACCTGAGGGTCGAAGCCGGTAGAAGAATGACCCACGACGAGCTTTGGACGATAGACTGGTTCGTCGACAACGTGGTCGCCAGCATCCCAGAGTAGAAAAATCTCCTCACTTATTTTTTATAAGGGTCTAGTGTATACGGCTTTAGCGTGCGGGGGTAAGCGCTCAGGATGACGCTTGTAAGGATGGTCGGGATCACAAAACGTTTCCCAGGTGTCCTAGCTAACGACTCCGTGAACTTCGAGCTGAGGAGCGGTGAGGTTCATGGGCTACTAGGGGAGAACGGTGCTGGAAAGACGACCCTGATGAACATCCTATACGGCATCTATCGGCCTGATGAAGGCGAGATCTACGTGGACGATAGGAGGGTTCGCATAAGGTCTCCTCGGGATGCGATAAGGCTGGGGATAGGAAGGGTTCCCCAGTTTCCTGAGCTTGTCGATAAGCTAAGCGTTGCAGAAAACCTGGCGGTGCTCTTCCCCGAAAACATAATGAGCCGAAAGAGGCTTGAAGAGATCCGTAGTCTGGCCGAGAAGTATGGGTTACCGATAAATGTCGACGCTATGGTTTACGAGCTTTCTCTCGGCGAGAGGCAGAGGGTCGAGGTGGTGAAGGCTCTCCTTAGGGGAGCTAGGATATTGATACTCGACGAGCCTACGACGGTTTTAACGCCTAAGGAGGTCGACACGCTTTTCGAAGCCCTCAAGAAGATGAGGAATGAGGGTAAGGGAATAATATTCGTATCCCATAAGCTCTCGGAGGTGCTTAGCATAACCGATAGGGTCACTGTGCTTAGAAGGGGGAAGGTGGTCGCGACCTTGGAGACCGCAGACACAGACGAGGAGGAGCTTACTAGGCTCATGGTCGGGAGGAGGATTGTGCAGAGATACGAGCGGAAGAAAGTTCCACCTGGTGAAGAGGTTTTACGGGTGGAGAACGTTTACGTGTTGAACGACAAAGGCGGGGAGGCCGTAAGAGGGATAAGCTTCACCGTAAGGAGAGGTGAGATCTTCGGGATAGCCGGTGTAGCCGGGAACGGTCAGAAGGAGCTTATCGAAGCCATAGCCGGTCTGAGGAAGGTGGAGAAGGGAAGGATAATCGTAGGCGGGGAGGAGATAAGGACACCCTATCAGTTCCGGAAGTATGCGTCACATATCCCTGACGACCGGATGGGTATGGGTGTACTCCCATCCTTAAGCGTCCTCGATAACCTGTCTCTAACTCTATACCGGAGGTTCTCTAGGATGGGTATGATAGACATGGACGACCTAAGACGTTTCGCCGAGAAGCTCGTAGAGAGGTATAAGATAGTGACACCTTCTTTAGGGGCTCCTGCGTGGCAGCTTTCAGGCGGTAACATCGCTAGGCTTATCTTGGCTAGGGAGACCGCTATGGGGTGTAGGCTGTTGATAGCCGTCCATCCGACGTTCGGCTTAGACGTGGCCTCTACAGACGAGGTTAGACGAACCCTACTTAGGCTGAGGGATAAAACCGCGATCCTTCTAGTCTCAGAGGACCTCGACGAGATACTTCAGCTGAGCGATAGAATAGGCGTGATGTACAGGGGAAGATTTATAGGCGTTCTGGAGGCTGATGAGGCTGACCCAGAGAAGGTAGGGTTGATGATGGGAGGCGTGGCCGTTGAAAGCGGTTAAGGAAAGGCTTCTACCGGTAGCCGTCAAGCTGTTTACTAAGCTTTTAGCGATACTGCTGGGCTTAGGTATATCTGCGGTCGTATTCGCCGCATACGGAGTCGACCCCCTTTATGCATACTCGCTCATGGTGACGAAGTCTCTGAGCTTCCGCGGCGCAAGCGAGGTTTTAACCAAGCTTATACCGCTTCAGCTGTGCGGGATAGGGCTTATAGTGGCGTTCAAATCCGGTATGTGGAATATAGGTGCTGAGGGACAGATGCTCCTAGGTGCCACGTTCGCCACTTGGATCGCCCTTTTCCTCGACGTTCCCGAGTTTTCCAGGTTACCCTTGATATTTCTATTCGGTTTAGCGGCTGGAGCAGGGTGGGCACTTATCCCAGCTCTTCTCAAAGTGAAGTTCGAGGTAAACGAGGTCATAACGACCTTGATGATGAACTATATCGCAAGCTCTCTGGTCAACTACCTCGTCTATGGGCCTTGGAAGGGAGCTAAGGAGTGGGGTTTCCCCTACACGGATAAGTTCCCCAAGTCGGTGTGGCTACCCACCATAGCGGGCACTAGGATCCACTGGCCAACCCTGTTGATAGCGATCTTGACGGCTTTTCTAGTATACTTTCTACTCGTTAAAACCACGGTCGGTTTCGAGATAAGGGTTAGCGGGCAGAGCAAAAGGGCTGCTGAGTACGCGGGGATAAACTATGGCAGGGCGTTGTTGATAAGTATGGCTATAAGCGGTGCTTTAGCTGGGTTGGCCGGCGTAGGAGAGGTCTGCGGGATCCACCACCGCCTTAGATACGCCTCATCCATATCGTCGGGTTATGGATACGCGGGCATAATAGTGGCTTGGCTCAGCGAGCTAAACGCGGTAGCCTCGGTCTTGTCGGCTCTTTTCATGGCGTTCCTATTCGCGGGTGGGGACCTGATGCAGGTGTCTCTGGGGCTTCCGATAGGGGTCGTCGACGTGTTCAACGGCAGCATCCTGATATCCCTCCTGGTGTCCGAGGCCTTCGGAAGATACAACAGGCCTAAGTGGAGGCTTAGGTTGAAATGATCGAGTCTGCTACAGAACTACTTGCCATGATGATAAGCGCAGGTACACCGCTTCTCCTATCGACTCTAGGCGAGATCTACGCCGAACGCTCAGGCATACTCAACCTCGGCGTAGAGGGTATGATGGCGTTAGGGGCGGTCGTGGCGTTTTACATTACCCTCACGACGGGGAATCCTGCTCTCGGCCGCTGTAGCCGGGCTAGCTCTCTCGTCTCTTCACGCCTTCGTCTCGATAACCATACGTTCGAACCAGGTGGTCTCCGGTCTCGCTCTATCGATGCTCGGTATAGGGCTGAGCTCCCTCATAGGTAAGGGCCTTATCGGTATGCCCCTCCGCCATGCGTTGGAGAAGCTTGAGGTCCCCCTTCTAAGGGATATTCCGCTACTCGGGGCCTTCTTCAGGCAGAACGCTTTGACATACCTCTCCTACCTCCTAGCCGCGTCGCTGTGGTTCATCATGTTCAAGACCAAGATAGGTATATGCATAAGGATGTCTGGGGAAAACCCGCGGGCAGCCGATACGATGGGGATAAACGTCTTCAGGCTTAGGTACCTCTGCACTCTGCTCGGAGGAGCGTTAGCCGGCTTAGGAGGCGCATACCTAAGCATAGCCTACACCCCTGCATGGATAGAGGGTATGACGGCTGGGCAGGGTTGGATAGCCCTGGCCCTCGTGATATTCGCCGCGTGGAACCCGCTTTACGCGTTAGCAGGGGCCTACCTCTTCGGCGGGATAAGGGTCTTACAGTATCGGCTTCAGCCCCTAGGCATATCCCCTCCGCTTCTACAGACGCTTCCGTACGTATGCACGATAGTCGTGCTGGTAGCGTTCAGCACCGAGAAGCTTAGGAGAAAGCTTGGAGCCCCATCGGCCCTAGGGAAGCCTTACTCCAGAGAAGAGAGGTAGACTACGTCTACAGGCTTTTTCTAACAAGCTTCTCCCACTGTTCTAGGCTTATCCTCCTAAGCCCTCTCCTCCTCTTTCGACCAGGTGTAACGGTTATGAACCTAGCCCTTCTCCGCAGCTCCTCTATATCAGCGGCTCCCACATATCCGAAACCCTGTTTAACCCCTTCGACCAGGTCTTTAAGTATCTCTCTGACGCTACCTCTATACTCGACTATGGCTTCCACTCCCTCGGGTGCGTACTTCGTCCTCCTCAGATACCTATCGGTCTTATCTATGACGCTTCTAGCCCCCATACCCCTATAGGGCTTAAACAACCCCTTCAACCCGATCAGCTCTCCGTCTAGGACTCTCCCAGGGGTCTCATCTGTACCTGCGAGAAGATATCCTAGCATCACAGAGTCTGCACCAAGCGCTAAAGCCTTCACTATGTCCCCGCTGCTGCTTATACCTCCGTCGGCTATTACGGGGATCCCGTAGTTCCTAGCCTCGAGGTATACGTTGTGAACAGCCGAAGCCTGGGGCGCCCCTACACCCGTGACCTCGTTGGTTATACATATAGAGCCGCTTCCTAAGCCGACCCTGAACGCGTCCGCTATATCCACGTAATCCCTAACGGCTTCAGGGGTCACTATGTTTCCGACTATGAGCTCGCAGGAGAGTTTCTTCCGGATCTTTCTCGCAAACTTCACGACCCTGAGATTATGCCCATGGGCACAGTCTATCAGCACGGCGTCTGCACCTGCCTTATCGAGCGCTATAGCCCTCTCCTCGTCGAAGGGGCCTGATGCAGCTATGACCCTGAGTCTCCCATCCTCGTCGACGGTAGCTCCCTCGCCTCCATAGACGCTTTTGACGTTTTTGACCTCCTTCACCTCCTTCTCTACGCTCATATTCCTATGGATCGCCCCTATAGCCCCCACCATAGCCATAGCTATGGCCATCCTGCTTTCGGTTACATAATCCATCGGCGAGCTAACTATCGGAACCTTAACCCTGATACCTCTAGTCACCCTAGACTCTAGCGAAACCTGGTAAGGCTCGACCGACGAGGAGGAAGGTAGAATCAGCAACTCGTCATAGCTAAACCAGTGCTCCAGTTCTCTAAGCTTAGGCCCCATTAGAAAATTCTAGCATAGAATCCAGATAAAAACCTTTCCAAATCCGTGGGTCGCACTTTGCATGAACCGTCGCTAAGGGGATAATCCTTATATCTGGTTTGCCTGCTTCGGTTTATGGGATGCTTCCTAAGCATGTCTTTCAGCCGCCGAGGGGTATGAGAGACTATCTGCCTAGAGACCTATACGAGAGACGGGTAGTGGAGAACACTATACGAGAGCTATTCAGGCTTTATGGTTATGAGGAGGTTGAAACCCCTACGGTCGAACACTACGAGCTTCTAGCCGCTAAGGTCGGGGAGGAGACCAGGAGAACCATGTACGTCTTTAAAGACCTCGCGGGTAGGACTTTGGCTTTAAGACCCGAGGGCACGGCCCCGATAGCTAGGCTTGTCGCATCTAAGCTTAAAACCGCGCCTAAGCCTCTTAGACTAGGGTATGTATGGGACTTCTACCGGTATGACGAGCCTCAGAGGGGGCGTTATCGACGGTTCTACCAGGGTGGGTTCGAGCTTCTAGGCTCCTCTAGGCCTGAGGCAGATATAGAGATACTATCAATCTCGATAGAGCTTATGAGGAGACTAGGCTTCGAAAGCTTCCAGGTTAAGCTGAACAACGTAAATATCCTACGTAGCCTGATGGCCGAGAAAGGGTTGGACGAAGCCACGCAAAACAGGATACTAGGCTTAGCCGATAAGAAGAGGTACGCCGAGGCCATCGAGGAGCTTAAGAAACATGGAGTAGGCGAAGACCTGATCTCGAAGCTTAGCCGCCTGTTCCAGCTCAGAGGCGTCGACCACAGGGAGTTGATGAGCGAAGCGGAGCGGGTGTTGAAGGGGTGCGAGAACGCTTTAGAGGCCTTGAAAAACCTCAGGTTCATACTCGAAACGGTTAAGGAGGTTTATCCCGAGCCTCAGTACCTGCTAGACTTCGGGTTCGCTAGGGGTTTAGAATATTACACCGGTCTCATATTCGAGGTCTTCGTAGACGGTCTAGACATCGCGTTGATAGGCGGAGGCAGATACGATAAGCTGGTCGAGCTTTACGGCGGGGAACCGACACCGGCGGTGGGATGCGCGCCGGGTATAGACAGATTGGTCTTGGCTATGAAGCTTAAAAACATCATGCCTGACCCCCCTTCAAACTACCGGGTTTACCTGTGTATCCTGAACGAGAAGGTGTTGGCCTATGGGTTCAAGGTCTCCGCTAGGCTGAGGGCTGAGGGGATACCTGTCGAGATGGAGGTTATGGGTAGGAAGCTTTCGAAGACCTTGTCGATAGCAAGTTCGAGAGGCTTCCTCTACACGGTGATAATAGGCCCTAAAGAGGCCGAGTCGGGTCTAGTCTCTCTGAAAGACATGGCTAAGGGAGTTCAAGAGACTTTGACGGTCGAGGAGATGCTGAAGAGGATTAAGATCAGGTTACAGACCCTACATGTCTCAAAACGTCTTTAGATAAGAGCTCCCTTATCTTGTTTTTAAGTTCCTCAGGGTCGCTGGAGGATACGATTTTAACGTTATAGTAGTTTGCTAGCTTCTTCACGTTGTCGTCGAGCTCCCTAGGCGTCACGAATATCAACGGGATCTCTAGGTCGGTGATCTCGCTTACAAACTTCACGACGTTCTCCACCCCTATCTTCTTATCGGCAGGTATGAACACGATGCCGACCTTAGAACCGGAACTATCCCTAAACAACATGGACAGGGTATGTGCTACCCCCGAAACCCCTCTGATCCTCGACCTAGCCTCTGGTACGTATCCATGCTCCTTGAAGACGTCTGCTAAAGGCCTGTGGATAGCCCTCTCGTCGATAAGCCTCCTCTCGCCGAGCCTAGTTATCCTGTACGTATAGATCACGTCAAAATCCGCATCGTTTAACGTGAACTCTAATCCGCACCTCTTGCACAGGTGCATGGGGGTTAGGTTCGGAGACGCTCGATCGCAGTTCATGCATCTGAACCATACACCCACCTTTCTAAGGGTCTCCGGCTTAACCTCGACCCTACACCTGGGGCATCTAGTACCTCCGTTTCTCTGGAAACTCTCTATAGTACCTATATACCCGCATGGTATGTGCTCGACCAAAACCTGTTTCTCAAAATCCCGAGAGCCACAATATGGACACACGTAGAAAACCGATACATCATAACTCCTACAAGATGGGCATCTAACAGGCTTAAAATAGAGTCTCCTATCCAGATAGCCCTCAGACGCGAGCTCGTCCAAAAGCTCCATCAAGGTCTCCCTATCAAGACTTGAGCCTGGAATCTCATAGTAGTAGCCATACTCTGGGTTAAACTTGGGTTTAAGAATACCCCTATCGGCGATGTAGCTAAGCACATCGACTACCGATGATTTGAGAGCAACGCCCTCGGTGGTTTTCTCCATGATAGAACCCGCCTCCTCTAAAGGAGCAATTTACTAAATCTTACCTTGGGTCATTATTTAAGGATTTTACAGATATTTTGCAAATATTCTTTGGATTAGCCTTGCATTTAATCCAACAACTTGAGAAAGCTAGGCTACTCTCTGTAAAGTGTGAACCACCACACCCGTATCCCTGATCGTGAAAGGTATAACTTTAATACTCTCAGGCTTTTCACCGAACTTCCTGACTAGGAGAACTCCTCTAGGCTCAAGCTCCGTCTCCTCTCCTCGGATCTCGAACACGCAATCTGCAAGATGGCTCGCCAAGTCTATTCTTCTAGAGTCCACGAGCTTACCTGCTAGCTCTATGAAGCATACACCTCCATAGGCTCTAACCCCCCTCTTAACGTATAGGAGGAATTTCACAAGCTCGTCAAGCTCATACCGGTTTGCTAGAAAAGAGAACTCTAAGAAGCACCATCCCCCATCCCTGACGTTCGATACGATGTCCTTGGCTAGGATGTCCAAGCCGTCGACCACTAGGCTTCTACAACGCGGCTGTGGAAAATCTATGTATACGTCTCTAAGGGCCGGGTACTCGATGCTTATAAACTTCCATAAGCCCTTCTCGATGCGGTCCTCTATCCTCCGTCCGTAGAAACTCAGGCTTTCGACGACGTCTTCCGGGGAGGATTCGAGAACATAGTATGCGACCTTACCTCCCCTCAGCGTGTGGTTGTACAGGATCTCCCTGCATAGCACCCTCCCCCCTACCATGTTATCTAACACCAATGCGTATAGGCTTCTGTCGATCAACCCTCCACCCAGCATACTATCTAGCTCGGCTATACCGGACTCTAACCGCCCCCTCATAACTCTCGTTTCCTAACTTAAACTCTGGGCTTTAAATGCTCTTTCGTATAAGGTTTAACCTAGATGCTTTCGATGAAATATTTGCCAAGTTCGAAAAACTTTATAAATTGTAAAACGTTTTTAACGTTGAATTGGCCCAAAGGTTAACAGATGAGCTTATCGAACAGATAGTCGAAGAGTATAAACGAGGTGTAAGTATAAGAACCTTGTATAAGAAAACGGGTCTTCCCATATATCTCATATACTATGCACTGGGTAGGGCGGGGATCAAACCCAGGTCTATAAGGAGGATGTCGACCAGAAACGTCACAAGGGTTAGGCCGCTAGGCGGAGGGATGAGCTGTAGAACCGTTATACCAAGCTCTATTATAAAGCAGCTTGACCTAGACCTATCCGGTGAATTGATGGCCGAGTGGGAGATACTGGATAAAGAGAAAAAGCTGTTAAAGGTTAGGCTGTTTAAGCCCGGTCAGAGGTAGATGTCTCTAGTCAGCCGTCTCTAGAACCGTGAGTTCGGAAAACCTCGTCGTCGACGCCTCTAGGCTTCCTGTTAAACCCTGCTTAACGTACAGGTGGGTTATCCTCACGACCGTTCCAGCCTCTATTTTCTCAGCCTCGTCGGCTAGGTTTCTCCAGGCCGAGACTCTCATCGACCCCGTCTCGTCACCCAACATGAACGATGAAACCTTAACCTCCCCTGAGGGCATGTTCACGACCCGGGTCTCGGGATTTGTCAAGACGATCCCCTCGACCGTTACGTAGGTGTCCCCTTCCCTCAGCTCGTCGATGTTACGTTTAAGGTTCAACGGCTCAGGAGGCGGGATGTCGGGGTTCACCTCTACAGACCCCTCGGAACCTATGTGAAGCTCTAGCCCCCTCAAACCCAGGCGTGTATAGGCGTTCTTGACCAAGATGACGTCGCCGTCTTTAAGCCCCTCACCCCGCGAAGACATCTCACCCCACATGTTTAACACTATTAAACCCGTCTCGTCGCCGACGAGGACGGACGATACCCTTCCCTCCCTTCCATGAGGCGTCCTAAAACTCCTCGTAAACGGGTTAGAATATACCCTTAGGAGTAGGATTAAACCCTTCATATTAGGCTTAAGCTCCTCGACTTTGAACACCATACTCCTCAAACCCACTTTAGAAGGCAGAGGCTCGACCATATCAGGCTCGTTTATGTGAACCTCCAAATCTCCTAAAGGCCTGACCCTAACCTTACCGCCGAGTATCTTCACCATAGAACCCTCCTCAACCCCAGCCATCTTCTCAGCCGCCTCGTTCCAGAGGACAAGGGTCAATATACCTGTGTCGTCTCGAACCCTGATCCTCAAAACCTTCCCTTCACCGGCGCGGGTGCTGAAACTCTTCAAAGCCCCCCTAGACAACACGGCGGCTTCAACTACGAAAAACCTGTCATTAACCGTCAGCTCAGAGATCTTCCTAGTAGGCGCAACCCTCCCGCCCCCGGCCTCTACAACCCTCACGGCACCCCTAGCCCCCACATGAAGCTCAACCCCCCCGGCTCCCGCCCTGGTGTAGCCGTGGAGAACCCTCACCCTCCAGCCTACCTGAGGGTTTAAAGCCAGAAACTCGTCGACCCTATCGTCCCATAGCACACAGGACATCTGCCCACTACCGTCGTCGAGTATAAGCCTCAGAACCTTACCGGTGCCACCTCTCCGCTCAAACTCCCTAGGCCTACCGATATACACTACGGAGGCCTCCACAGATACGTCCCTCAAACCCGGTACCAGGGATGAGAGTTTAACGGCTCCACCGCCGCCGTCATAGCCTAGGTCGACTCCAAGGTCCTGAGCAACCAGATGAGCAGCCCCCTCATCCGTCAGTAAACCGTGATACTGCCTCTTCTTCTCCTCCACCATCTCCCTAACCTTCTCTAAACTCAGACCAGACCTATGTTCCACTATCCGTCTTATGATCTCATCAACCCTACCCAAGAGCCGTAAAAACCTAACCACCCTCGGCCTATTAGGTTTTTAGACTGAAACATGGTCTCTATCGACTCTCGGACAGGACGATTTTTGAAGATCCCGGCCAGCCTAAGGGTTAAGCCCATGTTATCGAGTGCAGGTTTTTATACCTAGACGTATCTGATTCTAGTGTCCTGATATGGAGATAGACGTAATACGCTACTACCGGAGGCTTTTCAAACTTCCAGGTCTTCAGACGATCTTACTCGGGCATCTATCCCTCGGAGTTCTATGGGGGCTATACCTGGGCTTCAGCTTGGACTCGGTTTTAAAGGGGCTTATAGCGTTTACCGCCGTATCCCTGGCGTCCGATGCCATAGTCTACCTCCTATGCAAAAGAGAGCCCCTGCTGAGGTTTAGGAGGCTCTTAGGCTTAAGCCTAGTCTCAAACTCCATAGTCCTACTAGCCGGTTTAACCCTCAGCCCCCTAGCGCTACTTGACATATCCCCTGAGAGGGTCTGGATGGCGGGATTTCCCCTATCCACGGGTCTGAGGGTTCTCGTTTTCAGAAGTCTACTCTTCGAGGGGGTTTTTCAAATCCTCTCTGTGGTCCAGCCGCTTCTCTGCCTATTAGTCATCGTTTATGTCTATGGTGTACGGTTACACCCGATGGTCTTCTTGTCCATGGGCTCCGCGGCGCTCACCTCCTTCATATACCTCCAACTAGTCAGTAGAGAGGCTAAGCATATCCTAGGTCTAGACGGTTTAAGCCTGTTCAGGGCGTTTCTGTCAAGCTGGATGGAGAACCTAAGCGACCCCATGGAGCAGGTTATGGAGGCCGTGGGTGTTGAAGGCAGCGGTCGCCTAGACGTCTTAGCGTTTAAAACAGGTGACCGTGAAACCGCTATAGTGGTCCCGAGGATACATCCGGGTCCCTTCAGAGACGTAGGAGGCAGCTCACTTCCCTGGAGAATCCAGGCTCTACTAGAGCGTAGGGGGTTTGACGCCGTAGCGGTTCCCCACGGTCCCTCGACCCATAAGGAGAACCTCGTCTCTAAGAAGGAGCTCTCGAAGGTTCTAAACGCCTTAAACTCCCTAAACCTAGAGTTTCACATTCAAAAAGCCTCTAGACCCGTCAGGTGCTCCTCAGGCTACGCCACAGCCCTATCCCAGGTTTTCGGCGATACGGCTTTGGTCGCCCTGACGCTTTCCCCCAAGTCTATGGAGGATATCCCGGTCGAAGTCGGGAGTTTGCTCGAGGCATACGGTGGGAAGCTAGGCTTCAACTCGGTCATCGTGGTGGACGCTCACAACAGCATACTATGGGAGAAAACGTCTATAGACGACAAGGATATATCGCTACTGATAGAGGCCGGGAAAAGGGCCTTGAAGGAGGCGGCTGAAGCCCCACTTCAGCGTTTCAAACTAGGTTTCTCTAAGAAGAACGTCGAGGGGTACGGCGTTAGAGAGGGTTTAGGCCCCGGGGGGATAGTGGTTCACCTGTTTATGTTCGGAGACGACTTGTATGCATATGTGACCATAGATGGGAACAACATGGTTTCAGGGCTCAGGGAGAAGATCGTTCAGCACCTGAAGACCCTAGGCGTCAGAGACTGTGAGGTCTTGACGACCGATACGCATGTCGTAAACGCTACGGCTACCGGTAGGGGCTACCATCCCGTAGGTGAAGCCATAGACCAGGAAGTGCTCCTTAAGACTATCTCTGAAGCTCTAAAGGAAGCGTATGCTGGCTTGAAGCCTGCGTCTGCATACCATGTGAAGGTCGAGTTGAACGGTTTAAAGCTGTTAGGCGACGGGTTGAACAAGCTCTTGAAGGTCTTAGACATGTCGGCTAAGAGGGCTAAAAGGCTTGCCTTAAGGTTTTTAACGCCAGCCCTTGCAGCTTGTCTCCTACTCCTCTTCCTCTAGATTATCCTGAAGCCCATGTGCGCTATTATCACGGATAACATCAGAGCCACGGCGAGTATGACGACTATCTCCGGTCTAAGTTTTAATCCATAGCCCTCTTCCTCGAAGAACCTCAACAGACCCGCGGTCGTAGCGGGCATGGGGGCTTCTCTCCTACGTCTCTTCCTGGCCAACGTCCGACACCTACTGATCCCTTTCTTACTAGGTAGGTACGGATAAACTTTACCTTTCCCTTAAGGGTAAGAAAAGTATATAAGCAATTATTTCAGAGTCTGAAATTCTGTTAGGGGTAATCCATGGGCGGGGCGTCTCAACTGTTCAAGACGGACCTCGAAGGTCTCGATAGGCTGATAAGGAAGCTTCGAAGCGGCGGCTATGTAGTCTATGGACCTGTGAAGCAGGGGAGAAGCTGGTTTTTCCTAGAGATAGACTCGGTGAAGCAGGTAGACCTAAACTATGTAAGAACGGTTCTTCCGCCGAAGAAGCTTCTGCATCCTCCCAGGGAGAAGCTTTTCGAGTTCAAGCTCGACGACGGGTTCGAGGTTTCGGAGAAGCCTACACCTTCGGCCGTGGCGTTGTTCGGGGTTCACCCATGCGACCTTAAGGCGATCGAGAGGCAAGACGAGTTCTTCAGTCAGACCCCGGAGGACCCATACTATCTCGCGAGGAGGAGAAACACTCTCATAATCGGTTTAACCTGTACAAGGGTTGACGAGAACTGTTTCTGCTTATCTCGTGGAACAGGTCCGGAGGTCTCGACCGGTTTCGACATACTGATAACCGATGTCGGAAACGGATATCTCCTCGAGCCCGGAAGCGCTAAGGGCCTAGAGCTCCTCAAAAGCCTAGGCTTTCAAGAGGCTGGAGATGAGTATCTGGAAGCTAAGCAGAAGCTGATAGAGGAGCTTAAGAAGAGCTTCACGAAGCATATGCCTTCTGAGGGCCTGGCAGAGCTCGCTAAAAGCCTTTTAGACCATGAAGTCTGGAAGGAGACGGCTGAGAGATGTCTATCCTGCGGTAACTGTAGCCTTGTATGTCCGACGTGCTACTGCTTCGACGTCTACGATGTCCTCGAGCTAAACCTTAGAAGCGGGGTGAGGGTGAGAGAGCTGGACTCATGTCAGCTTTTAGAGTATGCCGAGGTGGCTTTAGGCGGGAACTTCCGGAGAAACCGGTTCCAGAGGCTTAGACACTGGATGCTCTGCAAGTTCGGTGCAGCTGGCGGAGGCCTGTATTCGAGCTGCGTGGGCTGTGGAAGATGCATAGTCTACTGCCCGGCTAGCATAGACTTGACGGAGGTGGCTGGTAGGCTTAGAGGAGGTGGTTAAGGTGAACCCGTATGTACCTAGAATAGCGGTCATAGAGTCTATAGTGGACGAGACCCCAGATATCAAAACGTTCCGGCTTAGGATAACGGATGGAGGCTTCAGCTTCGTACCCGGCCAGTTCGTGATGGTATCGGTCTTAGGGGTAGGTGAATCCGCCATAAGTATATCGTCCCACCCAGATGACGCTGAAAAATTCATAGAGATATCCGTCAGAAAGGTCGGAAACGTTACAGGAAGCCTCTTCCGGCTTAAACCCGGCGATAAGGTCGGCGTCAGGGGGCCGTTCGGAAACGGGTGGCCGGTCGATAAGGCTGTGGGTAAAGACCTCCTGATAGTGGGCGGCGGTTGTGGGCAAGGCGCTCTGAGACCTCTGATTCTGGATGTCTTAAGGCATAGAGACCGGTACGGTAGGGTCGAGATACTCTACGGCGCTAGGACTCCGCAGGACCTCATGTTCAAGTATGAGCATGATGTTTGGGCCTCTGTCCCTCAGGGATGTCTACTGTTAACGGTGGATAGGGTTCCGCCGGGGGTCGAGTGGAAGCACAACGTAGGGGTCGTGACTAGGCTTTTCGAACACGTCACGGTGGACCCTGCGAACAGCCTGGTCTGCATATGTGGGCCGGAGATCATGATGCACTTCGCCGTTAAAGGGCTGTTGTCCATGGGTTTCAAGGGAGACCAGATATACCTTTCGATGGAGAGGAGGATGAAGTGTGGGGTCGGTAAATGCGGCCACTGCCAGATCGGCGGTAAATACGTCTGTAAGGACGGACCGATATTCACCTACGAGGAGCTGAAACTGGAGCCAGATAAGATACTTTAGGGAGGTGGTGTTTTGAAGCTCAAGGTGGGTGTTTTCAAGTTTACGAGTTGCTCGGGTTGTCAGGTAGAGCTCATACGGATGAACGAGCAGTTACCGGAGCTGCTTAACCTCGTGGAGTTCAAGTATTGGGCTATGGCGAGCTCTAAATTGGAGGATGGACCCTATGACCTGGCGCTGGTAGAGGGGGCGATATCTACTCCCGAGTGTATCGAAGAGGTTAAGGCCATAAGGGAGAAATCTCGGGTTCTCGTGGCGCTCGGCGACTGCGCGGTAACCGGCGGCGTCCCTTCGATAAGGAACTGGATGAGTCAGCGTGAGGCTGAAACCATAGTCTACCCTAAGCCCGGCTGCATAAGATCCACGAGGGTTTATGGGATAGACGAGTACGTGAAGGTAGACTATTATCTCAAGGGCTGCCCGCCGCGGCTAGAGAATATTTTAGAGGTCTTTAAAGCGGTCATCTTAGGCGTTAAGCCTAGGCTTAGGCAGCATCCAGTCTGTGTGGAGTGTAAGTTCTACGAGAACGAGTGTCTCTTAACGACCTATAAGCAGCCTTGTATGGGTCCTGTCACGGCCGCGGGTTGCGGAGCTATATGCCCTAACGTCGGAAGGGTCTGTGAGGGATGCTACGGCCCTATGAGCGACCCCAACATCGCGTCTATGGTGGAAAGACTTAAGGAGATCGGGTTGAGCGACGACGAGATACTCAGAAAGTTTAGGAAATATGCAGGTATGTCCAAGCTTTATCGCGAGGTGGCTAAGCTTTGAAGACCGTTAGGATAGGTTATCTGACAAGGGTCGAGGGTAAGGCTGAGCTTGACTTAACCATCGATGGTGAGGAGGTTAAGGACCTAAAGCTGAAGATCTACGAGGAGCCTAGATTCTTCGAGGCGCTTCTCATAGGTAGAAGCTTCGAGGAGGCGGTCGAGCTCACGTCTAGGATATGCGGCATATGCTACGTGACCCATCAGCTAAGCTCGGTTAGAGCCGTGGAGAAAGTCTTAGGCGTAGAGGTCAACGACCGTATAAGGCTTTTAAGAAGGCTTATCGCGATCGGGGGAATCATAAGCAGCCATTGTCTACACCTGTATCTGCTCGCTCTTCCAGATGTGTTAGGGTTGCCTGACGTTTTCACGGCGGACCCGAAGCTTCTAGTCAAGGCCTTAAGGCTTAAAGCGGTGGGCGACAAACTCGTCGAGCTGATCGGTGGTAGGGGGGTTCACCCTGTATCCATAGTGGTCGGGGGCTTCACCTATACGCCTCCTAAGGATAAGCTTATGGAACTGGCGCAGAGTCTTAAGGAGGCTAAGAAGACGGCTGTCGAGTCTGTGCCCCTCTTTTCGGCCGATAAGTTTCCGAAGTTTGAAGTGGACTGTGAAAGGGTCGCTTTATCGAATCCGGAGGAGTATGCGATAAACGAGGGGCGGGTCAAGTCGAATAAGGGCTTAGATATAAGCGAAGACGAGTTTAGGGCATTCATAGAGGAGACCCAAGTTCCCCACTCGACCGCTAAACACTCGAAGGTTAAGGGTAGGGGCTCGTACATGGTCGGGCCTCTTTCGAGGGTAAACCTAAACTTCAGCCAGCTCAGCGACGACGCTAGAGAAGCGGCAGAGGCCAGCGGCTTCAAGTTCCCGTCTTCAAACCCCTTCGCCGCCAATATGGCCAGGCTTCTAGAGGTCATAAGCCTGATAGACGAGGCATTGGAGCTGATAGACGCGTATAGAGAAGGCCCTGTTAGGGTTCCCTTCCAGGTGAAGGGTGGCTCAGCTGGAGCTATAACGGAGGCTCCTAGGGGTATGAACTATCACTGGTACAGTATAGGCGATGACGGGCTTATCAAAGCCGCCGATATATCGCCTCCCACGTGTCAGAACGCTAGAAGGGTGGAAGACGACCTTAGAGAGTATGTACCGACGATAGCTCACCTGTCTGAGAAGGAGATCGCGTCTAGATGCGCTATGCTGATCAGAGCCTACGATCCGTGCATAAGCTGCGCCGTCCACAGCATCGAAGTAAAGGTTAAAAAGCTGTGAAACATGGGGCTCGTATTCACCTCATTTTTTACGAAGCCTCGAACACCTTAAAGCTTGAACAGTTTCCTAGCGTTTCCTCCTAGTATCTTCGCGATATCTTCCTCTGAAACCTTCAGCCTTCTGAGCAGTTTAACCGTACGGTCGAGGTGTTCACGCATGTATTCCCACCCAAGAGGCGTAGCGTCTGACGCGTATAGAAGCCTCTCGACGCCTATCGTTTCCAAGGCCATCTTCAAAGCCTCCTCTTTTAGACGGGTTGTAGCGGTGGTGAAGTCTGTGCACAGGTCTAGGTATATGTTGGGCGTCAGGTATGCCACGGTTATAGCCTCCATGAACCAAGGCCAGCTCATATGGGCTAGTATAATCTTAAGCTTCGGAAACCTCCTGACTACACCTTCGTAGTATACGGGTCTAGAATACTTCGAGAGAAGCGGCCCCTGACCGTGTATATCCGATATCCATGGTACTACCCCGCTGTGGAAGAGTATGGGAACTCCTAGGTCTTCGATAAGCTCGTATATAGGGTCCATCTTAGGGTCGTCTGGATACCATCCAAGATTCGGGAACATCTTAACCCCGTGAAGCCCTAGGTCTTGTATCGCTCTCTCAAGCTCCCTGAGGTTTTCTTCGACATTCCCTAACCCCGTTATGAAGGCATATCCCTTAAGCCTATCTGGCAGGTTTTTGACGAGGTTCGCGACGAAGTCGTTACCCATCCTTACGCTCTTTATGTTTGCGCATGAGACCCTACCTTGGGGCATGAAGGTCTGCTTATAAGGCGCTATAACGACCAGAAGGTCTACCCCAGCTTTATCCATAGAAGCCTCGACTTCACTAGGCTTCTCGGAACCCAACAAGTGGACATGAGTATCCGCCACGAACATGGATATCATTTTTACAACCTATCTATTTTAAAACTTATGAGAGCCTTAAGTTTCAACCTCTTTCCTCATCAGGTCGTCGAAGAAATCCTGTATTATCAAAAACGGAGAATTAGTTCAAAAAAGCGGCTAAAAGAGGGGCTTTTCTTACTCTTAGTTATAGTGTTAGCAGGGGTTCTCCTTTGATCGTCTGAAGAAGAGTCATGGCTTTCTCGACATGTTCCTCGGGTCCTTCGATCAGTAGTCTCACAGCACCTTCTGCTCCCGCTATCCCGCCTGAAGCCACTAGAGTAGCGTCCACGCCCGTTAGGATTTTTAAGGCCTCTATCTCTGTGACTATTAAACCGGTCACCGGCATCAGAGAAGGCCCCTCCGAGTCTGGGCTGTTCATCCTCCTAGCCAGCTCCCATATGCTCTCGTAGACGAGCTTCTCAAGCCCCACGGGTAGGACTAGATGTATCTTCTTACCCACTATGTAGCCTACCGTCCTACCTATGGTTCCCCCGTCTTCGCTTCCTATGAGTATCCCCGCGGCTTTCTCCCTGTAGTTCAAGGCGTTCCCCCCCTTTATGTAGACATCTCCTCTACCCATCTTCTCCACGGCCGTGAACCTGTCTAGGCTTTCATCCACGACCCCCCTGACGAGAACGACATCCCTCATAGGTTTAGGCTTAGGTAGCCCCGATGTCAAGGGCTCGTCGGGAGTCACCACACCGGTCAGATAGGCACGTTTATCTATCTTCTTGGATAGGAGCTCCTCCACGATGTAGCTATTCGTCGAACCCTTAGCGACTACGATTATTCCATCACGTAAAGCCCTCTTAACGACATCCATGGCGGCTACAGCCTTGGCGATGAGCCTCTTAGACTCAGAAACCGTTAAAACAACCTGCCTCTTCACCATAGACACCTCGTATAGACAATATGGGTGGAGAGATAAAAGCCTCAACGTTCACTAACTATGCATAGACCACGGGAAGTTTTATCACGAAGGTCCTATGATGGTATTTTTGGTGTCGGTCTCCTTGCCGGTTTTCGACGTGATAATACGTGGCGGCTTGATCCTAGACGGCTCCGGAGCTTTAGGTTTTAAGGCAGATGTCGGAATAGTGGATGACGAGATTAGGCGGGTCGGAGACCTTTCAGGATGTAGCGCCGAAAAGATCTTGGACGCGTCGGGGCTTGTGGTCGCCCCAGGCTTCATAGACATACATAACCACAGCGACCTATCGATATTTCTCATACCTACGGCCGATAACTATGTGCTACAAGGCGTTACGACCCTGGTCGTCGGAAACTGCGGCTGTACGCCGGCCCCCATCACGGATGTGAACCTACGACACGTTAAAGACGCCTACAAGCCCTACTCGGAGTCTGTGACGATGAGGTGGCGGAGCTTCGGCGAGTACATGAAGGCCTTAGATGAACTCGAGAAGAGCGTTAACATAGCCCCTCTAGTCGGTCAAGGAACCGTTAGGACGGCTGTTCTAGGGGCTGAAGACGTTAAGCCTAACGAGGCTCAGCTTAGGGAGATGAAAGAGTTCGTGGAGGAGGCTATGAAAGCCGGGGCCTTCGGCTTATCGACGGGCCTCATATATCTACCCGGCATGTTCACAGATACGTGGGAGCTCGTCGAGCTAGCTAAAACCGCGGCTAAATACGGTGGATTATATGCATCGCATATAAGGGACGAGGGTTTACGGGTCGTAGACGCGGTTCTAGAGGCCATATCCATAGGGGTTCAAGCCGGTTTAGGCGTGGAGATTTCGCATCTCAAAGCCTCCGGCACCTCAGCGTGGGGTAAAACCTCAAGGCTTCTTGCGTTGATCGAAGACTATGCCGAGAGGGGTTTCGACGTATCGGCAGACGCATACCCGTATACGGCGGCTTCGACCGGACTAGCATCGCTTCTACCCTCCTGGGTTAGAGAAGGAGGAACCGATGAGATGCTTAAGCGATTACAAAACCCTAAAGTCCTGGAGAGGATCCGCGAGGAGTTTAAACGCTATGGAGTTATGGGTGACAGATACGTCGAGTGGAGCCGGATAGTTGTATCGTATTCTCCTAGCCACGGGGAAGCCGAAGGTAGGGCTCTCAGCAAACTCGCAGATGATTGGAGCCTAACGCCTTTGGAGACCGTTGCTAAGCTTCTCATAGATGATGAAGGCGTTACGGGTATGATCCTACACGTCATGTGCGAAGAGGATGTCGAGAGAGTGGTCGCTCATCCATTGGTCGCTGTAGGTAGCGACGGGTATGTCAGAAGATTCGGGGAGGGTAAGCCTCACCCCAGAAATTACGGGGCTTTCCCGAGGGTTCTAGCCGAATACGTCAGAAGACGTAGGCTGCTTACACTCCCAGAAGCCGTCAGGAAGATGACGAGTCTACCTGCTAGGAAACTAAAGCTTTGGGATAGAGGTCTGATCCGGCCTGGGATGAAGGCGGATATAGTGGTCTTCAACCCACACACCGTAAGAGACACGGCGACTTTCGAGGATCCCCACCGCTATCCCCGAGGCATAGGGTATGTGCTGGTCAATGGGACTGTGGTGGTCGAGGACGGTAGACACACCGGAGCTAAGCCTGGTAGGGTCCTCAGAAAGAAGTCGTGAATGGCCGTCTGTCATAATCAACTTTAGATTTATCCCCGGTCGTTTTTCTTCCCACGATGCCCTGTGGCCATGAAGGCTAGGGTCACAATCAGAAAGACGACGCTCACTCGTATGACCTCCAGGTAGTAACCGTATGGCGATATCGATAGAATCGGCTTCACAACCCGGTCTACAGCCCAGTCCAGCTGAACCCCGGCATCGGTTAAAGGGTAGAGAGGTTTAACGGGCATCCCACCGGTTAGAGAGTCCATGAGAACGTGCACGAACGGTAGATAGATCATGCGGATCGTCTCGTCACTTGTATACCCCAGCTTAAGCATGACCCTAGCTAACACCACCGCTAAAACCGTGAGCGATAGGGCTGAGTGTAGGAGCGCCCTATGCCAGGGTGTGAACGCATCTATGTCAGGCATGAGAGATAGAAAAACGGCTAGAAGATAGTATTTAGCACCCCTCATATCCCAGGAAAGGCAAGCCACCAGACCGACCAGGCAATGGGTGAAACCATCAGGCATGACGACACACGTTGAGATAATGATCCCGGCGATATAAACACATACCGTCTTACTTTCTGCGGCTAACCATGCACCTGTCTAGAAGCCTATGCTCGAAGCTTCTCGCCGTGTTTCTTGGCTTGGAAAAGCCGCGTTGCCACATAGCTGTGAAGTATTTCAACCGGAGAAGTCGGGTTGTACCTGACGACTAAACCGCTTACCATGGAGGCTAAACCTGCTTCAAACTTTACATGTGAAATAGACTTAGGCGATCAGCCTGAGGAGGCATCTAAGCCCCAAAACTCTAATGTTCTCTCTTAGGATCAGTCTAAATATGTGCTTAACCGCTTCAGGCTCGAGCGTGTGGTCTAGCACACCCTCCTCCCTACGCACATACCTTAAACCCCTAACCAACACCACAGGTATACCTTCAGCCGTCTGCCCCATGAGAAGGGCTGCGGCTGAGGCGAGCTGGTCAGCCACACGGTCTACACCGCCGAACTTCGGCTTCCCAAACCTGTCTAGGGCTCCGAACCTCCTTGAGACGACCTCGATACCTGAGGAACCCCTCGCTAAGTCGATGGAGCCTATACCTGGGAAACACTCCGTGTCGGATATGACGACGGCTACGTCCATGCCCGACAGCTCCTTTATACGTTTCCTAAGCTTCCTAGCGTAGAGGTCTGGGTTCTCAGGCGGTATACTCGCCACATTCTCAGGGTGATTTGAGAAGTCTAACCCAGCATCCGTGTAAACCTGGAGCCCCCTCCTAACCACGAGCATATAGGGTATGAGCTCCAAAGCCCTTCTAGCGTTCTCAGGGTTCTCCGCAAGCTTCATGAACCCGTCGAAGAAACGGTCTGCTATTAGTTTTATGGGGATTAGAAATAGAACCCTGTCGCAGTTCTCAAGGACTGCCTGAACCATCCTAGGGTTCATCCCAGTCTTCCTAGCGATCCTCAGAGCCTTCTTGGAAGGCTTAACCCTACGCATATCTATGAGAAGCCCATAGGACTTCGAGACAACCTTACTCGCAATCACGAGCACGTCGCCATCCCTCAAACCACCAGCCTCACGGGACGCACCCTCGACGATAAGCCTAGCCAAGTCATCCCCAGGCTTAACCTCGGGAAGCCTTAAACCGTAAAGCTCGACCCTAACCATCGTGTGAAGTAGATAATTCATCGAATAAAACACTAGTGCCGACTGCAGTCG
Source organism: Candidatus Bathyarchaeota archaeon B24 (assembly GCA_001593865.1). Lineage (GTDB taxonomy): Archaea > Thermoproteota > CALKCG01 > B24 > B24 > B24. The sequence continues at coordinate 61,720 of LUCB01000010.1, forward strand.
CCGTCGCATGTATCCTATCGGTGGAAGCCCCCTCAAAGCGGAGATATCCTGGGGAAAACCATGAGCGTAGTGAATTTACTCGTGTAAGGGTATTGTTGGTAGATGCTCGATGCCGGGGGAGGGGTTTGAACCCTCGACTTCTGGACCCTCGGGTTTGGTTCTCCAGATTATGAGTCTGGCGCTCTTACCCGCTGAGCTACCCCGGCACCGGTATTTGCTCTCTCACAAGTATTTAAAAATGTTAGGGTCGGGTTATAGAGATATATTTAAACCTATTCGGCTTAGGTTTTTAGGTCTGTATGCCCTTCGACAGGAGGTCTGTAGCGGTCTACTCGGCTTTCTTCCTATCTAGCCTAGGCTACTCCCTATGGTATTCACTATTCCCGGTTTACCTCGACATCATAGGGTTCCAGGCATGGCAGATAGGCTTCGTATTCTCGCTTCTAAGCCTCTCGACCAGCCTCTCCTACCTCATCCTAGGCGCAGTTTCAGATGCCGCTGGTAGAGGTAAGCCCCTTGCCTTAGGGTTCATTTTATCCGCCCTGACGATCATAGCCTTAGCTTATACGTCAAACATCATGCTCATAGGGCTTCTGATATCGGCATATGGTCTCCTAGAGGGTCTGAAATCTCCGACGGGTGAAGCGTCTATAGTCGAGACGGGAGCAAGATTAGGCACGGCTTTATCGCTATTCTACATGGTTGTCATGGTCGCTAGAATAGCGGGCTCAGCGTTATCGGGATACTTCGCCTCGACCCTAGGCTTCCAAAGCCTATTCATCCTAGGCAGTCTTCTCAGCATCTCGTCGGCCTCTTTGATCATCTCTCTATACGGCTGGTCTGGGAGGCTTGGTCTTAAAACCGTTAGACTAAGCATCAGCAAGTTTCCCGAAGGAATCAGGTCGATATTATCCGACAGGGGGCTTAGGTTGCTCACGATAGCCCTCGTGGTCCACGGCCTAGGGTTTTCCATGATAAATCCCTTAGTCACGCTTTACGCTAAAGAAGCCTTAAGCCTCGACGAGCAGCTGGTGGGCCTGGTCATGGCGGTCTGGAACATGGGCTTCCTCCTGACACAGGTGCCCTCAGGAAAGTTCACCGATAGGTTCGGCGGTATCCCGATTTTAGCGTCTCACATAGCCCTCTCGTCGGTTTCCTGGCTTCTATACGGTTTCTCGGGAAACTGGCTTCACCTGGTGCTTTCCGCTTTATTCGTCGGTATGGTAGGCGCCATGGACATGCCCGCTAGAAGAACGTTGATGGTCCGTCTGAAGGGGTCGATGGGTGTGGCTTCGATAATAGGGTACATGGATGCTTTAACCCGTTTCACATTTATGCTAGGCTCCTCGGTCGGTGGGGTGCTCTGGAGTAGTCTAGGCTATAGGGCTCCGTTCATCATAGGGTCTATACTGAACATATTTGCGTTGATACCTCTTCTAATTCTTATCTACCCTCATAGAAGATAGTTTTCTGGAGGTCTATAGGGGATGGATTTCCTGGTATATGGCGGGAGCGTAGTCACGATGGGTAGGCTCGGCGTCGTGAGAGACGGCGCCGTCTTGGTCGAAGGCGATAGGATCGTGGAGGTCGGCAGAAGCGAAGAGGTTAAACGTAGAAACCCCCGAGGCTACGAGAGGATAGACGCTGAAGGTAAGATCATCATACCGGGTCTTGTGAACACCCACCATCACCTGGCCATGAGCCTCCTAAGGGGGTACGCAGACGACCTCCCGCTTAAGGAGTGGCTTGAGAAGTGGATATGGCCTGTCGAGTCTCTCATGACAGGAGAGGATATCTACCTAGGCGCGAAGCTCACAGCCGTCGAGTCGGTTTTAGGAGGCTGCACCACGGTCAACACCATGTACCATTATGCTCCGGAGTTCAACGAGGCTAGGGCTATAGCTGAGGTCGGTATCCGAGGTGTCGTCGGGCATGTATGCTTCTCGTGGCGTAAAGACGAAGACATAAGGCTTACGAAGATGCTCGTCGAAAAGTGGCATGGAGCCGAGAACGGCAGAGTGAGGGTCAGCGTCGACCCTCACGCACCCTACACGGTCGACCCGGGGTACATGCGTGAACTCTGGAGTCTAACCTCGGAGCTTAACGAGAAGTACAGGGATAAAGCCCCAGTCATATGGCATATCCATCTCGCCGAAACCATGGACGAGGCTGAGAAGGTCGAGAAGGCGTTTAACGTGGATGTTAAGGACGGTGTCGTAGTTTACCTCGATAGGTTAGGAGTACTCGGCCCCATAGTTATAGCCGCCCACTGCGTTCATCTAACGGATAAAGACATAGCGGTCTTAGCCTCTAGAGACGTTAAGGTCTCCCATAACCCTGTCTCAAACCTGAAACTAGGCTCGGGGATAAGCCCGGTTCCCAGGTTGCTGGAATCCGGGGTGACCGTCGGTCTCGGAACAGACAGCGTCTGCTCGAATAACAGTAGCGACATGTTCGAGACCATGAAGCTTGCGGCGTTGATACATAAGGGGGTTTCCATGAATCCTGCCTTGATGGATGCGTGGAGAGTTCTAAGGATGGCTACTATAGACGGCGCTAGGGCGTTGAATTGGAGCGACGAGATAGGGTCGATAGAGCCCGGTAAGAAAGCCGACCTGGTGATAATAGATGCCATGAAGCCCCATATGAGACCCATGTACAGCGAGGTTAGCCACCTGGTCTATGCAGCCAAATACGGCGACGTGGAAACCGTTTTCGTAGGCGGTCGACCCATAGTCGAAAACCGGGAGGTTAAAACGGTAGATGTCGAGGAGCTTATCACTCAGGTCTCGAAAGCGAGAGACAGGCTCATGGAGAAGGTCAGACGATGAACGTTTTAGACATCGCTGTTAAATCTAACAGCATCTATATAAGCGGTTTGGCATGCTCATCTCCTCTCTTTGAACCTCTAGGCCCTTCCGGATACGGAGTTTTATACAACATCGTGCTTAAACCTCAGCTAATTTTTTTAGAGCGTTATACAATCTTAGGTACAAACAAATAAATAAAAAGGTTTAAATTTTTATACTTACCCTTTATGAGGTGGGACTAGCTTTGAAGGCCATCGTTTATACGACTCCGACTTGCCCGAACTGCAAGGTTTTAGAGAGGTTTTTGAACGAGCTTGGGGTCGAGTATGAGGAGAAGAACATGCTCGACCTCGACGTTCAGACAGAGCTCATAATGATGGATGTTTTCACGACATCGGCTCCGATCCTGAGGGTCGGAGACAAGTTTCTAACGATTAAAGAACTCTTCAACGGTGGAAAATTGAACGTGCGTCTCATAAAAGATGTTTTGGGGGTCGAGGGGAGTGGTTGAGTTATCTGAGCCTATGCCCATGGTTAGGACGTCGAGCGGGCACTTCGTACCTTGGAGTAGACAGGCTATAGTGAACTCTCTACTGAAGGAGACTAGGTTGGCTGAAAAGTTCTTCTCGGTCAGGGCTATAACCAAGGAGGAGGCTGAGGCGATAGCCCTGGAGGTCGAGACTAAGATACAGCGCATGGGTCTGAAGTTCATCTCAGGGCCGCTGATAAGAGAGGTCGTGAACATAGTTCTCTTGGAGAAGGGCTCTAAGAACCCGATATACCGAATATACCGGAACATATACACGAGGGTCGGGGCACCGGTCTTCGACGCCTACGAGATCGACGTCGGAAGAGGATTCGAGGCTAAGGAAAACGCGAACCTCCAGCCCAACGCCGAGACGGCGCATAAGAAGAAGGCGGACAAGATGTCCAAGGAGGAGTACCTCCTCCTCATGCCCCTAGAGCTCGCAGATGCTCACTTGAGGGGGGACATACACATACACGACCTCGAGTACTTCGGGACGAGGCCCTTCTGCCAGGATTGGGATCTGCGGTATTTCTTCTACTACGGTTTCATGCCTGACGGTATGGGTATTAAGACCTCTGTGGCTAGGGCTGCTCAGAGGCCTGAGGTGGCTGTTCTGCATTCGGTTAAGATACTAGCCGCTGCTCAGACGAACTTCTCTGGGGGTGAAGGGTTCTACAACTACCTGGTCTTCCTAGCGCCGTATATGCGTGGCTTAAACTATAAACACGTTAAGCAGCTTATGCAGATGATGTTCTTCGAGCTCACGCAGATGTACATCGCCCGCGGCGGCCAGCCCGTTTTCTCGAACATCCAGATAACTCCTGGTGTGCCTGAGATCTGGAGGGACGTGCCCATAGTCGCCAGGGGCCGGGTCGGACCTGATAAGTATGGTGATTACGAGGATGAGGTTCGGATGCTCTACAGGGCTGTTAACGAGGTAGCTCTAGAAGGCGACTACTGGGGTAAGCCCTTCAACTTCCCGAAGCTTGAAAACGGTATAACCCCCGACATGTTCAACCCCAAGTATGAGGAGGAGTGGCTCTTAGCCCATAAGGTCGTCGCGAAGTTCGGCTCGCCGTACTTCGACAACATGATGCCGGAGTATAGGGGGTATGGGAAGGGTGTATCATGCTACCAGTGTTGCGCGTATAGTTTTGTCGACACCCCTGATAGCGACCCTGAGTTTGATGATAAGCTCTACTTCGTAGGCGGTAAACACTTCAGCATGGGTTCTTGGCAGGTGGTCACGATAAACCTTCCGAGGGCTGCCTACAGAGCCAGAGGGGATGACGATGCGCTCTTCGACGAGGTCAGGAGGCTTATGGAACTCTGCGTGGAGGTTTTCAAGACCAAGTATAGGTGGATGAGGCTTATGCTAGAGAACAACCGTATACCGTTTGCGACTCAGAGGCCTAAAGACCCTGTGACAGGTGAACCCGGCCCCCCGCCGGTGAACTTCGACGAGCTTGTTTGGACGATCGGGCTCGTAGGCGCTAACGAGATGGCTCAGTATCACACGGGCTACCAGCTTCACGAGTCGAGCGAAGCCGTAAGGTTGGTCGTTAGACTCCTGCTTGAGATGAAGCATTATCTAAAGGAGCTTGAGGAGAGGCATGGCCTTAAGCTCGCCTTAGCCCGTACACCCGCCGAATCCTGCGCTCAGAGGCTGGCCGTATGCGACCTTATAGACCCGGAGTTCAGGGACGCTGCTAGAAAGGTCGTTAAAGGGACGCTTGAGGCCGGTGAGAGGCTTATATCGCTTGGAGACCGTGATGCACCGGTCTACTACAGCAACGGTACCCACGTCTATGTAGGCGCTAAAATACCTCTGCTCGAGAAGCTTAGGATAGAGAATAAGTTCTTCCCGATCCTGAGCGGCGGAAACATGTTCCACATATGGCTGGGGGAGGCAGACCCAGACCCTGAGTCGCTGTATAAGTTTACGAAGAGGATAGCTACACAGAGCCAGATAGGATACTTCGCCTACACGAAGGACCTGACGATATGCGAGGACTGTAACAAGGTCTCAGGTGGTGTGAACGCGTACTGCCCGGTATGCGGCTCGACCAACGTCAGGTGGTGGTCTAGGGTCACCGGATACTACCAAGAGGTTAAAGGCTGGAACAGGGCTAAGAGGCAGGAGTTCTTCGACAGGTATAGGGTTTCGATATCTTAAACCCCCTTTTTCGGAGGCTGAGTTTTTGAGAATTAAGGGTTTCGTCGACCTTAGTATGGTGGACTGGGACGGTCATGTGGTCTCGGTAGTGTGGACGCCGGGTTGCAACTTCAGATGCGGGTTCTGCTTCAACAAGACCCTCGTTCTCAAACCGGAGTCTCTATCAGACGTACCTGAAGAAAAAGTCTTAAGCTTTCTAGACGCTAACAGGCGTTTCCTAGACGGAATATGTATAACCGGCGGAGAGCCGACACTTCAGCCAGACCTCGACGTGTTCTGCGGGAAGGTTAAGAAGCTCGGGTTAAAGGTTAAGCTAGACTCGAACGGGTCTAACCCCGCGGTCCTGAAGAGCCTAATATCCCGCGGCCTCATAGACTACGTGGCTTTGGACGTTAAGGCTCCTTTAAACCCTGAAAGCTACGGTAGAGTTACCGGGGTCTCGTCTGAAAGCCTCGTCGAGAGGGTTAAGGAGAGCATAAGCCTTCTCATGAACTCCGGCTTAGACTACGAGTTTAGGACCACGGTCGTACCTGGTTTACATAGCGAAGACGACATAAGGATGATATGCGAAGACATACGAGGTGCAAAACGATACGTTCTGCAAGTCTACAGGCCAGGAGATACCATAGACCCCAGTTTTAAAATGCTTAAACCACCTAGCAGGGAGTTTATGCTGAAGCTCGCGGAGATCGCGTCGAAGTATGTGAAAGAGGTCCGTGTCAGGGGGCTTGTTTAACCCCCCTCCCTAAGCTTTGTTTACGGTACGAGCCTTTCAGGGTCTCTCGGTAGAAGCGTGGCTTCCCTTATGTTGTCGAGTCTTAGGAGCTTCATGGTAAGCCTCTCGAGCCCTGTGCCGGAGCCTCCGTGGGGCGGTATGCCGTATCTGAAGAACTCTAGGTAGAACCTGAACTCCTCCGGGTTTAATCCTTTTTCTTGACACTGGTTCACAAGCTTGTCGTATCTATGCTCCCTCTGTCCTCCGGTGGTTATCTCTAAGCCGTCCCATATCAGGTCGAAGGACCTCGTCCATTCAGGTGTCTCCTCGATGCGCATGGTGTAGAACGGCCTAGGAGGCCAGGGATACTCGTTCAGGAAGAAGAGCCCACTACCATACTCCTCCCTCACGATCCTCGATAGAAGCCTCTCTCCCTCGGGGTCTAGGTCTTCTAGGGGTTGGGTCTTAAAGCCCCTTCCCTCTAGGAGCTTGTAGGCATATCTCATAGGTATCCTGGGGAGAGGTGTCTTAACAGGCTCTACCTCTACGCCGAGTATCTCAAGCTCGTTTCGACACTTTTCCCCGACCGTCTGGCATGCGTGAGCGATCATCTCCTCGACGACTTTCATGACATCCTCGTCGCTCTCTATGTAGCTGACCTCGAAGTCTATGCTTACGTACTCGCATAGATGTCTCGGCGTGTGATGCTTCTCGGCCCTGAACACCGGCCCCACCTCGAAAACCTTCTCGAACCCGGCGGCCATGAGCATCTGCTTGTAGAACTGGGGGCTCTGGGCTAGGTAGGCCCTTCTTCCGAAGTAGTCTACTGGGAACACGTTGGCCCCTGACTCAGTGGCTTGGGCGACGAGCTTAGACGTATGAACCTCGGTGAAGCCTTTCTCTCTGAAGAACTCGTCTATGGCTTGGCATACGAGGCTTTGAACCCTGAAGATCGTCATGGTCTTCGGGTTTCTGAGGTCTAGAAACCTATACCTGAGCCTCTTATCCAACCCCGTCTTTATCAGGTCTGTCCTGTAGAACTCTATCGCTGGGGGTTCGAGGGATTCGCAGAGTATCTCCACGTCCTTAGGTACGATCTCTAAGCCCAGCTTTGATATCTTGCTCTCGAAAGCCTCCCCCTCTACGGCTATTACGCTCTCGCGTTTGACCTCGCTCAATAGGTCGAAAACCTTATCCGACACGACCCCCCTCTTAGCCGTAACCTGGATGAACCCCGAGACGTCCCTGAGCACTATGAACACGATGTTTTTTAGTCTTCTAACCTCGTGTACGAACCCCGCTACGACGGCGTCCCCCCTGGCGTCTCTAACAGGAACTCTCCTCCTTAGGTTCACCAACTCCTCTACACCAGCCGTATCTGAATAAGGTTGTTAAACGGTTTGATTAGTTTTCCCCCTACCTGTGTCTGACCTGCTTTAGTATAGTCTTGTAGTGCTCCTCGTCGAGTATACCCATCTCGTAGAGGAGCTTAGCGGCCTCGGTTATGGATAAGAGGCTGTGGAGAGTTATACCGGACTTGGCGAGGGCCTCTCTACCCCCCTCCTCCCTATCTATCAGGACGAGGGCTTTATCGACGACTCCCCCCTCGCTCCTCACTATCGAGGCGGCCTTTAAGATGCTTCTCCCGGTAGTTATTAGGTCGTCGACGAACATCACCTTATCCCCTGGGTTGAGTACACCTTCGACCCGCCTCTCCCTACCATGCGCCTTCGCCTCCTTCCTTATGTATAGGAAGGGTTTCCCGAGCTTGAAGGCTATCACAGAGGCGAAGGGTATCCCCGCGGTGGGTATGCCGGCTATCCTATCGAACGCCTCCAAGCCCACGTCTTCCTCGAGCATCCGAATATATATGTCGGTTATCCTCCTGAACGCTTCTGGGTGGCTTGGTATGAGCCTTAAGTCGATGTAGTATGGGCTCATCCTACCGCTCGTTAGCTTGAATACCCCGAACCTCAGGGCTCCGAGCCTGACCAAGATGTCGCAGACGTATTTTCTAGCTTCGGTTCTCCAGTCCAAGCCTATCGACCATAAATCGGTTTAACCTCAACTTAAATTTGTTTATTCAGCCGGATCTGGGTTTGATGGATAAGGGGAATAGGTTTAATAGTGGCGAATTTAAATATCGAGATCCACCTTTAAATAGGTGGGTCGGGTTGAAGACTGAAAACTTCACCCTGAGGTGTTTCCAGCCTAGAGACCTAGACGCGGTCATACGTATAAACATGACCTGCCTGCCTGAGAACTACACGCCGTTCTTCTACCTGCAGCACTATAGGAATTTCCCTAAGGCCTTCTACGTCGCCGAGGTCGACGGTAGGGTGGTTGGCTACGTCATGTCTAGGGTCGAGAGGGGGCTTTCTAACCATAAACCCCTGAGCATAGTTAAGAAGGGTCATATAGTTTCGATAGCCGTCCTACCTGAGTATAGACGTAGGGGTATCGGGAAGGCTCTTATGACCCATAGTCTGGAGGGGCTTAGAGAGTATGGAGCCGAGGAGTGCTACCTGGAGGTTAGGGTTTCGAACACGGCCGCCATAAACCTGTATAAGAGCCTCGGCTTCGAGATGGTTCGGGTGGTGAAGAGATACTACCTAGACGGCGAAGACGCCTACATAATGAGCAGGAGGCTCACCTAACCCGATGACCGAGCGTAGGCATACCGCCACCCGCTATAAGCCCAGGTAATTTCTATGGGTGTGTCAGGTGCCCCTCCCCTCTAGGTTTTTCCATGATAAATTACCACAGGTAATTTTCACCTGACGACGCTAATCCTGGTCTTAGCTATGCTCCAGGCCGTTTAGGGTATCTGCCGTAGTCTTCGGCTACCTTAATCATGGCCTCTACGTTTTTCAGCGGCGTGTCCGATGCCATGCCTCCGCCGGTCGAGAGCCAGAAGCCTCCCCCACAGGCGGCTTCGACGATGAGTCGTCTACAATCCTCCTCGACCTGCCTCGGCGTTTTCCTCGCGAAGCTGGGTGGATGGAGGTTCCCCATGAGGCAGAAGTGGGTCTCGGTTTTACACCTCGCCGGTGGGTCTGAAGCCCCGAAGTGCCACACGTCAGCCTCGACCTTGTCGACCGACCCGAGCATGTGTTTGACGCTTCCCTCGTTATGCCAAACCCTGACGGCCTTAGGATACCTTTTGAAAACCTTGTTCAAGTATGGGAGTACGAACTCTTCGAAGTGTCTCCGACCCATCATTGAGGCTATGTGGTCTGCGACCACCAATACCCTGCACTTACCGACCCTATCCTCTACGGCCGAGCAGTATCGAAGAAGGAAGTCCGTCGCCAATCTAAGCCATCGGTGTAAGACCTCGGGGTGAAGCCTCATCCATACCAGAAACCTATCGTAGCCCATAGCCAGCGCAGCCCCCTCCACGCATAGGCTAGTGTAAACCCACCCGTCGACGTAGCCATAATCCTCCCTCAGGTCTCTAGGAAACCAATCGTAGAAATACTCGTATCTCCTGAGGTTTTCAGGCGCAACCCCATCCTTCTCGGGGTCTGGGACACCGGACTCGACGAGCCTATCCACGTCCTCAGGCTCCCGGATAGGGAGGCTCGTTATCCAAGGCGGCGAATCACTCATCCACCTAACCTCCGCTCCGAAAGCCGTCGGGATTATTCCCATCCCCGCATACTCGGGAACCGTGTATAAGTTAAGGGTCTCAGGGAAACGCCGTTGGAAAGCCACTTTCGCCTTAAGCTGGAGTCTAACGTTCTGGTAGTACTCGTACTCGGAAACCCCTAAGTATCTCTTAAGAACCGGGCCATAGACCCATAGAACGACCGGGACGGTCCTAGGCTCCTCATGCCTAAGCGCGGTTAAAGCGTTCTCCCAGACCGACATAAGTATGTTCGACTTTAAGAATACCTCCCCTCTGTTTCTAAGTGTTTTTGCTCACAAAAGCATATCATCCACTGCGTTCCTCTACTCCAGAAACTTTGGGGTATGTTTATTCTTATGTCTATGTGATTTATATATCCGTTATCTGATATCGGATAATGAAATGAGGAATCCGACGTTAACCGTCCTGTTCGTCATAGCGGTTACCATACTGGTTGGAGGCTACCTGATATATCAATGGTGTATGCCCAAGAGGTTGGTGGTGTCCACGACCACAAGCCTCTATGCTACCGGGCTATTGGATGCCATAGCCGACGGGTTTAAAGCCCATAACCCGAACGTGGAGGTGGTCTTCGTAGCCGTGGGCAGCGGTGAGGCCCTCAGACGAGCCGCTCAAGGAGATGCAGACCTGGTGCTCGTGCACGCTCCAAGCTTAGAGTTAACCTACATCCAAAAGGGGGTTATATCGAAGAGTAGGATATTCGCCTATAACTACTTCTTGATAGTAGGTCCTAAGGATGATCCCGCACGGATAGAGGGGTTAGACCCTGTAGAGGCGTTTAAGGCCATATTCAAGGCAGGGGAGGAGGGTGAAATCGAGTTCATATCGAGGGGAGACAACTCTGGAACCCATGTCAGAGAGCTCGCGTTATGGCGTAGAGCACACCTAGACCCCAAAGGCGAGCCTTGGTATATAGAGACCGGTAGCGGTATGGCTGAGACCCTCAGGGTAGCTAACGAGAAGAGGGCATACACGTTAACAGACGTGGGTACGTATCTAAAGCTTAAGGAGACCTTGGGGGAGCTTAAACCGTTGGTTAAGGGTGGGAGGTTGCTTCTGAACATCTATAGCGGCTATCTGGTGGTGTCTAGCAAGGAGCCTGAGTTGGCTATGAGGTTCCTAGAGTATCTGGTATCCGACGAGGTTCAGGCGCTAATAAAGAACTTCGGGGTAGAAGAGTATGGTGGGCAGTTATTCTACCCCGTAAACTCTACATCGCTGGCCGAGCTTAAGAAGGCTTGGGCAGAGCTCGCAGAGGTGTAACAGGGTTTGGAGCCTACTTACGAGCTTCTCACGATAGTGTTGAGGTCTGTATCGGTATCTGGTTTAGCCGTGCTCCTATCTTCCACGTGGAGCATCCCGCTAGCCCTACGGTTAACCCTGACCAGCTCGAAGCTAGGTAAGATGGTCGAAGATCTGATTAATGCTCTGACATCCATACCCACGGTGGTATTGGGGCTTCTACTATACATGCTACTGTCACGCTCAGGTCCCTTGGGGTTCCTAGGGCTACTCTACACGCCATACGCCATAGTGGTGGGTCAAGCCATACTCGTGACACCGCTCATAACGTCCATAGCCCTGACAGGGCTTCTGAAGGTTAAGGATGAGGTCTGGGAGCTTTTGATATCCCTAGGAGCCGGTAGAAGACAGGTCTCCCAGGCTCTTGTGAGGGAGGGGTTGCACCAGATCTTAAGCTCGATACTCCTAGGGTTCAACAGAGCCTTAGGCGAGCTCGGCGTCGCCCTGACGGTGGGTGGAAACGTTAGAGGGTTGACTAGGGTTATGACCACCGCCATAGCGCTGGAGGTTTCACGTGGAGAGTACGAGTTAGCCGTATCCTTAGGTCTCATACTTTTAACCGTGTCGTTAGCGTTGACCCTAGTCGTCAGAAGGCTGGGTGTGAGATGATAGGTCTCAAGGACGTGTGGGTTAGGTACCCGGACGGGGTCTACGGGCTTAGAGGGGTAGACCTGAAGTTTGAAGGCGGTTTCCTAGCGGTCTTAGGGCCTAACGGCTCCGGTAAGACTACGATGTTAAAGGTTATGGCGTGTATACTGAAGCCTACTAGGGGCTCTGTGTTTATCAGGGGGGTAGACCCCTGGGCTCTCCCCGAGGATAAACTGCTGGGGCTCAGGAGAAGGCACATATACGTTCAGGAGAAGCCTAAGATGCTTAAAGGAGACGTCCTCTACAACGTTGCCTATCCGCTGAGGCTCAGGGGAGTAAGCCGGGATGAAAGCCATAGGAGGGCTCTGGAGGCTCTAGAGGAGCTTAGGATAAGTAGGCTAGCTGAATTCGATGCTAAGAGGCTCTCGGCGGGTCAAGCTAGGCTGGTCTCCATAGCTAGGGCGATCGCCGTAAACCCCGAGGTGATACTCTTTGATGAACCCACGGCATACCTGGACCGTGACAACAGACGGCTGGTCCTGGAGCTGCTTAAGAGGCTTAAGGATAGGGGGGTTGGGTTGGTCGTCGCGAGCCACGTAGGCGAAGTAGCCGAGATAGCCGACGAAGCTATAACCCTTGAGCAGGGGAAGATAACGGGAAGAAGCCGTCGTAAAGGCGGTTCGGAAAATTAGGATATACGTACCTCTATGTAGACCTCGTCGGGTATCCTAACCCTCATGAGCCTTCTCACAAACCTTTCGTCAGCCGTCACGTAGATAAGCCTCTTATGGATTCTCATGGTCCACCTATCGAACGTGTCGCTGCCCTCACCGCATGGGGTTTTACGGGTGACTATCTTAAGCTTCTTAGTAGGCAGCGGTATGGGGCCGGATATCTTAACGCCTGTCTTCTCGGCTATACCCCTGATCTCGTTGCAGACCTCCTCAAGCTTACGTAGGTCTGTGGAAGCCAGTTTTATCCTAGCCTTCTGGACCATAGCGGCTCAGCATCTAGACTGAGATGTACGTCTAATATATAACGGTTTCTGAGCCAAGACATCGGTTTTAGGCTTTAGAAAGACCTCTCCCTAGATGATTTCCATGAACAACGAGCGTACATCGTCTTCGGTAAGCTCTCTAGGGTTGTTCTCTATGTTACGTCGGTAGGATAGGGTCTCCTTAACGAAGACCTCTACCTCAGACCTATCTACGCCTAGCTCTCCAAGCCTTCTAGGGACACCTAGCCTATCCTCAAGCCTGGCTAGAGACTCCTCGATAAGCCTCGCAGCGGCCTCGACGCTTTCGTATTCCAACCCCAGGTAATCTGCCAACCTAGCGACCTTATCCGGTATGGCAGGCGCGTTAAGCCTCACAGCCACGGGTAGAAACACCGCGTTCGAGAGGCCATGGTGTACATCGTGGTACGTCGTCAAGTAGTAGCCCATCGCATGAACCACGGTCGTCCCGGCTTGGTTTATCGCAAGACCCGCCAGGAGGCTTGCGTAGTGGAGAACGTCCCTCGCCTCGACGTCCTGAGCGGCTTTCTCAAGGTCTTTCAGTAGAATCTTCATGCTTTCGAGGGCGAAGAGGTCTGATATCGGCTGGCTGGCTTTAGACCAGTAGGCCTCGATGGCGTGGGAGAAGGCATCTAAAGCCGTATAGACGGTTAGGTCTCTAGGTAGATGTCTCAAGACTTCTGGGTCCAATATGGCGACTTTAGGGATGAGCGGACCCCCGGCGACGACGGTCTTCCTCTTAGCCTTCACATCGGTGAGCACCGAGAACTTGGTGACCTCGCTTCCGGTTCCGCAGGTAGTGGGTATCGCCACTATAGGAAGCACAGGCTCCTCTACGACGTAGGGGTATACGTAGTCCTTTGCACGTCCACCTTGAACGCAGAGCAGGGCTATGGCTTTAGCGGCGTCTAAAGCGCTTCCGCCGCCGAAGCCGACTACCACATCGACGCCTGTCTTCCTCGCGGTCAAAGCCCCCTCTTCAACTGTCTCGAAAGATGGATTAGGTTCAACCCTATCGAACAACGCCACCTCTACACCGGACTCCTCCATGAGGGAGGTCAACCTACCTATATACCCGTACCTTCTAGCAAACCTTCTACCGGTTACGAGGAGCGCTTTACCCCCGAGACGCTTAACCTGCTCCCCCAACTCCTCAAGGCTACCTCTACCGAACAGTATCTTGGTCGGGCTGTGGAACGCGAACCTTAAACCCATGTACTAGAAATCTCAAGGAGGCTGGGTTTAAGGTTTACCCGGAAACCTTAACTATTTATCGAAAAACCGTGTGAATTTATCTATGTGGTCTACCTGTGAGACGGCTGAGGAGGCACATCGGTTTCCTGAAGGAAATAGATGAGGTCCGGTTTAAACGTTGGCTTGATAGGAACGCCCAAGAGTTTCTGGCGGAGGTCGGCGTCGGCGCTGGTAAGGTCGTCCTCGATTTCGGATGCGGCTCCGGGACTTATACGATCCCCGCCGCTAGGCTCGTCGGCGATGAGGGGAAAGTCTACGCTCTAGACGTGCGTAAAAAAGCGCTGGACGAGGTGGAGGCTAAGGCCAAA
>LUCB01000011.1 GCA_001593865.1 Candidatus Bathyarchaeota archaeon B24
TAGGAAACGTTTCCCTCACCCCCTCATAGTCGTAGACCCGGTCGACCCGAGGAGAAACGCCGCGGCGGCCGTTAGGATTGAGAGCCTATGCAAATTCATAACGGCTTCGAAGCTACTTCTTAAGAAACCTTCGAAGGTCTTCTTCGACCCGCCTGAGCCCAAGACCCTTACCTCGGAGGAGTTTAGTAAAAGAGTTAGTAGTAGGGATCTGGACCTCGTGGCGGTGGTTTTCGGACCGGTCGAGGCAGTCCCAGATGTGGTCTGGGGTCAGCTCTACAGAAGCCTAGACTCGCTAAAATCTCTACTCGAGAACTGGGGCTTTAAAGTTTACAGGGCTAGGGTGTGGACAGATGAGAAAACGGCCACAGTCCTCCTGTTCGAGCTTGAAAAATCCATCCTCACGAGGTTTAGGCTCCATAGGGGCCCACCGGTGTTTTCAGAAGAGTTCTGGAGGTTCATGGATAAATACCTGGGAAGTAGCTCGGTGGCCTCTGGGCCTTGGGTCGAGGGAGATAGGCTCATGGTCGAGGTCGAGAGGAGGTTTAAAGATGCTGCGATCCTCCTTAGGAGCTGCCTCGAAAATGACGGAGGGGCCTCGGTCGGCGTCAGGGGTAAGGTTGCGGAAGCCGTTAAAAGGGGGTTTAGGGTTCTCAGAAACCTAGAGCTTTGGGAGGTCTTGAAATCGAACGATCGTTTCAACCGCTACATGTCTGAGTTCTTAGACGGGTTGCCCACATGGCTTAAGTCTTGGGTAGAAGAGCACTCGAAAGGAGAGTAGCTATGGGTCGGATTAAACCCGTCATGCTTAGGCCTGAGACGTTCATGATGGTCGAGGAAGCCGGATACGTGTTGACCTACCCGCGTAGAGACCCTGAGTCCCTAAAGCGTAGGGTCGAGACGCTTAAGAGGCTGGGTGTGACACTCGTCGAGTTTACCGGGCCTAAAGAGGTTTTAGGGCTTAGGGTTTTAGGCAAGGGAACTAGGAGCGTGATCCTCAAGGCCTGGGTCTCAGGCCGAAGGTATGCTCTAAAGGTTAGGAGACTCGACGCCTCCATACCGAGCTTAGTGATGGAGGCTGAGAACATGAAGATAGCCAACCGAGTAGGCGTGGGTCCTAAGCTTCTCCGTCATTCGGAGGACATGATCGTCATGGAGCTTATAGAGGGCGTACCGATACCAGAGTGGATCGGAGGAACAGCCGTGGAAGATAAGGGTATCCTGAGAAACGTTTTGAGAAAGCTCATAGTGGACGCGTATAGGCTTGACCGGGCTGGGCTAGATCATGGAGAGCTCAGCAGGGCTTCGAAGCACATATATGTCAAGCCCGACGGTGAGCCGGTTATCCTAGACTTCGGGTCTTCGAGCGTGAGACGTAGACCCTCGAACGTGACATCGATCGTGCAATATCTTTTCATAGGCGGAGCGGTAGCCGAACGCGTTAGAAAGCTACACGGCTCTGTAGATAGGGATAGACTCCTAGAGGGGCTTAGAAACTATAAGAGGAACCCGTCTAGAGAAAGCTTGAACAATCTACTGAAAACCCTCAAGTTGGCCCATACGTTACCCTTATAAATCTCCGCAGCCACATGCATAAACCGGCTGAAGGGGCCGTCGTCTAGCATGGTAGGATACCAGCCTGGGGCGCTGGCGGTCCTGGGTTCAAATCCCAGCGGCCCCATTTTGTTTTCCTGAAAGAGACTTTTTCTGGGTTTCCATGGAGGACGGCCCTGGGGCTGTCACGGTTGAGTAGGGCGAGTAGGGCTTTGGGTTTAGGCATTATGATAAAGTCTATGTTAGCGGTGTTTAAGCTTCTTAGCACCACCCCACATGTTACGCAAGTACTTACTGTGAAGGCTCAGTTAAGTTTCTGGTTGCCGATCCTCTGAAGCAGTTTGAGAAGGAAGCCTGAAACGACCATTAGAGCTATCAATAATAAAACTGAGATAGGGGCATAACTAAATAACGGCATGAACCGTATCAGTTCAGTATACCCGTAGACCAGAATCAGCATGAAAAGGAACGGTCAAAAGACTCCTAGAGCCTTTAGGAATCTACGCCATGAACCTGACATCCTTTCAAAAATATAAAAACTATATTTCAGGATAATGGTAATATAAATTGAAGATGGCGGGTTCCAGTCAAAATTTTGGAAGAAAACATGTAGTAAGGTATGTAACTGTACAGTGTTACATGTATGGTTTACGATTTGATGAAGCTTAAGTTGAGAAGTTGCTCAGAGAGGTCTAATAGTTCTAGGTAAACATGGTTTAAAGCCTATATATCGACTAGGGGGTAAGTATCAATATGTGGGAAAAATGGGCTCTGAATATAATGCTGAAGCTGAAAGGACCCCATGGATGCTGATAATCGTTCTAACGGTCGTGTTTACCTTCATAGGTAATGTTTGGCTGGCGTTGCTACCGCACTTTAACCTCGTGGTCAACTACAACTTAGGCTATGTAGGCTGTGCATTAAGCCTTTCACCGCTGGGATTCCTACCGTTTCTTATGCTGATCCCCTTGAAGACTAAGCTCACTGCTAAAACAGCGGCTGTCCTCTACACAGTCGGCTTAACTACGGGTTTCTTCATGAACCTATATTTCCCATGGTACCAACCTGGAGCGGAGTTCACAAGCAGATACATAAATCCTGAAAACAGTGTCAAGTTCATCCCAAGCTTCATCGCACCTCCCAAAGAGGTCACTATAAATCTTCTACATGGAAACCCTAACATTCCATGGGATGCATGGGCTACACCTATATTATTCTGGTGGATCTATCAGGTGTTCTTCAGCTTGTTCATGATCTCTATCGCTTCGATCTTCAGAAGGAACTGGATAGACGTTGAGAGGTTGCCGTTTCCTCAAACAGCCATAGCCTATGAGGTCGTTCGTACGACGATCGAGGGTGAGGCGCGTAGAAAGATCAGCACACCTTTCCTCCTAGGACTCATAATAGGGCTTGTGGTTCAGGTTCCGATATTCATGGCTTTAACATTTCCGTGGTTCCCAGACATCTATGCTTGGCGTGTTAATACATGTGGCTTCGGAGCTACCTGGGTAACCCCGGATTCGCCATTAGCAGCGATCGTAGGGTTCCAGCTTTTTAATAAATGGCCGCCCTTCGCCGCGGTATTCTACTTAGCACCGCTATCGGTGCTAACAAGCTTCATGCTGTGGTATTTAATATACCTAGTTTTATCTCAGGTAGCCTACTACATGGGTTATTACACGGGCATACTTGAACTTCCAGGCTGCGGCAGAAACTGGTGCGGGGTAAACATTCCCACGGCAGGGGACCCGTTTAAATGGGCTGCGCTATCTAACATCGGCGGGGTAATAGGATTAACCCTGTTCTATCTAATACTGAACAGGCGATATATAATCTCCACCCTTAAAACGGCTTTCACCTCGTCTAAAGAGATAGACGACTCTACAGAGCCGATAAGCTACAGGACGGCCTACCTACTGTTTATCACAAGCTTCATAGCTGTTACATTGGTGCACATGAGCTTAGGTATGAGCCCAGGCATAGCGGCTCTCATGCCCATAATTGCTTTTGTAGCCTGGATCGCAAGTATGAGGATCTTCGGCTTGATAGGGTTCAACGCCGTCACGTATGGAGGCTATGGTACAGGGTTCGTGTGGCTTATATGGCCCACTAGACCAGAGCCGGTGACAAGGGAGTGGTTCTGGTCCATGCTCATGAACCGAACATTTCTCACAGACGGATTCGGATATGGATGGCCTGGAGTTATGACAGCATCCTTTGCAGGTTATAAGATGGGTGAACTTACAAAAACAAGTAATAAAGTAATCTTTAAGACCCTCCTCTTATCCTCAATAATAGCCCCGCTAATCGCCGTCATAACTATGATATGGGTGTCCTGTACATTCGGAGGATCAAGATTCGCGGTTTTCTCGGACGTAAACACCGACATCGTCGCGAGGTTCATTAGACCAGGTGCCCATGAAAACTGGCCTGCCGCACAGCCTTGGATAGCTCATGCGGTAGCTGGGGTAGTGATCATAGGCGTGCTAAGCTATCTTCACGCAAAATTCTTATGGTTCCCGATGGGGCCGGTCGGCTTTCTGATGGCTACGACCGGGCACACGCTTCTGGAGGGAGTATGGACCATGGGCTTAGTCGCATGGATTGCTAAGGCTCTAACTCTGAGAATAGGGGGGAGTAAAGCCTACGAGGCGTACGGGGTACCAGCCGCATCAGGTGTGATCGCCGGAACAATCATAGCGATATTCATTGGAGGACTGATAGGGGTCATAAGATTCTTCATACCGTTTTAAATACGATCTCCCCCAACTTTTTATGCGTATTCTGTCCATAGCGTATAGTCGTGAATTTCAGAACGTTTACTCCTTAGACATGGTGAAAGAGATATCTATAAGCTTGCCCTCGGTGAGTGTAGTTGAGAACCATGGAGTTTGGGTTGGATATCTGGCTCTTATACCCGAGCCTAGGTCTTGAGAAGACCCTTGAGACGGTGGAGAGGGAGGGGTTTAGGTATATAGAGTATCCTTATGAGATGTTCAGAGATGCCGGGGAGAACCTCATGAGACGTGTGAAGGAGGTTGCCGAGAAGGCTAAGAGCTACTCCGTTAAGCCGTACCAGGTTCACGGAGAATACGGCAGCATAAATTTTGAGCTGACTTCCGGCGACCCTGTGTCCCGGGAGAAGGCCCTAGGGAGGATGGAGGAGTGGCTGAGATATGCTTCTATGCTCGAAGCCGATGTATTGGTGGTTCACCTAGGTTTCCCGAGGCCGAGGCTGGATGAGACGTATGACAGGGTCATAGAGGGGGTGGTTGAGTTGAACGTGGAGATCGCTAGAAGGCTCGCAGAGGTCGGGGAGGAATATGGGGTGAAGGTGGCGTTTGAAAACTGTGTTGAACCGTGGTTCGGTGCCTCACCGGCGGACCTACTCCTTCTACTAGAGGAGGCAGACGTTCAGGGGTTAGGTGTCTGTCTCGATACGGGGCATCTGAACGTTAACGGGCTGGACGTGGCCGGATCTATAAGACGGCTTGGAGACGCGATTATCGCGACCCATCTACACGACAACGACGGGCGTTACGACCAACATTTACCACCCCTGGCGGGGAGCATAGACTGGCGTGAAGTCCTAAAAGCGTTCCGCGAGATAAAGTTCGACAAGCCTCTCATATACGAGTTCGGAAGTCAGAGAGGTCAATCGCCGGAGAATATCGTGGCGACCCTTAGGCTTGTGACCGGCTACCTTAAATCCATAGGGTGAAAGAGGGTTATATGACGGCTTCGAGGCTCCTCATGAACGCCAGGTTATCTCTAAGCTTAACATCCGAAGGCTGGTCTGAGAAGTCTTCGAAGGACAGCCACCCCTTATAACCCACCTTGTTCAACGCCTTCAAGACCTCCTCCCACGAAACCAGCCCCTCCCTCAGCGGACACATCTCCGCCTTCCATACCCTTGCTCCATGCCTCTCACCCGCCTCCCTCCACAGAGCATTTTTGACATGTACGTGAGCCAGATACTCTCCAAGCAGCTCGACGCCGAGATTCCAGTTTTCAAACCCCTCTACGACCATGTTACCCGGGTCCAGTATGACACCCACGTTATCAGGGTCGAAGTTTGAGACAAACCGGTAGGCTGCACTCGCGCTCGGACATATACAGCCCATGTGGATCTCGACAAGCGCTTTAACCCCCGTCTCTCGCGAAATCCTCTCCACAAGCCGATAGTCTTCGACGGTCTTCTCGAAAAGCTTGCGGTAATCGACCGACCCATCGTACCTAGGGACGGATATCCTCACTTGGCCGCAGTCCATGATCCTCGCAGCCTCCATGACCCTTCGGATCCTAGCCTCTCCAGAGCCGGGGCTCAGGTAGGGGGCTAAGGCAGGGACCTCCAACCCAACGTCTCGGCAGAGCCTGGCGGCAACCCTAGCCTCGTCGAGGATATTCTCCTCGTCTAGGGTCGCTCTGTTCCCGACCCAGTAGTTCGGCTTCCCAGCGGGTTCTCTTCTCTCGGCAACTCTCCACTCGACACCCTCATACCCGTATCTGGATAGTACTTTAGGCACCTCCTCGACCCTGTACTCTGGGATCATAACCGTGAAGACGGAATACCTGAAGCCCATCCGAACCCACCGAAAACCTATCCCCCATCGATGCTTAAAACGGTTCCCCCTCTTCAAGAGACTGGGAAACTAATAAGACGGTGTTGGGTGATATTGGATCAGGTGTCTGGTTGACGGGTTTCCCCACGTTCGATGTCGAGGGTGTGAAGGTACCGAAGCTTCTGATAGGGATCAACAGTCTACTAGGTTGGTCTCACACGAGCGTCGGGAGGGATAGGTGGATCAGGAGGTACTACACGGCCCGGCGTATAGCTAGGGTTTTCGAGAGATGCATGGAGCTTGGGGTTTACGGCGTCCTAGGCCCGGTCTGGCCGAGGCTTATAGAGGCGATAAAGATAGCGGAGAAGGAGACAGGGGAGAGGATGCTCTTCGTGAGCACGACCATAGGAGAGCCTAGGGAAACCGAGAAGCAGCTTAGGATGCTGGATGGGCTTTACTCGCCCATATGCTGTATCCATGGGGCGTGGACGGATTCCTGGCCCCTCGAAAACGGCAGGTTCGTGGGTCTTGAGAAGTACCTGAGGTTGATCAGGAGGAGCGGTAGGATCCCTGGTTTGGCGTGTCACAACGGTGATAGGTTGAGGCTGGTCGACGAGGGGGACTACGACGTGTCGTTGTTCGTTACCCCTGTTAACAAGATGGGGTTCTACATGTACCCGACCATGGAGTCTATCCTGGAAGCCATCGGTAAGACGAAGAGACCGGTTATAGCAATCAAGCCCCTCGCGAGCGGAAGGTTCGACGAGGGTAAGATCAGGGAATGGCTCGAGTGGGTCTTCTGTCAGAAGGGTGTCTCAGGGATATGCGTCGGGTTCATGAGCGAAGAGGAGGCTGAGGAAGACATAGCGCACGTCAAGCATATACTGGGGATAAAATAAAGGTGGCATAGACCATTACCTCGGATAATTTATCATGGAAAATCTATAGAGGGAGGACTTTTCAGAGAGTTACGCCTACTAAGTTATCGGTGTCTGACTGTGAGATATGTTACCAAACCCATACCGGAGTCTGGGATACCCCTCGGAGGTATAGGAACGGGGAGCTTCGAGATAAGGGCTGATGGAAAATTCTATGAGTGGCAGATATTCAACAATAAACCCTGGCGCTGCGGCGGGGCTCCATGGGAAAGAGAGCAAGAGGAATTCATGCGTCCAAACGACTTCTTCTTCGCCGTCAGAGCCAAGCCTGAGGGTGATATACCCATCGTACGGATTCTAGGCTTCGGAGCTATGGACCTGGAGCTCGGATACGACCCATACACGCTTCCATGGGTTAAAGGCGTGGAATCGATCGAGTACGTGGGAGAATACCCGCTTGCAACGTTAGACTACTTGGACCAGACCTTACCCGTTAAGGTTAAGCTGGAGGCCTTCTCACCTTTCATACCAGGCGAGGTGAAGGATTCAAGCCTCCCCGTCGCTGTGTTCGTGTTTAAACTCAGCAACCCTATGGATAAACCGGTCGAGGTAAGCATCCTAGCATGCCTGAAGAACCCGGTCGGCCGGTTTGTCCAAGGTAGGAGATGCGTAAACAAGGTTTCAAAGGAGGCTGACAGGGTAACGATTCATATGTCAGCCGAAGGTGTGCCTGAGACCCATCCCACCTACGGCGGCTCCATGGCTTTAACGGTGTTAGACCCGAACGCCTCCTTCGAAGCCGGGTTACCCGCTAGGAATCAGGCTTTTAAGAGGATGTGGGTCGACCTGAGAAGCGACGGTCTCTTAGAATCCAGTCAATCGGAGGCATCTAGCCTCGAGGAGGTCTATGGTCTTCTCTGCTCTAAAACCTCTCTAGAGCCCGGTGAGGAGAAGGAGATGGTATTCACCCTGTCATGGTTCTTCCCCAACCACATAGATACGAAAGGAAACCTCATAGGCCACATGTATGAGAACTGGTTCAAAGACGCTTCAGACATCGCGGCTTATGTGGCTTCGAACCTTGAAAGGCTCAGAAAGATTACCGGTCTCTTCCATGAAACGCTCTACGATACGAGCCTAGACTACTGGATAGTCGACGCGGTCTCCGCCCAACTCACGACCCTTGTGAAAAGCAGCTTCTTCACCAAAGACGGGGTTTTCGCCCTCTGGGAGGGTGGACCAGGATGCTGCGGGCTTGAAACCCTCGACGTGACGTTCTACGGATCCATACCGATAGCCCTGCTCTTCCCCGAACTAGAGAAACGTCAGATACGTCTAACCGCTAGTTTCCAGCTCAAGCCTGATAGTCCGAGGTATGAAGACTATGTACTAGGTTTTCCCGAGAACAGGCTCGCCCTAGCTAAGAAGGCTTTGAAAGACCCAAGGATACTCTCAGACCCGAAGAGGTGGAAGGAGGCTTTGCTAGAGGTCGTTAAGGAGACGGGTCTCGACCCGAGGGGGAGGATACCGCACTTCTTCCCAGGAACCTTCAAAGAGGTCGATGCATACCACATGGTGGACCTGATGCCTAAATATGCTCTGCTAGTCTATAGGGACTTCCTATGGACAGGCGATGAATCCTACCTAAGAGAGCTTTGGGAGAGCGTTAAAGAGGCCTTGGATAACGTCCTAAGAACCATGGACCCCGCGGGTAAGAAGCTTCCATACCATTATGCACCGTCAGGCTTCGAGTTTATGAGAGGAGTCTTAACGATGCCTATGGGCTTTCAGACCTATGATGTTTGGAGCTTCTTAGGCTACTCGGCCTACGTATGCGGCATATGGCTTTCGGCTCTGAAGGCTGCCGAAGCGATGGCCAAGACCCTAGGCGACTTCGAGTACGCGGAGAAGGTTAAAGCCATCTACCAGGAGGCTAGGAGAAACTTCGAGGAGATGCTTTGGAACGGGGAGTATTACAGCCTCTGGTACGACCCCATAAGCGGCGTTGGAGACGACGGATGTATGACAGATCAGCTATGTGGCCAATGGTACGCCAACCTGACGGAACTACCTCCGATAACCGAGAAAAGACGCATCATATCGGCTTTGAAGGCCGTTTTAAGGTACAACATGAAGCCTGATGAGGGGCTGATAAACGGCTCCTACCCCAAGGTCGGTGTAAGACCCGCCATGAACGGCGACATGACCTACCCCAACAAAGTAGGTATGCCATGGAGGGTTGGAAGCCAGCCTGATACACCTTGGACGGGTACGGAGTACGCGGTCGCCAGTTTAATGGTTCAGGAGGGGCTGGTGGAGGAGGGATTAGCCGTGGCCAAGAACGTCTACGACCGATACGCCAGGGTTGGATTGCCTTGGAACCACATAGAGTGCGGTGGACACTACTACAGGGCTATGGATGTATGGGCTTTGCTGATGGCTCTAGAGGGGTTCAGCTACGACGCGTCTGAGGCTAGGATAACGTTCACACCACGGGTCTCTGAGAATAAGTTTAAAGCACCATTTGCTGCTAACGGCTCATGGGGAAGCCTCATCCAAACTAGAGACGGTAACATCCAGAGAAACATCGTTAAGCTAAGACATGGTGAGCTGGAGGTTAGAAGCATCGTATTGAAGCTACCGGCGGAATTGGACCTTAGTAAGGTGAAGGTGGAGGCTTCGCTAGCCGGTGAACGCGTCGAGACCTGTCTGGAGGCTGAGGGTGATGGGAGGGTTAGGGTTAAGCTTGAGAATGCTGTTAAGCTGAGTCCTGGGAGAGACCTAGAGGTCGTGTTAAGCTGGTGACAACTTCGTAGACCTCCCTTCCTCTAGTTTTTACACGATAGACGCCGGTGAGTATCCCTGGGGGCTAAGCTATATACGCAACCTATAACCGACATATCCATAGGAGGGGACGTAGGGCTTGGATTCTAAGTTCAAGTTTAAACCTCACATTATCGACGATAGTTTGCCGGCTGTAGCTGGATGGGCTCAGACGGCGTTAGCCGACCTCGACCGGGACGGGCGGTTAGAGTATATCGTCGGAAGACGGTTCGGTGAGATATACTGGTATAAATACCGTTCACCCGACCGATGGGAACGTTATCTACTCGGTGAATACTCGCCGTCTGACGTAGGGGGATGCGCGTTCGACGTGGACGGAGACGGCTACGTCGACTTCGTCACAGGAGGAGTCTGGTACCGCAACTCTAGGACACCCACCCGTCCCTTCAAGAGGATCGTGTTCGACCCACGTCTCGACTCGATCCATGATATAGTGGCTGCGGACATAGACGGAGACGGACGTTTAGAAGTTGTCACGATGTCAGACCGTAATAACCTTCGCTGGTACAAGATACCCGAGAACCCGGAGGAGCCTTGGATCCGACACGATATAGGCCCGGCTGTCCACGCCGGGGTCGCGGTGGGAGATGTAGATGGGGATGGAGACCTAGACGTGGTACGGAGTGACGTGTGGTTCGAGAACGTAAACGGCGACGGTACGGAGTGGGTTCAGCATACCATCCCGATCGAAAGCACACCGGCTCCACCAGACCTCCCCTTCGCGGTCAACGCTACCAAATGCGTAGTCTGCGACATCGACGGAGATGGGAAAAACGACATAGTCTACACAGACGCTGAAACACCCGGTGGAAAGGTCTGGTGGATGGAAAACCTAGACGGCCGTGGCCTAGCCTGGAGACGACATGTGATCTTTGACGGAAGACCACGTCGGGGAGCATTCCATAGTCTACACGTAGGCGACCTCGACGGAGACGGAGACCTCGACATCTTCTCATGCGAGATGGAGGCGGTTCTTGGAGACCAACCGCCACGTTGGTACATATGGGAGAACGTCGACGGCAAGGGAGAGGTATGGAGAGAGCACGTTATCCTAGATAAAAACCTCGGCGGACATGAAGCCTTAGTCGGAGATATAACGGGAAACGGGCTTCCCGATATAATCGGGAAACCGTGGGCCCCCCGGAAAGGGAACGGTCTGAACGGGAAGATGTTTATAGTATTCCTTGAAAACGTATCCGACCTATGACTTCCCGAAAACCCCCTAATACTTTACCTAACGTCCTATTTGTTACAAAGTCTATTTTCTTATGTTTAGGTCTTTGAATCCGTCGAAAAGGTTTCTAATCCCTTTATCCTCAAGGACCACAACGTCTTCAAGCCTTATACCAAATTTGCTCGTATAAAGCCCAGGCTCCACCGTATGAACAACCCCTTTCACTAAGGTGTCCCTCGAAGCCGGATGAATATCCGGAGCTTCATGAATTCTTAAACCTATTCCATGACCTAACCGGTGGGGAAAGAGCTTCGAATATCCTCTTTCTGCTATAAGGCTTCGAGCAAAACCGTCGACGACAGACGCAGATAAGCCTGGAGATTCAAGCTGGTAAACCCTCTCCTGAGCCTCCACGAGCGTGGTGAACATATCCTCCTGCTCTCTAGAGGGCTTACCTAAAACCCAGGTCCTCGTAAAGTCCACCCAGTAGCCGTCCACGCATACGTTAAACTCGAGAAGCACGACATCCCCCCTACGGATCCTTCTATCTGTCGATATGTTGAAGGGATACCAGGCTCTTGAAGAGTTGACGCCAGACATGACGAAGGCGAACCCTCTAGCCCGCTTAGCCCCCTTAAACCCGACGCCAAGGCCGTAGACAGCCTCCTCAGCCGACGCTGCAAGCTCGCACTCCCTGACTCCATCTACGAGATGTTCTAGGAGCTTTTCCATAGCTAGACCAGCTAGCTCCGCCGCGACCTCCATCTTGGAGACCTCGTAGTCGGATTTAACCATCCTAAGCCTGGTCAGCATCTCTGAGGCGTCGACCAGCTCGGCGTTTAAAACGTTCTCGATGAGGTCGAAAGTAGGTTTACCCGCGTAGTTAACCTCTCCGACGACGCTGTTTGTGGCGGTGGTCTCAAAGCCTAGCTCACAACCGACTTTAACACCTCTAGGTAGACAGAGGCTTGCTAGGAGGTCTTCCATATGCTTGTAGGGATTCCACAGCTTGTCTAACCGCTCCGTCTCGTATGCTCTGATATCCCTGACCCAGCCCTCCCTGGCGTAATCAAGCTCGGACACCGGAACTATAAGGGTTGGTTCACCGTCTAGAGGTAGGACCGCTAGAGACCAGCCTGTGACAGGCCAGTAGCCTGATACGTAAAGCACGTTCTCCGGATTGCGGCATATGAGGACGTCTATCCCCTCTTCCTCCATGGCCTTCCTGATCCTAGATAACCTACCAGGCTCCATCAGAAGTATCCTTTACACACAAATCATCTATATATGCATGGCTATGCTTAAAATCGGCGAGAAATAGAAGGAGAGAAAAACGGCTTTAGAGGTTTTTGAAACGGCTTAGAAGCTCTCTGAACCCTCTTGACAGTATCCTTAGGTCGCTTAGCAGAGCAACGAACCTGAAGCCGCTTTCGATCATCTTCTCAGCCATATCAGGGTTGAACGTGTGGATCCCAGGAGCCACCCCATACTTATCGCAGGTTTTCCTCACCTTTTCCACAGCCTCCTTAAACTTCGGGTGGTCGAACTGGGTGGGTATTCCCAAGTTCACAGATAGGTCCATCGGGCCTATGTAGGCTACGTCTATCCCCTCTACCGAGAGGATGTCGTCTAGGTTCTCCAACGCCTTAGCAGTCTCCACCTGGACGATCACCACAAGCTCCTCCTCCTCAAACCTCTTGTAATAGTCTAGAAACGGGCGGCTACCGAACCTCGTACATCTCCTAGGTCCTACACCTCTAACGCCTCTAGGAGGATACCTAGTAGCAGCTACGGCAGCCTCGGCCTCCTCCCTACTGTTGACCCAGGGCACCAATACGCCCTGCATACCTATGTCTAAAACCCTCTTTATCACGACCATGTCGTTCCATGGAACCCTAGCTATGGGAGCTATCTCGGTGCCGCGGAGAGGCATGGCTAGTATCTCCAGGTCTCTGATATCTATCGGCGCATGCTCCATGTCGAACACGAGCCAGTCGAAGGGGAGTTCAGATAAGATATCCGTCACATCCGGGTGGTTTATCGTCACCCACGTCCCTAAGGCTACTCCTCCCTCCTTAAGATGCTTCTTCAAACCTGTCAAGGCCAGACACCGGACAAGCTATACGGGTCGTAGCGATTTAAGCTGAACCCTTCTATGAAAGACGGTTACTCCCGCTCCTTTATCTCAAAGATCTTACAGAGCAGCTTATAGAGTTCCCTACCCTCATCCGTCTTAGCGAACAGCTCCCTCTCCGAAGGCAGTATCTTAGCTATAGCCTCCCTAGTACGTCTCCACTCAAGCTCTCTCCATATAAGCTGGAAGTTCTTAAGCTCTATCCAAGCCCTGAAGATGAGGACTATAAACATGGCTAACGTCAAGATCAGGTTGAGCATATAGATCTCCACGATCGACACGGCAAGACCCCTATCATATAGAACACGGGCTTATATTTAATAGATGGCTTAAACCTTATCCGCCATTATGTAAAGTAAAAAAGTTTTAGAAGTCTCAAGCTTCCACCAAGCGCGAATAAAACTTAAAAGTTTTACAGTAAAACCTTACAAGTGAAGGGAAAATGTCGGCTATTTTCTCCTTTCTGAAGGATAAACCTATGATATTGATGGCTTTGCTCATCATGTCGGCGACCGCTATACCGATAGCATCGGTGAACGCAAACCCAACTGAACTCCACGTCGGACCAGGCTATACATACACAACAATTCAAGCAGCCATAGAGGCCGCAGAGCCAGGAGACACAATAATCGTGCATGAGGGGACATATGAGGAGCAACTTTTCATAAGTACGCCTCTGACGCTACGGGCTGCTGAGGGGGAAACTGTCATAATCAAGCCGCCGCCAGGTACGCTTGCGACTATTGACGTGAACTATCCTGTTCCAGGAGGCAGTAAAACGAGAACGTTTGCACCCTTGATAATAGTGATGGAAGTAACCCCGGCGTCTAGCGTTATAATCGAGGGGCTTATAATCGACGGCAACTACGAGCTTATAGACCGGGGATATATAGGTACAGAAGATCCTATATACACCGGTATCGTATACGTCGAATTCAACGGTACAATTAGAAACTGCGTGATCAGAAACTTCAGACCTAAACCTGAGCAGACAGATCTATTTAACAACGGTTTCGCCATATGGATAGTCGGAGATAGCCACGTTACGGTCGAGGGCAACGACATACACGATTATGGATGGATGGGGATAGTAGTAGATGGACTTGCAACCGTTACCATCGTCGATAACACCATCACGGGCTGGGGTCCCACCATACAAACCGGACAGAACGGTATACAAGTATCAAGAGGGGCGTATGCCAAGATACTCAGCAATCTGATTACGGGGAACATCTACACAGGTGAAGATTGGTGGGCTAGTGGAGTCATATTTCTTGATGCCACAGGGGATGTAATAGGTAATGCTATAGTCGAGAATCAAGTTGGGGTCGACGGTATGGGTGATGTCACAGGTATCCACGTAAACTTCAATAACATCTATGGAAACACCCTCGCAGGTGTTTATAACGAAGATACAGGCTCGCTTGATGCTAAATGTAACTGGTGGAACGACCCTGAAGGACCAACCGTGGGAGCACCTCCTAAGTCTGGAGACGCCGTATATGGGGATGTAGAATATAGCCCTTGGCTTACGGCTCCTCTGATGGCTGATCCCGACGGGACAGGTGTTGTTGCTTCAAGTCTTTCCGGTACGGACACGACGCTTGGGTTCTCCGATTCCAACGTAGATGTCGTGGTATCCGGCTCGGCCGAGGTTTACGTCGCGACTTACGAGTCTAACCCCGGCACAGGGTTCATGGGTGACATAGGCAACTACATAGACGTTTACGTCCCAGATGTGTCGGGGTTAACCGAGCTTGAGATACGGAAATACTACACGGATGGGGAGATAGAAGCGTTAGGTCTTGATGAGCGGGGTCTGAAGCTCTACTGGTGGAACGGCACGGATTGGGTTCTATGCTCAGACACAGGTGTGAATATGGTTGAAAACTACATCTGGGCGAGGATAAGAACAGACACTACGCCGAGCCTGAGCGACCTAACGGGTACGCCGTTCGGAGCTGCAAGCGTATGGCCTGTAGGAGGTGCGATACTGCCGGTGGACCTAACCCCCTACGTGCTGATGCTTATATTGGCGGCTGGGATAGCGGGGATAATTCTCAAGAAGACTATGCTTTAGAATTTCATTATCCCTCATTTTTTTAAAAATGGATGGGTGCGGAGCTTTTCCTATGGTACCTCGTATTTTCCTTGAACACCCTTAACTATGCGCTGCTCGACTTTTCTGAAGTAGTTTCCAAACACCCCGGCTAGCCTCTTAGCCTCCTCGGGGCATTCGTCTATTAGGTTATGGGTCTCCCTTGGATCCTCCTGAAGGTTATAGAGCTCATCCGGTTGCCCCTCAGGTCTCTGTATAAGACTCCACTTCTTGTCTCTGATGCATCTGTCGACGGCCTCGTGGTATCCGGATATCGCATACTCTCTATGCTCGTCGGTTTCGCCTAGAAGCACCGGTAGGAAGCTTCGGCCATGCATGGACAGGGTTTCACGACTTAAACCCAGCAAGTCGAGTATCGTGGGTAGTAGATCTGGAAACTGTACTATGGCGTCGGTTCTCCTAGCACCCTCGCCTGCAGGAAGCCTGATCATAAACGGAACCTTCAGAAGCTCGTTGTAGAGACGGTCCGTACCCTTCAGGAACTTCCCATGGTCCGCTAGGGGATGACCGTGGTCGGCTAGGAGGACTATAACCGAGTCGTCGTAGTAGCCTAGGTCCTCAAGCTCCCTAAACAGAAAGCCTAGCCAGTGGTCGACGAACGATACTTCGCCCGCGTAGAGACCCCTTATGTACCCGACCTCCTCTGGGGTAGCCCATTCTGAGGCTTGTCCACCCATCGGGAGTATGAGCCTAGGCCCCTTGTAGCCGGGGTCCGTGTAGCTGTCGAACCTGGGAGGCGGGTCCCAAGGCTCATGCGGGTCGAAGCTATCTATCCATAGGAATATCCGCTTGTACCTGGCTTTTCGAGCTCTCCTAAGCCACTTGATCGCCTCTCTGACCACTTTAGCCGGGAACCAGTCCTCCTCCCTCTCGAAATCCTCAGTGTTGGCGAGGAACCTAGCGACAAGCTCCCTCCACCTATCCGTGTAGTTCTCGTTCACATAGTCTTCGACCTTCTTCTTAAGCGGAGGCGGGGGCATGTATGCGTCGTACTCCTGACCCCTGATCCATATGAAGCTATGGAAGCCTCTATGGAAGTTCATAGCCGGCCTGAAAAGGTGGTAGGTGTCGGCTATCAGACCGCACACATAGCCCTCCCTCCTGAGGATCTCGGCCACCGTGATGTCCTCGTTCTCCAGAGGCCTCCACGGCCTATAGGGTAGCGTATATTGGCCTGTCATAAGCTCTGTCCTAACAGGGATCGTGGGTAGCCCGCATGGATAGGCGTTCTCGAAGACTACGCAGTCTTCTGCAAACCGGTCTATATTGGGGGTTTTACAGGCCTCCACGCCTTCGAAAACCGGTTTACCGCGGTTGTAGAAGCTCACATGGTCCTGCCGTAGGCTGTCGAGCATGATCACTATGAGGTTCAACCACACCACCTTAACCAAAAATAGGGGGAGGAAAGCTTTTAGGTTATTCTAACCGTGCTAAAATATTCGGGTATATGCTTAAGGCATGAACTTGGTAGGCTGCTCCTCATCGTAGAAAGCTCAGTTTTACATCCATAACCCGCACCGTTTAGATATTCTTCCAAGCGCCTATAAGCCTCCTCCGGTAAACTAGCTATTAGAGGGGAGGGGTTTGAAAAACATGGATATCAAGAGGGTTAAGGAGGGTTTAAGATGGAGGGTATGGAGGAGGCTTGAAGAGGCTGGTGTTACGCTACCGCCTAAGCCCTGCTACGGACGTATACCCAACTTTAAAGGCGCCTACGAGGCAGCCCTTAAGGCCTCTAGCCTTCCAGAGTGGACCAGCGCCAGGGTGGTATTCGCTAACCCAGACAGCCCTCAAAAGCCTTTAAGAGCTATGGCTTTGAAGCAGGGAAAGCTCTTGATCATGGCTACCCCGAGGCTTAGGAAGGGGTTCCTGGAGGTCGAGCCGTCTAGGGTTAGGGGGCGGGAATCCGCGGCGGCTACGATAAGGGGAGCGTTTAAGTATGGAAAACTGTGTGAGACGGTCAGGTATAAGCCGGACTTAGTAGTGACGGGTTGTGTAGCCGTCGATAGGTCTTTCAACAGGCTGGGGAAAGGCGGGGGATACGGCGACCGGGAGATAGGGCTCATAAAGGAGCTTTACGGACCCGATATACCGGTTTTAACGACCATCCACGACCTACAGCTCATAGAATCTATACCCACGGAGCCGCACGATTTTAAAGTAGATATAGTCGTAACGCCTTCTAGAATCTTGAGGAGACGACCTGGATGACCGGGATCGTTACGCTCTGCGGGGTTAAACAGGCTAAGCCAGGCTTCACGTTCATAGCTTACAAGCCTACGGAGCGGTGTTTGAAGTGTAGGCTCTATAAGGTCTGCGTCGGGAAGCTTGAGCCGTCGAGGCTTTACAGAGTCGTGGAGGTTAAGGATAGAATCTTTCCATGTCCTCTACACGAAGACGGCGTCCGGCTGGTGGTGGTCGAAGAAAGCCCGGTCGAGGCTGCTATGGAGGACAGGCTTCTAGTAGAAGGGGCGACCATAGTCTTTAAACCGATAGAGTGCAGGGTCAGATGCCCGAATAGGGGGTTATGCATTCCTGAGGGTCTTAAAAAAGGTGATAAATGTCTCATCCTTAAGCTCGGCGATAGGGTTGAATGTATAGTCGGGTTAAGACTCAGGAGGGCTCTTCTGAAGCGGGTTTCTCCTCAGGCTTCTCGGCGGTCTTAGCCTCCTCCGGTTTGGCTTCGACCCTTCTCGCATACTCCTCGACGAACACTATCTTAGAGACTTCAGGTAGAAACCTCAGAACGTCTCCTGCAAAGCCGCGTTTGATGAACTGTATACCGTCGAGCATATAGGTTTCACCCGGCATCTTAACCGTGAGAACCCCGGATTCAAGAGATAGGCTAAACTTATCCACCGGTACAGAGGGGAGCCTTCTATGGAGAAGAGCCTTGATCTTCCCGAGCGGGTCGGTTATCTCCTCCTTAACCTCTACCTCGTACACTAGAGTCTTCCCGGCCAGCGGGGGGTTGAAGTCGAGCTGAACTCTACCGGCGGATATGCTTCGGACGGTAGCGGTCATGCCTCTGTACTCGACCCTCGCGCCTGGACGGAGACCGGTTTCGCCGCGAAACATCCTCAACGGGACGAGCCGAATCTTAGAGGGATCCCTACGCCCGAAGCCCTTCTCAGGCGGGACCTCGACGGTCTTCTTCTCGCCGACGTTCATCTCCATCAAAGCCTCTTCTAGACCCTTCACAACCCAGCCCTCTCCTAAGACGACCAGCATGGGCTCGTAGAACACGTCGGCCCTGTAGATCTCATGTTTCCTAGCCTCCTCCTCCAACGTGGTGTCGAAGACCTCACCCGTCTCCTTAACCCTAGCCACGTAATCGATGAGTATGAAGCTGCCCCTCTTGAACGTCATAAACCCACCTGCATGAGGAAAAGCAACAACGCTCTTAAGCTTTACTTCCCAAGGAGAGTTTTGAAACGCCTAGTCCCAGGGTCTATTTTAAGCTACGCTGTCAAAACCGTAACACTTCTAGGCAGTATGCGCTATAAGTGTGGGGAGGATTAATGTTTCCATATCACAGTCTTCGCTAGCATAACAGCCGATCCTAGATATAACTTAACACTTATGCAAACAGTCGACGAGAGGTCAACCTCTCCATCTATGAACAGTATTTCAGCGAAATTTTAGAGGCTCTTAGATGCATCTGCAAAACTTTCAGGGTTAAAACCTAATTTCGACTCATAACCCTCCTTTAACTCATTAAAACTAGGTTTATGCGAAAACTTCGCAGATCTTCAGACACGGTTGAGATTTATTTTCACACCGCCGTCCACGTCTAAAAACGCGTAGAACCCGTTTCTAGCCGGTCCGGGGTTTACGATCACAGTCTCGCTTAATTGGTCTATCCCCCTAGCCTCATGGACATGCCCGCATAGAACGGCTAGAGGTTTAACTTTCTCGATGAACCTTCTGAGAGCCTTGCTTCCTATATGGATCCCTATGAACGTCCGGTCGACCCTCGTGTTCCAAGGCGGGTTATGAGACACCACTATAAGCCTCCCATCGAACCCTTTGAAGGCTTTTTCAAGCAGCCTCGCGACATGGTCCTCCGTGAACTCTATGGGGGTCTTGAAGGGGCCTTCTAAGGCTCCTCCGACGCCTAGAAACCCCACCGAATCATGGATATGGAGCTTGCCGTGTATGTTCAACGCGTCTGAAAGCTCTTCGATATCTAGCAGCGCGGGCGGGTCGCAGTTTCCTGGAACGTATATCGTTTTAAACCCTCTGAAGCACTTAAGCACGGTCTCAGCGTCTTCTAGGGTTCCGAAGTGGGTTAGGTCTCCGCATAGAACCACTAGGTCGGGTTTCAGCCTCTCCGCCTCTTGGGAAAGCTTCAGAGCCCTCCTGACGTTTCCATGCACGTCGGTCAGAACCATAAGCCTCAGGCTACCACCACCTTATCTCAAAGCCCTTAAACTCCCCTCTGTACTGTTCTTCGAAAGCCTCGACCTTATCGACCCTAGCTAGGCTTGGGCCTTTACGACACCACGCTAAAACCCTTCTCACAGAATCTTCATCGCCCTCTAGAACAGCCTCGACCCTACCGTCTCTGAGGTTTCTAACCCAGCCTTTAACGCCGTTGGATATAGCAACCCTTCTAAGGCTATACCTGAAGCCGACGCCTTGAACTATGCCTGAGATGAATATGTGAAGCCTCACTTTCCTCATAATGCTTTACCAGCCTCTGCCAAAGCTCTACCGGGTTCCTCGATCCTATAGCCTAGCTCGGCTAGGGAAGACTCTAGAGCGTTGACCGTGGCTAAGACCTCGTAGGCCGATACGTTACCCATACACCCTATCCTGACGATCAATCCCTTAAGCCTACCATGCCCTCCTCCTATGACGACTCCGTACTTCTCAGACATAACCTTTCTAAGCTCCTCGGCCTCGACGCCTTTAGGCACCTTTATCGCTATGACCGTGACAGAACGATACTCCGGCTCCCTCGGATAAACCTCTAGACCTAAGGCCTCTACGGCCTTATAGAAGGCTTCAGAGCATTTCCTGTGTCTACGTATCCGGGCTTCAAGCCCCTCCTCGACGATCATCTTAAGCGCCTCGTCCAGGGCGTAGAACAGCGGTACGGAGGGCGTATAGGGGGTCTGTCCCTTCTCCATATAATCTAGGTACGCCTCCAGGTCGAAATATAGGCTCCGTGTCTTCTTACGCTTAGCTTCCTCCACGAACCTCTCGCTGACCGAAACCAAGGCCAGTCCAGGCGGGGCGGCTATGCACTTCTGGCTACCCGTCACACATGCATCGATCCCCCATCTGTCGACTGGCAGGTCTATGCCTCCTAGGCTTGAGATGGCGTCCACTATGACAAGCGCACCATGCTCATGGGCTATACGGGATATCTCAGGAAGGTCTCTGACGAGGACACCGGTCGAGGTCTCGTTGTGTACGAGTAGTATGGCCTTGACGTTGGATTCCTTCTTGAACGCTTCCTCGACCATATCGGGTTTAACCGGGAAACCCCATTCGACGGGTATCCACGAAACCCGACCACCATAGGATTCTACGATCCTAGCGAACCTATCGCAGAAGAAGCCCATAGACGGGATCAAAACTACATCTCCGTCGCCTACTACATTCCCCACCGCAAACTCCATACCCCCGGTCCCAGAAGACGTAAGTATTACGACAGGGTTCTTCGTCTGAAAAACGTATTTGAGTTTCTCCTGGATCTCCTCTAGGAGCCTCTTGAACTCTGGGCCTCTATGGTTTATCACACGCCTGCTCATGGCTAGTAGAACTCTATGGTCTGGGCTTGCAGGACCTGGTATCATCAAAAGCCTCAAACGTCGACACCTCAACTAATTGGATAGGCTGACCGTTTAAAAATTTCCCCTATAAGGCTAGGGTTTTAAGCTTCTCTCGTACATAGGTCACGACCCTGTCGACCTGCTCCTTGGCGGTTCCGATGTAGTTTTCAGGCTTCATAACCCGTTCAACCTCTTCAGCCGTCAGATACTTCCTTACCTCTGGGTTAGCGGTCAAGATCTCCTTAAGGTGTTTTCCGGTTTTCCAGGCTTCCATGGAGCATCTTCTCACGACCTCGTGAGCCCATTGTCTATCGGCGCCTTTGGAAACCATAGCCATCATAACGGCCTCAGACATTATGAGCCCCCTCATGGAGTCTAAGTTCCTCCTGATGTTCTCTGGATAAACCCTTAGACCCCTGAGAACCTTCACCAGCGTCCTGAGTTGCTCGTCTAGGAGTAGACATACCTCGGGAACTATGACCCTCTCACAGCTACTGTTCGTGAGGTCTCGTTCATGCTCTAGAACTACGTTCTCTAAAGCCGCTAGAGCCTCGGACCTTAAAACCTTGGCTAGGCCGCAGACCTTTTCACACTTGATCGGGTTACGTTTATGGGGCATCGTACTCGAGCCGACTTGGCTTTCCTCCCTGAAGGGCTCTTCAACCTCTCTGATCTCGGTCCTCTGAAGATTACGTATTTCGTTTGCGATCTTATCTAGGGTCGACGCGATCATGGCGGCTAAGGTTATGAACTCGGCTAACCCGTCTCTAGGGACCACCTGGGTAGCTATCAGAGGCTCCTCGACACCCATCAGCTCCATAACCCTCTTTTGAATCTGAAAACCCTTCTCCCCGAAGCTCGCCATAGTTCCGACGGCACCGCTCATCTTACCCACGCATACCCTAGGCTTAGCCTCTCTAAGCCTATCTATGTGTCTGACGACTTCCGCCGCATACACGGCGAATTTGAAGCCCAGGGTAATCGGAAGAGCCGCGACGCCATGGGTTCTCCCTAAGCAGACAAGATCCCTGTACTTCTCGGCAAGCTCTGACAAAACCGAGGCGAGATCTTTAAGCCTTCGCATGATCAAATTAATCGAGTCCCTAAGCTGGGTAGCGAGCACGGTATCGGTGATATCGTTCGAGGTAGCTCCAAGGTGTATGTAGCCTCCATAGACCCCGCTAACCTCCGCCAGGGCCTTCACGACCGCTACGACCTCGTGGTCGGTTATACGCTCCCACCGGTTGACAGCCTCGAGCGTTACGGCTTCGTTTTCGACTACTGTCCAAACCTTCTCAGCGGCTTCAGAGGGAACCACACCGGCTTCGGCTAAAGCCTTGAGAAGAGCCGCCTCGACTTTAACCATCCTCCTAAGCCACTCCCTTCGATCCCAGATACGCCTCATCTCTTCGCTTCCATACCTATACTCTATAGGGTGGATAGGCATCTATAGATCACCGTCCATAGTACCGGAATAAAGTTTAAGCTAGGCTATTTAATATCTATTAACCACATGTCCGGGTTTAAGGTCGTTCTAACGGCTGACGAGACCCTAATGTGCGACTATGGGAACGCCATATTCCTAGGCTTCATGACGACCGGGCCTATTTCAGGGTTCAGACCGTTCAACATGGCTATGAAGTTGCTACTGAGACCTGTGCCTACCGGCCCCAGAGGGGAGGCTGTGGTAGCTCCTCTAGCCCTTAGGGTAGTCGAAAGCATTCTGGTCGAATCAGGCGTAGTTGAGCCAGATGAGATCATAGTTGCTCCCCCGAAGACTCTATCTAGAGTCGTCTCAGAGGAGACAAGAGTTATCGGGGTGTCGACCATGGATCCCAAAGGCCTCGGACCCGCCTCCTCTACTTTCTCAGGCCCCTACGGGCTTATACATAGTGAACCATACTCCGCTCATCTATTCAAGAAGCTCATCAGAAGCGAAGTTATCCAGAGAGCTAGAAGATGGGCTTCGCTTGTAGTTGGGGGTCCAGGTGCCTGGCAACTTACTATGGAAGACCTCGAGAAACTCGGTATAGACGTTCTCTTCATGGGAGAGGGAGAAGACGAGCTTCCGAGACTGTTTAAGCAGCTCATCGACGAGGGTAAGCCTGAGAGACCTATGGTCGTCAGGGCCGGGCCGAGCCGTAGAATTCCTAGAATTAGGGGAGCGACCATCGGCGGGTTGGTCGAGGTATCCAGGGGGTGCGGCAGGGGATGCCGGTTCTGCACACCCACCATGAGGATCCTTAGGCATAGACCTATAGAGGATATACTACACGATGTCGAGGTTAACGTTAAAGCCGGTCAAAAGACTATATGTCTGCAGGCCGAGGATATCTTACAGTACGGTGGAACCCCCGTCAGGAAAAACCCAGAGGCTGTGATTAAGCTTTTCAGATCGGTCCTAAGCGTCAGAGGCGTTAAAGGTGCGTCGGTGAGCCACGCTGCGTTAAGCTCCATAGCTGAAAACCCTAAGCTCGTATGCGAGATAAGTGAAATACTCGGGCTCACGAGAACCCGATGGCTTGGATACCAGACAGGTATAGAAACGGCCAGTCCTAGGCTGATAGGCTCGCTCATGCATATGAAACCCTATCCGTTCAAGCCTGCGGA
This sequence comes from Candidatus Bathyarchaeota archaeon B24, assembly GCA_001593865.1. Taxonomy (GTDB): domain Archaea; phylum Thermoproteota; class CALKCG01; order B24; family B24; genus B24. Next base: position 23,656 of record LUCB01000011.1, read on the forward strand.
TTGGCCTACGGTCGTCGAAGAGGCGTTTAAGATAAGCTCAGACTATAACTGGGTCCCGGCGGCTACGCTTATACTAAACCTTCCCGGTGAAAAGCCCGAAGACGTATTGACTACAGCGGACCTCGTAGACGACCTTAACCCCTACAAGAGCCTGATAGTCCCGCTACTTTACGTTCCCATGGAGGGTACTCCGGGATGCAAACCCAGGAGGCTACTGGAGGACGCGGACGACGCCTATTGGCAGCTATACCGCGCCGTCTGGCGTCACGATATGAGGTGGCTACCTGTGCTCACCAGAGAGTATTTAGCCGAGACCCACCCGGGAGCTGCCTTGGCCGTGAGGCTCTTTGTACTTGTGATCAAGAACTTCATCGATCCCTGGGTCGAGCATAAGCTTGCTCAGGTCGTGGCTGGAAAACCTAGGTCTGGTGGATGGTTGTGGAGGCTGAAACGCTTATAGTGTATGGCGACATATATCTGAGGCATCTGACAGGGCTTGACCATCCTGAAAGCCCTGGTAGACTCCTAGCCATAATGAGGGGGCTCAAGAGGTTTAAACTACTCGAGAGACCTGAGATTGAGGTCGAGGAGCCTGAGAAGGCTAGGCTTAGAGACCTCTATCTAGTCCATAGCGTAGACTATGTGAGGTTGGTAGAGGATTTCTGTCTGAAGGGTGGGGGGATACTCGGGACATGGGGCAGCGGGGTCGTATGCTGTAGGGAAAGCTTCGAAGTCGCGTTGTACGCCGTGGGTGGGGTGTTGAAGGCCGTAGACGACGTCATGGATGGCAGGTTTAGAAACTCGATAGCATTAATCAGACCTCCAGGTCACCACGCCTCCAGAGACCTACCATATGGGTTCTGCCTATTCAACAACATAGCCATAGCCGCCAAACACCTGCTTAAAAGAAGGGGTGTTAGACGGGTTTTCATACTGGATATCGACGCCCACCACGGTAACGGAACCCAGGAGGTTTTCGAGGAAGACCCCAGAGTCCTCTACGTGAGCTTCCATCAGGACCGGATATTTCCAGGAACCGGAGGCATCGGGGATGTCGGTAGAGGGGAGGGAGAGGGGTTCAAAATGAATTTCCCGCTACCCCCCTACACGAACGAGCAGGTCTATCTGAAGGCTCTAGAAGAGGTCGTGGAACCCATACTTAGGCAGTTTAAACCCGACTATATACTTGTCTCAGCAGGGTTCGACGCTCACTACTTGGATCCTCTTACAGGTCTAGGGTTATCGAGCATAGGATATGGAATGATATATGGATGGATCAGATACGTAGCCGAGGAGCTTACTGGTGGAATGTTCACGGCGGTCTTAGAGGGGGGCTACGACGAAGAGGCTCTCTCCACAGCCGTACCGTCGGCCATAGCGGCTATGGCCGGTTTAAAGATCGAAGTCGAGGATAGGGTTCAGAGGATGCCGAAGTACCTTGAAGAAGCCGCCTTAGGCGTTTTAGAAGAGGTTAAAAAGGTAATGGCTAAGTACTGGGATATTTAGACCTCTATCTCGGTCACCCATGTCTTATACTTATCGACCTTACCCATGACTACCTCGAAGTATCTGGTCTTGAGCTTGCGTGTTATAGGCCCTATGGAGCCGTCTCCGACCGGCCGGTTATCTATGCTCACTATAGGAGTTATCTCCGCCGCTGTTCCCGTGAAGAAGGCTTCCTCACACATATACAGCTCACTACGGGCTATAAGCCTCTCCTGAACCTCGAAACCCATCTCCTTTGCTATCTTGATCACCGTATCCCTCGTTATGCCTTCGAGTATCCCCGTTACGGTCGGAGGTGTGGCTATAACGCCGTCTCGAACTATGAACAGGTTTTCACCAGTTCCCTCGCAGACATACCCGTGGTTGTCTAGAAATATCGCCTCGTCGAAGCCGTTCAATATAGCCTCCACCTTAGCCAGGCATGAGTTCACATAGTTTCCACAGACCTTGGCCGCCGGAGGCTGGCTGTCGATGGCTATCCTACGCCATGAAGATACGCAACATCGAACCCCCTTCTCCTCGAGGTATTTACCGAACGGGAATGCGGCTACGGCTACCCTAACCGGGGCCTTGAGCGGGTTTAAACCTATGACACCGTAGCCACGGTAGACTAACGGTCTTATGTAGCAGTTTTCACGGATCTGGTTGGCTCTAACGGTCTCTATGATGGCTTCTTCGACCTTCTCAGGGCTGTATGGAATCTGCATATAAAGGACTTTAGCGGAGTAGAAGAGCCTTCTAACATGGTCTTTAAGCCTGAACACCTTCAACCGGCTGCCGTCCCAGTAGCCGCGTATACCCTCGAAAACAGCCGTGCCGTAGTGTAGGGCATGGGTCATCACATGAACATTAGCGTCAGACCACTCGACAAGCTTACCATCCATCCAAATATACTTAGCCTCTACTATGGACATACATCCCCCACCTGAACGGTATCGAGCTTTCAATACTTCTCCATTTGCATGGCTTATTAGCCTTATCCCTTTACTACCTCCGTGAAGACGACCGAAGCCTAAAGCCCTTTAGGAAATCCTTAAACTCCTCTATGGATTTGAAAACGTAATCCGCATGAGCTATTATCCAAGGACTCGGATTCTCAAGCGTCAAAATAACCATGGTTGTCTTCCCTCTTCTTTTTGCATAGAAGAGCTCCATGCATACACCCGCGCTTAAAACCGGCATGTAAGCTAGGAAGAGGTCGCATCTCTCGATATCGCTTAGGTCTCTTTCGACCACTTTCCTAGCCGTCTCCACGGCTACCGCATCAGCCCGGTAGTAGAGCTTCTCCCTCTTCCACGGGTCTACGACATCGTATCCGGCTTCCTCGAGAAGTTTAGATAATACTGCACGGTACTCTTGCTTATTCTCAAAGCCCTGGATCGGACCTGCGAGAAAGACCTTAGGAGAACTTCGTGTAGCGCCATACAACCGTTTCGCCGTTCGACAGCCTATACTGGTCGGCCCCAACCTCCGGAGAGACTTCTTCACCATCGGGCTTCAAGATGCTATACAACCACCAGCTATTAAGCTCTTTAGAGTTCTCTACACCATTTATAGAATCTACGAATACACCGAACGGGTAGACTGTATACTCCACCTTAGCGACCATCAGAAGCGCGTTTAAAGCGGTAGCCCCCTCAGCATCTAAAAGGATGTCGTTAAACTCTTCTACGGTCCCGTTGCCGTAGTCTATGACCACGTTAACCTTAACCGTAGACTCTTCAAGGTTCTTGAGAATGCCTGAGACTCTACTGTATTCGCTGTAGTAGTAGGCGGCTATGCTAGATGCTGTTATAGCCCATACCGCTAAAACCAGGGCTAAAGCCGTTAAGGATTTACTTCTCTCCACGCTCAACCCCCCTTATTACATGAATTATGGATGGTGAGAGCATACCCATGAGAAGAGCTGTCGTAAGCTCATGGGCAGGGCCCATAGGATATGGACATGGTATGAAAAGCCCGACCAAGGCCGTATATATTAGGGTCTCGGGCTTGACGAACGGTATCATCGTCAGTATGGATGTCGCTATATCGTAAAAAAGCGTTATAAGTAAACCCCCCAGAGCTAGCTCGAACCGAGACAAGCTACCCCGATTATGCCAGAGTAGGCCAGCTAGTAAACCGCTCAAACCCATGAAGAAAGAAGTTATAGGTGTCCAAAAACCCAGGCCGAAGAAGGCCATGTCTGATATAAGGATCGATAGGAAGCCTACCGTAAAACCGGCCTTAGGACCGGCCAGAATACCTGAAACCATGGTTAAAAAGGAGTTTAATTTAACGTTAGGAAGTGCCGCTAACCCCACCCTAGAGACTACGGCCAAAGCCGTTATTATCGAGATGAGGGCCAAGCTTCTAGTGTCCAACGCTGGAAAAATATCCAGCGTTGGTAGAATATAAGGGTTATTGTTCGAAGTCAATCCTTCTCCTTGGATAGAGGGTAGACTATCCCATACCAGAGGGCTATAGAGGCCAATAGAATACTTCCGAGTATCAGGAAGATGACGCCTGGGGGGAGGTTGCTCCTAGTCAATAGGAGGTATAGGGTTATTATGATGGCAGTCGTGGAGATGACCACATAGCTGAGTTTAAGCTTCGAGTCGAAGAAGTTGCCGTACATCATAGGATAAATATTTAAACCTAGGATGGCTTAATATTTTTCCTCACTACTCCATGGATAAGAGCTAAGTCTCCCTCGTAGCCATTAGCTTTTCGACTTCGTGTAGGTAGGGACAGCTGTTTATCGGCCCTATTCTAGTGACCGAGATCGCCCCAGCCGCGTTAGCGAATAACCCCACCTTTTCGAGAGGCCAGCCTCTCACCAGACCGACTATGAAGGCTCCGTCGTACGTATCACCGGCTCCTGTGGGCTCGACCTCTTCGACCTTGAAAGCCGGCACATCGATCACTCTGTCTCTTGTGAAGATTATAGAACCCCTAGCCCCCCTTTTTAAGGCGACTATCTCGACACCCTCGTCGATAAGCGTTCTGCAGGCCTCCTCAGCGGTCTTCTCGCCCGTGAGCATCATAGCCTCCTCTCCGCTGGGTAGGACGAGATAGGCCTCGTCTAAGACAGGTTTACATATTCTTCTGATCTCATCGATGCTGAGGAGCTCGGGTCTAACATTTGGGTCTAACGAAACCTTCACCCCATGTTCTACGGCTATCTTCAAAGCCTTATAGCACGCTTCTCTGCTCGATGGGCTTAGAGATAACGCTGAGCCCATTATGTGGAGGAACTTAGCCGAGGCGATGAATTCCTCGTCCACGTCGTCGGGTGAGAGCTGACCGGCTGCGGCGTGTCTAAGATGGAATATAAATTTGCGGCTACCTGAAGGGGAGTAGGTTACGAAAGCCGTACCGGTCGTATAGCCCTCGGCAACCCTTAGATGCGATACATCCACCCCGTCCTCCTTAAGCCTATCGAGTAACAGCTCGCCAAACTCATCTGAGCCGATTACGCCTATGAGGGCTGACGAGACTTTAAGCCGAGCGACGGCGTCGGCGAATATCGCAGGTGCGCCGCTTGGAAACGGGCCCACGAACTCGGTTAACGTCTTCAAAGAGCCTTTCTTATGCTTATCTATGAACTCTACGAGGGGCTCACCGAGGGTTATCACATCAGGCATTTTTCGACCAACCCCCTTCTACTCGCCTATGACCTGTATCACGATCCTTCTCCTTTGGGGACCGTCGAGTTCTACGAGGTATATTTTCTGTCTTGAGCCCATGATAAGCTTACCGTCATCCACGGGTATCGTCAAGTGGTTACCCATGAGGCTCGCCCTTATATGCGCCCAGGCGTTCACCGCAAGCCTACCGTCTTTGGCGTAGTAGTGGTGATGGAAATACTCACCCTCCTCTGGAACCAGCTTGGATAGGAACAGCGGTATATCCTGCTCTAAACCCGGTTCATCCTCGTTTATCGTTAGACCCGTCGTCGTATGGGTCGTGTAGACGTGCACTAAACCGCTTTTAACACCGCTTTCCCTCAGGGCCTTATAAACCTCTCCCGTTATGTTCACCAGGTGGGTGGGGGCTTCGGATACCACGTAAACGGGTTTCGTATATATCTTCATGGGTCACACCTCTCCGAGACCGAGTAGTTTAACGGCGTTTAACCCCATTATCTTATCGAAGACGTGTTTTTCCATGGGGATGCTTTTAACGGCTTCGACCATCTTGAACGGCTCTATCCTAGGCCAATCTGAGCCGAAGAGTATTTTATCGGCTAGAAACCTCGAAACAAACCCGGGTGTCAGCAACTTCGTGAGCACATAGGATATATGCTCCTTAGGAGTCCCCATGAATACGCCGCTTAGGTCTAGGTAAACGTTTTCGTATTTAACGGCCATCATAGCCGCCTCCCAGACCCATGGAAAACCCATGTGAGCTAAGACCACCTTCAACGCGGGGAACGACGTCACCACCTTCTCGACCTCGAGCGGGTGGCATTCGCCGAGCTTCACGTTCTTAATCCATGAAACCCCTGTGTGGAACAGGATCGGTACGTTAAGTTGCTGAACCCTTTCGTAAAAGCCGTATAGGCGTTTATCGCCCGGTCGGAAGCCCTGCAACGGGGGATAGAGCTTGACCCCTCTGAAACCCTGGGAAATGAGGTTTTCAAGCTCATCTATGGATTCGTCGCCTTTGGTAGGGTTTATACCAGCGAAGCCTATGAACATCCTGTTCTCTCGTATTATAGCCGCTAACGAGTCGTTCGGAGGTAGACAGCCCCTAGGGGTATCTATCGATAGAAGAACCGCCTTGTCTATCCCGGCGACCCTGAGCATCTTCGCCAGAGCGTCTAGGGGTTGGACAGCCGTCCCGATGTGGTAGACCTCTCTAACCGTTTCCTCCAGCCGTCTATCTCCTGAGAGAGCTTCCTCGATTATAACCGGGTGGACGTGGAAGTCTATCTTCGGGGTAAGACGAGACATGGTATAGAAATATTCACTTAGGGCTGCTTAAAACTCTTACATAAGACCGGCTAGCCGCCTATGGTAAGGACCATCTCATAGGCATCTTCCCCGTCCCAGTAGTAGTTTTTCAAAAGACAAGATATCTCGAAGCCGACTTTCCTATACAGCTGTATAGCCGCCGTGTTGCTAACCCTAACCTCTAGGACCACTTTTCTGGCGCCCAGCTCCTTAAGGCGTCTGATATTCTCTCTCAAAACCTTTTCACCGATCCCTAGGCCTCTATATTCTGGATGGACGGCTATGGATAGAATATGCCCTTCTAGACCTTTAAGGACGGAGGCCGAATATCCTACGATGTGCTCGTCTATGGAGGCTACGATAAACGTCTCGGGGCTTAGGTATGCCAGCGTCTCTAGGTACGATGGTGGGAAGGGTTGTCGAAAGGAGAGCCTTTCGATTTTGTAGACCTCTTTCAAATCGCCGGGTCTAACCGTCCTCAGCGTTAAGCCCTTCATCTTCGGCGACCTAGACGACGTAGATTTTTAGAACCCTTTAAGGGTTTTAAGGGTTTTAGCCCCTCTAGATGGATGGTGGGTTTAATCCTTATAAGAGCGAAAACTGTCTAACACCAAGGTTTGAGGGTTTTAAAGATAGACCTCGATGAGGGGTTGGCGGAGCTCGTGCCTGAAAGCGTGGACGACCTTTGGCATCTAATGAATATATTAAGGCCTGGGGACCTCGTGGAGGCTAAGACCAGTCGGACGGTGAAGATAAGGGGGTCCATGGGTGAGGTGGAAGGTCGGACTAGGCTTAGCCTAAGGGTTAAGCTCAAAGTGGAGGCAGCTCAGCTGGATTTGTATGTTAAACGTCTCAGGATTCAGGGGGTCATAGTCGAGAGCTCGGAGGGGGTGGAGGGGCTTAGGGGTAGACATCATTCGATAAACCTGAGGGTCGGTGAGGTAATCAGGTTGTTTAAGGAGAGGTGGCTTCCGAACGAGCTCGAGAGGATCGAGATGGCTAAGGGTAAAGGCGGTAGATATCTGGTGGTTGTTTCGATAGACGGGGATGAATGCTGCATAGCGACCGTTAGAGAGTATGGCTTAGACGTTAGAGCAGAGATACCGACGCGTCTTCCCGGCAAACGAGGTTCTCAGAGACGCGAGGATCGGATTAAACAAGTGTTCGCAGAGGTTTCGAAGAAGCTCGGCGAACTAGATATCGACGAAGAGTGCCTGATCCTCGTAATCGGACCCGGTTTTCTCTGCGAGAGGTTGGCTGAACATCTTAGGACTAAGTCCGGTTATAAAGAGCGAGTCAGAACAGGCAAGGCCAGTATAGGTGGGTTGTCAGGAGTATACGAAGCATTAAGGTCTGGGCTTATAGCGAAGTACCTAGGAGAAGCGCGTGTGATATATGAGGCTAAGCTTCTGGATGAGGCGTTGGAGATCATGGCTAAGAACCCGGACATCGTGACATATGGGATCAGACCGGTCGAGGAGCTTGCGCCTATAGGAGCCATCAGGACTCTACTGGTTTCGGAGAGGCTTCTGAAAAACCTGCGAGGCGAGGAGTTGGACAAGTTTTTAGACGCTATAAAAGAGGTGGAGCGTAAGGGAGGAAGAGTCGTCTTCATATCTTCGGGTTTCGAGAACCTAGATAAGATCTCGGGCTTCGGAGGGGTTATAGCGATCCTCAGGTATCCTGTAACGTGGGGTGGGGCGGCGGCATCCCCCTAGAGTGGACGCCCTCCCAGCCCGGGTGTCCTGTAGGTCTCCTCGACCCCGCACCCCCGCAAACACCAGGCTGCCCGCCTTAGGGCTGCTCCGTTCCCGGCCTGACCCGGTTCGGCGGTCGAAGAGGCTCAGCCTCCTCCTTCAAGGAGGCCTGCCTCCAGCCCGGTCCTGCGGGACGGGGTTTCATGGTCGGCCTACAGGATCCCATCTGGCTGTTTGGGCCGCCGCCTCTAGGGGTTGACGGACCCCCGCGTATAGCCCGTTTCGGGTTACAGGGCAGGGCTAGCTCCCCGGTCCTTACCCGCCGCCCCAAATTAGGTTTAACAGACAGCAGTTTATTTAACTTTACCCACGGTAAGGCTGTGTAAAAGCTAATATGGCTTCTGCTCGTTATTTCTGTCAGGATGGGTTTATGAAACCTTACGAGCGGTTCTTAACGGCGTTAAGACGAGAGCAACCTGATATGGTTCCAGTATGGGAGCTTATAGTGAACGAGCCTGTAGTCTCGACGGTACTGGGGAGAAGGGTAACGGGGACTAAAGAGGATATGTTAAACGCATACTGTGAGCTCGCGGAGTTTTTAGACCTAGACGGGGTTACGTGGGGTGAGGACCAGGAGATGAAGGCTGTGGGAGAGTTTTTCGTCGACGAGTGGGGTATTACGTGGAGGCTTAACAGAGATGGGATCGCCTACCCGGTTAAAGGCCCGATAAAATCGGAGAAGGACATTATAGATTACTCGCCTCCAGACCCTGATGCTTCGCATAGGCTCGAGAGTATCGAAAAGCTGGTCGACGTATTTAAGAACGAGCGCGCTGTCGTGTTTCTAGGACATGAGACCTTCGAGTTTTCGCATTACCTGTTGGGCGGTATGGATAGGCTCTTCAAGCTCTACTATCTGAAGCCTGACCTCGCGGTGCTCCTGTCTGAGAAGGTCTCAGAGTATAAGTGTAGGGTCATAGAGCGCGCCATTAAGGCGGGTGTGGACGCCGTGGTCTGTGGAGACGACTATGCCGACGGCAGAGGCCCGTTTCTACCACCCAGCCTGTTCAAGAAGTTCATACTTCCATACATCAAGAGGGCTGTGGATACCACGCACAGGGCCGGGGTACCCTATATAAAGCATACGGACGGAAACCTCAAGTGGATGCTGGATATGCTTGTAGAGGCGAGGGTGGATGCCTTACACCCGATAGAGCCTGCGGCGGGGATGGATATAGCCGAGGTTAAGAAGCGGTATGGGGATAGGCTATGCGTCATCGGCAATATAGACTGTAGGAAGCTCTTAACCGGCGGAAGCCCTAGGGATGTGGAGGAGGCGGTGAAGGAAACCATAGCGAAAGTGGCGCCAGGAGGCGGATACATCCTATCCTCGAGCAACAGCATCCACCCCGGGGTTAGACCTGAGAACTTCGTAGCCATGGTTAAAGCCGCGAGAACCTATGGAAGATACCCGATAGATAAGAGGCTAATAGCAGAGTATGCGGGGAGATGTCTTTATTCTAGGCTTTTCCCCGAGTTCTTTGGTCGATAGAGCTTTATCATATAGCTAGGTGAGGGACGGAAGAAACACCACTTCTCGACGGTTTCTATAGCGTAACTTTCTTATACCTAAAGCCACCATTCTTCCGGGAGATATTTAAAAGTCGACTCTGGGGAGGTTTTCATGTCTGGGTTTGATCCTAAGAGGTTTATAGAAGATAAGGTCGAGTGGTTGAGGAGGGAGATCGGTGGTGAGACGGCTGTCGTAGCCGTTTCAGGTGGTGTAGATAGCTCTGTGACCGCTGCGCTGGGTCTTAGGGCTATCGGGGAGCGTTTGAGACCGGTCTTTTTAGAGGATGGGTTTATGCGTCTCGGTGAGGCTGAGAGAGTTAGGAAGGCTCTCGGGAGGGTCGGGCTTAAGGTTCGGGTATACGATGTCCAAGAAGAGTTTATCAACGCTTTGACAGGGATCAAGGATGCAGAGAGGAAGAGGAAGGCTTTCAGGGAAACGTTCTACAGAGTCTTCTCTAGGATAGCCTCCGAGCTTGGAGCAAGGATAGTCCTTCAGGGAACCATAGCCGCGGATATAGTAGAGACGAAAGGCGGTGTTAAAACCCAGCATAACGTTCTGGAGCAGATAGGGATAAACCCTATGGAGCGTTACGGGTTCAGAGTTCTTGAACCTCTTAAAGAGCTATATAAGAATCAGGTTAGGCTTGTGGCTGAAGCATTAGGTCTGCCAGGTGAGATAGTTCATAGGAGACCGTTCCCAGGCCCTGGGCTTTCGATAAGGATACTTGGGGAGATCACGAGGGAGAAGCTTTCGATAATCAAGAGAGCTACCGCTGTGGTGGATGAGGAACTCTCTGACGTGAAGTGCTTCCAAGCGTTCCCTGTCCTCCTAGAGGGTAGGGCTACAGGGCTGGCTGAAGACGGCTCTAGGAAATATGGATACATAATAGCCCTGAGGGTTGTGGCGTCTGAGGACGCTATGACCGCTAACTACGTAAGGCTTGAATGGGGTAGGCTTGAGAAGGTTAGGGACAGGTTGATATCGGCGATCCCGGAGGTCTCTAGGGTGCTATACGATATAACGGATAAACCCCCGGCTACGATAGAGTTCGAATAGGTCAAGTTCTACCTTGAAAACTTCCTAGCCGAATCCCTGCGTAGCAGATTATGAAGCTCTGAAGCTAGGAGAGGCCATGGTGAGGGGGAATTATAAAGCTAACTAAGAACGTTCACCGATTATCTAGACACGAGGGAAAACGCTTTATAGCTTTAAGTTACGTATAAGGAAGTTTCGGGTGTTTAGGTTGAGTAGGAAGGAGGAAATTCTCGCTAGGCTTAGGGATGCTATCGTGAACCTGGATTATGAGGGTATCAGGGATGTTGCTAAGGAGGCTATCGAGGCGGGTTTATCGCCTTACGAGGCTATCATGGAGGGTATGGCTAAGGGTATGGATATAGTGGGGCAGAAGTACGAGCAGGGCGAGTACTTCCTGGCCGAGCTTATAATGGCCGGCGAGACGATGAAGGAGGGATTATCCGTCCTAGAGCCCTACATGAAGAAGGGTGAGATTAAGCACATAGGCAAAGTAGTCATAGGGACCGTCGAAGGCGACCTACACGACATAGGTAAAAACATAGTGATAACCCTTCTAACTGCCTCTGGGTTCGAGGTGGTGGACCTCGGCGTGGACGTATCGGCTGAGAAGTTTGTCGAAGCCGTCAGGAAGCATAAGCCGGACATAGTGGCCATGTCCGCCCTGCTGACGACCACGATGGTCAACATGGAGAAGGTGGTTAAAGCGCTCGAGGAGGCTGGGCTCAGGGACAAGGTTAAAATCATAGTCGGGGGGGCACCGTTAACAGAGGAGTTCGCCAAGCAGATAGGCGCCGACGCATACGGCAGAGACGCCGTGGTGGGTGTCGAGATATGTCGGAGGTGGGTGTCGGAGAAAGGTTGAAGACCGTGGTAGTGGGGTATGGCTTCATAGGGAGGGTTCATTCGGAACGTTGGTCTAAGATAGATGAGGCGAAGCTTACAGCGGTCGTCGACATAGTTCCCGAGAGAGCTAGGGAAGCCGCGGAGACGTATAGGTGCAACGCCTATACGAGCCTGTCAGAGGCTTTGGATAGAGAAAAGCCTGATATAGTGGATATATGCACTCCCACCTACACGCATAAACAGCTCGTGTTAGAAGCCTTAAACGCTCATACGAACGTCGTATGCGAGAAACCCTTAGCCTTATCGCTTCAAGACTGCCGTGAAATCATTAAAGCCGCTAAGGAGAGCGGTATGAAGTTTATGGTAGCCCATTGCCTACGGTTTTTCCCCGATTACTCTACAGTTAAGAGACTCGTCGAAGGGGGCGAGGTAGGTGAACCTAGGATCGCTAGGGCCTATAGGTTAAGCGCGAAACCTGGATGGGCTACTTGGTATCTGAACCAGGATAAGAGCGGCGGCGTTATAGTGGACTTAGCCATCCACGACGTAGATTTCCTGAGATGGCTTTTCGCAGACGAGGTTTCGAGGGTGTATGCCCAGGCCCTCAAGCCTAGAGATGTCAAGGCTCAAACCCATGCTCAGGTCTTACTCAAGTTCCGTAAAGGGTATATAGCGTTTGTCGAGGCTAGCTGGAGTATGCCTGATGGATTCCCGTTTACGACCTACTTCGAAGTGGCCGGGACCGATGGTATAGTTCTTCTTGACAGCCGGTCATCTACTCCGTTAACGGTTCACAGAAAGGGAGGTGTCGAGGAGCTTAGCCCCGTGGGCAGGGACGGATATCTTCTAGAGCTTCAGCATTTTGCTAGGTGTGTGTTAGAGGATAAGACGCCTATGGTCCCTGGTGAGGAGGCTGTTAAGACACTTGAGGTCTGTTTCGCAGCCGTCGAATCGAGTTTAACAGGTGAGCCTGTGAATCTTCCGTTGGAGGAGGTGTAGGGTTTGAGAAGGCTTAGGGCTGGTTTGATAAGCTTCGCCCACATGCACGCCTACAGCTACGCCAGGGTTCTAAAGGAGCTTCCAAACGTGGAGTTCGTGGCCATAGCAGACGACGATAAGGCTAGGGGTGAGGAGGCTTGCCGAAGATACGGTGTGAAGAGGTTTTACGAGGACTTTAGAGAGATGTTCAAGAGGGAGGAGTTGGATTTTGTAGTCATAACGTCTGAGAACGCTAAGCATCATGACCAAGCGGTAGAGGCCGCAGAAAACGGGGTTCACATACTCTGTGAGAAGCCCATAGCCACCAGCCTAAGAGATGCGGACGATATGATAAGGAGAGCTAGGAAGGCTGGTGTCAAGTTTCAGACATGCTTCGTGATGCGGTACAGCGACGTGGTGTTGAGGGTTAAGGAGCTCTTAGACTCAGGTGAGCTCGGTAGGCTCATGGCGATAACCGCTACGAACCATGGTAAGTGTCCAGGTGGGTGGTTTGTCGACAAGGAGCTTGCAGGTGGTGGGACCATAATGGACCATACGGTTCACGTCGCCGACTTAATGAGGTGGTTCACAGGTTCAGAGGCTTCGAAGGTCTACGCCGAGATGGGTATAAACATAAGGAAACAGCTTACGGTCGAAGATAACGCTTTGATCATGCTTAGCTTCAGGAACGGGGTTCAGGCGTCGATAGACCCGAGCTGGTCTAGGCCAGACAGCTTCCCGATATGGGGAGACGTCTACATGGAGCTCCTTGGCTCCGATGGGAGGCTTATGCTGGACGGTTTTAGACAGGTTGTATACTCCTCTAATGTAAAGGGTGGACCTACTTGGGTGCATCACTACTGGGGATGTGACGTAGACTACGAGATGGTAAGCCACTTCGTGAAGTGTATAACGGAAGACTTGGAGCCTAGGGCGACGGGCTTCGACGGCAGACAGGCTCTCGAAATAGCTTTAGCGGCCTACAAGTCGATAGAGGAAGGCAAACCTGTGGAACTCCCGCTTCTGTAGCCGGGTTTAAACGTTTGAACCTCCTTTAATTTTATCCGTCAGCTCCTTAACCGCGTCTTCGGTTGCCTTCACGCCTAGCCTCTTAAGCTCTTCAAGCGTCGTCTTATCCTCTGCCTCCGCGAAAACCCTGAACAGAGGCTCGGTACCCGAGGGTCTCACTAGAACCCAGTTCCGCCCGTAGTATGCCTTTACACCGTCTATCGTGACAAGCCGGTCATAGTCTTTCGGAAGCATCTCCTTGACGAGTTCGATCACCCTATGCTTTATGAGCGGGAAGACCTCTCTGTCGCATCTGACGTTAAGCTTAGCCTGCTCGTATCTAGGTAGGCTCTCCGAAAGCTCAGATAGAGATCTACCCTCCTTAGCCATGAGTTCCAAGACCAAGGCTACCGCGTAAGCACCCTCCCTACTCCAGACCCAGTCCCTGACTATCAAGCCCACGTTCTCCTCACCACCTATCTCGGCACCCGTCTCCTTCATCTTCTCGACCACATAGGGTTCGCCTACAGGCGTCAGAACCACTCTAGCCCCGACCATCTCGGCGACATCGTAGATCACCGAGCTTGTTATCACGGTCGTGACTATCAACCCCTTAGGCCTGTTTCTTAAGTAGTTTAGACATATCAGGGCTAGGATCCTGTCACCTTGAACGTACCGACCCTTCTCGTCTATGAAAGCTGCCCTATCGGCGTCACCGTCGTGAGCTACCCCCAGGTCAGCGCCTATTGACCTGACGGTCTCCATAAGCCTCGATAGGTTCTCAGGCCTAGGCTCGGGAAGCCTCTGTTTGAAGAACCCGTCCGGTCGGCAGTTTATGGCCTTAAGGTCGCATCCGAGCTTCCGTAGAAGTTTTGGAGAGCTGTAGCATGCGGAGCCTCCGCCGCAGTCTAGGACAACTCTATAGCCCCTACGCCTGATGGTGTCGACGTCCACCCTGCTTAGAATACCCTCCACATACATATCCGGTATACCCTCGACCCTCTCAAGCCGGCCTATATGACTCCAATCTACGCGTCTAAACTCTCCACGCCGGAGCATGTCTTCTATAACCCTGTCCTGGGTTCTGGAGAAGCCTGAGCCGTCGCCGTTCCAAAGCTTGATACCGTTCCACTCAGGTGGGTTATGTGAGGCTGTGATCATGACTCCTCCATCGGCTTTGAGTGTTTTAACCGCGAAGGAAAGAGCCGGTGTGGTCACCAAGCCCACGTCCTTAACGTTACAGCCTCCGCTTAGAAGCCCTGAAGAAACGGCCATGCTAAGCATCGCCGAAGACGTTCTCGGGTCTCTACCAACCACGACCGTTTTACCTGGTCCCAAGTAGTTGGCCATGCAAAGCCCTATCTTAAGAGCCAGCTGGGGGGTTAAGTCGACGTTGGCTACTCCCCTTAAACCGAAGGTTCCGAAGGATGGTTGAGGAGCTTCAGCATCCAACCTAAGCACCCTCCGTCCTAGATAGGTTATAGTGTTTAAGAATATAGGAGTTCTGCCATCGATGGTTATGGAATATCCATGCGTAATAGATGCGACTTGGAAACAAACTATTTAAACTACAAGTATTTAACTACAAAACGGTGAAACACGTCTGAAAGCGAACAGGAAGACTTTGAACAAGAGTTTAGCAAAGACGAATGCGTCATACGAGAAGCTCATAGAACGATTGGTTAAGTGGGCGGAAAACCGTCCTGATATAAGAGTGTTAATGATCGTAGGTTCGAGAGCCCGTATGGATCATCCGGCTGACGAATGGTCAGATCTAGACGTTATAGTCGTCGCTACCGATCCAAGACGCTATCTTTCGACAACAGAGTGGTTAGAAAACCTCGGCAAGCCTTTGCTGACGTTCCTCGAACCCACCGTAGGGGGTCAGATGGAGCGTCGAGTACTTTTCGAAGGCATGCTGGATGTCGATTTCTCCATAATCCCGAGGGAAGTGATTCTGCGGCTTCTTCAAGGAGAAATCCCGCCACAGATCCTGGAGATATTTAAACGTGGAGTTCACGTCCTTTTGGATAAAGATGGAATTACGTCCCAGTTATACAGGCGTTTTTCCTCGGTAGAACTTCCGCCTCCCCACCCACCGACAGAACGAGAATTTCTTGAAGTCGTCTACGATTTTCTATACCACGCAGTTTGGACTTTAAAGAAAATACTTCGAGGAGAGCTTTGGACTGCTAAATTCTGCCTCGACTCGTACATGAAACGGAAATGCATGCTCCGGATGATAGAATGGCATGCTCACGTCAAGAGGGGTTGGGCCTACGATACCTGGTTCGATGGACGTTTCTTAGAAGAATGGGCAGACTCCGATGTAATAAAGGAGTTACGAAAAACCTTTTCATACTACGATGAAGCCGACATCAAGCGGGGATTACTGGCGACGATGAGTTTATTCCGAAAGATATCCATGGAGATAGCTGAGAAACTGAACTATTCGTATCCGATAGAGTTAGATAAGAAGATAACAGAGTGGATAAGATCGTTTTGTACCACTTCTTAGACGTTAGATGCCTGAGGTTATCCACTTGTATAGCCGGTCTTCATCGATCACCTCGACGCCCAGCCGCCTGAAGAACCTGTTGAGATTGGCTAGGTCTCTTTTCAGGAAGACGTCGCTCATGGGATGCTCTAGCGGAACCGCCTGGGATAGGTCTATCAGATACGGTAACCCCCTCCAGTACATTATGTTATACTCACTCAGGTCTCCGTGTACGAGCCCGGCCTTTCTGTAGAGTTTCCTGACGTCGTTTACCACCATCTTGTATACTCTAGCGGGGTTTCTAAGCTCGACCTCCCTCAGCAGAGGAGCCGGTACACCGTCCCGCCCTATGAACTCCATGACGAGAACGTTGTTTCTGACCGTCACGGGCTTGGGAACCCTGACGCCTGCACCATAGGCCTCTTTGAGGTTTCTGAACTCCTTCGAAGCCCACTGGTAGACGAGGCCGCGTCTATCTCGTCTAACCCTACTGAACCTCGGGTCGCCTTCGATGTACATGAGCATACCCGTCCTGAACTCGGCCGTGATCGTTAGATAGATCTTCACGGCTAGGTCTTCACCCCTAGGGCCCTTAGCCCAGAAGAGCTTACTCTCCTTACCCGCCTTTATCGCTCCGTAGATCTCAGATATCACGTCTCTCCTGAGCATGCCGTAGAGCGTCATGAGGGTGGGCTTGTCGAACACCTCCTCCAGGGCCTCATACTCCTCAGAACGCTTGACCTTGAAGAGCTGCTCGACTATGTAACGCTTCTCCCTGAGAAGAAGCTTCCTCTCATGTTTCAGAAGCTTATCCTCTTCCATAGGCCGAAAACCTTCACGAGAACCTTAAGCCCAGTCCTGGGGTATGTAACCGTTCCTAGCGAGCCAGTCCACCTGGTTATGCGTGTAACGCCAGACCACGTCTCCCCGGGTCTTGAACTGGAAGTCCCATGGCGAAACGAGGACGATGTCGCCCTCCTTGATCCAGACCCGCCTCTTCATCTTCCCCCTTATCCTACAAAGCCTCGTATGACCGTCTACGCAGCGGACCAGAAGCCTATCGTAGCCGAGCAACTTCTCCACTATCCCTAAGACCTCCCCAGGGCTAGGTAGGACGAGCGTCTTAAGCTCCTCCTCGCTTATAACCTTCTTCTTACCCAGGTGAACCAGCCCTCCTTTTTCCAACCCTAGATAGAGGGTAAAGACTCATATAAACCTTGATTCATTCAGCCTAGAATCCAGCCTACATCTAGATTCAACGTTTAAGAGCATGTGTTCACTTGTAATGACGCCTCATCTTCTCGTGGTATGGTAGGGACATTATCCTATCGAGAAGCTTCTCAGCCTGCTCCATCGTCCTCGTCCAGGGGTCCATCATTATAAGCTGAAGCAATAGGTCGCGGTCTCCGGCTTCGTAGGCCTCCAGCTCGACTTCGACAGGGGCGACGCGGTCTCGAAGGAGATATGCGATGACCAGCTTGGGTAGACCCTCGGTTTTCAAACCGTGGATACCATGCTTATCGACGAGCGCCGGGACCTCGACCTCGAAGTCCCGAGGCACTCCTGGAACTAAGTCGTCTCTATTGGGTATGTTGACTTGGAACACCCTCGGTATGTGGCAGGCTATGGATTCGACCAAGGACACTATGCTCTCGGCCGATTTACGCGGAGGGAAGACTTCTGTCACCTTCACGGAGGGGTCTTCGGCGACCTCGAATATTCTATCGACCCTCTGCTTAATCCATTCGAAGTATCCGCTCCACCATTCTGAGGGGTTCTCCCTCCACCTTCTCTCGGTCTCCTCGTCGACGTGGTACCAGTGGGGCCACGAACCCCCTCCAGGCGTACACGTGTCGCCTATCGGGAACAGGCCGAACCTTTTATAGAGGTCTACCGGCTTAGGCCCCATCCCATCGCTCAGGGGACATCGTTTCCAGTATTCAGCCGCCCGCTTCTCGACCCACTCGTCTATGAGCGGGTAAGCGTCCTCGCCCTTGTAGGTGAAGCGTGTCAGCCAGATGAAGTGGTTTACCCCCGGGGCCTCGAACTCTATATGTGCTCTTTCTAAGCCTAGTACCTCGGCGATGTGGTATACTCCCATGAAGCCGTGGCATAGGCCCACTATCTTAGCTCTGGGGTACTTACGTCCCAGATACGTTATACCTGCGAGCACCGGGTTGGCGAGTTGGATATACCAGGCGTCTGGACACAGGTCGAGGACATCCTCGACTATCGATTCGAAGAGTCTAAACTGGTAGAAGTTTATCCAAAAAGCCTCGTCGTGCATTATGTGAAGACTTCCACCATGCCTGTAGCCCAGCTCACGCGCTATCACCCATCCCTCTCGTAGCCTATGGTGGCCAGCGGCTAGGGCCGTGTTTATAACGAAATCTGCGTCTCTCAGCGACTCCCGCCTATCCATGGTCTTCTCAAGGTTCAACCTAACCCCGAGCTCTTGGGCATAACGCTTACAGAGCGAATACACGGCATTGAGCCTCTGCTTGTCGATGTCCATGAAACACACCGTACTACCCTCGAGACCCGGGGTTAGACACAGGTCTCTGATCAGCGAAAGCGAAAAAACAGCGCTTCCAGCCCCGATTATACTCAACTTCACCTCCGCCAACCTCTACACCAGATAGAACCACAACCTCCTCGACAGCTTAAAACACTTAGGAGCCCTACCGCGTGGCTTGATAGGAGCGCCCTAAGCTTCACCAGAGAAGAGATAGAAGGGGTTGCTAAGATAATCCCATGGCTTGAAAGGATATCTATAAGCAGGTTAGATGTGGAAGCGGAGAGATACAATCCCCAAAGTCAGATAAATGAGGTTAAGCCGAGTATCGAATGGATGGCTGAGGCTGCTGGCGTCTTCCAAGACATAAAACTTTTAGCGAGTGTTTTAGATTTTATGCATCCCTTGTTCGTGAGGATGTTCTCTTTGAACTCAATGTTCCGGATGAGGTTTCCGAGGAACAGGTCGAAGAGGCTTTCACAAGGCTTGTAGAGAAATATGTGAAAGCGGTGTCGAAGATCTTTCAACCACTCT
>LUCB01000031.1 GCA_001593865.1 Candidatus Bathyarchaeota archaeon B24
TAATCCCATAGGGGCTTAGGTTCCATAAGTTCACCCTCAAGAAGCCGGTCGAACAGCCGTTCGGCTTTTTCCTGAGAAACCTCTTCGACACGGCGGGCTAGAAACTTGAGACCTACTACTCCTTCACGTCTCCATCTCTCGACTTGCTCCTTCATGTATGCGACGTAGTCTCCGAGGTTTGAAACGTCTATGCGTGGCTTCAACCCCTTAGCCTCAAGGTCTGAGGGTTTGAATACGTCTGTCAGAAGCCACATGGGAAGTATAGGGACCAACAACTCCCTATCCTCTTCGGGTATACGGCCTATCTGGGTTAAGACGACTTTTATACGGCATTTGTCCCTTAGCACCCTCTTGTATATGCCGGGTTTGTTAGCCTCCTTAACCCGTCTAGAAACCTCTAGATAGTTCTCGTCGGTCAGGTCTTCCACACCATAGAACTCCCTCAACGCGATACGCGCAGCCCTGAAGTAGGAGGTGTACCTAGCCACCTTATAATAGGGCTTGAACAGCCTCCACCGCTCCTCTAGGGGTCGCTTCGGGTCTATTATCTTCTCGTAATCCTCCCTAGACACCCCTGCGGTGATCAGGTCTGTACTTGTGTAGTGGGTGAACATCGTGAACACGTCGACCCTTCTCGAAACCCTCTCCCTCTCAGGAGGGAGATGCTCATGGGCATCTATTATGGTAAAATCCTCAAACTCGCTCATCAACCACCTGTAAACCTCTCGAAAACCCATACCAGAAGATGCCGAGAGCAAGATAGATAAATCTAACAGCCCTTGGTCTCGTACCGTTTCCCGTGAAGAAGACCAAACCCAGCTGAGGCGTAGTAAAAATAGGGAGGATATGCTTAGAACGGTATGAAGAACCTGATAATCCATAGCAACCCGCTTAGGATCATCCCTATCATACAACCCGTAACCGTCCCTGAAGCTATCGGAACACCGTAGCCCTCGTAAAGCTTGGCGCCTCCGACCCGGAGGGTTATCATCTTAAGCACCCAAGCCACAAGGAAGGCCGACCATAGTCCAAAGAGAATTGAGGCGCACGTCGTCCCTAGGATATAGCCTATGGGCTCGAGCGGGAACCATACAAACCTAGCGTGAAGCCAGCTTAAGACGACCGCGATTATGGCTCCTAGGACGCTGTATTCGACCCAGGGCTCACGGGCAGGCAGCGTTATCCAGTTTGAAGATACACCGGTTAGAACCCAAGTCCCTCCTAGATACCAGCTTGACCATATACCTATGTGCTCACCGCCCACGGTGTGTAGGATCCATATAAACCCTATATGCGAGGCTAGGGGAGCTAGTATCAGAGCCAGCAATAGAGCTTTAAACGTGTTTCTCGCGCTTAAACCGGCGAGGCTGGCGAATCTATAGGATGTGAAGGCGGAGACCGTGGCTCCACCCCATGGGTACGTCGGCGTGTCTGACAGAAAAGTGGACATCCTGAAGACCAGGAATTCCTGGGTTGTAGGCGGCTCATGACAAGTCGGGTATAGTAACCGGAAGAATACGAAGCCTTTATCGACGCTTCTCCAGTAGGCTCCGGCGAGCCCGAATAAACGGCCCATTGGATACCATATACAGAAAGCCGTCAAAGCCAGAACCAGCACGTCTATCAACGATAGGCTGGACCACATCCAGAAAGCCGCTGAAGCTATAAGGGATACGACCAGCATGAGGAAGCACATCCTGTAGCTCATAGCCTCTCCCTTGTGCTCTTGCCCTCCTCGAGTTATCGCCCCGGCGACCTCGACTAAGTATCGTCTGTTAAGTATTAGATGCATGATTCCCATCGCTATGAGGGCACCTATTGCTATAGCCATGAATTTAAGAGGCGGCTCTGTAGACGGTGATGGGCTGCACCAATATCTGCCGCATGTGCCTATATCGGTTATACCCGTGTAGTAGCCCATGTAGTAAGCTATCTGAACCGCTATCATATACATGAGTGCGAAAAACCATGTGCTGAACTGTACGTGTAGAGGAGCCATGTAGGCTATGGCTACTGCTACGGGGTTGTAGGTCGCGCTCATCATACCAGGTATCGTTCCGAGAGGCTCGTCCCCACCGAACCATCTGGTTAACATCGGGCAGGACCTATAGCCGACGCCGTATATGTCGGGGAACCATGGGAACATCCGGAGCGTCACAGGGATCTGAAAAGCCAACCCTATGATTACGCCTATCGTAAAGAGCCTATTCCAACCCCCCTCAGCGACGTTGTTTTCCGCAAGGCTGTATGCGACCAAAGCATGTGGAAACGGGACCTTCTCGACATCTATCCAAAGCCTTCTAAACAGAGTAGCTATAGACAGCATGAAGACGCTTGTGGTCACGTTTAAAAGCCAGTACCAGGTTATCGGGGTTGCCCAGGCGCCCCAATCTATCGGGCCGCCAGTCGACAACCGAATAGCCACATCATATGGAGGAGCCATAAAAGTCGGTATAACCCTATCCGCGAGCTCTCTCAAAGTGATCCTGACGGCGTACATGTAATGGATACATAGTGCCCATGGATAATGTATGAAGTATGAGGTTGTTAAAGCGCCTATGTAGAGATATGCCAAGGTTTTAATACCCAACGTCTCTCTAAGAGACTTTATCCTATAAAGTGGTGCGGCTAGAAGAAGTACCAGAAACGGAGCCGTGGTCAGCCCTATATGACAGACAGACTCCCCCAGCGCACCTACGATCCAGTAAGGAAAGCTGGATATGAGCAGCTGCCATATAGGACCTATGAAACCCAAGATAGCCGGCGTAAGTATCGCAAGCACCCATGGAAACCTCTCTTCTGAAACCTTCTCTTCACCCATTTTCCATCGGTTTTTAAATACCTAACGCAATCTTTTTAAGCATTATTCTGAATCTCATAGAAGTTCACGCCTCAATAGAAGCTCTAAACGCTTAGACTCCGTGTACACATGGCAAAGTCAAGCATCTAGGCTCTAAACCACGGCTGTAAGAGAGGGCGAGCTGGTTCAGACCCTTTTCTTAGAACGGAGGGCCGCCGCCGGGATTTGAACCCGGCCTCCGGGCTCCACAGGCCCGTACGCTGCCAGGCTACGTTACGGCGGCCACATTCGGCTGCGTATAGATGTTTTCTGGACTATTCTGGTGGTGCTGGGTCGTTGGAGAATTACGTGGGTCTTCCAAGTAAATTTTTCGCTTAGGTTTTACCGAGTATGAGCTTTGTTACCGCTCCTTGATAGCTGATTTTATACCGGTATCCACCGTTTTCTAAGGCTTTTTTGATGTATCCTTTCTCGAAGATTCTTCTGGGTATGCCGTGTAACGCGGCTAGGATCTTAAGAAATATACGTGGTGTTTTTATAGCCCTGAGGTCTTCGTACTCTGCGTCGTGTGAGAACTCGTATATCCAAGCTTCTCCATCCTCCTTAAGCACCCTCGCGCACTCGTCGAAAAACCTCTTTGGCTGTCGTATATGATGGAGGGTGCTTGTGCTTAGGATGAGGTCGACACACTGATTTCTTATAGGCATGTTATGAGCGTCTGCTAGGATGAGGTCGACGAGCCCTCGGCTACGGCTTCTAGATAGGTTTCGCTTAGAGAGCTCGATCATCGCACGTGATATGTCTATCCCCATGACGCTCATTGGTTTCAGGGTCTCGGCGATTTTCAGAAGAAGCTTTCCGGTTCCACAGCCCACTTCGACTATCAAACCCTCGCCGGAAGTCTTATCCCTAAGCTCCTCCACGATGTGTTCATAGGATGGCTCAAGATACCTCGTCGCGAGCCTATCGTATAGATGCGCCAGCCCGCTAGGTATCCCCTGAACCCATCTCTGTAACCAGATGAATATCTTGTTCAGAAGGTCAAGCATATCGTCATACGCCAGAAAATAAGGTGATCACCGCTATAAATATAGACACCTATGAAGCCTCCCGTCGAGAAAGAGCCGCCCAGGCATGGTGGAACATTAAGCTTATAAAACCTTCTCCCTCGTATCATCTCCAGATGAAGAAGCGCATAGGTACGTGTTTCTGCTTCTAGCCTTGGATAAGAAGCTAGAGCTTCCGCCAGGATCGACGGCTAGAGAGGTTCTGAACGCATGCCGGGGCATGTCATAGCCTATGCGAAGCTTGTAGGCATGTACAGTAGGTAGCTTCGGGTTTAGGCTTTCAGATGTTTAGAGCCATTGTAGAGTAATGCGCCGCGTCGCCGAGACGTATTATATCCAAGCTGGTTAGCTAAGTTTTTAAATTTTCATGCTTTTCAATTCTTGAAAGACATCTATGGTCGAAGGCGGTAGGGAAGGCGGTCGTCCTAGGCATGTGATACGGGTTTGGCCTATCAACCCGCCTAACGCATACGCTGTCTTGACTATGAACCCTGTGACCAACGAGGTGGTCTACGAGGTTCAGGAGCCCACCCTCTCAGAGGAGGAGGTTAAGGTCCTCGCCGAGATAAAGAACCACCTGGTCGAGACGCTCGACGTGACGTTGTCGTCTTTCAAGGACGAGAAGGATGCTATAGAGTATCTTAAAGAACGTATGAGGGATGTCATAAAGCAGTATAGGCTACCTGTTAAGGAGAACTTCGAGAAGCTCGCCTACTATATAGTCAGGGACTTCATCGGTTACGGTAAGATAGACGTGTTGATGAGGGACCCGCTTATAGAGGATATCAGCTGCAACGGCGTCGGTTTACCCATATATGTGTGGCATAGAGACTACGAGTCCTTACCTACGAACGTCGTGTTCGACGACGAGAGGGAGCTGGATTCTTTTGTGATACGGCTCGCCCATAGGGCCGGTAGGATGATAACCCTGGCTAACCCGATACTCGACGCCTCGCTTCCGGACGGAAGCAGGATCCAGCTTACGCTCGGGGGGCAGGTCACCAGGCATGGGAGCACGTTCACCATAAGAAAGTTTAGGAGAGACTTGTTGACCATAGTCGACCTGATAAGGCTCAACACCTTGTCGGCGGAGATAGCGGCCCTGCTTTGGTTTCTCATCGAAAACAGGATTTCGGTCTTAGTCTGCGGAGGAGCTGCCTCCGGTAAGACGACTCTGCTCAACTGTCTCTCAAACTTCATAAAACCCGACCTCAAGATAGTCACGATCGAGGATACCCCGGAGCTTCAGCTTTACCATAAGAACTGGGTCAGGTCTGTTACTAGACCCGCCTACACGAGCTCGGCTAGGGAGATAACGCTCTTCGACCTCCTCAAAGCCGCCGTCCGCCAGAGGCCGGACTACATAATCGTAGGCGAGATACGTGGAGAAGAGGCTTACACCCTCTTCCAGGCGATATCTATCGGGCATCTAGCCATGGCCACTATCCACGCGGACTCCGTCATAGC
Organism: Candidatus Bathyarchaeota archaeon B24; assembly: GCA_001593865.1. Lineage (GTDB taxonomy): Archaea > Thermoproteota > CALKCG01 > B24 > B24 > B24. Next base: position 5,335 of record LUCB01000031.1, read on the forward strand.
CGCGATAAGGAGGCTTGAAAACCCGCCTATGAACATACCGCGTAACCTCATAGCCCAGCTTAACATAGCGACCGTTCAGACAAGGGTCGAGAAGAATGGGTTACCTGCTAGGAGAACCAAGGTCATAACCGAGATAGTGGGTTTGGACTATAAGACGAAGGATATATTGATGAACGACATCTACAGATGGGACCCTAGGACAGACTCCTTCGTCTTCACCGGTCGATGCATAACTTTCGAGCGGGTTGCTAAAAACCTCGGCATGACTATCTCAGAGGCTTGGAGGGAGATAGAGCGGAGGAAGCGTATACTAGAGTGGATGGTTAAGAAGAACCTGCGTAGGTTCGACCAGGTCGCCGAGATAATAAGGAGCTACGCTTATTCACCTGAACTCGTTTTCAGCCGTGTAAGCGTTGAGGAGTCGCTTGACGAAGACGAAGGGAGAACCGGGGCATGAAGCGTCTCAAAGGACTCCTGAACATAGGATACTTCGTCTTCAGGGGTAGACCCACCTTCGTCTTCAACCCCTTGATGCGTAGGGTTAGGGAGAACCTTCTAAGGGCGTACATAGGGGTTAGCCCCCCTGTCTACACAGCCGGTATGCTTTTCTGGACCCTAGTGTCGATACCCGTCGCTGTGGTCGCAGCCGAGCTTATGACGGGATACGTATCCTCCATCCCGCCCATACTTGTTAGAGCCCTAACAGCGTCGATCATACCCGTAACCGTTTTCTCCATCCTCTACTTCTATCCACACTACGTAGCCGGCTCCATTAAGAGGCGTATGGAAAGGTATCTAGCCTACATCGTGGGCTGCATGTCGATCCTCGCCTCGGCCGAGGCGTCTATAGAGCAAGTCTTCGACTTCCTCGCTAAGGAGGGGGGGATGTTCGGTGTCGAAGGTTATGCTAGAAACGTCTTGAGAGATGTTTCTCTGCTGGGTTTGGACGCGTTAACCGCTATGGAGGAAGAGGCTATGAGATGCCCATCGGAGAGGTTCAGAGAGTTCATACAGGGATACATGGCCACTTTCAAAGCCGGGGGGGATATGAGAAGCTTCCTGGAATCTTCTTTCAAGAGAGTTATCGAGTCCAGAAGATTATACCTCACGAAGCTCGTAGATAACCTGAACCTGATAGCAGAGGTCTACATAACGGTGCTCATAGTTTTCCCGGTTATAATGGTGACTATGCTCACCCTTATGGGGCTTGTCGGGGGGCTTGTACTGGGGTTTCTAGACCCTATAGCCCTCGCCTACGTGATAATCTACCTCCTCATACCTGTGACGGCTACTGCTGCGCTCCTGATTTTAGATATGATCCTCTCAGGGTGGTAGACGATGAGGTGTCCTAAGCCCATAATCTATGGTTTGAGCGTGGCCGTAGGGCTGGCGATAGCGGCGTACGGGGTCTCGGTCGGTTTGAGGGGATTCGACCTACGGCTGCTGCTTCTAGCAGCCCTAGACGTAGCCGTGGCGCCGATAGCGGTTTTCTACACGATGATTTATCGGAGAAACAGGCTCATAGACGACATGCTTCCCGTCTTGTTGGACGACCTAGCCGACCTTCAGGACGCCGGTTTAAACTTTATACAAGCCTTCGAGGTTTGCAGCTCCAGAAGTTATGGACCTCTGACTAAGCCCCTTAAAAAGGCGGTCGTCCTGCTCTCGTGGGGCGTAGAGTTTGAGAAGGCCATGAAGAAGTTTGCGGAGGAGGCTGGGACCGAAAACGTGAGGATGGTGTCCGCTGTCTTGTCTGCCGCGGTAAGGGTGGGTGGTGAGGTCAAGCCTGTGTTCCGCTCGTTAGCGTCTTTCATAAGGGAGGTCGAGAGCCTGAATAAGGAGCGGGGTTCCAGGGTTAGACCGTATATAATGATAATCTACACGACCGTTTTCATACTCCTGTTCACGATGTGGCTGATATATACTCAGTTCATAGTCTCCGTCGGCTTAACCATCCCCTTAGGAGCCACGGTTAAAAACCCCATAGAAGCCGAGACCTATAGGGTCATAGTCGTAGACCTCGCCGCGTTCGAAAGCGTGTTCTCAGGTCTGATAGCCGGTAAGCTTGAGGGAACTGTTAAACTTGGTTTTAAACACATGCTGATCCTGCTCACGGTTAGCATAGTGTTCATGGCTCTGCTATTCTGAGAGATAGCTCCTTCGGCTTTTCAGTTAAATTTAAGCTAGTCTGTGTTTAAACTACTTTTGGTTCGGTTTGAGGTTTAAGACGGAGCTTATGGAGTTTCCAAGATGCGTCGTTATGGGCGCCGAGGCGTTGAGGCATCTCCCGTCGATAATCCGTAAACTCGGCTTGGGTAGTAGGATCCAGGTCGTCTCAGGCTCTACCTTCACCTTCGGAATAGCCGAGGAGATATGCTCGAAGCTCTCCGACCAGGGGTTTAGGGTCTCCCACTTTACGGTGAAGTCTAAGCCCGTGACCTATCTGAGCGTCAAGAAGCTCGCTAGACGGCTTAAGAACGACGGTTCAACCGTGGTCTTAGGAGTGGGAGGCGGTAGGGTTATAGACGTGGCTAAACTAGCCTCGGCGTGGCTTGATAAGCCTTTCATAAGCATCCCTACGTCGGCTTCGCACGACGGTATAGCGTCCCCCGTCGTGAGTTTTCTGCTGAGGCTCAGCGTGGCCGAGAACATGGGTAGGGAATACGTCAAAGCCAGGTCTCCCATAGCGATAGTGGCGGATACGTCTATCATATCTAAGGCTCCTAGAAGGAGCCTAGCGGCCGGTTGCGGAGACCTGATAGCTAAGGTCGTTGCTGTGAGCGACTGGCTTCTAGCTCGGAAGGTTAGGGGGGAGGAGTACAGCGAATACGCGGCGGCTATGGCGCTTATGGCGGCTAACATAGTCAAGGCCGGGGCAGACCTCATAAGGGCCGGAGGGGAGAAGGCCGTTAGAACGGTGGTTAAGGCCTTGATAGGTAGCGGGGTTTCCATGAGCATAGCCGGTAGCAGTAGACCGGCCAGCGGGGCTGAGCATCTGTTCAGCCACAGCTTAGACCTCCTCTCTCTTAAATACGGGTTTGAGCATGCGGAGCATGGTATGCAGTGCGGTGTGGGGACTATAATGATGGCCTACCTGCATAAGCTCGACTGGAGGGAGATAAGGGGTTTCCTAGCGAAGGTCGGTGCGCCTGTTAACGCTAAACAGCTGGGTATAGAGCCTGAGTATGTGGTAGAGGCTTTAACCCAGGCGCATAGGATAAGGCCGAGGTACACCATACTAGGGGTTAGGGGGCTGTCGAGGGAGAAGGCTGAGGAGGTTGCTTCGGAGACCGAGGTCATATAGACGGATATGGTAGACCTTATATAAGGATGTGGAACGAATAGAAAACCCGGAAGCGTATGTCTAAGGAGACGTTTAACGTCGATAAGGAGAAGAACTTCTCCGAGTGGTTTAACAGGATTATCAGGGAAGCCCAGCTTATAGACGACAGATATAATGTTAAAGGGTTCATAGTTCATAGACCTTGGTCCATGACCATGCTTAAACAGATATACCGTATCTACGAAGACGCCTTGGAGAGGAGGGGTCATAAGCCTGTACTCTTCCCGACGGTGATTCCTGAGGATAACCTGTACAAGGAGGAGGAGCATGTCGAAGGGTTCAGGGCTGAGGTGTTCTGGATAACGCATGGAGGAGACGACAGGCTCGATAAGAGGTTGGCTTTAAGACCTACCTCTGAGACCGCGTTCTACCCGATGTATGCTCTCTGGATAAGGAGCATATCCGACCTTCCTCTGAAGCTGTATCAAAGCTGCTCGGTGTTTAGGTATGAGACCAAGGCTACTAAGCCGCTCATAAGGGGGCGGGAGTTTCTATGGATAGAGGCGCATGATGTCTTCGCCACCGAGGAGGATGCCTATAGACAGGTCGAAGAGGACATGGAGGTTGCGGAGGAGGTCATCCATAAGAGGCTGGGGGTGCCGTTCATATTCTTTGAGAGGCCTCAGTGGGATAAGTTCAAAGGTGCTGTTAAGACGTTCGCGGCGGATTGTCTCATGCCTGACGGTAGGGTTCTCCAGATAGCCTCGACCCACTACCTAGGTCAGAATTTCTCTAAAGCGTTCGAGATCATGTACCTCGACAGCGACGGTAAGCGTAAGCACGTCTACCAGACATGCTATGGGCCTGGGATATGGCGCATACTCGCGGCCGTGATATCGATACATGGGGATAACAACGGTCTGGTGCTTCCGTTCGAGATAGCGCCCGTACAGGTGGTAGTGGTACCGATACCGACTAAAGAAACCAAGGATGTGGTCGAGGAGTATTCGCGGACAGTCGTCGACATGCTTAGGTCTGCGGGCTTAAGGGTCGAAGCCGATTTCTCGGATAAGACCCCTGGGGCGAAATACTACTACTGGGAGATGATGGGTGTACCGGAGGTTGGGCCTAGGGAGGTCGAAGGGAAATACGTGACACTCTTCCGACGAGATACCCGTAAGAGGGTTAAGGCTCCTCTGGAGAAGATTGTCGAAACCGTGAAGAAGCTCGGAGATGAGATTCTGGAAAACCTGAGGAGGAGGGCTGAGAAATTCATGAACTCGATGGTCTTCAGGGCTGAGAGTATGGAGGAGGTTAGAAGGCTCTCCGAGAAAGGGGGCTTCATAATAGTGCCCTTCTGTTCGATAGGCTACGACGGGGAGGAGTGTGGTCTCAGGCTTAAGCGGGAGCTGGGTCTAGAGGTTCGAGGGGTACCGCTGAAGAACAGGGTCAAGCCCCCTGAAGACGCTAGGTGCATAGTCTGCGGTAGGAAGGCGGGTGAATACGTCTACCTGGGTAAAGCCTACTAGCCGCGGCTCTTTCTACCCTTCATCCTTCTGGCGAGTATCTTATATTGAAGCGATAGGAGCTTCTCTGGGACGAGAAGCCTGCTCGTCAGAAGGAGTAGGAACGCCGTCAACCCGGCGGAGTATGGTATGCCGTATAAAGCCTCGACCGGTAGCTCTGCGAGGAGCATATCCCTCGCTATGAGCATGGGATAGCTCGGTGGTAGGGCGTAGACGAGAATCTGAAGCCCGAGGGGCAGCGCCTCCACGTCGCCGTACATTATCAGGAACGCCGGTATCATTATCGGCACGATCACTATGCCTATGAGCGAGTTAGATATCCTGACGTCGCTGCTTAAGGCGCCTATGATGACCCCGAGGGACGTGGTGAAGAACACCGCTATGAGCAGGCTCAGGGAGAGAGCGAAGAACGTCTCTGGGGGAGGTGGGGGAAGCTTGAGCTGGCTTACGGGGATCCCCTCTGTAAGCCCTTCGACCGTGAAGAAGCTCTGGAAGTATACCGAGAAGCCGATTATGAAAAACAGCGTCCCGAGGACCGCCACGACCGTGGAGCCTATGAGCTTAGCTAACAGTATCTCGTAGCGGCTTACCGGAAGCGTCAGGAGCGTTTCTAGGGTTTTCTCCTCGTTCTCGACGGCCGTAGCGGTGGCGGCTATCTGCGCGACCGTTACGGAAACCATGGTCAAGACCAGGGGCACCATGATACCGTATCCCATGAAGAACTGGCCGAAGAGCGCTTGAGGGGGGACGTTTAAGACCTCTCCCTTGATGACCGTGCGGCTTGTGGTGTTCAGAGGCTCCCTAACCTCTTCCGGGTTTACGCTAGAGTTCATGGATGAGATGAAGGACTCGCTTAAGACCTTAGCGTAAAGGTTCAGGATGTTCTCGACTATCGAGAATAGACCGGCCTCCCCGAAACCGACGCTTTTCACGAGAAAGTACACGTCGACTCTAGCTCTCCGGTAAGACGTTACGTTCGACCCAAAGCCGTCGGGCACCACTATCAGAACTTTTATATCTGCGTCTTCGAGCTCCTTAACAGCGTCCTCGACGGTCTTCGAGGATAGCCGATACACCTTCAACCCAGAGCCGTTTAGGAACCTTATAAAGCCCCTACTGACACCTGTCCGGTCGAAGTCTAAAACCGCGACTTTAACCCCCTCCCTAGTCACGGATTCTATGGAACTCGTCATAGCCGTAGACATGGCCAGACCTATGACGGGCATTATCAAAACAGGGACTATCAAACCTATGTAGATCCTAGGGTCTCTCAGAAGGTCTTTAACTTCCTTCTCTACGAGAGGTACGAGACGGCTCAATCTCACCTAATTATGGATTAACAGACTTATTTGAGTTTTCATAGACAGCAGCCTTCAGAATAAAAGGATATTATCGTAGAGGCATATCTTTAGTATACGCTTTCTCACTCGTCATCTCTATAGTAGGGTAGTTTCAATAGAGCATCTACCGTTGAGATTGCCTGCTCCAGGGAGGAGGTGCGTGGATCGGCTAGTAGGATGTTCACCAGCGCTTCCCTGTACGCCTGTTTACCACCCTCCGATAACGCGTCGAACGCTTCGAGAGCCCACTCCATCCTCTCCCACCTCGGTATCAGCGCGAATTTGACCACGGAGCTGGGTAGGTTCTTTATGGGCTCTGGCCGGAGCGTCTCCTTTGAAACATATACCGGGACTTCGACCGCTACGTCTGCGGGAATGCCTGGGATCACCCCGTTATTTCTAACGTTCAGTATAAGCCTCCGCTCCACACCGTTGGTGACACTGTCTATGAAGTCTACAAACTGCTCACCGCTCCGGGTTAGCCCCAGCTCTCTAGACACCGATACCGTAGGGTCGTTGGCCATCCTGTAGAACCTTTCAAGTTGAGAACGGTATCTAAGCCGACGTATAATCCACCCGATCTCGGAGTCGACGCCGCCTATAGGCCCATACCATCTCTGTTTCGTCTTCAGGTCTTTATGGTAGACCCAGGTGCCGCTTCTACAAGTATCCCCTATCGGGTAAAGCCCATACCTCCTATACATATCCGCAGCCGCCCTGCTGAGCTGCTCCTCCCAAAGGTCTAAGATGTAGGTCTTCCAGAAGTTCTCAGCATCCTTCTCCAGCCACTCGTCTATATACCTGTATGCATCCTCACCGTCCTGCGTCAGGCTAGTCAGCCATATATCATGGTTTAAACCGGCCACTTGGAACTCCAGTTTATCGGGGTCTAACCCGCAGACCCGGGCGAGCTCAGCATATCCGTGAAAACCATGGCAGAAACCGACGACCTTAACCCTAGTCTTCCTAAGCAGCATCGTAGTCACCTCTAGGAGGGGGTTTGCGACTTGGAGAAGCCACCCATCCGGCGCATACTCCTCCATCGTCCTGGCTATGTTCAACGCTATCTGATACTGTTTATAGCAGGTGTAGATGTTGTAGTTGTTGACCATGTTCCAATCCGTAGCGTCTATACCCCTGTAATACCCGTGTTTTTCAGCGGTCTCTATCATCAGCTCGAGGTTATGGTATCCCCCGGCAAACGCGACGTTTATCACAAAATCGGAGCCTCTGATAGCCTCGACCACATCTAGGGTTTTCTCGATAACGAGGTCGCTTCCCACCTCCTTCGCGTAGCGTCTCGCTATGTTAAAGGCTGCGTTTAGACGTTCCTCGCTGATATCCATCAACGTAACCTTACTGCCGGAAATACTTTTAGTGAGGGCGAGGTCTTTTATCAGAGCGGCGGAAAACGCCATACTTCCGGCTCCGATGATCGAGATCTTCATGCTCACAGCTCCTGAGAAGAGATATCAAAAATTCACGTTATTTAAGCCTTTAAAGATCATATCCCAGTTCTTTAACGGTGAACTTTATGAAGGAAATCCATAATCCTGCTATGGAGTTGAAGACCCTCAAGCGATTCTGAGCTATCCGCTGCCTACCACCTTCACGAACACCTCTTCGAGGTTCGAGGCGCTCCATACACTCTTCAGCTCGTCTGGTGTGCCTTCCGCCACTATCCTACCCCTGTCTATAAGGGCTACCCTGTCGCATATATACTCGACCTCAAGCATGTTATGGCTCGACAGGACGACGGTCGTACCATACTCCCTCGCGTAGTCTCTTATGAGCCTTCTTATGTAGTTTGCATGGATGACATCCAGCCCGGCCGTGGGCTCATCCAGTATCGCGAGCCTAGGCCTTACCATGAAGACCCTTGCGACCTGAAGCCTCCTCTTCATACCCTTACTATAGGTCTTAACCTTATCGCGTATCTTATCCCCCAGCCCCGAGGCCTTCACGGCCCACTCGACGGCCTTATAGGCCTCCTCCTTAGAGCCGAAGTATATCCTGGCTATTATCGAGAGATACTCGCGGCCGGTCAGGTTTCTGTAGGCCCCTGCCTCCTCGGCTAGGTAGGCTATGATACGCCTGACCTTAGAGGCCTCAGAGACCACGTCGTAGCCGAAAACCTTAACCACTCCGCTCGTCGGAAGCAGGAGCGTAGCTAAAATCCTAAGCGTCGTGGTCTTGCCCGCACCGTTAGGCCCTATAAGCCCGTAAACCTCGCCCTCCTCGACTTGGAAGGATAACCCGTCTAAAGCTTTAAACGAGCCGAAAACCTTAACGAGGTTCTGAACGTCAACAGCGACCAACTTTACGGCACCGGTCGAAGGCTGGAGATTCCAAAATAGTGGATGGGATAAAAAGTTTACGGAAAACCCGGGTTAAACCATAGACCTCAACTAGGTTATTCAGCCTTCTCAGGCTTTTCTTTCAACTCTTCAAGCTTATTAACAACCCCTACTACTTCTACGCATTTAGCCATGAAAACCCCATACGCCTCAGCCGGAGCCACAACCTCTCCGTAGACCCTAACGGTTTTAATTTTCTCATCTATAAGCTCAGCTGTGACATCCTCTTCGAACACAGCCTCACCCACTATGATTATGTCCACCGGCTCCTCAAACCTCCTAAGGGTGTCAGCGCTTATCCTCACCTCACCCACGTAAGTCTTAGCACCTTCTATGTAAGGGATTATGGCGCCTACATTCTCCTTGGGGATGGAAGCCACCTTACCCATAAGCTCCCCAGGGACGATGATCAGCCCTATGTTTCTCAGAAGCCTTATCTTCTCTAAGTCCTCAGGGGATACATCTTTAAAGTTTAGAACCCCTACGTTCTCTATCACACCCTCCTCTATCTCGATTTTCTCCTTCTCCTCCTCGCTCAATCTTCTCACCTCCTAAATCTATCACAACCTCGGATGGGGAGAGCTTATAGTAGATTACTGGCCTAAACCGTTTACCATAGCCCCTATACATCTCGACTAAGCCGGCTATTCTAAGCCTCGTCAAGTGGTAGAGCACGGTCGGAAGAGGTGCGTTCAAATCCCTAGCCAGCTGGCTCGCCGTGATGTAAGTCTTCTCCCTCATCCGGCCGATTATAGCTCTACCAAGCTTGCTCGTGAGCTCCATAGCTACAACCCTGGCTTTCCAAGACCTGTAGTCGAAGACCAGCCTACGTCTCCCCATCCTGGTTAGAATGTCTGCGTGGTGGATGTTTTAATGGTTGCGACTTGTTCGAAAATTCTTGAACAAACCCCTTATATACGTGTATATGCGTATATACATGTATATAAGGTGGAGAGCCTTGCCCATGATAACGGTTCGGGTGGATGAGGAGACCAAAAGGAGAATGGAGAGTCTTAGACACGTAAACTGGAGCAGGGTGATTCGTGAAGCGATCCTACGGGTTCTGAATGCTGAAAGGTCTAGAAACCTAGCTAAAGCAGTCTTGCTTAACGAGAGAAACTTGGTTAAACCTAAACCCGGCTGGAGAAGCGTAGACGAGATCAGAAGGTGGAGGGAGCTGAGTGAAGAGAATAGTGGTCGACGCTAGCGTGGTCGTGAAATGGTACGTCCTCGAGGAGGATAGGAGCCGGGCTTTGAAGATACGTGAAGACTACATCGACGGCTTGGTCGAGCTCGCCGCCCCTGCTCTGATGCCCTTCGAGGTCTTAAACGCCATACGATACTCGTCTGATGGGTTAGACTACGGAAAGCTGGCCGAGATCGCTGAGAGCCTATCCCTCTACGGCTTTGAGCTCCATCATCTGGAGGGTGAGTATGCCAGATTAACGGCATCGATAGCGTTAGAGAACGGTATAACGGTCTACGATGCGTCTTATGTGGCGTTGGCTAAGGTGCTTGATACGGTTCTGTATACCGCCGATGAGAGGCTTCTCGGTAAGCTTAAGAGCGACTACGGGAGTGTTGTGAGGCTTCTGGCGGAGTATCCGACGCGCTGAGAGCTGCTCTTCAGCGTAACCCTTTTTAGCGTCGACGATTTCTCTTATCTCTAGCTGGTTAACCATGCCTAAGAAGAGGAAATCTCGGGGTCGTAGTAAGGGGACGAAGGGTAGGACCGAGCTCGTTAGGTGCGACAACTGCGGCGCCCTAGTTCCTAGGGATAAGATTAAACGTATCACGGTTAGGTTTTCGCCTGTAGACCCTCAGCTCGCTAAGGAGCTTAGGGCTAAGGGGGCCTACATAGGCACATATAGGGTCGTCAAAAACTACTGTGTATCCTGCGCCGTGCACTATGGAATCATCAAGGTCAGGTCTAGGGCGGAGAGGAGGATAAGCAGACCTCTCAGGTATAGGTGATAGTGGTTAACCTTGGCGTATAATAGGCTCACCCGGAAGCTGACGGTCGAGAACCTATGGATGTATATACTTAAAATGCTGTCTGAGAAGCCTATGTACGCCTACGAGATCAAGAGGGCTTTAAAAGAGAGGTTCGGCTTCACGGTGGCCACCATAACTGTATACATGGTTCTATACAAGATGACCCGAGAGGGTTTAGTCGAGAAGGTTCCGGTAGAGGGAGATTCCCGACGGCAATACTACAAGAGTACGAAACGTGGTTTAGACACCTTGAGAGAGGGGTTAAAGTTTCTGGAGAAGACGCTTAAGACCCTAAGCCTACCTTAGGCTTCTGTAACCGTGTAGGATCCTCTGGAGAACCGTGACGGAGGATAAGACAGCTAAGACCCAGATACCTATATCTACGGCGTTCAGAAACCCTGAAACGGCGAGTATTATCAACCTCTCACCCCTCTCAGCCAAGCCTATACCTGACATCTGAACCCCCATGGATTCCGCCTTAGCCCTTACGTAGCTCGTCAAGAGGGAGCAGGCTAGGGCTACGACCCCGACCGGGATGTAGACCCTCCCGCTCAGGATTAAGCCGCCTATTATCAGCGTGTCCGCCAGCCTATCTACCGTGGAATCTAAGAACGAGCCTCGGGGGGTTGCCCTACCGGTTAGCCTAGCCACGGCGCCGTCGACCATGTCGAAGAACCCCGACACCACGACAAGTATGGAGGCGGTGTATAGGCTTACGGCGTCGTCGCCTAGGTTGTAAGCTAGGGCCGAGAGGAAAGCCGAGGCTAAACCCATGAGGCTTAAAGCCTCAGGTTTGAAGCCTATGGCGGCTAGGATTTTCGCCAAAACTAGGATCCGCCTTTCGACCTCCGACCTTATCTTATTAAGCAACCCACCACCGGGATACCTAGCGTTAAATACTATATCATACCGATATAATTTTACCGGGATAAATGAGCAAAGGCGTCTACAGCCTCCTGATAAGGGTTAAAAAACCTTTGAGCATCAGAATCGGGGCATTAGGGGTTAGAAGATTCAGCCCTGGTCTTTACGTCTACGTGGGCTCGGCTATGGGCTCCGGCGCCCAGAGCCTCGAGGGACGCATACGCCGGCACCTCTCAGACGCAAAGAAGGCCAGGTGGCATATAGACTACCTACTTCTAAGCCGGGATGCAGAAGTGGTTAAGGTGATCGCCTCTGAAACTGTTCAAAAAGCCGAATGCAGGGTCGTAGAAGAGCTTGCGAAGATGGGGTTACCCAACCCGGAGCTCAAGGGCTTCGGCTCCTCAGACTGCAGCTCCGGATGCTTCAGCCATCTAATATACCTAGGCCCAGCCCAGACCATAGAGGAGGCGTCGGAAAAAATTCTAGCCGTCTACAGACAACTAGGTCTCAAACCCACCCTATTCCCATTTTACCCGGAAAGGGAAAACGTTTGAATCCCTCAGCCGGCATCACTATGCTCGTAGGAGCCCTTCAGCCCCTCTCTAGGAGGGTACAAGACGATCGGTCTGCCGGGATTTTTTTGTTTATAAATCGACGAATAAAACTGTTCGTTAACGAGCTCTTTTGCTCCTTACTGACGGGGTGATGCGGGGGGTGGGATTCGAACCCACGAAGGGCTACCCCACAGGGTCCTAAGCCCTGCGCCTTAGACCAGACTTGGCTACCCCCGCGTGGCTAAGATAAGGGTTTATCTAGCCGAATTTTAACTTTTACTCAAGCAGCGTCTGGAGGAGCTCCACGGCCTCTCTGACACGTTTCCTAACATCGTCCATGGTTTTCTCATACTCTTCGAGTTTCCTCTTAAGCTTCTCGACCTCCTCGGTCTTCTCGGCTGAGGCGGCTACGAGAACTGTCTCGGGTTTAAGCTCCCCCCTAAGAAGCTTCTCGTAGGTCTCTCTAACAAGCTTACCAGCCTCGGTTCTCCCGGTCAAGTGGTTCCTTATGGTCGCCTCGCTTCTACCAAGCTCCTCAGCTATCTCCGGGACCGAGAGACCGGCCTTCTCCCTGGCTAGAGCCCCGGCGGCAACGCCTAAGCTATCGACCCAGGTCAACCGGTCCTGGACCTCTGCACCCTTAAGCCTAGCCAGTATGTCAGGCCTAGTTATCGTCGCCGTCAGCAGCACATACTCCAGCTTATGTATCTCCTGCCTCCCCAGCGGCCTGAAGGGAATATCCAAGCTCATCCCACACCCCTCCCCAGCTTAAACACTCTGTCATGGAACACTATTAAACCTTTATCGGTTATCTCGAACGGATGTCTCCGCATAGAGTGGCTCGTACCCCTCATCTTCCAGACTATGAGAGACCGCTTAAGCTCACCATCCACCTCGTCTAGGTCTAGACGTATTATGCCGTCGACAGCGTGCTCAACCCCAGGTCCTCCAAACCCCCTCTCCGTGACGCTGACCTGAGACACCAGTATAGCTGTACAGCCGAGGCCGGATAGGATGCGTTTAATCTGCATCAGCGTAGACCTAGCCATGACCGGCTTGGTCAGGTAGAGCGTCGAGACCGAGTCTATGACGACCCTCTGGGCTTTAACGTCTAGGACGGCCTCCCTGATGGCGTCCATGAGAGACGGTATGTCCGTCGGGTCTCGGACGACGTAGCGCTCCCTCTTAGCAGCCTCCCCTATACCACCTGTGAAGCAGTCGACTATCGCAAACACCCCCTCCCGCTCATACCGTCTAACATCCCATCCAAACTTAGACATGATTATCCTTATCTGAACCGGATGCTCCTCAAGGGAGACTAGAACACCAGGCTCTCCTCTCTCCAAACCGGCGTAGAGAAACTGCTGGCCGAATATCGACTTACCGGTTCCAGGTCCTCCTGAGAGTAGCACTATGTTACGGCGGGGGATACCTCCGTGTAAGACCTCGTTCATACCTGGGATGCCTACGTCGACCCTAGATTTTTCGACACGCATATTCTCACCGTTTTTAGATAACTATAAACGTCTAACTTATATTTCACGCTTTTAAGGCATAAATCACGCTAGACATCTCTAGCCGATTTCGCTAAAACAGGTCTCAGAAGAACGGCTTAGGTCTTAGGTTTACACGTTATTTTATACACGTCATCCTTCTTGGAGAACCATATGTCGAAGTCTAGGTTCTGCAGGGTCAACAACACGTCGCACCACGGAAACTCGACCGGGTTAAGTATCTCTATCTCATATCCTCCGTAGGCCGGCCTCACCCTACCCGTAGACCCTATGAGCTTCTCGAGAAACTCGTCCAAGTTCTCTACCGGTTTGCTAAGCGCCTCCAGCCTAGCCTCCCTCTCCTTCTCCTCCCTCTCCTTCTCCGCCTTATAGGACTCGAGTTCGCTTCTGAGACGTTTAATCTCGCTCTCTAGCTGCTCCATCGTAACCCTCTCGCCGACCTTAGACACCGTAACCTCAAGAGACCTCAGTATGTTTTCGGCGTTCTTAGCCACCGCATCCTTAAGCCCTAGACCGAAGGCCAGCCCTATCACCAAGGCAAGCCCGGCCGCCAGACCCCAGGCAAGCGCGTTCGCGAACGTGTATAGGATCGTGACGTCTATCCTCATCGCCGAGAAAGCCATGACCACTACCACGAGGTATAGGAAAACCCGGATGATAAGGCTTAGAAGCCTAGAGTAGATGAGACCTAGTTCTTTGAAAGTGTTTAAAGCGGCGTTCGAGGCGAAGTCGGATAGCATGAACCCCAGAACCAGTATAAATATCCCGACTATCAGATACGGTATATACTCCAGAAGCATAGTGAGGAAGTTGCTGAAAACCGTTATCTCCAGTATGTCGGCTGCCACGAGGAGCGAGACAAGGTATATGAACCACCGTACCAATGCACCGGTGAAGGAGCTTATGGTGATGTTCGACCTCTCTAAAGCCTTACCTACGCTCGTGTCTTTAACCGCTTTATCGATACCCGTCCTATCGAGCAAAGCCGATATGGCCCTACCGGCCAGTTTCCCGAATATGTAGCCTAAAGCGATGGCTATGACCGCCCCACCCACCTTGGGCAGGATCTCCATAAACCTCTCCACGACCATTTCTACGACACTGTTCAGAGCCATCACGCATCTTCCTCGAAGACTACAAGGATCTCGCTGAAATCACAGTTAAATGTTTCTAGCTTGATGCGTAAAGCAGGATGAAGACACGCACATGATCTTTCAACGTTTATCGCACATACCGTAGCTCATCGTATACCGGCTCAGGCTTAACATCCTCAACCCCGCTCAGCCGTCGAGGCATCCACACACCACCCCGGTTTCACCTCAAGCCCCTCTGCCTGACGGTTTAGTCTGAAAGATTATTTTATAAGAAAGACCTCGAGAAAATATCCTAGCAGGGGCCGTCGGCTAGTCTGGTCTAGGCTACGTGGCTCGGGCCCACGTGATCGCCGGTTCAAATCCGGCCGGCCCCATCCAGCCTACTGCGTATGGACGTTAACGTTTTTTAGGAAGCGTAGTCTCAGTGTAAAAGGGGAGTCTATTGGAACGTAACGTATCCGACTTGTTGGATAGGGTTTCCACGGTTCTACGCCAGTTTCGCGAGGTTTCCGATTCTCTAAGGGAGATGCGTATTAAGCTCGAAAAGCTTAACCAGCTTATCTTGAGCGGCGAAGTCAGCTCTCAAACGGCTGATTCGCTCAGGAGGGAGTATGTATCCCAGCTTATCGAGCAGCTAAACAGGTATTTTGAGCTTAGGGCGGCCCTCGAGGACCTGAGGCTTAGATGCATAGTCGAGCTGGAGCGGGCTAAAGTCGAGATGGGTGGAACACCAGGCTCCTCAGGGTTAGCCTCTAGGGTCGAGGAGTCCATATTTATGATAGACGATGCGTTGGAGAGCCTAGACATGGATTCTAGGCTTTTCATAGCATCTCAGTACGCACAATATCTGAGAAACTCTAAAGCAGACCGTGATGTCTTAAAGGAGAGGAAAGCCATGTACCGCCGCTTCATAGACTCCATAATCGAAAGCTGGCTGATGGAGAAAGCCGACTTGGAGTCTGAGATAGCCGAGCTGGAGAAGAACGCCAACTCCATCCGGGAGAAGCTTAAGGAGCTTTGGGTCAGGTTTATGGTCGGCGAGTACGATAGGAGCGAATACGACTCTCGGAGGATAGGTCTCGAAGAGGAGCTGTCCTCCCTCGACAGGAGGATATCCGAGCTTAGAGATAAGATGGAGTCGGTGGACAATAAAATAGTCGAGCTAACAAGCGTGGTCGAGGTTGAGGAGGTTGAAGGTCAGGCTCGTTAGCATCCTCGTAACCATAGTGTTACTCGTCCAACTAGCTCCGCTAGCCCCCCTCATAACGGCTGAGGCGAAGCCTTCTGAGGACGGTGAGATTCCGATCCGTGTCGGAGCGCCTGTAGATGTCAAGTACGTCGGCGAGCCTGTTGTTTTTCCGGTTTACTTCTCTTATGGTGAGGCTGCTTCAGGTTCCATAAGGATAATAGACGAGGAGGGCTCAGAGACGCCTTATCAGATACTGGAGGAGCGGTTCTATGAGGGGACAAAATACTATAGCTACGCCAAGATACTCATACTGACAGACGTAGAGAAAAAACTGAACAGAAGCTATACGCTGACGTACTCCCGTACGCCTATGAAGAAACCCGACTACTCGGGTTTATGCGACTTAAAGGTTTCAGAGACCCTGACCGCCGATAAGACGAGGCTCCTGACCGTTAAAAACAGCTATATCAAGGCCGTGTTCGGGTTGAACCCGCCTAAGGGCTTTCAAGAATTCTACAGCCTCGAATCAGGTCTGAACGAATCCATCACGTCGCCCCTGTGGAGCCTAACGTCTCCCAGCGTGATGGTTAACGGTAGATGGCTTGGACCCATGGATATGGAGGACATGCGTGTAGAGGTGACGGTTAACGGCTCCCTGATGGCCGAGGTGTCCGTGAGCGGATATCTGCCGGGCTTTAAAGTCGAGGAGACCTTCAGGTTCTACACCAACAGCAGGTTCTTCGACTTCGAAACCACTTTGACACCTGTGGGCGACGGAGAGGTCGATGCCTTAAGCGTGTTCAC
The DNA here is from genome assembly GCA_001593865.1 of Candidatus Bathyarchaeota archaeon B24. Taxonomy (GTDB): domain Archaea; phylum Thermoproteota; class CALKCG01; order B24; family B24; genus B24. The sequence goes on from LUCB01000031.1 coordinate 21,855, forward strand.
CGCGTTTTACCGTAAAGAGTTCTTCGAGAAGATACTTTTATCCAACGGCTCATCCATAGCCTTCAGCTCCATACCCGGTGTCAAGTCTTTCGACCCTGGTAATTGGTCTATGCTTGTCGGACCCTACGGAAACATATACACGACTATACAGCCCGAAACAAAGCTCAACCGCCTATCGAAACAGACATACCGGACTACAACCTCATAACTTATCTCGTAGACCCGTCCGAGGTATCTGGGAACGCTCCGCTGGTCTTTAAAGGCAGGTTCATGGTTTTACCTGAGGTTCCTAGCCTAGATGCTCTAGACGGTGAATACTTTAAGTTTAAGAAGCCGCTCGTCGCCGATGTCTCGTTGCCTAGAGCCATCTTCAACGTAAAAGGCCCTAGGAGGGTCGACATATACGAGACGTTTAAACTGTGTCTCCAGGTTCTAACCCGGAAGACGTTGCGTCATGTTCTTCTGAACGCCTCCACGAGTAGCCCCGACCTTGTCTGCCTTTCCGAGCCGATCTACAGCTCCTACGTACCATCGAACATTAATTGGACCACGACGTGGTACTTCCGGGCATCGGCGGAGGGGACGTATACGATAAACTTCTCCCTCTCCACGTGGAACGAGACGTTGAGCGTACTTTATAATATTAAAGTAGTTATACCGGTTTTAGGCCCGTCCGTAGACGTGGTGTTTAGGGTTGTGGATTTCGATAATGAAACCGCCGTAGGGAACGTAGACCTCGTACTTCTCGATAAGTACGATGATATCGTAAAGACTCTGGCCGTAGGTCCCTCGGGCAATGTGACGACCAGCATTCAAGTAGGTAGCTATAAGGCGCTCATATACAGAAACGGAAGCCTCGTCGGATACGACGAGATCGAAGTGTCGAAGCCTGAAAACATAACCTTGAAAACCTGGGTCTATGACTTCAACGTCTTGGCGGTCAACGAAGAGGGTGAGCCCATCAGCGACGCCCTCGTGATCCTAAAGTCTCTAAACCAGAACATCTCAGCCGAGTATAGGGTGTTTTCCAACTCCAGCGGCCTAGCGAGGCTCGAGAACCTCTTCAACGGCACCTACGACCTGAGGATATTCTGGCGGGACGAGCTGGTGGAGAACCTAACCGTAAGCATCCAGGAGGATGAGCTGACACATAAGACCGTGTTTGAAAATTGGGGTGTGAAGGTCGAGGTATCGGTTCCTGAAGACCTTCCACCGGAGGTCAGCTATATCAGCGAGCCTATCGTTTTTCCGGTCTACTTCTCTTATGGTGAGGCGGGCTCAGGCTCCATAAGGATCTTGGATGAGAGGGGTTTGGAGACGCCTTATCAGATACTGGAGGAGCGTTTCTACGAGGGGACAAAATACTATAGCTATGCTAAGATACTCATACTGACAGACGTAGAGAAAAAACTGAACAGAAGCTACATCGTTAAGTACTCGTCTAAGCCGTCGGAAGCTCCACCCTACATGTCCGACCTGAAAGTGTGGCGTACACCTGCTAAGAACGGGACCTGGGATGTCATAGTAGAGAACAGCTACTTAAGAGCCGTCTTCAAGGGGAACTCCTCCCTTGGTCTGTATAGGCTTTACAACCTAGAATCAGGTCTGAACGAGTCCCTAGTCTCACCCTTCTGGAGCTTTGCATCTCCCTGCGTGATGGTCGACGGCAGATGGTTTACACCGCTCGATATGAAGGACTTCAACATGTCTGTCACGGTTAACGGCTCGCTGATGGTCGAGGTTACGGTCAACGGGTCCCTACCGGGGTTCAAAGTGATGAGGAGGTTCAGGTTCTATCCGTACTCTAGGTTCTTCGAGTTCGAAACGACGTTCATACCTGTGGAAACCGTGAACGTCGAGCTTCTAAGCCCGTTCAACACCATATATCCTAGAACCCTCTTCTACCGGCTTCTTCTGTCAGACGGCTCTTCCCTAGACCTCCCCTCGGTATCTGGCGGCAGGTCTTTCGACCCTGGTAATTGGTCTATGCTTGTCGGACCCTACGGAAACATATACACGACTATACAGCCCGAAACAAAGCTCAACCGCCTAGGGGTTCCCGGCTACTACATAGTAACTTACCTAGCTGAGCTGGAGAAAGCCTTCGAAGAGCCCTTGGTCTTCGAAGGCAGGGTCGTCTTGTTCGATGAGGTGCCTAGTCTAGAAGAGTCGAACTGTGCGTATCTCGCATACAAGACCCCGCCTGTGGTCAAAGTTAAGACCCCGATCGCCCTGCTCAGGGCTGTAGGTCCTGAGTACGCTAAGCTGGGAGAGCCGTTCTACATAACCCTGTACGCCACCGCGCTCAAGGACCTTGAGCAGGTATGTGTGAACGCTTCGGTAGACCGGAGAGCCCTGGTCTGCCTCTCTGAGCCCGCGTGTAGAGACAGCCTTTGCTCAGGCTGTACGTGGGAGACGACGTGGGTTTTCAGGGGGCTCACCGAGGGTGTTCACAAGATATGGTTCATGGTTTCGACCTTGAACGATAGTGTGAGCATAGGCTACACCATTAACCTAGTTATCCCGTCTCTGAGACCCTCCGTGAACGTCACCTTCATAGTCACAGATTTCGACGGTGAAACCGTGTTTAAGAACGTCGACTTGGGGATCGTAAACCCCGTGGGGGATGTTGTGAACGCTTCGATAGGCTCCCTAGGTAACGTCACGGTTAAGCTCCAGATGGGCACGTACGACGTCTTCATCTACAGGGATAGGCGTCTCATAGGGAGAGAGACCGTAGACATCTTCCACTCAACCAACATAACGTTGAGAACCTGGACGTACGACTTCAACGTGAAGGTGTTGAGCAAGGATGGGATGCCTATGGTAGGTATCCCGGCTCTCCTGAAGGCCTTAGATAAGAACGTCACTGGGGAGTATATGAGACTTTCAACCTCGAACGGTTTGATAAGGTTCGACGACGTGCCAAACGGGACGTACAACCTCAAGGTTCTAGGATGGCAAAAGGAGCTGATCGAAGACGTCAACATCACCATACAGGAGGACGAGTTGACGCATATGGTCAAAGCCTCTGCGTGGTTTGTCGGGGTTAGAGCCTTGAAGGCCGATGGAGGGCCGTTACCAGACGCTACGATTCATCTTCTAGATGTCAACAGGACCGAGCTTAAGGTCGTTAAGACGGATAAGCAGGGGTATGCTCCGCTCGGTAGTCTGGTCGCAGGGGTCTACATAATCAGGGTAGAGTTCTCCGACGTAAACGTTGCTCTGAAGACGTTTGAAGCACCTCCTCCCGGAGGGGTTGTGGAGGTTCCGTGTAAAGTCTGCGAGCTTAAGGTCATACCGGTAGACCCTTGGGGCAACGTTATGGTGGGGGCTAAGGTAACCGTCAAGTATAACCCGACCCGTTACATCTTAAAAACGGCTGAAGGTGTGTTTCAGACACCGGACAAGCCTGTATCGTTTTTAATACCTGAAGGCTCTTCATGCGAAGTTACCGTATCCGGTGGACTATACTCAGGCTCCACGACCCTTGTCTTAGACCGGTCGATGACCGTGTCGGTGAAGTCATCCATCACGATCTCGACGATGTTCTTCTTGACGTTGACGGCTCTGCTATGGTTTGTGATGGCCTATGGCTGGAGGAGGAAGGTCAGGGTGTACTCCGTCGAGATACTCAAGGTTAAAAGCATGATATCGAAGCTCGACGAGCTGCACCGCGAAGGCAGGGTCGAGGACTCGATCTACAAGAGGCTCCGGGAAGAGTATATGAACCGGCTGAACAAGCTTCTTGAAAGCCGCGCCTGACGCCGCGGCTAACCACATTTACTTCTCAAGTTTCTGAGACCCTGGATGAACCGGTATAAGGTTGGGAGCTTACTTTTATGCAGGAGTAACCAATCGCTACTACGTATTCCAAGACTGGCCAGCGTGGATTAGAAGAGGTTATTTAGACTTCGTTCTCCCCTCTGGAAGCTTTTATGAGTATGCATCAGCCAACACGTCTCTCTTAAGGAGGTCGTGCTTATTTTATAGAAGAGTTATACTAGACATGATTCCATCTTACGTTACAACTCATGTTGCAAGCTCAGGAGGGGTTCTAAAGCCGGTGAACTACTCTGGGCTATAAAAGTAGCAAGAGAGACCGGTATGCAAGGTGTAGCACTCTTCGACTGGGAATCCTTAGAGCCCAAGACAGGAATATACTCCTTCACGAATTACAATCCCCTATTAGCTGAAGTACGCATGGCGTTTACGAGGAAGGAAAAATTCCTCATAGAGCATCTGAGCACTGCAAGACTCCAGGTGGGTCGTTAAGGATGTATGTCTGATGACTATTCATACTTAGACACTAGTTTAGAACTGCCTGTAAGAGCCTCCGAGGTACTATTAAAGAATCTTAAGTTTTCTTAAGCATCTCTTGACCAATTACTTTGAGGGTTGCCAGGCATATCTCGACGACTAGGTCGGTGTGCATAACTAGCCCGTGTGTTTCATCTCTGTTTCCAATTGTCTCTACTAAGAAAGCTAATCCTCTATTAGCTGCATAGTTTATTAATTCCGGGTCCTCATTTAACGTCGTCAAGTAATCAATTGTTAGCTGAATATGCTTTCCCGGTGTACCCCACACGACTCTAATATATCTGTCTTTCAAATTACGAACCACTTCTGCATATACTAGGTCTAAGATCGCGTTGTCAGGTCTTTCAGGTTTCGCAAGTACGGTTGACGATGCCGAGTGAAAATCTACAACACACGCTATTTCATGTGAATCTATTATTCTCTGAAGTATCTTGGTCTCCGGCTCTGAAGCAGGAGAATATCCTTTCCAATCATAGTCCCAAGGTTGCGCCACATCTTGACGTGGATGCTGCATTTTAAATTCTTCCCACTTATAATTAAAATTGCGGTTTAAGTCTACCCCATTAGCGTTGTGGCGTGTATTATTCTTATAACCGTAAGGATTGGCTATTGGAATTATCTTAATGAAGTAATCGTTTAACCTTATTCTTTCATCATCAGGGTGTTCCCCTATATATTCCGCAAAAGTTAAAAGTCCATACGCATTTTCCCACTCCCAACCGTGAAGCGTTGCTACGAATAAAAACATAGGTTTTGTTTGTATCCCAGCATTTATACTATAAATTTTGCTTCCATCGCTCGATACACCTTCTTCTTCTATCCATAAATGCTTATATTTTCTACACAACTTCTTCATCGCTCCAATAAACTCTTCATAAGATAGCTTTCTTTGATAATACTTACCATATCTAACACTTCCACCCAATATGTTTCCTAGTATGATATACTTATTAGCGCTCCCCTTGAAGTCCCATTCTATAGCCTCATTCGGCGATATGAGGTCTATTGCTATTATTCTTCCTTTCCCAATTTTTTCCTCAATTATGACAGCACCCTTATTTATTGTAGAGCTAGCTATTACCTTCACCCTATCACTTTCCTTAACATCCAATATTTGTCTTTGAATAAGCTGATCCGAGTTTGGATCATTTATCCCACCTCCTATGTTCCCATACCAATAAATAAGATCAGATTTATGAAAACCATTTGTTATATCATTTTCAAAAAGTATCTTGATCATCGGCTTCACTTTTCCAGTGTACTCCTTATTGAACTTCAACTTATTGTAATAAGCATATTCGTAGAGGCACATTATGACATCATGCCCATCTTTCGCATAGTTCTTTATGGCCTCATAGTTAATCTTTTTAACATTTTCACCCTCACGTAAGAAAGTTATAATAGAGTCATACTTACGTAATAGTTCTATGTCATACCTCTTTTTAGTCACGTCTAGTACATAAACTCTATGTGGATAGAGAATTTTAAGGTTTTTACAAAAATCATCTTGTTTACTATCTGTCAATATGAGTATTAACTTGCCTCTCTTCTCCAAAAGAATCACCCGGATCTTCATCAGAGGTGATGGTATTTAAATGCTGCTTATCCCTTTTGAAGATGCTTCATAATCCTGTACGACATTCCATTTTAGAATAAGCTCAAAGGCTATATGCTGAAAACTCATTCTACACCCCTTGGTCTCCAAGTTTTCACACCATAACTTATCTAAGCCCATGACCACCACCTAAATCTAAAAGGAGAGAATGTACACATGTGCTTTATAAGATGCCGCTTATTCCTTCCATATCTGTGAAGATATATACCTTCATTAATACTCCCGAGTGAAAAAAATATCTATGTAAAATCTTGAAATCCTTCTTTAAAGTTATTGTTTCCTAGATCTTCGGGCGTTATAAGTGTTTAGTTTTTGGTAAGGAGTGGACCGGGCGGTATCTACACTTAATTAGGTGCGAGTCCATTTCATCTTCATCTTTACCAGAAATCTGAAGTTAACATTTGAATGTATATATCTAAAAGGTGGAGTAAATAGGGATCAACATAAAAACATCAAAATGCAACAGGCTAGCGTGCTAAGCTCCAAGGTAAAGCCTCAACCCCTTACCCGTTTCCAGTAAAACTTTTCCAGCTACATATGTCGTTTGCACATATTATCCCGGAAATTATGACGGCTTCTATTCCCCCACCGGGGAAGGTTGATGCTCCAACCAGATATAATCCTCTTACTGGAGTCTTAAAGTAGGGTCTTCTAGTTTCGATAGATTGGTCGAAAGCGTAGATTGCCCCTTCTGGCATTAAGGTATATCGTTCAAAGGTTCGGGGAGTTGCGATCTCGCAAACAACAATATGCTTACTCAGGTTTGGAATAATGTTTTCAACTTTTTTAATTAACAGTTTGGCGTATTCTTCTTTCTTTCGTAAATATTTTTCTGTGCCCCTTTCTGGGAACTCATAATAGTTGGCGGCAGTTAATATCGTAATGCTTGCTTTGCCGATTGGTGCTAGGCTTGGGTCCGCATTAGAATTTATCGTAACATGGTAACCATCATCTAAATTGACGATAATTGTTGGATAAGCTGATAGGCTCATATCTACTCCTAAGAAGACCGCAAAAGTAGAAGGTGACATTTTCAGGTTCCTAATGTATTCAACAAATTTCCTATCGAGATATTTTTCTTCAATTAGTTTCAGAAACGTGGTTTTAGCATTCGCATTCGCCACAACTATTGGAGCCTTAAAAATATTATCTTCTACCTTTACGCCTTTAACTCTCCCTTCTTCCACTAATATCTTGTCAACCTTATGTTTGGTTAGAATTTTACCGCCATGTTTCACAATGAAGTCCCCCAGGGTATTAGCAAAATTTTGCGCACCACCTTTAGGAAAGTATCCCCCATGAATGTAGTAGGAGACAACAGCTGTCAAAGCACTGCTTGCCAAAACTTTATTCGCTTCCACTCCTACATAGCCTAGTAAAGCTCCAAGAAGCCTTTTCAGCTCCTCGCTCCTAAAATACTCATCAAGCTTCTCCTTATATGTTTTATTCATCCAATCAAAGAAGTGGGGATGCTCTTTAGGATAGTCCAGTAGCTTTTTAGCCCCATAAACTTTAGCAATCAGTTCGGCTGGCAAAGGTGCTCCGTAAGCTTCAACCTCCTTATAACACTCGTCATAGGCTTTTCTAGCCTCATCAAAGAATGCATAAATTCTCTCTTTTTCATCTGGAAACATTTCTGAAAGCCTTTTCATAAACTCCTCTAAATTTTGTGCTTCAATAGCCTTCCCTTTGAAAATATACCTGATAGTATTCTTTACGAATAGATCCTCACTCTTCAATCCAAGTTCTCTAAGTAGGTATGTGATGGGTCCTTTATCCCACAGACCGCTTATGTTTTCCACTCCCGTATTAAAGATGAAACCCTGTCTACTGAAGGAAGAGCAGTATCCTCCAATCTGATAGTGTTGCTCTAAGATTAAGACTTTATATCCCCTCTTTGAAAGTAGGGCCCCACATGTGAGTCCTCCAATTCCAGCCCCAACAATAATAACATCATATTCATTTTCTCCTTTAGGCGCTTGCAGATCCACTTTAACTTTCCAATCATACTTTCTGAATTCTTTGGTAGCTAAGTATGCGGGGGCCTTAACTGGAAAAATTATTGAGAAGACTATTCCAAATCCTATTAAAGTATTCGTAATGATTTTAGCTACATTTGGAATGAGAAGATACGTAATTGCGTTGATGAGAAAAATTAAAGCCCAAATTGCTGTAACAAAACTGTTAATTTTAAGAAACCACGGAATTTTCCAGTAAATTTCTGGATAATCCCTTTTAGAAACTTG
>LUCB01000012.1 GCA_001593865.1 Candidatus Bathyarchaeota archaeon B24
TTTTAGTATTAGCTCACGGTAATCAGCCTTCAAGGATTCATACTTCGAGTTTAGCTCGATGTAATCGGTTCTTAGAGAATCGTAGTCCGATATCAGTCTATCATAATCTGCTCTTAACGCATCATAATCACGTAAAAGCTCATCGTACGTCCTCTCCCTTACATACGTTGCGTAGAGGCTGTTAGAACTAATGACAGTATGAGGATGCTTGTAAGTTTCCGCTGCAATGCATATGTAAAGCCTTCCTGAAGTCGGCTCAGTAGGCACCATTAACTCTATGGTTATCCCAACTTTTTCACCCGGAAACATGTCCCTGTCGCTGATTATTGTTTCTCCGTATAGCATGATATCCCCAAACCGAATAATTAACTCGACATAGTTAACGTGAATAACATCGTCAGCTGTTATACGCAGATAACAAGTTATCATTTCGCCGGGGTGAGCTTCCTCAGGGAGCTCCAAGCACCCGTGAATTCCAAAGTACCAAAACTCAATCCGAGTTTCCTCTGCGGTTGCGGTTGCAGCGAATGGGCTAAGCATCAAAGCAATAGCCAGTAAAATAAGGATATTCTTTCCTAGTAACATGTTATTCCCCCCTTTTAGCATACTTTACCACGGCCTTCCAATAAATGTTTAACCACGCCAGTTTTTAGATTTAACCTCATGCTAAACAGCCTTCCTAGGCTCACCGGGCTGTGGCAGAATCTAGGAAATTTCCAAGCTAATCGAACTGCCTCTCAAGCACCGTACTGGTACTCTTGGAGAGCGGGAAGGCTGGAAAATCATCCTTTTCCAGGAAAAGTAGTGGACCGGGCGGGATTCGAACCCGCGACCTCCCGGGTGCAAACCGGGTATTCATACCAGGCTGAACTACCGGCCCCTCGACAAACTATTAGTCGAAATACCGGTTTGATAAGGTTTGCGGGATGTTTTTCAAACCTACTCGTAAAAGGTAAAAGAATGAAGTTTTTGTCTTTAAGACAGGTGATCGCTGTCTTCCACCCATCTTTATTAGTTTGGTAGCCTCCTCAACGCTCTCACTTGGATTAAACCAGAAGAATAACTATCTAATAGCCAGTTTGGTATTACTTCTTTCGTTAAAAGTAATACTTATATAGTTCAGCCAACCCATAGGTTACCCGTCGGTGATTTAGGATGCGTGGGAAGTCGCTGATACCGATGCTTTTTATCCTCTTTGTTTGGGGTCTTGGCTCCGCTTATGTCGCTGGGTTTGCCCGCTCTTCTATCGATGATAAGCCTTTGGTCGTTTGTACGACCACTGTTCTATCGAGTGTGGTTGTGGATTTGGCTGGCGACTCTATATCCGTCGATGTTATATCATCTCCGGCTGTTTGTCCTGCACACTACGATGTTAAGCCGAGCGACGTTGAGGCGTTTAGAGATGCTGACCTCATATTGGCTCATGGATTTGAGCCTTGGGTTGATGACCTTAAGGAAGCCTCTGGAAGTGAGGCGCCGGTCGTTAGGGTAAGAGGAGGTTGGAATAGCCCTAAAGCCCTTAAGGAGATCTATGTTAAGGTTTCCACAGCGCTCAGGGATTATCTGGGGATAAACGTCTCTGATAGGCTTAATAGAGCGTTGAGGAGCATAGACTCCCTTGAGTCTTGGCTTAAGAAGGTATCTGAGGAGAATCATTTTGAGGGTAAGCCTGTCGTGTGTATGCTCTTTCAGAAGGGGTTCGTGAGCTCTCTAGGCTTTAACATAGTTGCCGTTTACGGCCCGCCGGAGAAGGTCTCGGCTAAGCAGTATGAGGCTGTAATTAGAAACGCAACCGAACATAATGCCGTCTTAGTAATAGATAATATTCAGAGTGGAACCGATCTTGGTAGGAAGATAGCGTCTGAGATAGGGGCGGTTGAGGTTGCCTTAACCAATTTCCCTCAGACAGCCCCCAACCTAAACAATATGACCCAAGTAATGATGTGGAACGTCCAGAGGATCATCGATGCCCTCAGAAACGCGGAGTTGATGGCTGAAGTATCGAGTTTGAAGAGGGAGGTTGAGACCTGGAGAACCGCGGAGATAGCCACGTTGATAGTGGCCGTTTTAGAAGCCATAATCATAGTCGCCCTACGCATGAGAATGAAGAGATGATCGTAGAGTTGCGACTAAATTGATACGCTGAACATTATTTTTTACTTTTGAGAAGCATAGGATCGTAGAGGAGTGGTTATGCGGTTTTCAGAGGCTGTGAAGCTTAGGAACGTATGGGTTGCCTACTCCGGTTCGGATAGACCCGCGATGCGTAACATAAACTTAACAGTTCCGCTGGGGAAGCTTTTATTGATCACCGGGCCTAACGGTGCTGGAAAGACTACTCTAATAGAGACTTGTTTAGGTCTGCTGAAGCCTTATAGGGGTAGTGCTTACCTCTTCGGCGTAGATACTAGGAGCTGGAGGATAAGATATGCTAGGAGGATGTGCGGTTTTGTTCCTCAAGACTTCATGAAGCCTCCGTTTGAGGCGTATACTGTGAGGCATGTGATACGTCTGGGTTTTGCCCCCTACAAGTCGATATTTGAATCCTTAACCGAAGATGAAGATAAGAGGATCCGATGGGTCTCCGAGCTTCTTGAGATCGAGGATCTCCTTGATAGACCCATAGGGACTTTGAGCGGGGGTCAGCAGCAGAGAGCCGTCATCGCCCGCGCCCTCGTTAGGAAGCCTAAGGCGCTTTTTCTGGATGAGCCTTTCTCCAGCCTCGACAAGGAGGGTAGGAGGTTGGTCTCAAGCGTCGTCAGGGATTATGTGAACACCGAGAACGCCTCTGTGGTCATAGTTAGCCATGATGTAAACCCGATAATCGATTATGCCGACATCGTCGTTAAGATGGAGAATGGCAGGATAGTCTCAGGTGAAGACTATGCTTGAATTCCTCGGTTTAGCCATATCGGCAGCTGTCCTCAGCGGAAATCTATGCGGCGCGATAGGCTTCTACGTGCAGAGGCTTAAGATCACGACTTTAAGCTTCAGCGTCGCTCACGCCGCATTAGCAGGCGCATCTATAGGCTTAATTCTAAACATTGATCCAGTTTACTCGGCTATGATCACCGCGGTGGCTTCAGCCCTGTTCTTAGGCATAGTCTTTACGAGGATTGAGTATGGTAGGGAGTTGATCAGCATGGCCGTTTTCTCAGTCTCATCGGCGGTAGCGATCTTCGCTATATATCTGTCTAATGTGAGGGTTTTAGCTACCGTCTCGATAGCCGTGGTTTTATGGGGAAGCCTACTAGCTATCACCGTTGAGAAGCTAATACTCCTCCTGCTCATACTGTTCATATTTGTGCTGTATATTCTCGCTTACAGGATCCAGATAGACTCTATGCTCTACGACGTTAAGATGGCTGAGGCTGAGGGGGTTAACGTTCAGATGCACATGCTGATAATGCTGTTCTTCGCCGGGCTGATAATATCTTCATCGCTGAGGCTCACAGGTGGATTCTTAGTCTTCACGCTTCTATACAATCCCGTGGCAACATCGTTCCAGATATCCAGAAGAGCTCATATGCAGCTGTTGGCGTCTTCGATTTTAGGAGCGGTCTCGGCTTCCTCCGGGCTTATGGTGAGTTATATCCTCGATTGGCCCGTCGGGGCGACGATAGCGATCGTATCATCCATCATCCTCTTGTTAGCCTATACGGCGAAGATTATTGCTGAAGCTGTTAGGAGGAGATGCTTAAGTCGACCTTATAGACTCGGTTAAGACCTCTTTTTCGCTATTATCATCTTCGGGTCAAGCGGACTTTTCGCTCCCGAGATCGTGAGGCGTGAAAATTGCGAGGCATCTACCACCTTAATTACTGAGAAGTATCTCTTTAATAACTCGATGTATCCCTCAAATGGTACATCTCCCTTAAAGCTGTAGATTCTATCAGCTTTCCTCATGCCCTGGAAGGATAGTATGTTCCACCCTATATCTAACAGGGGATCCTTTGACCCCTCCCCGTCGTGATAGAAGACCTGCTTGTTTATGAATAAGCCTCCGGTCTTTAGGCTTGAGTGTATCTTTGGGATCAGCGACGGATTCTTCCCTCCAGGGATATAAGAGAGGAATACTATGTCATATTCTGCACCTATATCATCCTTAAAAAAGTCCCCAGGGATAACCTCGACCCTTTCAGCATCGAACATCTCTATGTATCTCCTCGTACACTTGAGGACCCTTGGGAGGTCGAATACGTAAGCCTTCAGGCGTCTATTAAGTTTGGTGAATGCTATCGCATAGAGCCCGTGTCCTCCCCCGAGGTCTAGGAGCTTCCTCGCTCTCTTGAATTCTGGGAGCTCAGCGATTATTCTGACCGTCCTTTGAAGCTCGCCGCATAGCATCTCCGACGCGAGGGAGGGAACGCGTTTCTCAAAGAAGAGTTCTTCGTTTATCGGGGTGGGCTTTCCCTTCAAAGCCGCATTCAGGCTATTCCAGACCTTGAACTCCTCGTTTAGGCTCTCTATCACGTTGATTTGGGAGAGAAGCGAGTCTCTCTTCAGATATAGGCTACTCAACTCCGTATTTCTATACGCGCCCTTCACCTTATTTAAAAGACCAAGGTCGCATAAGACATCGCATATCTTACATGCGAGTTTCACGTTTACCCCGAGCTCCCTGCTGATCTCCTCCGATGTCTTCGGCTCGTCTAGTATATCGAATAGACCCGTTTGAACGGCAACGTAGATCGTGCGGAATATCTTATAGCCCCTTGAGCACATGTTCAGAATTTCATATAGAGGCTTAGCGTCGATGCGGGGCTCATTAATTAGTAGCTCATCAACCGGGGTTTTTGTCATGTCAAACCGATTAAATTGTGTATGACAGAAAAATATTACTATTATGCTTAATCATAATACTTAAGGGCGGGTCTCCATACAAACGGACATGTTCCCTGCGACGCCACACTGTCGATGCGCGTTTTTCAGACGTTAACGCGTATCTATAAGCATCAGGCATCCGGAATCCCGCTCAGGGAAGGGACTTAAATATTAGCTGGATTTACAGAGGAGGCATAGAGCTGTAGGCTTTTTAATGGACCGGGCGGGATTCGAACCCGCGACCTCCCGGGTGCAAACCGGGTATTCATACCAGGCTGAACTACCGGCCCCCTCGACGTTATTAGTCGAAATACCGGTTTGATAAGGTTTTACTTGGCCTCTGGCTGTGTGAAAGCTTTAAGCCTATCCTAGGTTTATGGTTTATCAGGGAGTTGACCGTAGCGGGGAGAAATCGTTTAAAGATTAAGAGGGTCATAAGTTTACTGCTGGTGGTTGCTATAGCCTATTTGGTAGGTTATCTCTCATATACGAACCTGGTCACACGTCAGCCAGGCGGAAACACGGAGCCCTTCGTCGTGTGGCCTGGTAAACCTCTCGAGAGGATCTACAAGGATACCGTCCCAGACGAGCGGCGTGTGGGCCAGCCCCTAGAGGTCTGGTGTGCGAGGAACGAGTATGAGGGATGCGTTTTCGGGGTAAGGGCTAATGTGGACGTTCACGGGCTCAGGCTAGAGGCGACGGACCTGGTATCCGAAAACGGACGCATATCCAAGGAGAACATTCGGCTTAGCTTCATAGGGTTTATACCCGTCCCCAAGAACACGCCCGACACGCCTGAGGAGGAGCTTGAGAGGATAGCTCCGTTCGACGCCCCAGACCCGCTTCTAGACGTAGAGACCTTAGATGTGAAAGGTGGTGAAACCCAGCCCTGCTACTTCCTAGTATACGTGCCTAAAGACGTCGAGCCCGGTGAGTACCGTGGAAACGTAACGGTCTCGTCCCGGGAGGGAGAGGCTTCTTTAGAAGTCGTCGTGCACGTGTATCCGATCACGCTACCAGACCGTAGAAGCCTCTACGTTACCAACTGGTTCTCCCTCGACAGGATAGCGTCGGCCTACCACGTTCAGCTTTGGTCTGAAGACTTCTGGACGGTCTTCGAGAAGTGGATAGCCATGATGGCTGAATACCGTCAGAACGTCTTCTGGGTACCCATAGATACGGTTAAGGTCTCGGCTGGGGAAGACGGCTACAGCTTCGACTTCTCGAGGTTCGACCGGTACGTCGAACTCCTATTCAAATACGGCGCGGATAGGATCGAGATAACCCACGTAGCCGGTTTCAAAAAGTGGGGAAGCGCCGAGATAGCCCTAAGAGGATTCGAAGTAACCTACCCTGGAGGCGTCACGAAGACCGAGGACGGGTCTAAAATACTACCCCACCTTCTCCCCGCTTTAGAGCGGCATCTAGAGGCGAAAGGCTGGCTCGACAAGGCGATGATACACATAGCCGACGAGCCTACGGAGGACGGCTTAGAGGCTTGGATCAACGTCTCCAAGCTCGTCCATGAGTACGCCCCTAGGGTCAGGAGGATCGACGCTATCGAAACCGTCGGGTTCGAGGGCTATCTAGAGGTTTGGGTTCCGACTCTCCAGCACTTCGACGACTGGATGGATGAATACGTTAAGGCCATGGAGGAGGGCTACGAAGTCTGGTTCTACACCTGCTGCAACCCCACAGGCCGGTATCCGAACAGGTTCCTCGACTATTCTCTCCTGAAGACTAGGATTCTCCACTGGATAAACTACGCCTACGGCTTGAAGGGGTATCTGCACTGGGGCTTCAACTGGTGGGGTGAAGACCCGTTCGGCGAGCCGAACCCGAAGCTGCCGCCTGGTGATACGCACATATCCTATCCTGGGGAAAAAGGCCCCATACCCAGTCTAAGGCTCGAGGCTATGCGTGACGGGCTTGAAGACTACGAGTACCTCAAGCTTCTGGAGGAGGAGATCGTAAACGTCAAGCATAGGCTTGGTGGGAGGGCTCTCGCCCTACCGTTCGAGAGGAGGGCTCTTGAAATATGTAGACGAGCCGTACCTAGCATCACCGACTACACGAGAGACGCCGACTTCCTCATGAAGGTCAGAGACGACATAGTGAAGGAGATCCTAGAGGTTCGAAGCCGACCTCTGGCTCTGGTTTTGACTGTACCCCCGGAGTGGAAGCCCATCGTCAGAGGACCGTTCATGATCATAGTGAGAGGTGTATGCGAAAACGGCTCGTATGTCGAGGTGCAGGGTAAGCAGGTCGAGGTACGCGACGGATACTTCTCCACGTACACGTATCCCACACGCGACGGGGAAATAGTAATCAAGATAGTTAAAGACGGGCAGGAGAAGATAATACGTAGAAAGTTTAAACTGGTCTTCTAACCCCCTGCACTTTTTACCTAAAGGGGATGGTTGGAAGTCTCCGTCGGATGACATTCGCTCATGATTCTCAGCCGGGAGTATTCTTCATCGACTTCCAACCATGAAGCTATACGATTAAACCGGGTTTAAAGGGTTTCTCTGGGTGAGATAAGCTCTTAAACCCCTAGCCTATATGGGTTTATCCTAATGACGTTTCCAGTGTTGTCTGGCGCCTCAAGGTCGAGAAAGATAGGGTTAGCTGCCTCCTTCTCCGCCCTCTACGGTCTCTTCAGAGTCGCACCGACTTTCCCTATAGTAGGCTTATCGGGAGCATACTTCCCGCTATCAGACGTTTTACCCCCGGTATACGGGCTTCTCTTAGGCCCAGAGTTAGGGTTCATAGTGGTGTTCACCGGGACACTCCTAGCCCTACTGCTCGGCAAGCCCCCCATCTTCCTAGGCCTAGACTTCATCCCTGCATCCATGAACACCGTCGTAGTCGGTCTCGCCGCTGAGGGGATGTTCCTCAGGGCAGCCCTCCTATACGCGGTTGTTTTAGCCGTATTCATCATCCACCCCGCGTCCCCAAGGATGGTAGACGTTCCTCTAAGCTCTCTGACTCTACCCATACCGTTCCACTGGATGCATCTACTAACCATACTCATAGCGACACCGCCGGTCAGTAAACGGTTAGCCAGATGGCTTAACCCGGTGGGCGAGTCTCCGAAGTCTTTTCTCTCGCTCTTCAGCCTATCTCTTTTAGGAACCCTATGCCAACACTCCTCCGGAAGCGTACTGTGGGAGACCATATACGGATACGTGTTAAACGCGTTAACGCCTGAAGAGTTTAAGACCATATGGTCCACGGTGTTCTGGCTCTACCCGGCCGAGAGAATACTATTGGCGTTAACCTCGACAGTCTTAGGGATCTCCATATTGAAGATTCTAACCAAGCTCCAGGGTAACGTATCTAACCCTCCTCCCCGATGAGCTTCGCCTCGATTATGTTCGCGAACGCTATCACACCGGCCGTTAAAGCGTAGTCCGTGGCTATGGTCACGCCTGGACAGAGGTCGACCACGAGGTCGGCGAACCGGTAGATTCCAAGGGGAATCCCCACCCTCGAGCCTACCATGACGTTAACCCTTCTACGGGCCTGTAGAAGCTTATAGATCTCGTCTGCAACCTTCGGCACCGGCTCACCCTCCGGCTCGAACACTATGATCGGCTCCCTCCTCCTCTCCCTAACGAAACCGTAGATATCTTGGAGATGCACCTGCACCTTGTGCACATCCCTACCGTATGCGCGTTTCTGAATCTCGAAGCGGCTTCTAATGCCCTCGAAGACGCCGTTTAAGAAGTGTCTTAAACTGTCGGCATCCGTAAGCCCGACCGGAGTTACGACAAGCTCTTTAACCTCGAAGGTCTGAGCCTCCCTACCGACCCTGACCCCCATCTCCCTAGACGCGTTGGGAGGTCCTAGGTACGGTATGTGGGCGACAGCGACCTTCCGTATGAAATCTAACACAGCTGGCTTCCCGGGTCTAAGCTTCCTCCACTCCATCCTACCGTCTAAAAGGCTTACGGCCGCATGATCCCCTAGTATCTCGACCTGAACTATCTTGTCTGGGTATCTCAGGTTTACCGACGCGCCTGTAACCTCCTTAACCACAGCACCTGCCCTGATGTTAACGTCTACGCTCGTATAGCCTCGTCTTCCTCTTCTAACGGTTCTGACGGCGAAGCTCTCGTCAGCCCCTATACGGCCGTCTACGACTCTCTTGGCAGCCTCTACGATGCTATCTATATCCGACGGAACCCACTCCTCGACGGGTATAACCCTCTCAGCCTCCGGGACCTCGCTTCTGATCCTATCCACCACCTCGCTCCTTTCACCGTCGCCACAGACCAGTACAATACCTGGATAGCCGTTGGGTTTAGCCACACACCTGACACCCACGGTCTCCTCTATAACCGAAGCAGCGACCTCCTCCATACCGAGGACTGTTTTAACTATGGCTAAAACCCTCTCGCAAGGCATGAAACCCCCTCCCGAGGTTTCAGGGTATATGCCAAGGCTCGACAAACCCGTATCTCATACCTTTCTTCTCCTGCCCGTATCTCGAATACGGTTTGGTCAGGTGGCGGTGAGCCCTAGGAGGCGGTATGTATAAACCTGGCTTAACATCTCTAGGCAGCTCGACCTCGAGTTTACGGGCCTTAGGGTCTCTAAACCCGCATTTCCTACACCTAAACCCTTTACCACGTCCCATCGACTTCATGGTCGATAGGCATTTAGGACACTTCGGGTTCCTATACTCGACTTTTTTAGCGAGCTCGACTATCCTAAGCTTCTCGAGGTTCACGGTTAAACCACTATCTAACGGCCGGACCCCTCCGTATACCTCGACGACGTCTCCAGGTATGAGCTTCCTAGCGATGTCTCTAAACCCGCCTGTAGGCTCGTAAGCCGCGCAGTCGAAAACCTCGCCCTTAAACGATACCCTGAATATCACGTGGCCACCCGGTATCGTGTATGGCTTGCTGTAAACCACCGCCCTGAAGGCCACAGCCCTATACGGCTTAACCTCGCCGGGCTCGTCTATCCACCTCAGGTGGCTATCCGTACCCTGGTTCGACCTGAATATCACCCAACGCTCTATAGGCTCTCCGACTTTCACGATCTTCATAGCCTTTAGGAGCGTATAGGGATCCTCCCCCCTTATACCATATAGAACAGGGTCCGGTCCTCTAGGCGTTATCAACACCCGCCCGGTCTCCGGGTCTAGGTTGTCGAACGTCCTGGGTCTAGTCGCCCTATCCATCTCAGCGACGCTCTCTTCCGAAACCATCCTAGGCTTACCCCTATACTCGACGACCCTGTAGGTTAACAACTCATACGTGTGGTCGCCCGTAAGCTCCTCGCCCACGGCCGCCATGGCGCCGACGACGCCTCGGAAATCGCCGTAGGCGAAGACCTCCATCCCGCATCTACCGGCTACCTTTAAAGCATAACCGACGTCGACGACATCATAGAGTGCTCTCCGGGATAATGCCTTAACCTCCTCCGGAACAGGGCCGGTCAGAAATACGACGGCGGGGTCAACATACTCGATTCCTAGCTGAGAGTTCTCCTCGACGGTTCTAAGGACCTCGCTTCTAATCCTATCGACGAGCTGAGGCTCAACCTTGATTCTCAGGGCTATTGCACCGTTCCCACGGGTCTTCCAAGGAATATTGGGGTTAAGCCTGATGAGGTTCGGATAGTCTAGGAACTCTACGCCAAGCTTGCTGAGCCTCTCGACTAGGAGCGCCGCCACGTAGGTTGTGCAGCCTCCCTGCATCGAATCTGTATCGTCGATCCCCACGTGTAAGGTCAAAGCCATGGCATACCCTCAGCCCACAGCCTAAATTTGGAGAGAAACACTGTTAGAATGTGAACCCCCTCAGATTAATACTTTCCCTCTTATCAAGAGTTAAGGTTAACAGGAAGAGTGTGGCGCCTACAACCTACCTAAAAAATCTTATAAACGGTGAAAATATGTAAATTACCTATGGGGTTTGAAGAGCTTAAAGCGGAAAAGCTTGCAGAAGCGATATCTGTCGCCGAAGAATTTGCGTCGAAGTTAAAACGGAAAGGAGTTGTTGGAATCGTATTCTTAGGTGGAATCGCAAGAGGTTATTTCGATAAGTTTTCAGACATCGACATCATCATTTTTAAAGAGAAAAAGGCTGAGTTAGGGATGAGGCGCGAAGATGAAATCGAGTTCAAAGGATTTAAGATCGACTATGAGATTACAAACTATGAGGATAAGCTGAAATCTGAATGGGACATTGTGGAAAGGTGGGCTTTCTCTAAAGCAAAGGTCTTTTATGATCCACAGGGTAAAATCAAAGCTTTGATCGATATGAAAGTCCGTCTTAAGGAAGAAGAGAGAAGATGGATGATAATAGAAGGTATGACCCAGTCTGAGTGGTATTGTAACTACTGTTCAGAATCTTGGATTTACAGAAATGATGTCCTGAGTGCGCATCGCTCCATCAATCTTGCCTTAGAATATTTGATGAAAGCTCTCTTTGGATTAAATAATCAACTTCTTCCTAGTGAAAAGTGGTTAATGTACTTGGTGCAAAGGTTAAAATGGTTACCAAGGGGTTTTAATGAAAAATTAAAAGAAATACTTCTTATCAGAGAGTTCTCTATCAAAGAGCTTCAAAGACGTAGGAATGCGTTAAATTATCTTTGGAAGCAAATGCTACCAAGAGCTGAAAAGGAGGTTGGAATGAGATTTGATGAATTTAAAAGATTGGTATGAATAAAAATCCAGGTAAGCTTCTGTGTTCAATAGCGCTCGTCTCCCCTCCGAAGTCAGAGAATTCTCTTAGTAGTGCTGTCATGAACTGGCTGTTCTCTTCGGTAAAATTATTTTGTCCCCCTCTACTCGTCCCCCATCTCTAGTGAGCCTCCTTCTAAGCTCGGATAAGTGCCGCTTAATATTCAACTTGTCCAGTATGACATGCCCGGTCATCACGGCTGAGAAGACGAGAGGGGAACGGTAAACCTCTTCATCGAGTTCCCGAACATCGACGTTGAACACGTTCACGATCAATCCCCTACCCTCCACCGGTGTACCCTTGTGGATAGCCAGTAGGTCGTAGTCGCTCAATATGTTATAATCGCCTCTAGCCCTCGAGCCGAACAATAAAAGGGTGACCTCTAGCTTAGAGGCCTCATCTAAAACTTCTCTGAATAGAGCCTCTCCCCTAGACTTCAGCCTCTCTAAAAGCACGGCTACACTCATTGAAAACAACCTCCGCGGTTTTATAGGCCTCCTCAGCCTCTCTCAGCGTGTATGAGCTGACCCTAGCGTTGGGATACCTAGCCTGAACGTAGTGGTCTTCCAGCCTCCTAAGCTTATCCTCTTCGGGAAGATTAAGGTTCACAAGATTCTTAGCCTCTGAGGCCAGCCTAGTCAACGAGTGAGTGATCAGGTGTATCCCCGCCAGCCCTATCAAAAGGGCTTTAAATGCGAGTTCCGCCGCTTGCTGCGAATGAAAGCAGCTTAAAGCATAAAACCCGTGCTCTAAAGCCAGTTTAGCTAGTTTCAGATTCTCCTCGGCCTTATTCAGCCATCTGAACCCCATAGACCTAGCCATCTGATTATGTTAAACCGTTACGGATGTTAAAAAACTTCCCTTGTAATAAAATTAGAGATGCCGCTATGCTTTGAACCAGTTGAATAGAAGGTAGATAACCCTGTTCTCTTCAGGTCTCGGTATCGCTACGACGAACCTCTTCCTCACGGTGGTCGCCAATCTACCGGACCTGACTATCTCGGTGGCGCTTATACTGTCTTTCAAAACCTTGACTTGAATTATGTAGGGGGCGTGGTCTATCCCCGGCCCCTTCTTGTAGACGGCGAAGTCTGAGCCGAACTTTATCCCAGGGGTCACGACATAGCCCTTATCCCTCAGGTCCTTGTACACCAGGTATTTCTCGTCGAAGCCGTCTATGGCTTCTCGGCAGCGTTTCAGAAGCTCCTCTCTGGAAGCTTCTTGACCCGTAACCTGGTCTACGACTGTTATGATCCCCTTCTCGTAGAGGTAAAACCCTTCGAGTAGGTCGAGTATGAGGGGCTTGTCGAAGTCCGCCGTCTTAGGCTTACTTATGCCGACCGGTTTACCGTAGAACCCGAGCCTATAAAGCCTAGACCCCTCTGCGGGGTCCCAGACTATCAACCTGTCTCCTGCAAGGGTGGCGGTCGCTACGTGTGTTTTCAAACAGGCTCACCAAGTTCTTCGAACGATATTCTCCCTTTAAAGAATATCCTAAGCCTATCCTCTATACCCGCAAGAGGGGTTCTAACCTGTCTCCAGCTATCCCTATCCCTCAGCGTAACCGTGTCGTCCTTTAGGGTCTGGTAGTCTACGGTTAAAGCAAGAGGTATCCCCATCTCATCCGACCTGACGTATCGCCTCCCTATGGAACCAGAGTCGTCCCAATAAACCTCAAACCCCTCGTCTAGAAGCCTCCTGTAGACGCTCCAAGCCTTCTCCGGAAGCCCGTCCTTAGTCACGAGCGGGTACACGGCCACCTGAATCGGCGCTATGGAGACGGGGAAGCTCATGACGACCCTGCCCTCGCGTTCCGTATAGGCGTACTCCAAAGCCGAGTAGACAACCCTCTCCAACCCGAAGCTCGGCTCGACGACGTGGGGTATGAACCTCTTACCCTTCTCCTCGACGGTTATCTTCTCGACCCTCACGTGCTCAGGTTTAACCGTGAAATCCCCAAGCCTGACGAAGCCCTTCTCAGCCAAGTTTTCGGCTAGAACCTCAGGCTTAACGCTTTTGATGAGCTTAAGGACCTCACCCATCTCGTCTCCGAAGTCCCTCCTTAAAGCCTCGTAGACGGGTTTAACCTGGGTCTTCTCGACCATTATGGGCTTCTCCAGGGGCTTGTAGACAGTCATATCGACGCCACTATGCTCCATATGCCTCCTAAGGTCGTAGTCTGTCCTATAGTTGTGCCCCGACACCTCGACCCATCCCCACCTCTCCAAGAGGATCTCCTGGTCAAACCCCTGAGACGAGTAGTGTGCCCTCTCCCAGGGAAGCTTCTCGATAAACCTCTGACTCTCCTCTGGGACCCCGAGCTCCCTGATGAACTGCTTAGCCCTAGCCATGAAGTATGCGAGCCACTCCATATCCACGACCCCTCTATCGAGGCTCTCCCTGACCGTAAGCTCTAAAGGCTCCTCACCGCCCTTAGCCCTGACGTCGCCCGGAACTATCCTAAGAACCTCATCCTCCACCTCGCTGATCTTTGGACACTCAACGTCTTCAGGGTCTATGAACAGCTCCAGCTCCATGATCGTGAACTCCCTAAGCCTTATAGGCCCCTGTCTAGGCGAGATCTCGTTCCTCAGAACCTTACCTACCTGGGCTATGGCGAAGGGTAGCTTGCCCCGCTTAAGGTCCAAAACCCTTCTGAAGGCGAGGAACATCCCCTGAGCGGCTTCAGGTCTACCGTAGCCCACGTCCTCCGCGTAGGGACCTATGAAGGTCTTGAACATCGTCGTGAAGTAGTACGGCTCACCCAGCTCGCCTCCGCATTCAGGACACTTCAAACCCTTATCCAAAACCAAGTCGTAGAGCTCTTTTAGACCCATCTTTTCGACCTCGACGCTGTCGAGGCCGAGCTTCTCCTCTATCAGATGGTCAGCCCTAAACCTCCTCCCGCATTTCAAACACTTGAAGGCGGGTTCTCTGAAGCTCTCTAGATGCCCCGATGCCTCGAACACCACCTCTGGGTTTATCAAAGGCGTCTCGACCTCTACGAAACCCTCGCGTTTAACGAACCAGTCGACCCAAAGGTCTATTATCCTGCGTTTAAGCAGGACGCCGAGCGGTCCGAAGTCTAGGAACCCGCTGACGCCGCCGTAGATCTCGAACGCCTCCCAGAAGAAGCCTCTCCGCTTAGCAAGCTTCACGATCTTCTCGTACTTATCCTCCCTGACATCCATGAAACCACCGTTCACCGAAACCTATCAACACGTAACGGTGATATATATTTCTCTCGAATCTCTCACATCCTCTGTCCTGAAAGATAGGTCTCTAGAAGGTCTTAAGGAGGGGTCGTAGAGGCGGGGGCTGAGACGTTAGACTAGGGCACTAGATGGCTTTAACCTTCTTGACGACAGGTGAGCGGACCTTCATGAGAATCTTAAACCCGCATTTAGGGCATTTGAGGTCTGGGCTTATCCTAAGCCTCTCGTAGGGAACTAGGGCTCCGCACCTGAAGCACTTGTAAATCATTCCGCCGCTGTTCATCGATGCATCAACTATGTGAGCCCACGATTTAAACGTTTCCGGGAGACCGGTTAGTACCAGCCTAGGGTTCCCTCGCGTTTAGCCCTCGTCACACCCCATTGAAATATCTTATAGCCTAGCGGGAAAAGTATGACTGCGAACACGGCTCCTTTGAGGAAATCCATCTGAACGCTTGGGTCGAGGAGCGAGGGGTTGGTGAGCATGGCGAGCCTGCAGAGATGGTAGACCCAAGTCTGCGGGAGGAACCAGGAGACCATCGAGACCCCTGGGAAGAATATCGTGTCCAGGTAGACGACGGGGAACGCTATCCCCGAGAAGAGGTTCTGGAGGACGTTTATCAGCCATGTAACCGGGTCTGTCGACTTCGTCACGATCCTCAAGCCTGTGGAGATCATAGCCAGCCCTAGGAGTATGAAGGTGGAGATCGCGAACGCTATTACCGTGGCTACCGGGTTCATGTTCAACCTAGCACCGAACAAGTAGATACCTACGAAGATGTAGGGGATGAACGAGATGATCGAAAGTATATACCTCCAGCTTACGTTACCGATGACGAAGACGGGGGTGCTCACACCTGTCATGAGGATCGTCTCGAGGGTCCAAGGGTTAAGCTGCCTTTCCACACCGTAGACGAGGGGCATTATGAGGTTACCTATGCAGATCCCTACGATCAGGAAGGAGACGTAATCGCTGCCATACATCTCTTGCACCGGTCTCTGCACGTAGGTAGCGTTCACACCCCACGCGAAGACCCCTATGAATATGTTGATAAGCTGGGTTATCGCCGCAGTCTTGTAGGTCGACCAGCTGTAGAAGTCCCGCTTGGTAAAAGCGAGGATCTGCTTCAACGCTATCGGGATCTCCACCTCACACCACCCCCGGGCCTACCTGGCCGCCACGGGTTTTTCCTCGTGATCGCTATGAACGCGTCTTCCAACGTCGGCTCTAACGTGTTTATCGTCTTGATCTTCAAACCGTTCCTCATTATAACCCCTAGTATGCTTGAAAGGTCCATATTCTTATCCACACGAACCGATAAACCCCTAAAGTCTCCGCCGGGCGAGATGTCTGGGGTGACCCCGTGGACACCGTATATCTCCTGGATCTCATCTATCATCTTCTCATATTTGCTGTTAAAGACGGCGTCGATGAACGCTATGCGGACGATTCTCTCGTCGAAAAGCATGTACCTGATGTTGTCAGGGGTATCGCATGCAGTTATCTTTCCACGGTCGATGATCGCTATACGGTCACACATCTCCTGCGCCTCGTACAGGTTATGGGTGCTGAGAAAGATCGTTTTCCCCTCCTTCCGCGCCATCTCACGTAGTAATCCACGGAATTCGGCGGCCGAGGCCGGGTCTAAACCCACGGTAGGCTCGTCGAAGAGGAGTATAGGCGTATCCCTAAGAAGAGCCCTACAAAGCAAGAGCTTACGCTGCATCCCGGTAGAATACTGCTGGTACATGTCGTCTGCCCTATCCTCCAACCCGGTGAATTCTAGGAGATAGTTTATCCTCTTCTTCGCCTCCTCATCCCTAAGCCCGTACAATAAAGCGTAAAATTCAAGGTTCTGCCGGCCTGTCAGCCTCCAGCTAAAACCTCTGCTCCCAGGTAAGACCGCCTGAACGTTTTTGAGAACCTGCTTGCTCTCTTTAACGACGTCGTAGCCTGCGACGTAAGCTTCACCACCGTCAGGCAGGACGAGCGTGCAAAGGATCTTGATCAACGTGGTCTTCCCGGCTCCGTTGGGACCGAGTACCCCGAAAACCTCACCCCTTTTAACCTTGAGGTTAACCCCGCGGAGGGCCTCTATGAAAGGCCCCTTCTCGCCTTTGATCAGCCGGAGGATCGACGTGAAGGAGGGGACACGTCCGCGGTGGAAGTGGAAGGGCGCCCCCCTCAGCTTCTTAGCGCTCGTAGGATATCTCTTCACAAGGTCTATGGTTTCTATAGCGTAATCCACCGGTCTCACCCCCTGTTCGCCTCCAGGCTTTTACGCAGCCTCTCGAGGTCCTCAGCCGCCTTAGCTAGGATCGAACACACCTTCTCAGAAACCTCATCCGCGTTCTCCTCTCGAAGATAGGGAGTTATCCTCTCTATAGACTCGAAAAGCCGTACGCTCGACCGGTATAGGTCTTCATTCATACCCATAAGGATCTTCAGCCACATCCTCCTTATCGAGTGGAACTTCCTCATTAACACCTTTCTCCTCTCATACTCCTTAAGCAGTTCTTCTCCCTTCTTGGTTAGAACGAAACGCCTAAGGTCCCTCTCCTCCGGTTCTACCTCTTCTATGAAGCCGTCTTCCCGTAGCCTCGCCAGTAACGGGTATATCGAGCCTGGGCTAGGTCTCCAGCCGGTCCGCTTCTCTATGCTTTCCATAAGCTCAGACCCGGACATCGGTCTAAGGCTTAAAAGCTTCAGGACGCCGTAGCGTAGAAACCCCCTAGGGATACCGACCGAGCGTCTCATCCAGTCTCTTTCTCGTCTAGCCATATATCACTAACGATATCATTAGTGATATAGCATATAAGTCTCTCGGTAGAACGCTCCTATAACCCTCTAAGTATCGTGAGTTTGGAAAAATTGAAGCGTATCTAACCGTCGCTCTTCGGCCGTATCGCTACTTTTTGAAGAAGCGTGGCAGATAGTCGGCGTGGGCGTTAAGCAGTTCTTCGAGAAGCATCTTGACTTGGTCGGGTTTGAGCTTGGCGGCTACCTGAGGGTCTTGCAGTAGGGCTTGGAACGCTATGTCCTTATCACCTGTCAGCGCGGCTTCGACCGTGAGCTTCTGAGCCTCCACATGGTTGCTCAAGACGGCCGCTAAGGGTCCTGGAAGCTTCCCCACGTGGAGAGGTGTGACCCCGTAACCGCCTACGGTCGATGAGACCTCGACGACGGCGTCGTAGGGGAGGTTCTCAATAGCCCCTCTGTTCAAAGTGTTCACCACGTAAACCTCGTTGCGGTTCTCGACGAGCGCCTCGATTATGTCGACGACCAACACGGCCTCTCCGCTTGGTAGTACGTCCAAGCTTATATCTCTCACACCAGCCGCCATGTCCCTAACGATCTTCTCCCACTTGGCAAACCTCTTCGCACTCTCCTTCATATCGTGAACCCTTATCCCGAAGTTCATCCTAAGCCCTTGAAGCCTCCCTCTGTACTCCTCCTCAAGCTTGCATAGGAAGGGGAAGAACTCCGTCCAATGCCCCCAACAGTAGGGTAATACGTTATACTCGTCTAGGAACAGCCTTATGACGGGGTTTGAGACGTTCTTCCTTATAAGCGGAAACGCGTCTCTACCGTCTCTAAGCCTCAGGCGAAGTATGGCCGCGCAGTGGTTTAAACCTGCGGCCGGGGCGGGGGTTATGATCTCGCTAGGGTCTACCCCGACCCACCTAGCTAGATAACCGGGGTTGGCCGGTATAGAGGAGCATGTGCAAAGACCCACGACGTTGACGTTCGAGTTCTTGATCATAGCCATGCAGTTCGCGGTCACAGGGTTCGTGTAGTTGAAAACCCAAGCCTTAGGCGAGACTTCTTCAAGCTCCTTCGCCATCTCGACCAACACGGGTATGTGACGGAACGCCCTCATTATACCTCCGGGGCCGATGGAGTCGCACACGGGCATGTAGATGCCGTATTTAGCGGGGATCTCTATGTCCTTCTCCCAGGCATCCACTCCTCCGACGGCTATGGCGGTTATCACGAAATCCGCGTCTGTGAGAGACTCCCTCCTATCGGTCGTCGCCTCGACTTTTAGGGATGCCCCCGTTTTCTCCACAAGCTTCTTGGAAAGCCTAGCCATCACGTCGAGCCTATGCTCGTCCACGTCCATCAAGCATATCGTGCTATCCTGCAGAACCTCGGACCCTATGAAAAGCCTCATCAGCTGGGGTGTGAAGGTGCTGCTTCCACCGCCGATTATCGTAATCTTGAAGCTCATAGTTAAAAATGATTGGCCAGAATACGATATAAGCTTTTGACAGCTGAAACTCGCTGAATCGAGGTAGCGGCTCAGCCAAATGCCTTTCGTTCACAGACGTTGCTCACCGTAACTTTGAATCATCACGGCCGCTGCTTCTAACTGCGTGGCTGGGGGCTTAAAGTTTACGCTTTTCTCCATAGACGAATCCTATGGTTGCAAAGGTTTATCTTTAGAGCATACTATGTTAGTTTAAGAAGCCTTGAGTCTTGAAGGTTTAGGAAAGTCTCTCAGAAGCACGTTAGCCAAGGTTTTCAAAGCATCTAGGGTCGATAAGGAGCTCGTGAAAGGTCTGGTAAACGACCTTGTTAGGGCTCTGCTTCAAGCCGATGTCCAAGTAGACCTTGTAATAGACCTGGCTAAGAGGGTCGAGGATAGGGCTTTGAACGAGAAGCCTCCTCCAGGTGTGACCAGACGGGAGCATATAGTCAAAGTCGTGTACGACGAGGTGGTTAAGCTTCTCGGAGGGGAGAATGTCTCAAGCCCTGTCCCTAAGCTGGGTAAGATGAACGTATACATGCTCGTAGGCCTACAGGGTTCAGGCAAGACGACGACGGCGTGTAAACTGGCCTCATTCTACCAGCGAAGAGGGTTCAGAACCGGCCTGATATGCGCGGATGTCTACAGGCCTGGGGCGTATCAACAGCTTAAACAACTTGGCGATAAGGCTGGAGTACCCGTTTACGGCGAGCCCGACGGGAAGGATCCCGTGAAGATAGTTTTGGATGGATTAGAGCTGTTTAGGAGGTCTAAGCGAGACCTAGTCATAATCGACACGGCTGGGAGGCATAAAGACGAGGAGTCCCTCATGAAGGAGGTCAAAGAACTCTACGAGGTTATAAAGCCGGACGAGGTCATTCTGACGGTCGACGCTACGATAGGGCAGCAAGCGTATAGTCAGGCTAAGGCTTTCCATGAAGCCGTCGGAGTGGGGTCTATAATAGTCACGAAAATGGACGGCTCAGCCCGTGGAGGAGGCGCGTTATCGGCTGTGGCGGCTACAGGGGCTCCTGTGAAGTTTATAGGCGTCGGTGAAAAGCTCGACGACCTAGAGGTCTTCAACCCCAGGAGGTTCGTAGCCAGGCTCTTGGGGTTCGGAGACATCGAGGGTCTTTTGGAGAAGTTTAAACGTGCCGAGCTTAAGGTCTCCGAGAAAGAGGCTAGGAGCGTTCTGATGGGGCGGTTCACGCTTAAAGACCTCTACAAGCAGATGGAGAGCCTGAGAAAGCTAGGCCCCTTGAAGTCGATTATAAGCCATCTTCCAGGGTTCTCCTATGGTCTCTCGGATGAGCTTCTGGAGGAGGCTGAGGATAAGATGGATAGGTGGAAGGCCATAATAGAGTCGATGACTGAGGAGGAGAGGGTTAACCCCAAGGTTTTGAACGCTTCCAGGGTTCGTAGGATCGCCCGTGGAGCCGGGGTCTCAGAGAGGGATGTTAAGGAGCTTATCAAATACTACGAGCGCACCGTTAAGCTCCTAAAGGCTATGAGGGGTAGAAGGTCTCTGCTAAGGGCCGGTAGAAGGACAGGTTTCAAGGTGCCTAAGGTTGATATTGGATAAGGTCCTCGAGCTTCTAAGAAGATACCGTCTCTGCCATAACTGCCTTGGTAGGCAGTTTGCCCTTCTCCTACACGGCATGGATAACTCGACTAGGGGGTTGGCTTTAAAATACACGATAGCCTTCGAGCTTCATAGGAGGGTTCTCGACGAGAAGGCGGTTCCTGAAGACGTTAGGCTGTTAGCCTCCAACATGGGTCTAAAAGAGTTCGACGACGCCGTTAAGGCGTTGGGGTTCAAGCTCGACTACGCGTCTAAGCCCTGCTACATCTGCGGCGGCGTTTTCGATAAGGTTGAAGAGGTGGTGAGCATGGTTCTAGACGCGCTCACGGGCTACGAGTTTAAAAGCATACTCGTAGGCGTGAAGTTGCCGTCAGAGGTCTGCGAAAAGGAGGACGAGGTTAGAAGCGTAGTAGCGCTTCCTTATGGTGAAAGCCTCAGGGAGGAGCTCAGCAGGGTTCTGGGTAAGAAGCTGTCTTCGATTCTTAAGGCTAAGGTCGACATGAGAAAGCCTGACGTCACGGTGGTCGTAGACCCCTATAGGATGATGGTCGAAGTAAACCCCGCGCCTATATACGTGAAGGGCTTCTTCTTGAAGCTCAGCCCTGAGGTGCCGGTGGTATCCAAGGACCTCGAGAGGGTGGGAGGCGAAACGGTCGAAACACTCATAGTTAGACCTTTGATGAAGGCTTTCGAGGCGGTGGATTACCGTTTCATAATCCCCTTCAGGGACTCTAAGAGGACCTTGATCCTCGGCGACGGTAGGCCTTTCGTGGTCAGGTTTAAACACCCTAGGAAGCGGTTCGTGGACCTAGACGAGCTGGCCTCGGAGATAAACAGTAGGGCGTCGGGGTTGATGGAGGTCAGACGTTTAAGCTGGGCTTCAAGGTCTGACGTCGCTAAGCTACGGTCTTTCAAAGGCGTCGAGGAGGCTAAGGTCTTGGTCAAAGCCGAAAAGGCGCTTAGATTTATGGGGCCTATGAAGCTAACGGTCATGCAGCTCGATAAGCCCTCGAACGTCTTCAGAGAGGAGACGGTCGAGCTTCTAGACGTCGAAAGGGTCGGCGGAGACGTTTACCGGCTTAGACTTAAATATCGTGTAGGCTTCTTAGTCAAGGATTTCCTATCTGGAGGGCCTAGAGTTAAGCCTTCTCTCAAGGAAATCCTTAAAAGTGAGATGAATTTTTTGGAAATAGTTGAGATAAACGTTAGGGGGGCGTTTTGAAACGCCGCACTCGAAGGGTTATAGAAGTAGGACTAGAAAGCTGTTGCGTTTGAGGAGAGGTGAGAATCCTCTTAAGGTAACCCCTATACTCAGGACTTACCAGGTGGGCGAAAGAGTCGTTATAGACATAAACCCCTCTATCCATAAGGGTATGCCTCATAAGAGGTTTCACGGTAAGGTGGGAGTCGTCGTAGAGAGGAGGGGTAGAGCGTACGTCTTGAAGGTCGGTGTTGGGGGTAAAGATAAGATAGTTATCGCCAGGCCTGAACACCTCAAACCTCTCGCCCAGTGAAAGAGGTTCTCCCCCCTTCTTGAGAGGTGATATGCACGTCTATCCGGAAGATTAGAGAGACGGATATAACGATAGCTGAAGCGTATGAGTTGCTTAAAGGTTTAGAGGAGCCTAACCCTCTTCAATCTAGGGTTCTAGATTATGCGCGTAAAGTGGCTAAGGTAGACCCGTCTAAAGCGGCTGAGCTCGTGGATAAGCTTATCGAGAAGTTCGGTCTGGAACGTGATAGGGCTGTTCAGATAGTTAACACTATGCCTGAAAGCATCGAGGAGCTAAGGGTTTTCTTCGTGGGGTTGAGGGGTAGGCTTATAACGACTAGCCAGCTTAACGAAATACTGAAGTTGCTCGACGAGTATAGGGTTAAAGACGTAGAGTCCTGAATCGTTTAAACAGTCTGAGTTCTAGGGGTGTAAGCTGTTGAGAGGCTATCATAGGTTTTACGAGGAGTACGGCTATGTTCTAGACATTCTCCCTAGGCCGACTAGGAGGGTTCCTAGACCGGCTCAGCTAGCCGGTAGGGCTGTGGAGCTCATAGGCGATAAGTATTTCACGCTCCTGGAGGCGGTTCTCAAGCGTGACGTATCCGTATCGATAGGTGAGAGGATTTTCCTAGGCAGAAGCCCTGAGAGTAAAGTAGCCTTCGTAGTCGGACGTCTGAGCTACTACGAGCTAACCGGCCCTGCTCAGGCCGAGCTTCCGGATGTAATCGAGAGGATAATCACGGCCAACGAGGAGAGGTTCGTCGAATTTTTCAACAAGTCTCAGCCCGTAAGCCCTAGGATGCACGCCCTAGAGCTTATACCCGGTATAGGTAAAAAGTATATGTTCACGATCCTCAGGGAACGTAGCGTACGGCCGTTCGAATCGTTCAAGGACATAAAATCCAGAACAGGGATCCCGGACCCTGTGAAGCTCATAGCCAAGCGGGTCCTGGAGGAGCTTATGGAGGAAAGGCCGAAATACAGGCTCTTCGTTAAGGGTTGACGACTTCTATGACGGCCGTGCGGCGGCGTCGGGTTAAAATGCTCGGACGGTGTTAGGTTTTCTGGAACCGTAGATATGTCGCTTAGGGATGTCGTGAGGAATCTTATAAGAGCCGGGGTTTTGACGCCTAAGAAGCTTCTAGGCCAGCACTTCATGGTCGACGAGCGTATCCTATCCAGGATGGTCGACTATGCCTATGTCTCAGGCGATGACGTGGTGTTGGAGGTAGGTGCCGGTCTAGGTTTTCTAACCAGGCTGTTGGCGGAGAGGGCTAAGCTTGTGTATGCGGTCGAACTGGACCGTGGGCTTGCCGAGTATCTGAGGTCTAGGTTTCCAGAGGGCTCAAATGTGAGGGTTTTAGAGGGGGATTTCCTGAGGCTTAGGGTTGAAGGCTTCGACAAAGTCGTCTCAAACCCTCCATATGCTATATCGACCCCCATGATGCTCAAGCTCATCGAGCTCTCCCCCAGGGTCGTGGTTTTAACGCTCCAGGACGAGTTTTCACGTAAACTATACGCCAAGCCGGGTAGCCCGAGCTACGGCCGTCTAACAGTCTTGACGGCTCTAAACTACCGAGTCGAGGTTCTAGAGCGTCTTTCTCCAAGCGTCTTCTACCCAGAGAGCAGGGTGAGAAGCGTTCTCATCCGGCTTATACGCAGGTCTGACGCCTTAGAGCCTCGGAGGCTTAAGGCTCTGAGGCTCGTGGTCGACCAAGCCTTCAGCCTTAGGAATAAGACGTTGAGAAACTTCGTCAGGAGGGTTTTACCCGACGCTCCCCTACGATGCGATTTAGGAGTTAGGGTTTACCGGGCTCCTCCTGAGGTGTTTCTAGAGATCGCGGATGCGATCCTTCGAGGAAGAGGAGATGTTTAACGTTTAAATATGGCTCGGATGTTAGGTGTGGTGGTGAAGGGCTTTGAGGGCTAGGAACTACAGGAGAATCTCGGGCATGGCTTATACTAGGAAGGAGTATATCGGCGGTTCTCCGCATCCTAGGATAGTGCTGTTCGAGATGGGGAACCCTAAGGGCGAGTTCGAATATGAGGCTAGGCTTATAGCCCTCGAAGACGCTCAGATAAGGCATAACGCCTTAGAGGCCGCTAGGATGGCGGTTAACAAGCTCCTCGAGAGGAGGTTGGGTAGGCAGAGCTATTTCTTCAAGATAAACGTGTACCCGCATCACATTCTCAGGGAGCATAAGATGATGACAGGTGCCGGTGCGGATAGGCTTTCGAAGGGTATGAAGATGGCCTTCGGTAGACCCGTAGGTCTGGCCGCTAGGGTTAGGAGGGGTCAGAACATCCTGTTCGTCCGGGTGAACAAGGAGAACCTGGAGCTTGCTAAGGAGGCTTTAAGGAGAGGCGCTAGTAAGATACCTACGCCGACTAGGATAATGATATTTCCGGTCGCTAAGGAGGCTTAGCGTCCCATCTTTAAGGCTTTGGAGGTGTGTTCAGGATCTTCAGGCTTGATGAGGATAAGGTTCTAAACGAGGTTTTATCCAAGGGTTTTAAACGCGTCCTCGTTCAAGCCCCGGAGGGCTTAAGGCCTCATCTTAAACCCATGGTCGATAGGCTTAGAAAGCTGGGTGTAACCGTTTTCCTCTCAGGTAACCCGTGCTATGGTGCATGCAACTTAGCCATCAGAGAAGCCGAGATGCTGAACGTAGACCTGATAGTCCACGTAGGTCACAGCCCCATGGTTCCCTCGAGCCGTATACCCGTAGTGTACTTGGACGCTCAGTATACGGTTCGAACGGATAGATGCCTCGAAAAGTTCAAGGAAACCCTCCTAAGGTTCCATAGCCTAGGCCTGTTCTCCAGCATCCAGTTCATCGGGTACCTAGAGGAGGCTCGTAAGACTCTTGAAGAGTGGGGTTTGAATGTGTTCATAGGACGTGGCAGCGGCGTGAAGTATGCCGGCCAGGTCTTAGGATGCAACTACACCTCACCCCTAGAGGTCGAAAACCGGGTGGAGGGTTTCCTCTTCATAGGCGGAGGCCTATTCCATCCCCTCGGTCTATCCCTACTCACCGATAAGCCTGTGATGGCTTTAAACCCGCTAACATGCTCCTTGAGAGATATGGATGCCTTAAAGCGTAGGTATCTAAGGCGTAGATACGCGTCTATAGTCGAGGCTAGGAACGGTAGGGTGTTCGGCGTATTGGTCGGCTTGGAGCCTGGACAGTTCCGGCTCAGGCAGGCCGAGGGGTTGAAAAACCTCATAGAGGGCTTGGGTAAAGAGGCCTATCTTCTGGGTTTCAACTACTTAGACGCGTCTATGCTCGAGGCCTATACTTGGATAGATGTGTTCGTGAACACGGCGTGCCCCAGGCTTTCGCTGGAAGATTCTGAAAGACTGAGTAAGCCCGTACTAAGCCCGGCCGAGTTGCTTGTGGCTTTAGGGCTGATGAGCTGGGAGGAATATATCGGTGAGCCGTCTCAAACGTAGACACCTCGAAATCGCGTTGAGTAGGCTTCGCGGTCACCCATCGCCTAGCATACTTCTCGAGCAGTATACCATACCGGCCGACCTGGCTGTGAAGATCCTAACCCTAGCCGCCTACAAGTACGACGACATAGCGGGTAAAGTAGTCTTCGACCTGGGATGCGGAACCGGTAGGCTGGCTATAGGGGCGGCTCTCCTCGGAGCTGACTACGTGGTTGGCTTAGACATCGACCGAGTTGCCCTAGATGTAGCTAAGCTTAACGCGTATGAAGCCGGTGTCTCGGATAGGGTCGACTGGGTTCTATGCGATATCGCTGTGTTCCAGAGCTCATGCCACACAGTCCTACAGAACCCTCCGTTTGGAACGAGGTTGAGAGGCGCAGATAGAGTTTTCCTGGAAAGGGCTATGGAGATGGGTAGGGTCGTCTACACGATTCACAAGAGCGAGACTGATGGGTTTATTAGGAGGTTTGTAGAGGATCATGGTGGTTCAATATCTGCCGTGTTTAAGGCTATGATGACGATACCTAGGGTTTTCCCGTTCCATGAAAAGAGGGTTTACAGGTTTGAGGTTTACGTCTATAGGATCGAGGTGGTTTGAGCTTGTCTAGGTCTAAAGACGGGGAGTTTGTAACCCCGGGCGATAAGATAGGGGTCATAGAGGAGTATGAGCCTGGGTTTGGAACCTACGAGTCCGACGGGGTGGTGAGGTCTTCCCTAGCCGGTATGGTGGAGAGGGACGTGAAGAACCACCTAGCCGTGGTGAAACCCGTTAAGGAGCCTCTCCTCCCGAGGCCTAAAGACATCGTCTACGCGGTCGTGTCGTCGCTGTCGGATAAGCTGGCGTCCGTGATGATAGTATCCGTCGGGAATAGGCTTCTAAGCGACTGCTTAACCGGTCTGATACACATCAGGGCCTCATCCACGAGTAGGGTTCGATCCCTCAGAGAGCTTTTCAAGCCAGGCGACATAGTCAGATGCGAGGTCTTAACGTTTAAGAACGGCGTATACCATTTAAGGACGCAGGGTCCAGGTTTCGGCGTCGTCTACGCGGTATGCTCCCTATGCGGAACCCCCCTCGTCAGGAGTAGAAGAGAGCTTAGATGCCCGGTATGCGGTAATACGGAGAGGCGTAAGACCACGAGGGATTACGGCTCGGTCAGGTTGAGGTGGTTGATTTGAAGCTCCGTGTCTTAAGGTTTACCGATAGGGAGGTTAAGCTCGAGGTCGAGGGTGAGGGGTACACGTTTCTAGGCGCCTTACAGGATATCTTCGTGAACGACCCGAGGGTCGAGTTCGTAGGCTATAATGTCCCGCATCCCTTGATATCTAAGGCGACGTTTACCCTCAGGGTTACACCTGAAAACGACCTGAGAGACGTTCTGAAAACGGGTGTTGAAGCCTTGAAAGACCGTTTAGGGGAGCTTGAGAACGTTTTTCTCGAAGCCCTTAAACGGTGGGAAACAAGATCCTAGGAACGGTCGTCGTTGAGGGTCGAAGAGCTTCTCAGAGACAGAGGTTTAGCCGGGTTCGGAGACTCTTTGGTAAACTTCCTCTATAGCCTCGCCGCTACGAGAAAATACGGTAGACCTATGGGTTTGAAAGTAGGGAACAGAGCCTTAGCCGAGGCCGTTAGAAGGTCTAAGTTCCGCGAGCTTCTACCTAGAAGGGTTGACAGGAAAACTATGGGAGACTACGCGGAAGCCTTGATAGCCTATGCATGGCTTAGGAGACTCGTGACGACCGACTCCTGTGTAGAGATCCTCGCAGAGAACGTGGACAGCCCGGTCGATGCGTTCACGGACCTCCTGAAGACGGTTATGGAGGCGTTGAAGGGCCATGAGGGTGAGGACTGTTAAAAGAGAGATCCGGGTCCTCGGTCTGACGAAAGTTCATATCGGAAGGAGACGGGACGTTCTAGGCGTCGTCTACAGGGGAGGGCTTTTCATGGATGGCGTCCTCTACTTCAGAGGAGACGACGTCGAAGCCTACGGTCTCCCCGGTTTGATAAGGAGGAGTAGGCATTACCCCCAGCTCAGGGTGGTCGTCTGCAGAGCTGAGGACGGGTTCGACTGCAGGAGACTTTGGAACGAGACAGGCATACCTGTCATACTTCTAAACCCGGACGGAAGCTTTGAAGCCTACGGCATAGAGGAGCAGGTGGCGTCTAGGGTTTTAAAGGTAGCTTCTAAGACGTTTCCGGAGCCTGAAGCCCTGAAAGTGGCCTTAAAACTCAGGAATGCTCTAGAAGAAATGTTTAAGTCTAGGTGATATCCATCTTAGATGAGGGGTCTCTTGGACTTCTGTCCTAAATGCGGAACTAGGATGAGGGTTAAGCGGGTTGAGGGCGGTGTAAAGCTCATCTGCCCTAAGTGTGGTCACGAGGAGTTTAGGAAGACCAAGGTTCTACAAGCCAAATACGAGGTCTCTCCTGAAACCCGTAGGGAAGCATTAACGGTTCTGACGGGTGAGGAGAGCGAGATATCCACGTTACCCACCACACAGGTAGAGTGTCCAAAATGCGGATACGGGGAGGCGTATTGGTGGATAATCCAGACCAGAAGCGCAGACGAAGCCCCCACCCAGTTCTTCAAGTGTAAGAGATGCGGATATGTATGGAGAGAATACTCTTAACCCTCATCCTGACGGCTATCTTTTCTGGAAGTTAAGCCTCACGGCATAAAGCTGGAAACCGTTAATAGAGGGTTCGGCTCCAAATAGTAGAGGGGGCCCGTGGCGTAGCTGGATAGCGCGTCGGCCTGCGGAGCCGGAGGTCCCGGGTTCGAATCCCGGCGGGCCCATCTTTCTCTGAAATAAGCCTATTTCCAGGGGTTTTTACATGGCTCTATTTTACGCTTATGCACCCCGTAGAAGAGAGACCCAAGTGAAAGTATTTAAACAGTCGCGGCCGTCAAGGGGAGGTTTATCGGTTTCTTTAAGCGCCTAGCGAAGCCACATATTGTTTTCCATCGCTTCGACCAGCGCCTTTATGTTTTCGAAGGGTGTCGGCGGGTATATGCCTGCTATAAGCATGAGGCCTCCCTTTCTCAGGCTCAAGGTCTTAACCACGCGCTCTATGTGACCTCTCACCTCGTTAGGAGTTCCGAAAGGCATTATACGCTGCCTATCGATGTCCAAGTCTATGCAAACTCTACCTTTGCAAACATCGGCTATAGATTCGACGCCGTTAACCAGATCCTGGATGTTCAGAATATCCACGCCGGCTTCCATAAGCTGCTCCACAACCTCCATCACATGACCGTCGCTGTGAAGGTATACGTGGACTCCAGCCGCCCTAACTCTTTGGAATATCCTCCGGTAGCCCGGGTATATGAACTCCCTAAACGCTAGGGGGCTTATAGGCATTCTATCCTGTAAACCTAGGTCGTCGCCGAACGATAGGATATCTAAGCCTTTAAACCGTAGAAACCTCTCGACCAGGGCTAAGTTGTACTCGGTTAGCATATCCACTAGCTCATATATCTGAGCAGGTTTGCGTATAAAGTCCCTCATAAGATTGGTGAACCCCCTGAGGTAGTATAGTCTCTGGAAGAAGAACCCATGGGGCATACTGCCTATCACAGGTTCGCCGGCGTCCTTAGCTCTCTCTAACTCCTCGTAGACTCGGCTCCAAGGAGTGAGGCCGCCACCTTCGACAGGAACGCCTTTCTCAGGGTCCGGTAGCTTGAACTCCTTTAACCTGCTCCAATCCTCCAACGGATGTTTAACGACCTGCCCCTGCAATCCTTCTATCGGAAAAGCCCAGACGCATCCGAAGGGATCTATGAGGGTTTTACCCGACCTTAGAACCCTAGGCTCGCCCTTGTACGTGATAGAGCCGGGTTTGAAGCCTCTGAAAATTAGCGGGTGATTTGAAGCAAGTTCCTCAAGCTCATCTCTATAAATATTCCATACCGGCCATGACACGTAGATTCTACACGGTATAAACTCCGGATTCCTAAACTCAACAGCTCTAAGAAAGTTTTCCCTGTAGGAGAGGCTGGGGAGCTTATAGTTCTTCAACATTTCATCCTCTACCTGCCCCTTCAATGCATCTATATCTCTCGTTCTATGGCTTTAGAGCTTTCTCAGTCCCGACGAGTTCAGTAAAGACATAGAGTCGACGTTAATTAAATTAGTGAGTATTATTTTTAGTGTTTATAGTGTTACTATGATACTCGATAAGAACGCTTTCGGTGTTCGAGGCTTCTTTGCTGAGAGAGCTTTCAAGGCGACGTTTAGGAGGGAGGGGCAAGAGGCTGCTAGAGACCTGGTAAGAAGCGGTTTCGTCGGTAGGGATATTAGCGTCTACATACATTTCCCCTTCTGTACCGGGCTCTGCCCCGCCTGCCCCTATGTGAGGTATATTCAGAAGCCCAGTCTAATGGAAAGTTACTGCAACTCCCTTATCGAGGAGGTAGGGATGTATGGGAGGCTTCTCAAGGACCTTGAGCTAAGGATCACAGATATCCATGTGGGAGGAGGTACACCAAGCCTTCCAGACCCCGTGTTCTATAAGAGGGTTTTAGAAGCTTTAGGCGAGTGGTTCGACCTTTGTAAAGGCTTATCGTTCGGGATCGAGGCTAATCCTGAAGACCTAACTGAGGATAAGGTGTTCAAGCTTAGGGAGGCAGGTGTTAACGAGCTTAGCATAGGTGTCCAGTCCTTCTTCAGAGAAAACCTCCGTACGCTTGGTAGAAGACATAGCGTGGAAGACTCTATAGACGCGATCGAGAACGTCGAGAAGGCGGGTTTTGAGAACGTTAACCTAGACATGATGTATATGATACCTAGGCAGACAGTCGAAAGCTGGGTTGAGGATTTGGAGCTCGCCGCCGAGTACAAACCGAGCCAGATAACCACCTACCCGCTCCTCATAGTCCCGTACAGGCCGATGTATAGCCTCATGCGGCGGGGAAGGGTTCCAGAGCAGCCGAGCATGAGGGAGTTTAAGCAGATGTACTACTCAGCGGTCGATAGGCTCGACGATCATGGATACAAGCCTGTTAGATACTACTCTTTCAGCAGGTCGCCGTGGGAGTACAGCACTGTCGAGAGGGAAATGGTGGGGCCTCTTCTGGCTTTCGGGGCTGGAGCTATGGGCTTCCCAGGTAGATGCGAATACGTGAATACCTGCTCTGTTAGGGAGTATGTTAAGAGCATAGCCAGAGGTATGCTTCCGATAGCAGGTATCAGACCGGTTTCGAAAGAAGAACGTGGGATAAGGTGGATAGCTGAGAGGCTCAGCGCCTTAAAGCTAGAATTCGAAGACTTCGAAAGGGAGTTTGGTGAAAAGTTCAGGGAGTTTACGCGAAGAACAGGGTTCAGCCGAGCATTGACCATGCAGAGACTTATGGGCCACCTCAAATTCTATGAAGACCGGATAGAGCTGACGAGGAAGGGCTTATTCGGTAGAAACTTAAGCGGATGGCACTTCGTCCTCTCAGTCCCCTGCAGGATAGTCGAGGAGTACCTTAGAACACCATGGCCTAGAGAGGTGACTGTACCATAGAAACTCTGGTTTTCCTATCCACGGCCTAGTAAGAGGGGTTAAAATAATCGAAAAACCCCTCTTTAGACAACTCCCGTGCGATAGCGTTTATTGTTAATATAAAGGGCAGTTTCGCTGGAGACAGGTATCTGATACCGGTGGGTCAGTTTGTTTACATATAGCCGCCAACTCCATCCCCTCTTTCTCGAACATATCTATTCCCTTAGCTGACAAAAACTACTCGTTAACGTATAAAAATGTTCATCCATTTATAAAGAAAAAATTTCCGGGAAAGAGGTGTTTCCAGAAGAGTCTAAGAGCCTAGGCTCGGCTCCATAAAAGGAAAGCTACGGCTCACCCATCAGGCTGCACCTGGCTATGAGAAGCGGGTTTGGATTTCTACAAAAGATTCTCCAAGACCCCTCGGATCATGGGGGCCTCTCTCCAGCAAGGTTTTATTAGCCCTATACCTCTTTGATCAAGAGAGGTAGATGCGCCCTGACCTTAAAGGGGTTCGAAGGGTTTCTCAAAGCCGGTGAGATAGCCCGTGGGGCAAGGAGGTTCGCTGCAAGCCTCGTGGAGAGCGGTGTCAGCGTGTTCGAGCTCTGTGAACGGGTAGAGGATTACATAAGACGTATGGGTGGTGAGCCGGCCTTCCCCTGTAACGTGTGCATCAATGATGTGGCTGCGCATTACACGGCTAAACCCGGCGATACGCTTGAGATCCCTGAGGGCTCGGTTGTTAAGGTGGACCTGGGGGTTCAGGTCGATGGATATCCGGTCGACACGGCCGTGACGGTTGTCTTGGACGATAGGCTTACGTTTCTTAAGGAGGCCGCCGAGGAGGCTTTGAGAAGGGCTTTGAAGACAGTCGGACCTGGGGTTAACGTTTCAGAGGTCGGTAGGGTTGTGCTTGAAACGGCTAAATCTTACGGCTTGAAGCCTATAAGGAACCTGTCTGGCCATGAGGTGGCTAGGTATAATCTGCATGCAGGGCTTTCGATACCCAATGTGCCGTCCTATGGTGGAAAGTTTAAACCCCATAGGGTTTATGCGGTCGAACCCTTCATGACGACGTCGGAGGCTAGGGGTCTCGTAGTGGAAGCAGGTGCTCCGACGATCTACCGTTGCATATCCTATAAGAGGGTTCGAGACCGATACGCGGATATGCTTCTGAAAAAGCTGTGGTTTAAGTTCAGAGGCCTACCCTTCACAGAGCGTTGGTTTAGGAAAATGGGTTTGAAACCTAAGCTCGTAGAGGCTTGGGAGACCGTGAAGAAGCTTAAGATGGTGAGAGGCTATAGGGTTCTAAAAGAGGCTTCAGGAGGCCTGGTATCCCAAGCCGAGGAGTCGATACTCGTCACGGAGGATGGCTGCATAGAGCTCACAGGGTTCTTAGAATAGCCTACTCTCCCTCTCTATATATCGCGAGTATCACCATAGGTGTCAGACACCTAGGGCAGTTATCTCCAGGACCTAGCACATAGTCCCCCCTTCTGAAAGGCCTGAGGTCTCTAAACCCGCATCTAAGACAGTGCATAACCGTGTGAACCTTATATTCTTTG
This sequence comes from Candidatus Bathyarchaeota archaeon B24, assembly GCA_001593865.1. GTDB lineage: Archaea > Thermoproteota > CALKCG01 > B24 > B24 > B24. The sequence continues at coordinate 32,578 of LUCB01000012.1, forward strand.
GATTTGGGCGTTTTCGGTCTTCTTAAAACCGTCTGAGCTAGGGTGTACCCGGACAAAGCAAGCCCCATTAAACCTACCATGAGATAGTAAAGGGCGGCTTCTCTCTCACCTCCGAGGTATGCGCTATAAGCCTGGACGAGAAAACCTATGCTTAAAACCATAAGCGCCGTTATTATCGCCGTAGCAACCAGCATCGCGAGGCTTCGTCTGGTGGGCATGGTCGCCATCCTCTTACTGGCCGATCCCCAGGGTGTTACCTATCCCCGCCAGCAGAATAGTGTCACCTATCTTCGTCTTCTCCCTTATAAGGCGTCTAACCCGTTCGACAGCCTTCTCGACGCCCGCATAGATCTCGCGTCTCATAGGAGATATCGCGTCGTATAGAGACTCTTTGATGGCGACCGCGTAGAGAGGAACGCGAAACCTTTTGGCAACCTCCTCGATCTTAAACTTTTCGACACCTATACCCCCTATAGCCGCGCCCACACCCTCAGCAACCTCGCCGACTTTTTCACCCTCAAGCTTTAACGCAGCATCGACCATTATGACAGCTGTCACATCGCCTCTGCTACCCAGGATCTTCTCGACCGCCTCACCCGGTTTGCCTACGTTACCACCCGGCCCGAGTGCTTTGACGACTATAAGCCTCCTATTATCCACTTCAACCTCGGCCATAACCGTGTCTTCGGCTATGACCCTCTTCTCGGCACCGTACATAAACCTAGCCGCCACAAGACTTCCTGCCCCGTCTCCTATCGGTTGACCGTCCCTGAACGCCTTGACCGCAGCCGACAGAGCCTTTGCCTCTTGAAGAACCATAGGCAGGATGGCGTCGGCCTGGTAGATCACGAAGAGGCTCATAGTCTTCTTACCCAGCAGGTAGTAGTGTCTGATTACCCTATATATCCGGTCTAAAGAACTGCCGGCTTCAAGAAGTCCCTCGAGATTTCTAAGTCGAGCATCATCTACGCCAGGTACAAGGCTCTTGATCTCCCATCTAAGTCTCTCCTCCCTCGTGTCGAGGATGTGCTCGATCTTACCCACTATACCAAACGGGTCTAGAGAAGTAGGCTCTATCCAGAAATATTCGAGTAATCTGTCGACCTCAGCCTCAAGACCAGGTTTGTTGGAAAGCACCTTAATGGTCTCGATGATCGTCTGCCTAGCCTCATCCCTCATCCTCTTGATCTTATGTAAACCTATCTCGACGTTCCTAAGCATAACCCAGATCTGAAACTTTTGACCGTAAAGTATGCTGAAGAGAAACAGGGCTATGAATATGGCTTGAAAGACCAGCCCGAGTATGTCTCCTTGCGTACCGGCGCCTGAGACCTGCTGAAGCGTAACACCCAACCCCGGCTCTAAACTAAACATGTGAAGCCCTTCCAAATATAAATCTTCAGAGAATAGTACGGTTGCCGGCATCCCCCACCCCTCCTAGGGTCTCCCACTAGGGGGAGAGGGAGACGTGGCGTGGTTTGACTTCCGTGTTCGAAATGGGTACGGGTCGAACCCACGCCCTATGACCGGCAACCAGGAGATATGGGAAACCTAGAGCTATATAAACGTTAAACCTCTCGAGGTGAGAGGCTTCGAACCTACTGTAGCGACAGCTTAGCTATAAACTCGTTACCGTTCTTGGTTGTTACGGTTATCGTGATTATGTCTCCTCTTGAAAACTCGCCCTCTGATGTCACGTCTATGACCACGACTTCACCGGCTTTCACGGACTTGGAACCTTTCCAAGAGCAAAAGGCATCGGTCTTTTCCACCGTTACCTCAGCTATCTCCGCCGTCACAGTGCCTATGTTCCTTATCTGAATCTTTATCTTCGTGCTCGTAGCCAGTACGGCCTTCTCGACCATAAGCTCCTCAGACCCGGTGGCTCCACTTATCATATTTGAAACCCAAGTCCACAGGATCGCCGTAGCAGCTACGGCTAAAACGATGAGTAGCAAAGTCGCTACTACCGGGCTTAACGCTTTCCTATGGCTTTTAAACTTCGTGATCAGCATACTCATAATCTGTAAATAATGTATTTATCCCCTATTTTATAAGGGTTTTCTTGTTTTTACCAAAATGTCGGGTTAACTGATCTTATATTTTCCAAAAAATCCTAACTCTTCTTTGTTTTTCACAACTTCTCTCTTTTAAGAGCCTCCCATCCCCCCTTCTGCTTGGTAAGCACGATATCAAACGCCTCCTTAGCCGTTAGAGTCTCAGGCTCCGCTCCGGTGGCAGCCTTAACGAGGCTTTTAGCAGCCCTCAAAACCTCGTCGCATAGGGTCGAGTCTATTTTATCCGCTAGATGGGCTATGAGAGCCTCTAGGGTTTTGGGGCTGAAGGGTCCATAGCGTCCATGAATGGCTAAAACGCCGTGGATCACATCCATCGGAAACCCCCTCCTGATCAGCTCTGAAACAACCAGCGTGTGGTGGTCTATCCTCTCACCTATCTCGCTAAACCCTGACGGAGACCCCTCCTCATAGACCACCGTTTTATATATGTCGTGGAGTAGCGTAGATGCTAAAACCACATCCTCGTCGACATCGCAGCCGTAGACCTCCTTAACTATACGGCATAACGCCAGACCCAGCTTAGCACATGCAACCGTATGGTCTAGGAGGCCTCCCTTGTAGGAATGGTGGTATCCCCTAGACCCCCACCCCTCTTCAAGCTGAGGAGGCTTAACCCTGGTTCCTGAAAGCTCAAACTCAGGGTTTTCCATAAAGTCTTTGACGAGCTGTCTGAGCTTTTTATCCCCGATCATCTCTATCAGGTTAAGAAGCTCGCCATAGAGTTTACCCACTTAGATACACCGCTAAAAATAGTCTCAGGTGTAAAGTTTAAGTATTCGGCCTCCTCGTCAGGCTCCGAACCTTCTCCGCCGCCTCTGATACGTTCTTATAGCCCTGAGAAGGTCTATCTCACGGAATTCAGGCCAATAGACATCTAAAAAGCAAAGCTCACTGTAGGCGCTCTGCCATAGCAGGAACCCGCTAAGCCTCTCCTCACCGCTCGTCCTTATTATCAGGTCAGGCTCAGGATTCGGGAGATGGGCTGTGTAAAGGTGTTTCTGAAAGAGCTCCTCGTTTATATCCTCAGGTTTAAGACGTTCCTCAGCTATAAGCTTGGCTATGCTCCTAACGGCGTCGATTATCTCCCTCCTACCGCCGTAGGCTAAGGCTATGTTGAGCCACCTCTCTCCATAATGCGAAGTCTTATCCTCAACCTCCTCGGCGGTTTTCCTAACGCTTTCAGGCAGGAGCTCAAGGGCGCCAAGAATCTTAATCCTGACCCTGTGCTCGTGGATATCTGGGTTATCGAGGAGCTGCTTTAGCTTCTCCTCGAAAAGCCTGAAAAGCTCCTCGACCTCTCGTCTAGGTCTCCTGAAGTTTTCGGTCGAAAACGCGTACAGGGTTATCGTTTTTACACCTAGGTCTAGGCACCATTTTAAAACGTCCTCGACTTTTTCAGCCCCAAACCTGTGTCCAAGCCATGGGGGATACCCGCGTTTAGAAGCCCATCTTCTGTTCCCATCGAGTATTATCCCGACGTGACCAGGTATAGCACCTTTCTTAACCTCCCGTCTAAGCCACCACTTATAGACCCTGTAAACTCCTATTATCTTTAGAAAGCCTCTAACCCAATCCATAGGGGCTAGGAGAATACCCCGAGCCGACGGATTTATAGTTTGTGACAGCCAGTCGTGAAAAGGATATTAGCCCGTAGCCTACTTCTATCTCCTTCGATGTAAACAATGCTCAACGTTATGGCCACCCTACCGCCTGGGTTCGAAGAGGAGGCTTGTAGAGAGCTTAGATGGTTCAATGTTAAAGTTCAGGAAGTCCGGGGTCTCCGAGGTAGGATATTCTTCGCATGCCCCGAGCCGGAGGTCGTTGAGCTGAACTATAGGTCAAGATGTCTCGAGAGGATCGTAGTTATCCTCCTCAGATGCGAGGTGGAGGGTCTTGAAGAGGTCTATAGACGCGTCAGAGGTTTAGAGTTCGGTCGTTGGATATCTAGCGGACAGAGCTTCGCGGTAAGGGCCTCCAGGATAGGCTCTCATCCGTATACGTCTATGGACATAGCCCGTGAAGCCGGGAGAGCGGTCATAGACAGCTACCTGTCTTCTAAAGGTGTTAGGTTAAAGGTTAACCTAGATGAGCCTGACGTGATCGTGAGGGTTTACCAGGTCAAAAACGAGTTGATAGTAGGCATAGACACGACGGGAGACTGGGCTCTGCATAAACGTGGCTACCGGGTCTACGACCACCCCGCTGCGTTAAACCCCTGTATAGCCTCCGCCATGATAATAGCCTCAAACTGGAAACCAAGCGATAGTCTGATAGACCCCATGTGCGGAGGCGGCACGATCCCGATAGAGGCTGCTTTAAAAGGTTTAAACATCCCACCGGCTAAATTTAGGAGAAAACCCCTAGCCATATCAAACCTTAAGGTCTTTCAGGTGTATCTCGAAGCTTTTTCAGCTGAGGGGCTTTGCTCAGAGGGTTCCACGCTTGACATATGGGGTCTAGACATAAGCCCTAAACACGTAGCTGGCGCTGTTCAAAACTCCAAAGCCGCCGGTGTAGATAAGGTGATCAAGTTTCTAGTCGGGGATGCTACGAGGCTTAGGAGAATATTCGACAGAAGCTTCGACTTCGCCATAGTAAACCCGCCTTACGGGCTGAGGTCTTCGTCGCCCAGGGCTTTGAGGAAGCTTTACGATGGTCTAGCATCATCGATGGTTAGGCTTCTGGAGAAGCGTCTTGTAACCATAACCCATAGAGTCGGGACGATGCGTGAAGCCCTCTTATCAAACGGTTTCGAGATAGAGTTCGAAAAGCCTGTTAAACACGGAGACCTACCCTGCTGGGTTCTATCGGCTAGACCACCTTAACGGCGAACCTATCCCCTGGTTTAAGCCCGAAAAATCTGCTACCACTACCCATGTTAACGGCTAGCTCGAGCATGCGGAAGCTATCGACTATAGCCAACGGGGTGCCTGGGTCGACTTCTCCATAGGCTTCCACAAGCCTAACCTCAAACCTCTTCGAGCCTGTCTCCACGAGAAGACGGCTACCTCTACCGATGCTTAACGTTTTAAGCAGTTTCTCGTCTATATTTGTGACCACGTTTCCGAACCCGTCGACGTAGAGGACTTCCCCGTAGATACATTCTCCTTTGAGCCTAGGTTTAGGAAAGCTGAGCTCGACGTAGCTTAGAGAAGGCTCCCCGAGATGCTCAGCCCTCTCTCCTATAGAGAGTCTAGCGGCGGCGGGGGCAAACAGGTCTCTACCGTGAAAGGTATGCGAAACCCACCCTATACGCACTTTATCCTCTAAGATTCTGTATACCCGTCTCAGGCCGAGTCTCCTCGCCGCAGGTATCAGAAGACCGTTGTCTGGTCCTACGAGGAGACCCCTATCACACTCCACTATCAGGGGTCTTCTAGCGGTTCCGACACCTGGGTCGACCACCCCTACGTGTATGCTTCCTTCTGGAAAATACTCTACAATATGGGCCAGTATGAAAGCCCCCATCCTGACGTTAAACTTATCTATGGAGTGAGTTATGTCGACTATCACAGCTTCAGGGTTTATCCTCAATATCACGGCCTTCATGGCGGCTGGGTATGGGTCTGACAATCCGAAGTCTGTAAGCAGGGTTATTATTTTTCCCATGTATTCTTCACCGGGATTTTTAGACGGAGAGGCTTCTTAAAAATAAATCCTAGTGATACATAAAATGATACATAGGTATCATCTTTTACTAGAGTTTTAGTCTAAAAATACCCTTAGACCGTTAAACTCCTTGCCCTCTAAAGCGGCTATTCCACAGCTTTCTTTAAACAATCCATTAAAGACGTTTCAACCCTCCTAGTTCATGAGGTGTTTCCTACGTCCATGAAAAAATGGGAGAAAGGTGGGAGGATATTTCAAAGAACCCCTCTGAAGAAGAGGCTTACCATGGCTATACACAGGCTTAAAGTACAGTATTCTAGGGTCGAAGGAGCAGCTATGCGGATGAGTAGACACGAGAAGGAGCTCTTCGAGAAATGTGTGAACGCTCAGATGAAAGGGGACTCTGCCAGGGCGGCGCTCTACGCGAACGAATGCGCCGAAGCACGTAAAATGTCTAAGATAGTTTTAGGGGCTCAGCTTGCTCTTGAGAAAGCTATACTCAGGCTTGAAACTGTTCACCAGTTGGGTGAAACGGCCGCCGCGATAATCCCCGTGGCCCGTATACTTAAAGCGGTTCAGAAAGACCTAGCCGGGGTCATACCTGAAGTCAGCTACGAGATCGGGGTCATAAGCGATGAGATCGGTAAGATGGTCGTCGAAGTCGGTGAAGCAACCGGTATGGTCGTCGACATGGAAGCCGCCAGCGAGGAGGCTAAGAAGATTCTCGAAGAGGCCTCCGCTGTGGCCGAGCAGAGGCTTAAGGAGAAGCTTCCAGAGCTCCCTACGATACCTACCCCAGACACGTCTACACCGACACCTGGGCATTAGACCCGAAGGTTTAAGTCAGATCCTCCACCACAATTTTTCGTTAGATAGATGTCTAAATTGGAGAACCGGCGTGGTATCTTAGTGTCGAAGCTTAGAGAGGTGTCTGCTAGACGTAGGAATCTCCTAGAAGAGATTAGGAGGCTCAGAAAGAAACGTGATGAACTCAACGAGGATGCTAGACGGATAGTCGAGGAGCTCAAGGCCTTAAGGACAGGTTACAGGCGTCTCCGCTCGGAAATATCTAGCCTAAGAGATAAGCTCAAAGAGGAATATGCCAGGCTTAAGGAGGTCAGGGACCTCATCCAACGGGCGCGCCTCAAGATGGAGAAGGTTGCTAAGCCGAAAACACCGCTTAGGAAGCTTAAGAACCGTATGGAGGAGCTTGAGTGGGTGCTTCAGACGTCGCCTACGGATCTAGAGATGGAGCGTAGAATAGCGAGTGAGATAGCTGAACTCCAGGTCGAGGTTAAAGCCCATGAGAAGATCAGAGAGCTTAAACAAGACCTGATGCGTCTCCGGGCGGTTCGAGAAGCCATTAAGCTCAGGATAAACTCGATTAAAAGTAGGATCGATGAGTTGAAAGATGAAAGGGATAGGGTTAGACAGGCCATAACCGAGCTCGAGGAGCGGTATAAGGCGGTTAGGGAGAGAGCCGACGGTTTCCATCATGCATTGGTCGAGAAGCTTAACGAAGCTAAGACGTTAAGGGCCGAGGAGAAAGTTATAATCGAAGAGCTTAAGCAGATGGAGCTTGAGGAGCGGAAGATGGCTGAGGAAAAAGCCAAGGCGGTTTTAGCCGAGCTGGCTAGGAGGGCGTTAGACAAGCTGAGGAACGGCGGTAAAGTTACGGTCGAGGAGCTTAAGGCCATAGCTGAGGCTGAGGATATGGGGGTGATCTAGATGCCTAAACCCGACGAGCGACCTATGAGGTTTCTTGTGATATGTGTCGATAGAGACGACGACTTAGGGGTTAAAACGGGGATAAAGTCCCCTGTCATCGGTAAGGAGAACGTCCTCGAGGCGGGTCTGAAGCTGATAATGACCGACCCTGAGGAGGCCGATGCTAACACGATGTTCGAGGCCGTGCGTATAATGGAGAACCTACAGGCCAAGGATGAGGAGAACGTTTACGAAGTCGTGGTTTTAACAGGCTCTAGGGAGGATGATATCGAAGCCGATAGGAGGATCTCTGAGGGGTTGAGACAGGTTTTAGAGGTTTACCCGGCAGATGCAGCTATACTCGTCTCAGACGGCTACACGGACCAGCAGGTCTTCCCGATAATACAGTCGCAGGTCCCGATAATCTCCGTGAGGCGTTTCGCCGTTAAACACAGCCAATCCCTCGAGACCAGCTGGTACATAATCACCAGGTACCTGAGTATGCTTCTCCAAGACCCGAGGTATACCAAATGGACGCTTGGATTACCCGGCATAATAGTCCTGTTCCTCTCGATACTCTACGTTCTAACGCTCTTCTATCCCGAGATCCCGCTACTCCCATATACCACCGCGGCGGTTTTGATAATCACCGGGTTGACTCTATTCGTCAAGGGATTCGAGATAGACAAATCCATAAGCTACGTTTTCTCGGAGGTGGCTTCCAGACCGTCGATATTGATAAGGGTCTTCGGCTACGTAGCCGGTATAATAATATGCGGCCTAGGGATATCCCAGGGCTTTTCATCGGTAGCGGAGAACGTGCCCTTAGGAAGCCTTACAGACTTCCAGATGTTTATGAAATACTCTAACGTGATAATCGCGAGTTTTATCGAGGGCGTCTCAAGCTTCTTCCTCATGGGATTGTCGGTCATGTTAGCAGGGAGAGCGTTGTTCGATTACATACATAGAAACCTGAGGCTTCTGATAGATATAGTAGGCTTGATATCCGTCTTCATGATAATAGAGACGGTTATCCAGTCTACCCCCATACTCAGAGAACCTCCCCAGTCGATAACAAGCCCAGAAGTTATGGGTTTCCTACTATGGATATTGCTCGCGATAACGATGATAGCGGCCTCATCCCTCATAGCCCATAGGCTAAGGGAGAAGCTGGCTAAAACCTGGAGGGATTAATTCGATATGGCTGGTCTGTGGAGAGCCGTTATACTGGGTTCGGGCTTCGAAGATGCTGTAAAGCCCCTAGAGGTCTATCGGGTCGATACGCCTTTCGGCTCTGCGACTACTGTCTACCGCGTCTCCTTGGAAAGCCTCGACGTTCTGGTGCTTCCTAGGCATGGTCCTAGGCATGAGAAGCCCCCCCACAAAGTCGACTATAGGGCTAACCTATGGGCTTTGAAGAAGCTCGGGGCCGAGAGGGTGTTGGCGGTCAACACGGTCGGGGCCATAAACCCCGTCATGAGGCCAGGAGACCTAGCGGTTCCCCACGACCTTATAGACTTCACGAAGAGCCGAGCCTACACGTTCTACGACTCCGCACCGGTCGTCCATATAGACTTCACGGAGCCATACTGCAGGGAGCTTAGGAGGCTTCTCATAGAGTCTGCGAGTAAACTCTCCGGGAGGGTCTGGGACAGAGCCGTATACGTATGCACGGAGGGGCCTAGGTTTGAAACCCCCGCGGAGATCAGGATGTTCAGAATCCTAGGGGGAGACATAGTCGGTATGACAGGTTGCCCTGAGGCTTCCTTGGCTAGAGAGCTTGGCATTTGCTATGCATCCCTATGTCTCATATCTAACATGGCCGCCGGACTACAGAGCCGCATAACCTCGAAAGAGGTCTCGGAGGTCGCATCTGAAAAGAGAGGGGTAATCCTTGATACGTTAAAAGACGTGTTGAAACGCATGCCCAGGGATCGAAGCTGCGGATGTAGCCTACAGAAGGGCGCTGAATTCAAGGTTTAACCAAAACTGTTGAGGTCGGGGCTTTCGGTCAGACCCGTGTAAGCGGTTCAAACCCGTCTTTAAGGACTAGGACCGTATCCTCTATCCGACATCCATATTTTCTCCTGATGTAGACCCCTGGTTCTATGGTGATTACGTCCCCCTCCATGAGCTTCTCGTCACTTGACGGATTAAGCCCCGGAGGCTCATGTACATCCAAACCTACACCGTGGCCGAGACCGTGGATGAAAAGCCCCCTATATCCTCTAGCGTCGAGAAATTCCCTAGCCGCCTTATCGACATCCCTACAAAGCACACCCGCCCTAACAATCTCTAAAGCCTTCTCTTGAGCCTTCCGTACGTCTTCTACAACCTTTTCATACTCTGGGTTTCTACCGACCGTGAAGCTCCTAGTCATATCGGCGCAATAGCCCATATAACATACACCGGCGTCTATGGTCACCGGCTCTCCTTCCAAAATCTTCCTAAGCGACGGTTTACCATGGGGCCTAGAGGTTTTAGGTCCCGAAACCACTATGATCGGGAACGCATACTCCAATCCCCGGTCCCTAAGGAATGCGTCCGCCATCTTAGCTAAGCCGCACTCCGTCACACCGGGTTTAGCATGTTCGACGAGAAGCTCCATAAGCTCTCTAGTCAGCCTTGAAGCTTCTCTTATAAGCCTTATCTCTTCAGGGTCTTTAGTCCTCCTAAGCGTCGACAAGTAGTTGGAGCCGTCTTTAAGCTTGAACCCTTCTGACTCCAGGCTTTTGTAATCAGGTATGGAAAGCCCGTCGTAGAACACGGTCGAAGCTCCAGCATCTCTCAGAACCTTTGCTATCCCCTTTCTGAACGGCTCACCTATCTGCAGCGGCTCGATTTGGACTCCCTGGGCTTCATCCTCTGCATCTTCGAGGCTTAACATGGGGACTAGAAGTGTAGGCTCGGAATCTGGGAATACGAATAGGACACCCCCCTCGAAGCCTGTGAGGTACCTGACATTCTTAGGCTCCGTCAGCATGAAGACATCCACGTTCTCCTTCGATAACCTCTCTTTAACCATCTTGATCCTACGTCCATAGTTCATAGAGACCTAAAGAAAACTTGCGTGTAACCTAGTAAATGTTTCTCCCTTAATGAAGCCATCGCCTGTTCTCTTCTCTCTGAAAATGGAGCGGGGGCTCCCTCGATTAAGCGGAGGTGTCGAGTATCTACCCGTAAACATACAACTCTGGGATACCGCTGCTTAAATGAGTAGTCTGGTAATTGTGGAAAGTTCTTAAACAGCATCCTGGTAACTTTAAAGTGAGGGGAGGTGTGTCGGATAGACGCTGAAGAATACGACCAGATGCCGTACACATATGAACGACTGGTTTCACTGGTAGAGGGGTTTAAGCTTCCAAACTCTGAGAAAGTTAAGCTTCTCAAAGGCTTTCTAAAAAGCTCGAGGAGGATCCTGTGCGTAGGCGTAGGTAGGTCGGGTGAAAACGCAGAGGTTTTCTCTAGGTTCCTAAGAAACCTCGGCTTCGAGCAGGTCTACGGTCCTGAAGAAATCCCTTATGTGATAAGGGAATCTGACGTGCTCGTGGCGTTTTCAGGAAGCGGTGTGACGACCTACACGCTGGAAACCGCGAAGATAGCGCATGAGGCGAACGCTAAAGTCGTCGCATTGACATCAGACCCTGAAAGCCCCCTGGCGAAGATCTCGAATTTGGTTATAGAGATACCTGGTAAAAAGACGCTGGACTACCATGCCGAAGACTACTACGCTAGACAGATAGAGGGTGTGGTGTACGCCCCGTTGACGCCGATGGGTACTTTATACGAACTCAGGACGCTCCTATTCTCGTTGAGCTTCATAGGGTCCTTCCTAGGAGGCTCTGTCGAAGGGTGGTTTCAGAAGATCTTGGCTGGGTTGAAGGGTTACAAGCCGTCTCAGGGAGACTTTCAGACTTTATATCAAGCCTTACCTAGGCCTAGAAGCCGTCTGAACCCGTGGACAGGTAAAACCGTCGTCGTAGGCGAGGGGTTCTCAGGCATAGTAGGCTCCTTCTTCGTGACTAGACTGAGGCACTGCTGTAAGCCTGGTGAAGACCGTGAATGCTACTTCTGGAAGGATAAAGGTAGCGTAGCCGTCGGCTCCCGGGATACGGTTCTGATAATCTCCGGCTCAGGAGGGCATCTACCCGCTTTGATGGCCGAGAAGGCTAAGGCTAAAGGCGCTAGGGTCGTCGCGATAACCTCCTACGTGGATAGTCCTCTAGCGGAGAACAGCGACTCGATAATAATCATACCCGGTAGGGTTATCTATAAGCTTAAGGGGCTTAGAAGTAGCTACCTCCCGAGGAACCCGCTTGAGTCGCTTTTCGAGCTCAGGACGCTCTTCTTCCTCGAGGGCTCCATATATCTTCTGGCGAAAAGAGAGGGTATAACAGAGGTGGACATGATGACTAAGCATTCAGACTTCACTTGAACCCTGTCATCTCCTCTCCAGCTGGCTACCGTAGATGGTTACGTCTCCGCTTATTATGTAGGCTATGGTGCATGCGATGAGGGATGGTGCTAAAAGCTGATACCCTCCGCTCATCTCCACGACGAGTATTACGGAGGCTAACGGTGCTTTAGAGGCCGCTGCGAAGAACGAAGCCATACCTACCAAGACATATGGCGCGATGTGTCCGATGAACGTTAAAGGCAAGGTCTTCAAGAATAGATTCAAAGCCCCACCGATCATCGCTCCTACAAAGACCGAGGGCGCGAATACACCTCCGCTTCCTCCAGAAGCTACGGTGAAACTCGTGGCGGCTATCTTGGCTATGCCTAGGAACGTAAGCTCTTCGGTCGTGAACTCTCCGTTGATGGCTCTTTGAATAACCCCGTAGCCTCCTCCGAGCACCTCGGGAACGATCAACCCTATAAGCCCGGTTAAGGCTCCTCCTATGGCCGGCTTAACGGCCTCCGGAACCTTAAGCCTCTCGAATAACAGTTCGGTGAGATAGAAGACCTTCACGAAAATCACCGCGGATACTCCGCATACAAGCCCTAGGAAGCCGTATAGGATTAGTTCAAGAGGGTTCGTCAGAGTCACGGGAGGAACTTCGAACGCCCTCTTCACGCCCGTGAAGATCATGGAAACAGCATATCCTGAAACCGAAGCTATAACCGACGGTATGAATCCCTCGACTTCAAAGTCCCTTCTGTATAATACTTCGATCGCGAAGATGGAGCCTCCTAACGGAGACTTAAACACGCTTCCTATACCGGCTGCTATACCCGCTATGAGTAAAGTTTTCCTATCGCGAACGTTTAACCTCAGAAGCCTAGCGAGCGTCGAGCCGAACCCGGCTCCAGTCTGGGCTATAGGCCCCTCTCTACCGGCGCTACCGCCTGAGCCGATCGTGATGGCTGAGGCTATGATCTTGACTACGGGTATCCTCGCTCTTATACTTCCCCACCTCTTGTGAAAGGCCTTTATAGCCGCGTCTGTTCCATGGCCCTTAGCCTCAGGAGCGGTTGATGCTACTATGAACCCTGATATGAGACCCCCTATCCCGACGATCAAGGGAAGTCTCCATGGTCCTAGATACCCTAAAAACTCGAGCCCTTGGTCTAAGAACAGGTGTCTACACCCTTCTAAAAGTAGGTCGAACACCACACCCCCTAGTCCTCCGATTACACCCACGGCTACGCTTAAAATCGCCCATTTCTCCAAGTAGTTAGCGTGTTTAGCCGAGATCCCCAGTCTTCTCATGAAGCCCTTGAACCGCATTCTAAGCCTAGTGAATAGGCTATGCATCTCCTTCATCGCGCTCCCTCCTTTAGCTCTCTTATAGCTCTCCAAGTTTTAGAGAGGACTGTTAAATAAAGTCTTTATATTTGAGTGTCTCTAGGGGTTTGAGGGGATATCGTTGAGAGCCGTGATCGCTGGTGGTGGTGGAACAGGGGTTGCATTAGCCAAGCTTTTGATGGAGGACGGATGGTCTGTCGTCATAATAGACCATGATCCTAGGGTCTGTGAACATATAGTTCGCGAGCTTCCTAGCGTAGACGTTATAGAAGGTGAAGCCACGGATCCTAAGGTTCTTGAAGAAGCCGGTATCAGAAAGGCTGATGTATTCGTAGCCGTGACGAACAGCGACTCTGTGAACGTGATGTCCTCGGTGCTCGCTAAAAATATGGGCGTTAAAAAAGTGATAGCAAGGGTTGAAAGCTCTATGTATAAAGAGGTCGCCGAGAAGATGGGTTTAAAGGATTACATAATTCCGTCAGAATCCGCGGCTGCTCAGATAGAGGAGATGGTGAAGGGCGTAGATTTCCTATCGACTTTCATAAAGTATCACCGTGAGCTTGAGCTTCTAGAGGAGGAGGTCGATAAAAGCTCTCCTTACGTAGGTATGAGCATATGCGAGGTCATGGAGAGAAGTAACGACCGCCACCCGATAATGATAATAAAATCCAACGGAGACAAGGTTTTAATACCTAAACTCGGCTACCGGATTAAAGCTGGCGATAAAATAATATTCCTGAGAAAGAGAAGCATATTCGAACGGCTCTTCTAACTACTCTCTGTCCATGAAGTCTTCTGGCCTAGGCGGCTCTGGTGATAGTCCTTTACGCTGCCTTATCTCACGTATGAGCTTAGGCATTAGCGACGATGGCACCGGCGCCCACCTGGAGAACGGTAGGCTCCAGAAAGCCTTGCCTGATGTGGAGGACCTTATCACATCGGCTAGGTCGAACGTCTCCGCGGCCGGTATCTCCCCTTCGACGTGAACCACATACTCTCTCTGCTCTATAGATAATACGCGTCCCCTTCTGCTCGTCAGTATCTTGGTTAGGACACCGACCATCTCGGCTGGGGCTCTGGCTACAAGCTTCATTATCGGCTCTAGGAGTATCGGATCCGCTGAGAGTAGACCCGCGTAGATGGCTCTACGAACCATAGGTATTATCTGAGCCGGGCCTCTATGAGCCGGGTCTGAGTGTAGCTCAGCGTTCTCCAGATTAACCTTGACGCCTCGGACGTATTCCCTCGTAAGCGGCCCATCATCCATGGCTGATATGAAGCCTGAGACCATGTAATCTCGGACCTCGTTGAGATATTGGACGCCCTTAGAACGGTCTACGAAGATGCATCCATGAGGGTCTATCCCATAGACGTTCCTAGCCTCCTCCGCAGGCCACCCGTAGCTTCTGAGGAGTTTAGCTATGCTCCTCCTATCCATCGTATCGTTGAGTTTACCCGAGGTTATAAGCTCCACTATCTGCGGGTCTAGGGGTTCAACGCTTATGTAAACCCTATTGTGTCTGTTCGGTGATTTAGCCATGAAAGGCCCTGCGGGTTTTCTGATGCTCTCCCTGTATATAACGGTCGGCGGCGAGGTTATGATCTCTAACCCCGTCTTCTGTATGAGCGTCAACGCGATCTCGAGGTGAACCTGACCTATGCCCGAGAGGAGATACTCACCGCTTTCCTGGTCTATCCTAGCCACCAAGTTGGGGTCCTCTATAGTCAGCTTGTTCAGCACGTCGACAAGCTTAGGCAAGTCTCTACTATACTTCGGCTCTATGGCTATGGTCACGACAGGCTCCGTGACGTATCTAACGGCTTCGAAAGGCACCACATCTGGGATAGAGGCTATCGTTTCACCAGCCCTAGCCTTATCGAGCCCCAGTAAAGCCGGTATGTTACCCGCCGGTAGACTGCCGACGATCTCCCTATACGGACCCATATAGATGCATACCTGCTGAACCCTACCGGTCGCCCTAGCTCCTATGAGGTGAACGGTGTCTCCGGCGTTTATGACCCCTGAGAACAACCTCCCCGTCGCTACTACACCGGCTTGAGGGTCGACGGTTACGTTCGAGATGCACATGACGACAGGCCCATCGTCGTCGCATTCGAGCATCGCCTTACCCACCTCTGAAGATAGGTCTCCATGCCAGATCTTAGGTATCCTGTACTTCTGGGCTATGGGTGGAGACGGCAGATGCTCTACGACCATGTCGAGTATAGCCTCGTGGAGCGGAACGGTTTTCCTAAGCTCCTCGACGTTTCCCTCCTTATAAGCCGCCACGACATCCGAGAACTTTATACCCTTCTCCTGAGCCACCCTGAGGGTGAAGCCCCACCTATGTTTAGCCGAGCCGAGGGCTACGTTGTTGTTTGAAAAGCTTACCTTCCAAGCCTTCCTGTATTCAGGCTCGGCATACATCTCGATCAGACGGTTGAAGTCCTTGATTATCCTAACTATGACTTCTTGGACGCCTTGGGGGCTTAGCTTAAGCTCGTTGATCAACCGGTCGATCTTGTTTATGTATAGAACCGGTCTCACCCTCTCTTCTAGGGCCTGTCTGGTGACGGTCTCCGTCTGGGTCATGACACCTTCAACCGCGTCCACCACAACTATGGCCCCGTCTATCGCTCTGAGAGACCGGGTAACCTTACCCGTGAAGTCTATGTGACCTGGAGTATCGATAAGGTTGATCACATACGGCTTGTTCTCATACTCGTAGTAGAGACTTATGTTAGCCGCCTTTATCGTCATCTGCCTCTTCTGCTCCTCCTCCATATAGTCTAACGCCAAGGCCTGCCCAGCCATCGAGGGCGATAACAGGCCGCAGGCAGCTAGAAGGGAATCGCTCATAGTAGTCTTACCGTGGTCTACATGGGCTATAATTCCTATATCTTCCGGACCCGAGGCCGAACCTCAGGTCTTTCGGATAAACTCCTTGTCCTTAACTATCTTAAGTATCTCAGCCGTCGTCCTATACCTAGGCATTTCCCCATCCCCTTCCGAGCGTGAAACCTAATAACCACCAGCCTTATTAAACTTTTAGAAAAAACGCGGCTCTCTATCTTTCAACCGACCAAGGATGAAATGCTCGATAGGATTTTCCGTATGCAGAAGAAGACTCCTACAGTAGAGGGATACGACATATGGTCCGTAATAATAGCCAAGGAAAGGGATTCCCCTCACGTGAGTACAGGGTGCTTCAGCACCGCAGGTATTCCCCATAACCCCCCCTCCTGAAGACTTAGCCAACCTAGCTTTAGCCCTAGCCCACCCTGCCAGAATAATTCTTCTAAGAGAATTGAGAGTCTCAAAATATGTATCTGAGCTTGAGAAGACGTTCTCAGATAGATATGGAGCGCTCTATCACCATCTAAGCGTGCTTCGAAAAATGAATATGGTCAGGCAAGAGAGGGAACGGGGAAAATACGCGGCTACGGTAGTAGGCGTAGCGGCTTTACTCTTCCTAAACACGCTAGCCTCCATGTTAAACGTGTTAAAGAAACCTTCGGAAAAAATCTTCCTCTGAATAGTTTTCCAAAAATAGATAGACTTTGTGATGTTCACATCTAAGTTGAAAGTTCTAGCTTCGAGAAGCGTGTTCATTACTAGGAGCTTCTCCTTCTTCTACGGAGCCTCCATAGGTCGCTACTCACCGAGATCGACTCATGTCTACGCTCCCAAGCCATGTGCCTGTAGAAGCACCGTTCACAGAAGAACCTGCCACAATACGGACATCTGAAAGTCTTAACAACGGTTCTACCGCAGGAGTAGCACGTATTACACGTGGACAAACCGGTTATCCTCCATAAACAAAATAGAGGATGCGCTAATAAATATAGCGTTATTAAAGAAAATCGAGTTTACTTTTCCTTCAAAAGCTCTTCTAGTATCTCCTTAGCCCTATCTATCCTTATCTTACGTTCTTCCACCATTCTTCGAGCAACCTCATCTATCAATCGACCGGTCGCCCCCGCCATTATGGCTATGTTCCTAGCATGCAGCTTCATATGCCCCCTCTGAATACCTTCCGTGGCTAAAGCCCTTAAAGCCGCCAGGTTCTGGGCTAACCCGACCGAAGCCATAACCTCCGCGAGTTCGGAAGCGGTCTTAACGCCCAATATCTTAAGGCATACCCGTGCGAGCGGATTAGACCTAGTCGCGCCGCCTATGATCCCGACGGCCAAGGGTATTTCTATCGTGCCCACTAGGTCTCCGTCTTCGTTAACCTCCCAAGTGGTCAGAGGCTGATACTTCCCCGTCCTAGCGGCGTAGGCGTGGGCCCCAGACTCTAAAGCTCTCGTGTCGTTTCCGGTGGCTAGGGCGACGGCTATTATACCGTTCATAATCCCCTTGTTATGGGTCGCGCATCTGAAGGGGTCTGATTTCGCGAAGTTGTACGCGTAGATTATCCCCTCGACAGCCTCTTCCCCGCCTAGAGCCTCTTTATCGAATACGGCCCTAGCCCTCGCAAGCCTATAGACGGCTAAGTTGGAAACTATACGGAGATACACCTTACCGCCCGTGAGCTTCTCGATCATAGGCGCCACGGCCTCGGCCATCGTGTTGACCGCATTAGCCCCCATAGCGTCTTTAACATCGACTAGGAGGTGGGTTATAACCATCGGCCCTACGTCCGTATCTATAACCCTGACCTCTAGGTCTTTGGCGCCTCCACCTAGTTTGACGAGTATCGGGTCTTGCTCGTTAGCCTTCTCGAGTATCTCGTCCTTATGAGCTAGTATAGTGTATCTCGCCCCGTAGGGGTCTGGAACCTTGACGAGCTGGATCTGCCCTATCATAATCGGCTTGGTCGTCGACGCCTGAAACCCTCCCTTAACCCTGGCTATCCTAGCCGCGTTACTCGCAGCCGCTACGACGCTCGGCTCCTCTATCGCCATAGGCACCATATAATCTCTACCGTTTATCAGGAAATTCACGGCTACCCCCAGCGGTATATGCATAACCCCTATGACGTTCTCTATCATCCTATCCGCGAGGGTAAGCTCTAGGCTTCCTGTGTTCTTAAGAAGGGCGACCTCCTCATCGGTTAGACCCGCGAAATCGGCTACGATACGTAGCCTCTCCTCGGGGCTGAGCTTGTAGAAGCCAGGAATACGAGATGTCTTAGCCAAACACTACACCTAGATCTTTAATTACGCTGTATAGGGGGATAAGGCTTACTAATGACCTATGCGGCGAGGGTAATTCTTAACTATAGTAAACGCTATGAGGGGATCCTGTCGAATCTATACGGAGAAACCTGGGTGGTGTGGTTGGCTAAGCTTAAGATGATACTGGTCTCCGGTAGGTCTCTCGGGCAGGGTCTGGGGAAAGAGGCTGGTAAGTTCTCAAGCCGCTACATGGACGCGACGGCTACGTGTCAGCTAGACCCAGAGGATATGGAGAAGCTCGGGGTCTCGGAAGGCGGAAGCGTTAAGATAACGTCGAAACACGGATGCATAGTGGTTAAAGCGTCCAAATCCAGATACGCTCCCCATAAAGGTGTAGTATTCATAGCCTACGGACCCTGGGTCAACGCCTTGACAAGCCCTGAAACCCATGGAACCGGTATGCCCGGCTTTAAGGGCTTAGAGGTTGAAGTTGAACCGGTCGAGGAGCCGGTCAAACCGGTGGATGGGCTTCTTAAGGAGGTGGTCTAGCTTGACGGTTATCGAGAACGTTGTATGTCCGTTCTGTGGATGCTGCTGCGACGACTTGGAGGTCGAGGTCGATGCGAATAGGATAGTAAGCGTAAAGAACGCGTGTGCCTTAGGAAGGGGTAAGTTCCTGAGCATAAACGAGCATAGGTTGCTTAACCCCCTGGTCAAGATGGGTGATGGGCAAGTCGAAGTGGGCTTAGAAGATGCCGTCGGCAGGGTCGCCGATATGCTCGAGGAATCGGTTTATCCCGTCTTCTACGGGTTCGGCTGCGCGAGCTGCGAGGCTATAAAGCTATGCTTAGAGATGGCCGACAGGCTCGGCGGGTTGATAGATAACATAGCCGTGGTATGCCACGGTCCTACGATACTCGGGCTTCAAGACATGGGTATGCCGTCTGCTACCCTAGGCCAGGTTAGACATAGGGCTGACCTCATAATCTACTGGGGCTGTAACCCGGCTGAGGCTCATCCAAGGCATATGATGCGTTACGGCCCGCTCTCCAAAGGCCGGTTCGTGCCTGATAGGCGGCATAGGAAGGTCGTGGTCGTCGATATCCGTAGGACTCCCACGGCTAGGGCCGCAGACCTGTTTCTGCAGGTTCAGCCTAACAGCGACTTCGAGGTTTTAACGGCTTTAAGAAGCCTAGTTAACGGCTTCGACTTGGAGGTCGACGAGGTAGGAGGTGTCCCCGTCGATATGCTTGAGAAGCTTGCCGATATGATGGTCGAGGCTAGGTTTGGAGCCCTGTTCTTCGGGCTGGGGCTGACTATGAGCTACGGTAGAGAGCGTAACATCGAGGCAGCCGTAGCCTTGGTGAGGGACCTGAATAAGAAGACGAAGTTCGTCATGATACCTATGAGAGGGCATTTTAACGTCACAGGTGCCAACGAGGTTTTCACGTGGCAGACCGGATACCCGTTCTGCGTAGACTTCTCGATGGGTTATCCCAGGTATAATCCGGGTGAAACCTCCGCGGTGGACGTTATGGCTAGGGGGGAGTGCGACGTATTGTTCGTCGTAGGCGCCGACCCATACAGCCATCTACCCCGTAGCATACTCGAGAAGCTTAAGGATGTGAAAGTCATCGTCTTAGACCCCCACATAACTCCCACGGTTAAGGCGGCTGACATAGCCATACCGGTGGCTCACGTAGGCGTCGAGGCGTCTGGAACCGTCTATAGGATGGACGGGGTCCCCTTGACGCTTAAAAAGGTTGTCGAGCCGCCACCCGGTATACCGTCAGATGTCGATGTTCTTAAGTCTATACTCAGGAGGTTGGTGTAGATGGTTGCTAAACTCCTTATAAAGAACGGTTTCGTCTACGACCCGTTGAACGGTGTAGACGGGGAGGTCATGGACATAGCTATAGAAAACGGGAAGATAGTGGAGGATGTCAGCGGAAGCGACGTCAAAGTCATAGACGCATCGGGTATGGTAGTTATGCCCGGAGGGGTCGATATACACAGCCACATAGCCGGCTCCAAGGTCAACTCAGGTAGAGCACTTAGGCCGGAGGATCATTATGGAGACTATGAGCCTCGTAGACCCGGCTTCAGGTCCGGTGTGGGGTACACCGTACCCTCGACCTTCACGATAGGCTACCGATACGTCAAGATGGGCTATACGACCGTCTTCGAACCGGCTACCCCTATGCTCAAGCAGAAGCACACTATAGAGGAGTTGAACGACATACCGATCCTAGATAAGGCCTCCTTCCCGCTTGTCGGGGACTGCTGGTTCGTCCTAGAGTACCTCGAAGAAGGTAAACTCAAGGAGTGTGCAGCGTATATAGCTTGGCTGCTTAAGGCGATCAAGGGATACGCCCTCAAGATAGTCAACCCTGGTGGGTTGGAGGCTTGGGGCTGGGGACGCAACGTGGAGGGGTTGGATGACCAGATCCCAGGCTTCAGTCTAACCCCGAGGGAGCTTGTGAGGGGTCTATGTAGGGTCAATAAGATGCTTAATCTCCCCCATCCGATTCACGTCCACGCCAATAGGCTGGGTAGGCCTGGCAACTATACGACTCTGATAGAGACTATGGACTGCGTCAGAGACCTCTACGAAGGAGATAAACCCGTCATATATCTGACTCACTGTCAGTTCAACTCGTATACCGGTGAAAGCTGGATCGACCTAGGCTCAGGAGCGGCTGAAGTCGCGGACTACGTAAACAAGCATCCGCATGTACTCATCGACATAGGTCAAGTGATATTCTCGGAAGCCACGACCATGACGGCCGACGGCCCGTTCCAGTTCCAGCTTCACTTGCTGACGGATAACAAGTGGATCAACGCCGACGTAGAGGCGGAGTCTACGGCCGGTATAGTGCCGTTCAGGTTCAGGAGAAAGAACTACGTGCATGCAGTTCAGTGGATAACCGGTCTTGAACTCGCATTGTCTATTAAAGACCCGTGGCGGATGTTTCTGACGACCGACCATCCTAACGCCGGGCCCTTCACCGAGTATCCGAGGGTTATCGCTTGGCTCATAAGCCGTAGAGCTAGGGAGGCTACGATCAAGCGGGTTAACGGTAGAGCGATCAGGAGGAGCATATTGGAGAGCCTAGACAGAGAATACAGCCTCTACGAGATAGCGGTAATCACCAGAGCTGGGACGGCTAAGGCGCTTGGGTTGGAGTCTAAGGGGCATCTAGGCGTAGGCGCCGACGCCGACGTAGCGGTCTACGATATAAACCCGAGAGAGCTTGATATCTCCAGGGACTATAGACGGGTCAGAAGAGCCTTCAGAAGAGCCGCCTATACGATCAAGGCGGGTGAGATAGTGTGCGTAAACGGCGAGCTGGTTAAAAACATGGAAGGTTCGATATACTGGGTTAAGCCAAGCATATCAAGCGACCTCGAGGAGTCTGTCGTCTCAGATATCCGCCGTAAGTTCAGAGAATATTACACGGTAGAGTTTGAGAACTACCTAGTAGGAGAGGAGTATCTACCCCGTTCAGTGGCCATAGAGGTTGAGGGAGGTGTGTAGGTTGAAGGTTTACAGGATAACCCCTGCTTACGAGTTCAAATATCCCGTTCAAGCCGATGTATTGAAGCCTGAGCTGTTCGAGGAAAAGCCTCTCGAAGAAATCCTCAGCATAGAGGTATACGAGGGTAGGAGAAAACGTCTCCTAGGCGAGCTGTTCAAGGTCGAAGAGACCGGAGAGTCCGAGGAGACGACCTTGGAACTCATCGGTGACTTTTCCAAGGTTCGTAGAGTGGGTAAGGGGATGACTAAGGGAGTCGTCAAGGTTAAAGGCGTGGCCGGTATAGGCTTTGGAGAGGGTATGCGTGGCGGTAAGCTCGTGGTCGAAGGCTCCGCTGGTCCATGGTTAGGGGCTAAAATGCGCGGTGGCCTCATAGAGGCTCATGGGAACGTCGGGGACTTCCTAGGAGGCGCCTATAGGGGTGAAACCGTCGGCATGCGTGGTGGCGCTATAATAGTCCACGGAGACGCTGGGTGGAGCGTAGGGTACAAGATGCGGGACGGGCTGATAATAGTCGAAGGAAACGCCGGGGGTTTTCTAGGGACCCACATGACCGGTGGGACGATAGGGGTTAAGGGAGAATGCGGCAGAGGGGTCGGGGCTTTCATGAAAGCCGGTAAGATAGTCGTGGTCGGCTATATCCCATCGATCCTGCCGAGCTTCAGCTTCGAAGAGACCCGGCCTAGGGTTAAGCTCGGAGCTGAAAGGGTTAAGGGTCCACTCTACCTCTTTATAGGAGACTTGAACGAAAAAGGCTCGGGGAGGCTCTTCGTCCACGCCGAAGCTAACAAACATCTATCGTCCTACGAACGATTCATAGAGGAGTTCTCAGAAGAGCTTTAGAGACGATTTTACATAATCCACCCTACGTCCATTTATTTTATCCCACGACTTTAAATCTCTATCTCGACGGGTCTACAGTTGCTCCATGATTTTCTTAAGGTTCTCTAGGCATCTTCTCACACATTCGAGCGGTGGATATGCATAGCTTTCCTGCTCTATGATGTACCACTCCGTGCCTCCGACGGTTTCACATAGCTTGAGAAACTCCCTCCACTTCATCTCCCCCTCACCTATCAGAGCCTTGGGGTTTGTAGACGAGTACTCCTTGAGATGGACGGTCATAGCTCTCCCAGGGTATCTCTTTATGATCTCGAGCACCCCGTCGCTGGTAACTCCTCCATACATCGCGTTACCCGTGTCAAGCTGCATGACGACCTCGGGAACTGTGGCTTTGAAGAATATATCCCATGGAGTCTCCCCGTTCATGGGTTTAAACTCTATATGGTGGTTATGATAGCCTACATACATTCCTTCAGGCTTTAGCTTCTCAGCGATCTCGTTGAACAATTTAGCCGTTTTAAGCCAGGCTTCTTTAGAGTTCCTCATGTTCTCCGGTAGCCAAGGCACTATGAGAAACTTGTTACCCAGAACGCGGTTGAACTCGATCGTCTTCTCCAACTCGTCTCCAAGTAAGGTGTCGATGGCTATGTGCGTCCCCGCGACCTTTAACCCCAGCTCGTCTAGTATTCTCCTAAGCTCCTCGGCGCTTCGCCCGTAGTAGCCTGCAAACTCCACTCCATCATAACCCATGTCTGCGACGGCTTTAAGGGTCTTCTCGAGGTCACGGGCGCAGTCTTCACGAACCGAGTAAAGCTGTAACGCTATAGGGATCTTACCCATACGACCACACACTCCGTTTCAAAGTAAAGCCCCCCAGAGTTTTAACGCTTACGCTCCTAAAGCCACGTAACGTTTATTACCCCCAACTGTACCATATCTCCGGGGTCTCACCATGAAGTGTTTTTAGCTTCGCCGTATGGATTCTGACAGCTAGATGCAACCTTAACTGTATCCACTGCTACACGTCCTGGATGAGACGTTTCGAAGAGCTTCCGAGAAGGAAACGTATGGAGGTCGCCCACAAGCTCGCGTCGATTTCGCATCACGTTTCTCTAACGGGCGGCGAACCTTTGGTTTTAAAGGATGAGCTGAAGGAGATAATCGAGACGCTCGTGGAAAACTACGGTGTCACCGTTTCTATGGTCTCAAACATGACTTTAGCCGACGCTGATATGATGAAGTTTCTAGCAGATAAAGAGGTGTACCTATATGTATCCGTCGAATCCGCGTCGAGGAAGACTCATGAAACTGTGAGACCCGGCTCTTGGGATAGGCTCGTCAAGGGTCTCGCTATTCTCAGGGATCTCGGGGTCGAATACTCGACTGTGACGACCGTGAACCGGATAAACTACTCTGAAGCGTGGAAAGTCCTCGAATTCGCCGATAAATTCGGTGCTGAGTATTCTTGCTATATTCCCGTGATCCCGGTCGGTAGGGCCGCGGAGACGAGGGTTATGCCCACTCCTAACCAGCTACTAGAGGCGTTTAGGAAGGTCGTCGACGAAGCGGATAGAGGAGGGTACTATGCCAAATTCTGGTGTAGCCCAGTTCTTAAGCCCTACAGGTCTTCCCGAAACGTCTTCGTTTATGGATGCTCTAGGGGTGCTTTAGATGTCGCTCCGAACGGCGACATATTGCTATGTGATACGATGGATATAGTGATATCTAACATATTTAAAGAGCCTAAAGAGATCGTTTGGGACTGCGAGGAAAGCCCCCAGGTAAAACTGTTTGAGTCGATTCCGGAGGAATGCCTCGACTGCCGCTTCAAAGATATTTGTCGGGGTGGCTGTAGGTCTAGGGCTTACAACGTCTACGGTTCCATGCTTAAACCCGACCCGCTATGCCCGATGCTGTATGGAAATACATAAAGGGGCTACCAGCATTTGAATCCTTTAAACACGTTGTTGCCCATGTTGAACAGTACGGGCTTATCCTCCTCAGACACGTAGGCCGTAAGGATCTCGCCGACGAAGATGGTATGGTCTCCGGTGTCGAGAGATGCCACGACCCTACACTCCATATTGACGGTCGCCTCTCCTATCAGCGGAGGCTTGACGTACTTAGCTTTTACAGGCGTAAGCCCCGTGGCTTTAAACTTATCGACATCCCTGCCCGAGCGGGTTCCGCAAAACATGATGGCGTCTTCCATACCCTCACTCGGGAATGCTACCACAAACTCTCGCGTCTCAGATATGAGCTTATGGCTGTATCTTCCATGGCCTATCGATATGGCTACCATAGGCGGATTACCCGAAGTAGGCATGTTCCAACCCAGCGTTATGATGTTGGGTCTACCCTCCCTGTCCACCGAGACCACCAGAACTGTTCTCTCAGGATACTTACGTCTCCAGGCTTCCTCTACTGATACCTCTTTCAGCATAGACCTCGCACCTCTAAAGATACTTAGGTGGAGCTGTTTAAAAATAACTATTATATTCGTCGGAGAGATGGTATGGCGTCGGTTCGCCCGTCTGGCTTCATAGCATAGGCTCAGTAGACTCTCTTATCATCATCCGCCGTATAACCTAGAGGGCGTCTAGTGTTAAAAAACGTTAGGGTATTTCTAAAACCTCAAACCCCTCTTCTTCGAGGGCTTTAGCTATGAACCTTCTATGGCAATACCTCTGTTTCCGTTCGAGACACATGATGCATGTTCTTCTTATGGCTGCTTCCTCGATAAGTCTCTTGAGTCCTCTTTTAAAATCGTCGGTCTTCATGTAATTCTCGAATCCTCCAGTCCTATATCCTCCCAAGAGGTCTCCAAGCCAGAGATAGGCTATTCCCTTTTTCGCTAAAATCTCAGCAAGCCTATCCCTCCTATACGCTTCAAACTTGGATACCGGAAACCTCCTGATGTCTACGACAAGCTCTATACGGTTCTCTCTGAGCTTTTCTAGAAACTCCTCGATGCTTCTACCCGAGTAGCCTATACACCACACGCGTCTAATCGAGGACACCTCCTAACGCGGATAGGTTCCAAACCTCCTAGCGGCTCAGCATAGCCTAATAATTCTCCAGATACGACGTTATAATGTACGGTATTGCTCGAGCTTAAGAATATGACCCCCACCAGGCGAAGTAGCCTCTATGACGTTTAAGTTTTCACGCTCAACACTACCTCATAGACAACGGGGGTCTATCCAGAATCTTAGACCCTACCGGAGTATCTATACCGAGTTTTAACGATTTTAGCGGACTACGTGGTTGGTCGTGAAAACCGTAATATAGAGGCTTTCTGGAATTATCGGATCGGTGGCTTTATGGTTGTCAGAATCGGTTTAATAGGCTGCGGAGGTATAAGTAGAGAGCACATCTCCGCCTATCTTAAGCTTAAGGGGAAGGCGGAGGTAGTGGCTACGGCGGATTTAGTGGAGGAGAGGGCTATGAACGCGGCTCGAGCCGTAGGGGCTGAAACCCATTATACAGATTACCGCGACATCCTCAAGAGGCCTGACATCGACGCGGTCGACATATGCTTACCTCATCATCTCCACGCTAAAGTAGCGGTAGAGGCGGCTGAGGCCGGTAAGCACATACTTTGTGAGAAGCCTATAGCGAGAAGCCTCGAAGAAGCCGATTCGATGATCGACGCCGCTAGACGATATGGCGTTAAGCTTATGATAGCCGAGAACTGGCGGTTCCTATCTCAGGTTAACGTCGCTAAACAGGTCGTCGAAAACGGGGAGCTTGGAACGGTGTTCCTAGTTAAGAGCGACCTCATATCTTTCCCGAGAGACCTGGTCTCGAGCGGTTGGAAGCTCTATGCCGAAAAAGTCGGAGGAGGTGTTTCGATAGACTCGGGAATCCACAACGTGGACATGGTCAGGTGGGTGATAGGGGAGGTTAAGACCGTGACGGCCTTCACGAATAGGCTTATCAGAACGGAAATAACGGGTGAAGACACCGGCTGCATACTGTTTAAACATGTTTCGGACGCCATAAGTGTCTTGGCTCTTACATGGGCTGCTAGGTTCAGCGCCGATAGAGAGTATCCGCTTAAGATATACGGTTCAGAAGGTGCCTTTGCATGGTCTGCGTGGGATGGCTACGTGGTCGTTTACAAAGACGGGAAACGTAGAGTGATCGAGACTAAACCGTTCTCTGAGAGCTTTAAAGCCGAGATAGAGCATTTCGTGACTTGTATAGAGTCTGATAGAACTCCTCTTACATGTGGGGAGGAGGCTAGAAGAGACCTTCAACTAGTCCTAGCCGCTTACGAATCCGCTAAGACCGGTAAAGCCGTGAAGGTTTAGTTTTGAACGGGAATTTACGGTCAAGATTTATCTACTTCCTCCTATCTTGTATTTTGTGAATGGTTGTTTTAGAGCCTGCTGGTAGCTTGGTGAAGCGTATAAAGCAGGTGTATGACAGGGATAGGGAGGGCTGGAGGATCTTAGCCGGTTTAGACGGAGGTGGTCGGCTAGACCTTTACATAGCCTATAGAAACAAGTTATTATGGAAGCTGAAGTCTAAGCCTGTTAATCCCTTCAGCTATCTATCCGTCGGGGCTGAGGTCAGAGACCTGAATTACGAGATTATCGAGGAGCTTCTGAGAACCGGTAGACCGTTTAGCTTTCAAGCGCTCTTTCCCCAAAACGACGTCCAATCCATAGTCATGCTGGGTCTAGGCCGGTACATTCAGGAGCGTAAAACCCCGGTCTCGGAATCTGAGCAAAGGCTAGATAGAATTCTCACCGAGAAGGTCGAAGAACTCTTCAGCAAGATGTATCCTGAGAGGAAAACCCCCTATGTCTAGATCCCTGACATCGTGGTCACAGGTTTAGCGTCTTAAAGAAGCTCTTATACAGGGCTAATTCCTCGAGGAAATTTCTGAGCTCTGTTATCTGCACTATAGGTATTCCCTCGTAAATCCTCGACCTCGGTTTAAACAGAGTTACTAGAACCGGTAGTATCCACCATCCCTTAGACGGCTTAGGGTCGAGCTTTAGACGTTTCAAAGCTTGTTTAAAGGCTTCGGCTCTGCTAAGCTCCTCCCGGGCCGCTTTCCTAAGTATGGACCAGTTTTGCCTTAGGTGATGTTTACAGTTCAAGCATAACACGGTAGGCTTCTTCAAAGCCAGTATATCGATCTCCCATCTCCTACCCATGCTCTTGAACCTGAAGCCCCTGTAAACTATGTATCCGTATGCCTCAAGTATGGACGCCGTAAACCTTTCGAACTCTCTCCAATCTAAGTACCTCGCCACATAGGATATGTCTGCGCCTAGATTAAGGCATAACACGGCTATCTGAATCCTATCATCCTCCCCTATCCTCACCTTTCCATCCTCAAAGTCGACTAAGTCTTTAACGCTGGATAAAACGTCTTCAACCACGTCTTTAGGTATGCCTGTTTCTCTGCTTAACCTGCTTAAGCTTAGTTCTTCACCTATCTTTGCTTTCAGAAAGGCCTTTAGGATTTCGCGTTTGACCATCTGATCCGGATTCCTCAACGGCTAACATATATATGTGAGGTTTTTATAAAATTAGGTATCGAAGTTGTAATGGAACTTGATAACGTAGACAAGGGGATTTTAAGCTTTCTTCAAGATAACGCCAGGTCTAGCTTCGTGAAGATCGCTAGGAAGATCGGTGTGAGCGAGGGAACGGTGCATCTGAGGGTTAGAAAGCTCTTAGAAAAAGGGATCATACGCGGTTTCTATGCGATAGTGAACCCTGAGAAGGTGGGCCTAGCTATCAGGGCTTTCATAGGCCTACAGGCTGAGCCTGCTATGTATGAAAACATCTTGAAGAAGCTGGCCGAGATGGACAGCGTCTACGCGATATACGATGTAACGGGCGAGTACTCGGCGCTGATAGACGTTAAAGTCAGGAATAAGGAAGAGCTCACCAAGGTCATAGACTTGGTCGGCTCTATACCCGGCGTCAAAACCACCGTGACCATGCTGGTTTTAAGGGTTATAAAGGAGAAGTTTAAGGTCGAAATACCGTAAAAGATAGTGTTTCAAAAAAGTACATTATATACGATAGATTCTCCATGTAGGTTAGCCTCTAGGCCATGTAACCGTCTTCACAGGCTCAGGTAGTTTACCAAGCCTACGTCTGATTTCGCCGGGCCAGTCGTCTGGATTAAAGCCTTTTTGAGCTAGGAAAGCCGTTATCCACCGGGTCATCCCGAATCCTGCACATCCTGTCCATACATCCCTTCCTTTAGCCTCCTTAACCCTGAAGCTTTTCACATACTTATCCCTGTGGCATGAGTATGCTCCTATCTCAAGCCATTCAGAATCCTCTCTAGAACCCCTATAGGGTAACCAGGCTTCCAAGTCTAGAGTAGGCACCCTCTCGCTGCTGGATATGTCTACCTGCGTCTTAGCGGCTTCGTCGCCGCTCATGTAGAAGGGTGCCCCGACGACCATCCTGACCTCTAAGTCTAGAATCTTGTCGGCGAACTCCATAGACCTATAGGCCACCTCATCCCTGATCCTAGCCGCCTCCTTAGGTTCAGCCATCCAGACCGCTTCCAGCCTGAAGAACTCTATAGTCCTCTCAAGCCCCCTTGTGGCTTTGCCTTCCCACCTCCAGGTCCATCCGCTTCTGTCGAATATTTTAACCGGTAAGTCGTCCAGGTTGACTATTTCACCCGAGAAGAACTGGTAGAACGGTGTGCACTGGGCAGGTTCAAGCACATAGCCTGGTCCGCCGACCTCCCTCCTCAGAGACTCCAGGTCGAGTTCGCCTGTGAGCGCAAACCTACGTTTGAAATCCTTCAAAGCCTCCTCTTCGCGCTCGGGTGTAAAAGCGTAAATCATGCCCTCGGCGAGTTTGTCAAAGTAACCGGGCATTCTAGCCATAACGGTCATGGGTGTGAGCTTAGGAAGCATCCACTCCTCGAAGCCCATAGGCCTGAGGATACGCTCGATGATCATATCGGTCAAACACCTGAGTAACGCCGTGGTCGGAGCGGCTAGTATCCACTGCCCCCTACCCGGATACCTCTTAGCCCATCCAAGTCTCTCGGCCCACTCAGAAACCTCACCGTCGAATTTAACTTCTTTTCTAGGCGATCGTTTCAAGACGTAGCCCATCGGGACGTAATGAGGCTTCTCGGTCTCCTTAACCACGGCTTCTACGGGTACTATTTTTCTCAAAACCCTATCTACGATGCCTTTCTCCAAGTCTCTACCACTGAGCTCCTTGAAGACCACCATGTAGCCCCCGCTTTCTAAGACATGAACCTCAGCTAACCCCTCCAAAAGTCTTCTAGCCTCCTCCGCCGACATAGTTAGCCTATCGAGATACACCTTAACCTCTTCGGCTTTCAAACCTCTAACGCCTAACCTATAACGGCCAAGCCTCTGAGACAGGAAGCTTCTAACCCTCAATAGGGCCGAATGCGCCCTGACGGCTTTACCCGACTCTATGGTCAGAAGCAACCTATTTCCGTCGACGACCCATTCAGATATCCTAGCTCCATCCTCGGGTTTCTTCGCACCTCTAATGAGCAGATCCCTGTTAAGCTCCTCGACCCAAGAGGCTAAACGCTCCTTCAGCTCTTCTAGGCTTCCGCTCGCTCGTAACTCGCCTTTAAGCTTAAACTCCATGACTTCAAACTCCTCCAGGTGTACCAGCTTAACGGAGATCTGCTAGACTATTTAAACGTATTAATCTTTTGGAGGAGAGCTTTTAAGCCCGGTCTTTAGCTATGATCGTGAACCTCATGGTTGTCGAACTACACATATACGGTTTGGAGGGAATCCCGGAGGTTAAGCCAGGAGACGATCTGGCGACTCTTATAATCGAAGCCGCCGACAGGGAAGGTATAGGTCTGATGGACGGCGACGTGGTCGTGGTTTCCCAGAAAGTCGTCTCCAAAGCCGAGGGTAGGGTCGTTCGTCTAGACACCGTTCAGCCGTCTAGGTTCGCCTTAAACCTCGCGGAGGCCGAGGGGAAAGACCCTAGACTTGTAGAGCTGATCCTCAGGGAGGCTAAACGCATAGTCAAAGCCAGGGATGGGCATATAATCACCGAGACCCTTCACGGCTTCGTATGCGCAAACTCAGGCGTAGACCGGTCTAACATCCCAGGTGAGGACGTGGTCTCACTACTACCGGTAGACCCTGACGAGTCTGCAAGAAGGATCCGAGACCGCATCAGAGAGATCAAAGGTGTAGATGTGGCGGTCGTGGTGACCGATACTTTCGGTAGAGCGTGGCGTGTCGGCCAGGTAAACTTCGCCATAGGGGTGTCTGGGATGAAACCGTTGATAGACTACAGAGGTGTCCTCGACGCGTATGGCTACGTGCTTAAAGCCACTTCTATAGCGGTCGCAGACGAGGTCGCGGCGGCCGCCGAGCTCGTCATGGGTAAGGTCTCGAGGATACCGGTGGCCGTGGTGAGGGGTTTGAGGTTTATCCGAGGCGAAGGCTCGGCGAGAGAGCTTGTGAGACCGATAAAGAGAGACCTCTTCCGCTAGCTTCTAACCCTCGAAGCCACGTAATCCACTATCTCCATGGCTATATCCACGTTTGTAACGGTCTGAAGCCCCCTCCAATCCGGCTGGCTGTTAACCTCGTTCACGTAGAAGCTTCCTTCGGGGTCGACGAGCATATCCACCCCCGCGACCTCGCATCCCAACACCCTACAAGCCTTAACGGCCGTTTCCTCCATATCGCCCTGCAACCTACACGGCTCAGGTCTTCCCCCCTGAGCTATGTTCGTTCTCCAGGAGACCCCTACCCTACGCATAGACGCTATAACCCGGTCGCCGACGACGAAAGCCCGGATGTCTTCTCTGGCGTGGGGTATGTACTCCTGCATATAGACTACGCTATGGTGGTAGCTTAAGACCCTAGCGAGCCTATACAATATGTGGCGGCTTCTAACCCTCGTCATACCGGTCCCCCTCGAGCCGAATATCGGTTTAAGGACGACTCTCCCGTTTAACCGTTCGAAGGCTTCTACGCTGGCCCTAGGGTTTTCGCTGACGACCGTCTTAGGAACAGGTATACCCTCTCTTTCGAGTAGAAAGAGTGTCAGATACTTGTCTACAGCCCTTTCTATTGCTTCAGCCCTATTAACGACGTAGACCCCGAGGCTCTCCATCGCTCTGAGCAGGTCTGTTCTGAAGATTATCTCCTCTAATGAGCCTCTGCTTATCGGTCTGACTATGACTGCGTCGAGGCTTTCCACAGGCTCCCCTCTGAAGCAGAGCTTGGGTTTAAACCCGACATAGGCGACCAGGTCTCTAAAGCTGAAGCACGCGAACCTATAGCCCCTACGGTTGATCGCCTGCTTAAGCTTGAGGCTACACCAAGAATACTCGTTTCTAGTCAATATTCCTATTCTCAAATCCACTCTCCTCTAAAGATGAAGCTAGAGACATTAATCTTATACGGTTTTACCTCAAATTCGACCGTTAGGCTTTAAATACCTTAAGCCTCCAATTTATACCTCAGATTCCCATGGAATGGTCTGTAGAATGTAAGCCTGCGTATTCGCTGTTGAGGATAACCTTAGAACCCGGAGAAGAGGTCACCTCCGAGGCAGGCGCGATGCTTCTCTTCAAGGGTGACGTAGACATAAAAACCCACACGGGTGGAGGGCTCGTTAAGGGTCTCCTGAGGGGAGTACTTGGTACTGAATCGATCTTTCTGAACTCCTACATAGCTAGAAACCGTTCAGAACTATGGCTTGCACCAGCGACCCCAGGGGATATCCACTACATCCCTCTATCCGGGGAGACTTATGTTGTCCAAGACTCGTCATATCTCGCCCACCACGGTGACGTAGACATCGGAGTCGCTTGGAGAGGGTTTAGGGGGCTCATAGCCGAGGGCGAGGTTTTCTGGCTTAAACTAGAGGGAATCGGAGGTGTATGGGTTAACGCGTATGGCGGCTTAGAGGAGATCAAGCTGGCTGATGGCGAAAGGGTCACGGTCGACAACCTACACTTCGTAGCCATGAAGGGTGATATGGACTGGAGGGTTAGGAAGTTTGGGGGCTGGAAGAGCTTCCTATTAGGCGGCGAAGGGTTCGTTCTCGAGGTTAAGGGTCCTGGAAAGCTCCTCATCCAGACGAGAGCTCTCCCACCGTTTGCAAGGCTCATAGCTAAATTCACCCCTAGCCGAAGGTCGGGTGGTTTTAGGCTGAGCTTCGGGACGTAGGGTGTGAGCCCACCCCTCCGCCCTGCAGAGGTTAAGGGTTAAGCTTAACAGCTTAGCATTCAAATACGATCGAATGTATGATGTTAGATGAGTTACTCTCCAAGCTCAAACGTTACACCAAGGCTATCTCCCTTAAGTCTGAAAATGGCTCCATAATAGTGACTGAGTATGGGGGCAGGGTCTTAGCCGTATCGATAGGGGAGTCTCCGAATCTACTGTGGGTTAATCCGAACCTAGAAACTGTAATGGAGCGAAGAGAGTTTAACATCGGCGGCTTGAGGGTCTGGGTTGCTCCCGAGAGAAACTTCTTCTACGAGAACCCATGGAAGTTCGAGGGCTGGTTTTGCCCGTCGGAGCTAGACCCGGGAGGTTTTAGGGTGGTAGAGCTCACCGGCTCCACGGTGGCGTTAGAGTCCAAGTTTAAGCTGAGAGACCTTCTAAACATCGAAACGTTAAACATGACCATCCGGAGAGACATCCTTCTGGAGGACCTTGACGGTGGGTTGAGCGTCCACGTCAGAGAGTCGCTTATCGCGTCTGGGTTCGATAAGAGCAGGGTCTGTCTCTGGGCTCTGGCTCAAGTCTACCCGGGTTACGGCGGCGAGGGTACGGTGGTCATACCGGTTAAACCTGGGGCAGAGCCCCTACACTACTTCGGGGAGATCCCTGCGGATAGGTTGAAGGCTACCGGTAGCCACGTAGCCTTCCGTATAGACGGCGAGTACATATGCAAGCTAGGTGTCAAGCCGGAAGACCTCAGGCTTAGGGGATGGGCTTCGATAGGATATATCGCTAAAGCACCGTGGAACCCAGGCTTGGGGCTTCTACTCGTCATGGAGACCTGTTGTGCTCCCAGGTTTCAAGGCGAGTGCCTAGACCCGTCTAAGGCGAACCCTGAAGGCCCTAAAGCCGCGGTTCAATCCTACAACTCTGGCCCAAACGAGGAACACCTTAGGTTCGGGGAGATAGAGCTTCAGTTCCCCGCGGCTGCGATAGCCGACGGCGTCCAGTTCTCGACCATAGCTTACACGTTGAAGGCCTACTTAACTACCTACGAGGAATCCTTGGAGAAGCTTAGGAGAGCCTTACACACCTCGGACGTACAACCCTTCAGCTAGGAAGCCGCGGATCCTCCACCTACTGGGAAGGCTTTTCGAGAAGCTCCTTAAGGCTCTCGCATATCACCGAGGCGGTATCATATCCTAGGGAGTTTATCTCTCCGTATGTAGGCTCCTCGGAGTTGTTTAGCCACGGGGGCTCGTCGTCCCACTCGCACATGGGTATTATATATCCTATCTCGTCGTCTGCCAGCCCTATCACAAGCTTGTATCTTCCGGTCATATGGCTACGTATAACAGGCTCGAAGGGGGCGTCTGGGTAGTCCGCCCCAGGGAGCCTAGCCAAGCCGCCGTTCACAAGCTCAGGATAGATTTCGCCTGGGATCAAAACGGCTTGAACGGGCCCTATATCTAAGACACCTACCTCTGATAGGACATCCTCGCCTAGAGCAGCCTCGACCTCCCCAAATCCCGGAATGTTAATCCTACCGGTCCTCTGGTCGAGCCTCCCACATGTGTAAAGCGGCCTCTTCAAAACCCCTAGACCTGCTAACGCTCTGAAAACCCTGTTTCTTAACGGTATGAACACCTGTTTGAATCTGACCTTAACATCGGCTTCCTCGACCGTCTCCCCCTCCTCGACGGCGTTTAAGGCTATCTCCGCTATCTTTAAGCCTAAAATCTCCATTTCTCTGAAGGATTTATGTTCGACCGGTTTACCGGTGTCGGGGTCTGTCAGGGGCTTTTCCATGCTCAACGGTGACAGTAGCCCCCCTATCGCACCGTTGACGTATAAAGCTCCACCGCCTGTCTCCTTTTCCACCCTGTCGCATACAACACCGGGGAAATCCGCCGTTATCAACGTGTTTGAGCCTCCGAGGGTTTCAGGATGGTTGCTCCACTGGATGAGCGTGAAAACGGGTCTACCTGAGTCTTCGAGAGCTTGGACGACGTTAAGCGTAGGGTCTTTGACCAAAGGTGGTCTACCGTCACCCTGCATCTCCGCGAGCTCATCCCTATCGTCGGCTGCAACCCTCAGATGCACCGGTTTTAAATGTTCTAACGCCTCGCTTATGCAGGATGCTATTTGACGGATTAGAAAATCCATGTATTTTGAATCTACGCCGCTTGTGAAGACGTTTGGACCCCAGAGGCCGAGGGTATCCGGACCGTTATGGTTATGGGTTGAAGCGACGACTAGATGCATGTTTTTAAACATCTTCCTAAGCTCTACCGTATATGGCTCGTAGAAAAGCCCTATAAGGTCTAAAACCGCCAATACGAGCGTAGACCTTCCATCACTTAAAGCCATGCATCTAACCCAAAGCCTATCGTGAATGCCTTCTGCAACCCGGTTTCTTCCGAAACCTGCTAGGTAAACCTTCCTATCTAAGCTCGGAGTGATATCCCTCTTAGAGAAACCGGCTAGAAGATGCATGGTGAACACCATAGTGATTATATCTTAAGCGGTTCTTAAGTTTACATCAAATTTCGTGTATTATCCAATAATTAGTTTTAAATATTAGGCATTCCTAAAAGCCCCTGGCTTAGGATAGAGCGGCGAATATCGTCGGCAGCGGCTCAGCCAGGTGTAGCATCATATGACGTCTGGAGACGTAACGGTGGAACTGCTCGAGCTTGTCGTCGAGGGAGGTGGTAGGCTCGACTTGGAGGAGGCCTCTAGGAGACTCGGCATCCCTAAGGAGGAGGTCTTTAAGGCTTTACAAGACGCTTTAAGCCGAGGGCTTCTGTATCGGGTTGGCGAGGGCTATAGGCTTACGGCTATAGGTGAGGACTTGTTAACGGCCCATAGGGAGGAGGGGCTTCATAAGCTTGTCCATAGGTATGTCCATGGGACAGAAGCCGACAGGGTTCGGGATTGGAACAGCCACTGGATTCGTATGCATAGGCTCGGTAGAGCCGGTTTAGAATCCATGCGGAGTAGCCTAAGGAGTTTACCGGCTAGGATCGAGGAAGTCGTCCCGTTAACGGCTTTACCCGAGGGTGCACGTGGTATCGTAGTATATCTTTACGGCGGTAGGGGGCTTGTCAGACGGTTAACCGATATGGGCTTGACCCCTGGTGTCGAGGTTACCGTCGTCAGAAAAGGTTTCCTTAGGGGTCCTGTTCAGATAGCCGTCAGAGGTACGAGTCTGGCTCTGGGCTATGGCGTAGCTAGGAGGGTGCTGGTGAGGAGGGTTTAACGGGTTTGCCTAAGCCTAAACGTGTGGTTAGGATAGCCCTGGCGGGTAACGCTAACGTGGGGAAGTCTACTTTCTTCAACCAGATAACCGGAGCGTCTCAACACGTCGGTAACTGGCCTGGTAAAACGGTCGAGAAGGTTGAGGGCTTCGTTAAGTTCGGACCGTACGAGATATACGTCCTAGACCTCCCAGGTATATACTCGCTTTCGGCTTACAGCGAGGAGGAGGTCGTGGCCCGGGAATACATTGCGGTCGAGAAGCCTGACGTGATCGTCGACATAGTCGACGCGTCGGCCTTGGAGAGAAACCTCTACCTGACCCTGCAGCTTCTGGAGCTTGAGGTCCCCCTGGTGGTAGGGTTGAACATGGTGGATGTGGCTGCTAAGAAGGGCTTCCGGATAGATGTCGATAAGCTCTCCAGGGTCTTAGGGGTTCCGGTAGTGCCTATGGTCGCCGTAAGCGGGAGGGGGGTTAGTGAGGTTTTAAGCAAGGCAGTAGCGGTCGCGTTGGGTAGTGAGAAGGTTAAACCTTTGAAGGTCACCTATGGTAAGGAGGTTGAAGAGGCAGTCGAAAGGATTACGAGGCTCCTCCTGACGAAGCTTCCTAGCCTGTGTAAGACATATCCCGCTAGGTGGCTCGCGATAAAGCTACTTGAGGAGGACGAGGATGTAATCGACAAGGTTCTTAAGACACCGAACGGCTCAGAGGTCTTAGAGTCGGCTAGGGAAATAATTCGTCAGCTTGAGAAGGTTCATGGCGAAAGCTCTCAAGTAGTCATAGCCTCTGAACGATACTCCCTCATAGGCCGTATAGTCGAGGAAGTCCTCAAGGTCGAGAAACGGTCTCTGATGACCCTCAGCGACCGTTTAGACCTTTTGACGACCCATAGGGTTTGGGGCTACCTCATACTCTCGGCCGTCGTA
Organism: Candidatus Bathyarchaeota archaeon B24; assembly: GCA_001593865.1. GTDB lineage: Archaea > Thermoproteota > CALKCG01 > B24 > B24 > B24. The sequence goes on from LUCB01000012.1 coordinate 69,596, forward strand.
GCCTCGGTGTTCACGTCTGTTTTCGTGGTCGGGAACCTTCTAAGCGGTCTCATAGAGGAGTGGTTTTCGGCTCTCATAACGCCGTTGGTTCCGAGGAACATAGGCTTCGTCAATGGTCTGGTAGATGGGTTCATAGCGGGGTTGGTGCTAGTGATCCCCTATGTGATTCCTTTCTACCTTCTACTATTCTTCCTCGAGGATTCAGGCTACTTACCGAGGGCAGCCTTCCTTTTAGATAGTCTCATGCATTGGGTCGGGCTTCACGGTAAAGCCTTCATCCCTCTCCTGCTTGGATATGGGTGTAACGTCCCTGCGTGTCTCGGTTGTAGGATAATGGAGACGGCTAGGGAGAAGACTATACTTGGGTTTATGATAACCATGATCCCATGCGCCGCTAGGACGATAATAATACTAAGCCTTGTGGGAAGCTATCTCGGGGTGCACGTCGCCCTAGCCATATACGCGTTAGACCTAGCCGTGGTCTTCCTCGTAGGTAGGCTCGCCAACATGGCCGTAGCCGGTAAGCCGATAGGGCTTATAATGGAGATGCCCCCCTACAGAGTGCCAAGCCTTAAGGTTATACTGGTCGAGACATACGTGAGGGTTAAGGACTTCATATTCATAGCCTTCCCCCTTCTGATCCTCGGTAGCGGCTTCGTAGGAGCCTTAGGCGACCTAGGCCTATCAGAAGCCCTATCGAACACGTTAAGCCCGTTCCTAAACTTCGTCCTAGGCCTACCCGGTGTAACGGCTATCCCGTTGATATTCGGGATCCTACGTAAGGAGCTTACCATAGCCATGCTGGCCGAGGTGGCGGGGACCATGGACTTCAGCAAGGTCCTGACGCCTAGGCAGATGATAGTGTTCAGCGTCTTCACGGTCTTCTACATCCCCTGCATAGCCACCATAGCGGCGATGTTCAGGGAGTATCGGCTGAAAAAGACGGTCATAATATCCTTAGCTAACATAGCCGTCGCGACGCTCGTATCCATACTGGTAAACCTAGCCTTGATGTCGGCGGGTGTAGTCTAGCCTACTTCTCACAGGGCGGGTGCTCACCTTTCTCGCAGAAGTATCTGAAGTGTTCGAGCCATTTGGGGCTTTTAGGAGCTTTCTGAACGAACTCTATGAACTTGGAAAGCCTCTCCAGGGTCTCCGGATGTATGTAATGCTCTATCCTACAGGCATCCTCCTCGGCGACCTCCTCGCTGACCCCGAGAACCTGTAGAAACGCCTTCAGAATCCTATGCCTCTCTATAACCCTCTTAGCCTTCTCCTCCCCCTTAGACGTAAGCCGTATATCCCGCTTATAACGCTCGTACCTGACGAGCCCCCTGTCGGCGAGCTTCTGAACCATCTCCGTAACCGTCGGAGCCTTAACCTTTAAAGCCGTAGAAATATCCGAGACCCTAGCATAACCCTTCCTCTTAGAAATCAGATAGATCGTTTCAAGGTAGTTTTCGACAGTCTCGCTAGACATCCTAAACTAAACTCGTCTGAGGCTAGATAAAAATCGATCGTACATTCGGATTCTCAAGCCTCGAACACCTCGACGCCTACCTTTAGACACGAGGAGAACCTCGCTAAGGGGAAAAGTTGGTCTTCTTTAAGGCTTTCCAGGGAATTTTTAGATATCTCTTTTCCGGGAATTTTTTTCTTTATAAATGGATGAACATTTTTATACGTTGACGAGGGAAAACGGGAGTTTGCTTTGAAGAGGTTTTAAAGTCTTTTCCCTTTTCCAAGGTTCTGGGTTGCTTTTGATGTTGAATATCTTATCAAGATAAATTTAATAGTGGGGATACTATAGTACACTAAGGTGTATCTATGTCTATGTCCGTTACTATTAAGTTGAAGAAGGATGTCGTAGAACTAGCTGAAAAGATGGTGAAACTTGGTATCGCGAAAAGTAGGTCTCATGCGATAAACATGATGATCGAACAAGGTATTAAGGAGGTTAGAAAAGAGGTCGAATTCTGGGAAAACGTTTACACGGGGGTTGAAGAATTGAAAAGAACCGGTTTCGTGGTTAGTCATGGAAAGCTCAGCGAGCTGCTCTACAAGGAGAGGGCTGAGCGTTGATATACGTCGATACAAGCCTAGTCATATCCTACATGGACCTGAGGGACCCGAATCATGATAAGGCGGTTAAGCTGATAGAAGCGTTTCGCGGTGAAAGGTATGTGGTTAGCATGCTTGTTCTAGTAGAGTTGGCATCGGTTTACTCGAGGGCCATGTTCGAAAAGCCTTTGGAGTTGGCCCTGTACTCTCTCGAAAAGGTGGGGGCTGAGCTTGTGAAACTGGATTTCGACGATGCGGTAAAGCAAGCTTTTAAATTAGCATCGATACTTAGGCTTAGAACCTTAGACCTACTACATATCAGCGCGTGCAAGTCTCTGGGGGCAGATAAACTCATCACGTTCGACCACGACGTATTGAAGAAAGCAGAAACGATAACGAAAACCGTAGGCTTAAAGATAGTGGGAGTTTAACGTCACCATAACTCCGCCTTACACCCTGTGTCTCCTCTCCCCGGTGGCTTTTCCGATAAGAGGCTGATTAACGGCTAAGAAGCCGAACGATGGGGAATCACAGTTTCTGAAGTCTCAGTTTCGACTACCCATGGTGTGAACGGATTTGACCTCTATGGTTCTTGAAGAGATCAAACCCTCTACGACGACCACTACGTCGGCCGTATAGGAATAGATGGCTTTGGGATTCTCCGGCGTCGTAAACTCGAAAGATACCATGGTCTCCAGGGTCTCGGTGGTGTACGGCTTAACCGTCACATGGTTGAACGGGTAGCTGTAGGTCTCCTGGGAGCCATCCATAAGCGTGCAGTGTAGTATGAGGGCGGCATCAACCCCGACATGTAAAGGAGCATTATTCCGCACGGTTATCGTAACCACTAGACTATAGCCTATGGGAACCCGAGCCTCTCCTCGACAGTTAACATCCAGAACCTCTACAAAGTATGGGACGGCATACGCTAAACCCATGACCGTTAAAGATAGCATCGATATGGTCAGTATCACAAGTTTCATCGCATAAGATCTCGCGTTTTAACACTCAATAATTTTTCCACACGGCTATTCTGCAGATACGCTACATCCCTAAAAATAATCTAAGCCTAGAAAGGCCCTCTAATATCATTCAAAGTCAAGGTGTCGACGAGTGGTTTCGCCCTCTGTATAAGCTTTAAATCCTCTGTGATCAGGGGGGCACCTATTTTTCTAGCGTAGAAAACATAGGATGCGTCGTAGAAACTGAT
>LUCB01000002.1:0-1106 GCA_001593865.1 Candidatus Bathyarchaeota archaeon B24
GATCAGCGAAAGCGAAAAAACAGCGCTTCCAGCCCCGATTATACTCAACTTCACCTCCGCCAACCTCTACACCAGATAGAACCACAACCTCAGCAGCTTAAAACACTTAGGAACCCTGCTACGCACTAAAGGCTTATATTTTAATGTTACAATATTGTATAAACGATGTATCAGGTGTGTGAAGGTGTCCAGGTCGATATCTAAGCTTCAACCCATATTGAACATGTTGGAGGAGTTCTCTAAGAGAGAGAAGGTTTCCTGGGAAGAGGTGTTTAGGTCTCTTAGGGAGGTCGTCGAAAAGGGTAGGGAGGCTGGGGGTGAGGTCGTTTACCTACCGGTCGACGAGGAGGCTAGAAGGGTGTTAAAAGAGTATCTTGCGGTTGCTAAGCCCTCTAGGGAGCTTGAGAAGAGGGTTATGGGTATAGTGCTTAAGTATCTGATCCTTAACTGTACTAACCTCGAAGTCTGCACGGAGCTTGAGATGAGTAAGAGGCTTGGAATACCCCGTCAGAGGCTTAGAAAGCTGTTAGGTCTCTTGGAGTGGGAAGAGATCATCGTATCGTTCGAGGTAGGAGCTACAAAACCCTATGTAGTCGTGGATCTGAGTAAGGCCATACGCGAAGGCTATTTAAGCTTCACCAGAGAAGAGATGGAGGGGCTTGCTAAGATAATCCCATGGCTTGACAGGATATCTATAAGCAGGTTAGATGTGGAAGCGGAGATGTACAATCCCCAAAGTCAGATACTCTATATGCTAAACCAGTCTATACCGAGCTGGGATGTATACTGGAGAGTTTTCACCCAACTATGGAATCTAATACTCGGTAGGGAGAGCGGCTTCTTCATATACATACCTCCGTTTAAAGCACCGATACTTCAAGATGAGGTTAAGCCGAGTATCGAATGGATGGCTGAGGCTGCTGGCGTCTTCCAAGACATAAAACTTCTAGCGAGTGTTTTAGATTTTATGCATCCTTTATTCGTGAAAGATGTTCTCTTTGAACTCAATGTTCCAGATGAGGTTTCCGAGGAACAGGTCGAAGAGGCTTTCACAAGGCTTGTAGAGAAATATGTGAAAGCGGTGTCGAAGATCTTTCAACCACTCT
>LUCB01000002.1:1177-105689 GCA_001593865.1 Candidatus Bathyarchaeota archaeon B24
GAGACAGCTGGCAACCGGAGGGCTGTTCGGTGTTAAAGAGATGAGATGGGTGGTAACCGAGGACTACCAGTTTAGGGGGGACTGGGCTACACCCGTAAGGGAAGAGCATGTCGCCCTCGCATTAGCTATACTGAAAGCAGCTGGAAGGGTAGGTGAGTTTATCGGAATAAGCAAGGAGACCCTGTTCCTTCTAAATAAGGAGATATCAGTTCTAGAGAAAGCTCTGGAGAGGAACGAAAAGTAAGCGACAAGATAGGGCCTCGATTACAAGGTGGATAACCGATTCTTTATCTTGAGTCCATCATAGAGAACCGTACACCCGCTCAACATCGTCGATGTCAACGGGTCTGACAGCTCATCTACCTGAATCACTATGAGGTCTAGCGGTAGTCCTCTCGGCTTCAGCCTCCTGAGCGTCTCTACGAGCGATATCTTATCGCCGACCTTGTCGAGGATCACCGCTAGGTCGTAGTCGCTGTAGGGGAGCTCGTCCCCCCTCGCCCTCGAGCCGAACAGCACGACCGTCGACCTGGGATAATTCTTAGATAATATCTCGATGTACTTGTGCAGAACCTTGCGTTCATTCCTAAGCTTTCTAGCCCTCGACCTTAGAAGCCTCCGCCTTAACCCACTCGACGATCCTCTTGGCATACTTCACACACCTCTCGGCTAAGCCCTTATCGTAGGTTAAAGGCTTCCTACCCGGATATCTTGACATCGTGTAGTGTGGAGTTAAGGCGTCGGCGTAAACGTACAGGCTTTCCGGAGGATTCAACCCGAGTTCTCTAAGCGATTCTAGTAGCTCGACTAAGTCATGTGTATATGGATGAAGGCCCGTCAGAGCCAGGTTTAGGGCTTTCAAATACAATTCAGCGGCCTGCTGAGCCTCGAAGCAGGACATCCAGTAAACACCATCAGATATATGAGCCTCAGCATCTCTTAGCAAAAACTCAGCCTTATCGACCCACTCGGTAGGAAGCTTCAAGCCAACCCTAATTAAACCCTATTTAAAACCCTGTCTAATATTGTTTTTGAAAAATTAGAGTCGAAGAAGCCTTAACTCGGCCGAGCTATCATCGGGTTTCAGACTACGTCAGCCAAGGCCTTGAGGTATTTTAGGGATCTGCCGTACGCCTCCATAACGTCTGGATATCCTTTATGGAACTCGATCGACATGAACCCGTCGTAGCCGACCTCTTTGAGGGTTCTCATGACCTGCGGATAGGGTAGCGTTCCCGTGCCCGGGATCCCGCCGTGGTTCTCTGACACGTGTATATGGACTAGGTAGCCGCTTATGAGCCTCAGAGCGTCGGGTATCCAAGCCTCCTCGATGCTCATATGATATAGGTCGGCCATCGTTTTAACGTTCTCACAACCCAGGTTCTCTAGGAATTTCAGAGTCTCTGACATTGTCTTGAGAATATTAGTTTCATACCTGTTCAGCGGCTCCAAGGCGAGTCTGACACCGTACTCCGAAGCCAACCCGTCGAGCCTTTTCAACGCCGCAGAAGCCTTGGCTAGAACGGTAGCCCTATCCACGCCGGGTGGTGTTCTGAACACAGGCAGCAATACTATAGACGTTTCGAGGAGCCTAGCCGCTTCGAAAGCCTGCCGACACCGGATGTATACGCTCTCGAGCTCGTCTAAAGCAACCCTGACCAAGTCCACCCCCGACGCGAATATATCTGAGACCTGAAATCCATCTCCGAGAAGGGGCTTAACCGTTTCAGCTATCGGCTTCACGTTCTGCTCAGACGGCTCTCCGATGAAAAGCTCCACACCGTCGAACCCGAGGCTTTTAAGCTTCTCAAGGTTCTCCTTCGTGATGCTTTTTCCCGCTAAGACCGCTCCAAACTTCAAGGGCATCTCGAAACACCGTGGAAATCTTATGAGGGAGTTCTATGTTTAAGCCTTTCCATCAGGCTGGGATACACATATTAGAGGGGCGGCTAATCCCTATTAGGAGGTGACCCCATGACCGGTGGAGGGTTTAAAGTCTATACGGAGACCATAAGGTTCAACACTCGTGGAGAGGTGGATTTCGTAGACCTCACAGGTAGGGTCGCGGAGGCCGTGAGGAAGTCGGGTATCCGGAACGGCTTAGCCCACGTGTTCGCACCCCACGCGACGGCCATCATAACGCTAAACGAGTATACGCCTGACCTGCTCAGAGACCTCGAAGACATGCTCGAACGTCTAGCCCCTAGGAGAGGCTCATATGAGCATCCGGTAAACGCGCATTCGCATCTCAGGTCTATGCTCATGAACCCGTCTAGGACGATACCGGTCGTAGACGGGAGGCTTGTCCTGGGAACCTGGCAGTCGATAATATTCGTCGACGTCGATACACATCCGAGAAGCCGAACGGTCGTAGTCCAGGTAGTCGGAGAGTAGATATGCGTAACTGGGAGCTCGCGAGGGAGTCTATCCACATAGCCCTATGCTTCACCGCCGCAACCCTATACAATCAACTAGACTTGACAACCGCATCGGTTTTAACGGTCTCCATCATAACCGCCTATCTTTTAAACGAATATGCTAGGATTAAAGGTCTTAGAACCCCTCTTACAAGGCTTTATAACCGTCTGCTCGTCGGGGAAGAAGTTAAGCAACTAGCCCTGTCGCCCATCTACCTCGGCGCGGCGACGTTAGCTTTGATGAACCTGCTACCCATAGGTGAAGCCTCAGCGGCCGTCGTGGTAGCCGGTTTAGGCGACGGATTCGCAGGCCTCCTAAGAACCGTCAAGGGAGAGCGTGAAAAACCGTCCTGGAGACTTAAAACCGCCCTAGCCGGATTTACGTTAGCGGCATTAGCGGCTAGTCTCTATGTTGACCCTTATTGCCTACCCGTCGCATGCCTAGTAGCCGCGTTAATGGAGATGTCGCTTATGCGTTTAGACGATAACATATCCGTACCGGTTACGTCGGGGCTACTCATTCACCTGTCGACCTCGACGGGGTTTAACAAGACCCTGCGGGAAGCCGTCGAGACGATGGATGCAACGGTGTACACGTTCTTTAAACAGGTTCCGTTAACAGGGTTAACGGGCTTCTTAACCACCCTAGACGCCGTGCTTCCGGTGCTCTACCTGGCCTTAGCCTTCTCCGGTTTAAGGGAGGGTAGATGGAGGGATTCGTTAAAAGCGGTGGGGCTTTTAGCCGCTTCGACAGTTCTAGCCCAGTGGGCTAAGGTTTTCTTCAGAAAGCCTAGGCCCCCGGTCTCTGTTAAGACGGGTTACAGCTTCCCGAGCAACCACGCGGCTTTAGCCGGGGTTTCTGTAGGCTACTACCGTAAGGCTAGATACCTATCGGCTCTGGCGTATGCGTTATCCATAGCGACCGTAGTCGAGATTCTGATACTTGGAAACCACTGGTTTTCAGATGTGGTAGCCGGGTTTCTGATAGGTCTCTTCATAACGCTACCCATCCGGGAGCTCCCATAGACCCGTCTTTCACCAACCTCTTGTATGAAACCTTAATATCGAGGGAGCACTATCGATATTAGGATATCGAGGTGTATATCAGATTATGGTTCAAACTCAACCCGGAACTGCTAAGTACGCTATATATGCTAGGTTTGAGGTCGACGGCGTCGTCGAGAGACCTGACGTCATAGGAGCCATATTCGGCCAGACCGAGGGGCTTTTCGGTCCTGAGCTAGACCTTAGGGAGCTTCAGAAGACCGGGAGAATAGGTAGGATAGAGATAAAGATAACGAGTAGACGGGATAGGACATACGGTAAGATCGTGATCCCGACGAGCCTCGACAGGGTTTCGGTCGCCATAATAGCGGCCTCGCTCGAGAGCATAGACCGGATCGGCCCATGCAGCGCTAAGGTTACGCTCGAGAAGATCGAGGACCTCCGGGAGGTTAAGAAGAAGCAGATAATCGAACGCGCCCGTGAAATCCTGAGGAAGTGGGAGATGGAGGTTTCATCGGACACCGATAGGCTGCTTAGGAAGCTTCTGGAGGAGGCTAGGGGCTATGAGGTCGTTAAATACGGCCCGGAGGGACTTCCCGCGGGTCCTGAGGCGGGGACCTCCGACACGTTGATACTGGTCGAGGGTAGGGCCGACGTGATAACCCTCCTTAAAGCCGGTATCAAAAACGTCATAGCCCTTGAAGGCGTCAAGGTTCCTGAGAGCGTGATCAAGCTTGCGAAGTCTAAGAAGAAGGTCATAGCGTTCTTAGACGGCGACAGGGGTGGAGACCTTATACTCAAAGAGCTTATGCAGACGGTTCCGATAACCCACGTCGTCAGGGCTCCGCAGGGCGTCGAAGTCGAGGACCTAACTCCTAAAGAAGTCTTGGAGCTTCTTGAGAAGGCCGAGAAGATCCCGGGTAAGGCTGTCGAGGTCTCTATGGAGCCTGTGAAGGCTGTGATCGAGGAGCTTAGGAACAGCCTAGAAGCCGTGGTCTTCGACGAGGAGATGAAGCCTATAGCTAAGATACCTGTGAGCGAGCTTGCGAACAAGCTTAAAAACATGGACGGCGTGAAGGCTGTGGTCTTCGACGGTATAGTCACCCAGCGGATCGTCGACATAGCGTCTGAGAAGGGTATAACCCTGCTTGTCGGGTGTAGGATCTCCGACATAGCGAAGAAGCCTAGAGGGCTCAAGATAATGAGCTTCGACGAGGTATCCTCAAGCTAGTATGAAAGGTTTATGAAAGACCGTCGTCTAAATCAGCGATAGTAGGGTTGCGGAAGGATAAGATCACAGTGTTTTCGAGGTCTAAGCTAGGTCTAGACCTAGCGCGCCTCATAGACGACCCTATGCTAGCCAAGGAGCTCAGCCCCAGTAACGTCGACGTATCATATAGGGTTCCCAGAGGCAGTTTATGCGTCCTCTGTAAAGGCGCTAGGATGCTATGCGGTAAGGCTAGATGCCCGATCGTGGTGAGGCTCACATACTACATCCGAAGCCTATCCCGGGTGAGAGGGCTTAGCCTAGACGGGTCTAGCCCTCCGAGCGTGTTCGTAGGTAGGATAGGATACCCACACGTATACGTCGGGCCTCTGACGCCTCCGGTTCACGGAGACACCTCGATAATGGATATGCCCGAGCTATGGTTCGGCAAGCCGTTAGACGAGATCGTGGAATACCGGTTCAGCCTGGTTAGGGGTAGGTTCAGGACTAGGGTCGACCAGCCGATGGGGTCGAACAGGCTTTTAGACGAGGTCAGAGACCTTGCCCTATCGAGCTTATCTGTAGACGTGGAGATGACGTTCAGGCGGAGGCCTAGGAGGGTTTTCATACTAGACGACGAGGTTCAGCCCTTCGGAGCCTCAGCCCCTGTGAGGTCGCTCAGGATAGGGACTTTGAAGCTCGACTATAGGCTCGAGAAGGCCTACAGCGACTACGACCTGAAGGCCTCGGAGGCCGTCCTAGACCTCTATAAAAGCGGCGTCCCTGTTTCTAAGATTCAGAGAGCCTTCAGCGTCGGGGCTTTCGGAGAGCTTAAGCGTCGAAGACTCGTGCCTACGAGGTGGAGCATAACAGCCGTCGACAGCATAGTCTCCAAGGCGCTTATAGAGAGGGTTAAAGACAACCCTGTCATAAACGAGTATAGAGTTTACGAGTCTAACTACCTAGACAACAGGTTCGAGATACTCATGCTCCCTGAGAGCTGGAGCTACGAAAGCATAGAGGCCTGGTACCCAGGGACCGTGTGGAATCCGAGGGGGGAGGACGTGGCGATGTACGGAGACTACGAGGGCTACTACGGTAGAACCACGTACGCAGACATGGGTGGATGCTACTACGCCGCCAGACTTGCGGTGGCGGAGAAGCTCGTGGCAGAGGGGAGGCAGGCGTCCGTCCTGATACTACGGGAGGCGCATCCAGGCTATATAATGCCCGTCGGGGTCTGGCAGGTTAGGGAAAACGTCAGGAACGCCCTCAGAAAACCGCCGTTGAAGTTCGACAGGCTCGAAGACGCGCTTAGGCATATATTCTCGAAGCTCGCCCTACCTATGGAAGCCTGGCTACGGAAGAGCACGATCCTGCGTAACGCCTTACACCAGCGGAAACTCCCCGCCTACTACTAGCGATAGACTGAGAAGCTTAACGAATAAGGTGATGCGGCTGGCGGGATTTGAACCCGCGATCGGGGGCTTGGAGGGCCCCCATCCTAACCAGACTAGACCACAGCCGCCCTCAGGATCAGGTTAGATTATCTGGGGGTTTATAATTTTTTATGCTCTAAGCTGCTTTCTCAGCTTCTCGACAGCTTCGGCTAGTCTTCTCTCGACGGCGTATTCCTTCTCCTCTAGGCTTTTGAGCTTCTTTTCGAGCCTTTCGATGAGTTTGCGTCTATGTTCTAGGGCTTCTCGGACGGTCTCTGGGCTTGGCCCTCCGACCACCTTCCTGACCTCGACGCACTTAGACGGCGTTAGGGCTTCCCTAACCTCTTCGTCCGCCAGGTTCATGGGTTTCCCATAGACCCTAACCGAAACCTCGTCTAGGAGCTTTCCATCAACCTGTTCGGGCTTTAACCCTCTGGATAGGGCCTCGGAGACGAGGGCTCCGACTATCATGTGGGCCGTCCTGAAGGCTAGGCCCCTTCTTCTAACGAGGAGGTCGGCGAGCTCTGTGGCAGTCGAGAACCCCTCGGACACTCTAATCCTCATGGCTTCGGTTTTGAACTCGACGTTCTTTAAGGCCCCTGATACTATTCTGAGCATAGACCTAACCGTCTCGACGGAGTCCCAAAGCCTCGGCGTAACCTCCTGAAGGTCTCTGTTGTAGGTCAGCGGTAGGGCCTTAAGCATCGATAGGGCTGCCGCGAGGTTTCCGTAGACCCTGCACGCCTTAGCCCTCGTCAGCTCCATCGTGTCTGGGTTCTTCTTCTGAGGCATTATGCTGCTGGTAGACGAGTATTCGTCTGGAAGCTCGGCGTACCCGAACTCTAGGCTACTCCATAAGACTAGCTCCTCGGCTATCCGGCTTAGGTGGGTGGCCAGTATGGCTAGGCAGGATAGGGTTTCGAGTATGAAGTCTCTGGCCGAGACGGCGTCCATGGAGTTTTCGACGAGACCGTCGAACCCGAGGAGCTCAGCCGTCCTAAACCGGTTTATCGGGAACCCTGTAGTAGCTAGGGCTCCGGCTCCTAGCGGGGATAGGTTAACCCTCCTGTAGGCGTCTAGAATCCTCTCGAAGTCTCTCTCGAACGAGTCGAGGTGGGCGTTTAGATGGTGGGCTAGGGTCACCGGCTGCGCGTGCTGGGTATGCGTATAGCCGGGCATTATGGCGTCCAGATGCTCTAGGCTACGGGAGTGTAGAACCTTCATCAGCTCTAAAAGCTCACCCAGTAGTCCGATTAGTTGCCTCCTGAGGGCGAACCTTATGCACGTGGCGACCTCGTCGTTCCTAGACCTCGCGGTGTGCATCCTACCCCCGACGTCTTCGCCCAAAGCCTCTATAAGCCTCGTCTCTATGGCTACATGAATGTCCTCGAAAGAGCTCCTAGTTACCTCCTCGTACCCCATACGTCCTATCTCGTCGAGCTTTTCGATTATCGCCAGTCCGTCTTCCAGGGGTATGATCCCCTGCTCAACGAGCATGACTACGTGGGCTTTGTCCACCATCAGGTCGGCTTCGAATATCCACTTGTCGGCTTCGATCGAGGAAGTGTACCGGTCGACCTCGGGGGGTTTGACGCCCCGGATCCTACCCCTCCTTAATATGTCGCCTTCCATCAACCCCCCTGATCGGTTCGTTGTTTATATAAAGGTAGCCGCCTCGACGTTAAGCTTGAACGTTGAAATAGCTTCTGAGATAAGCGTATACTGTTCGTCCACATTAAGGGGGAAAACTTTATATCTAGCTTTTACTCAGGGTGTTGAGGGTTTCTTTTGGAGTTTAAGCCTCCTAGAAGGTATGACGGAGAAACCGCGGTGTCGGCGTTCAGCGGCGGTCTCGACTCCACCTTCGTCATCGTCGCTTTGAAGGACATCTACGGGTTTAAAGAGGTTATACCTGTTCTCGTGGACGTCGGCCAAGGAGAGGAGGAGATCCAGACGGCCTACGAGAGGGCTGAGAAGCTTGGGCTGGAGCCGATCTTCATAGACGCTAAGAAGGAGTTTGTCGAAAACTACGTGTTTAAGTGCATCAAGGCCAACGGGAGCTACGAGGGGTATCCGATCGGGACGTCTATGACCAGGGTTCTCATCGCGTCGAAGTGCGTTGAGATAGCGAACAAGCGGGGTATCAAATACTTCGCGCACGGCTGTACCGGTAAGGGGAACGACCAGTTCAGGATGGAGATAACGGCTAAGTATCTAAACCCGGAGATCACGGTGGTCGCTCCGATAAGGGAGCTAAACCTTGTGAGGGCTGTGGAGGAGAAATATCTCAGGGAGAAGTATGGGATCGTTCCGAAGCCTAAGAGGGGAGAGCTCGGGGGAGATATAAACCTCTGGAGTCACTCGATAGGAAGCGGCCAGGTCGAGGACTTGGAGTCTCAGTATCCGCGGGACTATATATGGGTCGTCCCGCCTGAGAAGGCCCCCGACAAGCCTAGAGAAGTGGTCATAGAGTATAAACAGGGTGTTCCCGTGAGGGTCGACGACGTCGAGGATCCGGTGGAGATGATCCTATACCTCAACCGGGTGGGTGGCGAGAACGCCGTGGGGCGGATAGACATACTCGAGGACGGTATGATAGGTTTGAAGTCTAGGGAGCTCTACGAGGCGCCGGCGGCTACGATACTGCTTAAGACCCATGCAGACCTGGAGCATCTGACGCTGACCAAGGAGCAGCTCAGGCTTAAACGCGAGGTCGATAGGCTCTGGGCGGACATGGTGTACCACGCGATGTGGTACCATCCGTTGAGGAGGGACCTAGACGCGTTCATAGACTCGACCCAGAAACACGTCAACGGAACCCTCTGGGTTAGGCTTTACAAGGGTAACGTCGACATAGTCAAGCGTGAGTCGCCTTCGTCGCTCTTCGTACCTGAGTTGCGTAGCCTCAAGAGGAGAGGGTTCGACCAGAGAGATGCCTCCGGAGCCGTGAGGATAGCTTCGCTCGTCTACCAGCTGTACGGTAAGCTAGGAAGGTAGAGAACGGAGAAACCTGTTTAAACATCTTCCCATTTTTACCCTAAACCTTAAGTCCTCGAACCGGTAAGGGGTTTAAACGGATTGGCTAGGCTCACGTTCTACGGCGGCGTCGGCGGGGTCATAGGCGGGAACCAGATCCTCCTCGAGGACGGGTCGACGAAGGTTCTTCTGGACTATGGGTTGAACTACTCGCTTTGGAGAAGCTACTTCGAGTATATATTCGCCGAGCCTAGGAGCGTAGAGGAGCTCGTCATGGTCGGTCTCATACCTGAGCCAGAGGTGTTGAAGGGGTTAGATGCGTGCTTCATAACCCACCCGCATGGCGACCACTACGGTATGATAACCGTCCTGCCTGAGGAGGGTGTTCCCGTCTACATGGGTGAGGCGTCGCACCGTATAATCGACGCTAGGCTTAAGGCTAGGCGTAAACGCCGGTTCGAGAGGCTTGACCATCTAACGTTTAAACCCGTGCATTCAGGCCGTAGGATACATGTAGGCTCGGTAACCGTCGAGTTTCAAGCCGTGGACCATAGTATCCCCGGGTCCTACGCCCTCATAGTCGAGACCTCCTCGGGCAACCTGCTGTATCTCGGGGATTTCAGAACTCACGGGGTTTTCAAGCCTAGAACTGATGTATTCGAGTTGGCTTTGGATAGGGATGTTAAGACCGTCGTATGCGAGGGCACAAACATAGGTCAGCTTTGTTCGCCGCTGTCTGAGAGGAACGTCGAGGACGCGATGACGAGGATCCTATCTGAGTGTAGGGGTTTAGCCATAGTTGACATGTCTCCTGGAGACGTGGATAGGCTTAGGACTGTGTGCCGTGTAGCTTCGAATCTAGGACGGGCAGTCGCCGTTACTAAACGTCACGTGACCGTTCTGGAGGCGCTTGAAGGGGTCGAGGGGTTAGCCACCCCAAGCTTGGGTAAGGATGTTTTGAAGTACGAAGACGTCGAGGAGGAGCTTCGTAGGAATCCTTCGGAGTATATACTCTGCACCTCGTTCTACAACCTCAGGGAGGTTAAAGCCCTCACCCCTCCGCCCGGTAGCGTCTACGTCTTAAGCTCCTCAGAGCCGTTCGAGGAGGAGACCTTCATAGCCTTCAGGAGGCTTCAGAACTGGCTTAACCTCCTTGGGGCGGAGGCGTATCACATACACTCCTCCGGGCATGCGTATCCATGGGAGCTTAGGAAGTGCCTATCGAGGCTTAGAGGCTTGGATGGGTTGAAAGTTCTACCCGTGCATACGGAGCACCCGGAGACGTTTAAGAAGATATTCGCTAGGTTCTTCGACGTGGTCATACCGGTTAAAGGGGTTTCCTACGACGTCTAGCCATGACCTTTTCGACTATGGAGACCACCTCCCTTAGATCCGAGACCACGTAGTCCGCGTTTTCAGCGACCTCCCGGCAGGTGGGGTTGAAGGCTATGCTCAGCCCCACGGCCTTGAACAGCGATATGTTGGTTATGTCGTCTCCTACGGCTACGCACTCGCTCATCTCGACGGAGAACCTCCGCCTTATCTTGTCTAAGACCATATGCTTCTCCCCGTGGGAGACCTTTATGGCTATTTCCCCCGTTAAGAGCCCGTCTCTGACGATGAGCTCATTCGCCTCGGCGAAGTCTAAGCCCAGGTCCCTCATAGCCTTCTCGGCTACGACTTTCAAACCGGCGCTTATCACGCCGACTTTTAAACTCATCCCTTTAAGCCTCTCTACCACTTCATACGCGCCGTCGACGTAGCCTACCTCGGACACAAGCGCTTCTATACGGCTGAACGGAACCCCTTTCCAAAGCGCCGTATCTAGGCGGGCCCACTCCGCGTAGTCGATCTCACCCCTGTAGAACATCTCGGCGTGAACCCTAGCCCTATCCCACGTACCCAACCTACGGTGTAGGAAACCCCATATGCTATCCACATCCGTCAAAGTTCCATCCAAGTCGAAGACCACAAGCCTAAAGACCATACCTCAGCCAATAAACCGAGGCCAAGCATTTTAAACCTTAGCGGTTCAGAAGGTGTTTAAACGATGGAAGCCTGGAAACGCTTAAACCGTGTAAATACGATGTATGTACAGGATTTAGATGCCCACCATAACCGTTAGGATTCCCGAGGACCTTAAGAAGAGGATGAGGAGGATAAAAGGGGGTTAACTGGAGCGAGGTTGTCAGAAAAGCGATATTGGAGAGGGTTATGGTCGAGGAGAGGCTTAGGGGGAGAGATTGGGGTCTAGTGGAGAAAGCCGCCGGGGAGATGGATAAGCTGAGGATGGAGATCCAGGCTGACGGAGACGCAACTGCTTCGCGTCGTTAAAACGTTAAAAGACATGCAGATAACGGTAGAGCCGACGGCTGAAACCTGGCTTAACGCCTTCAGACTCTCCCTTTCAGAAGAGATAGATGTCTACGATGCTGTATACATGGGTATGGCATCGTCCTTCGACGGCAAACTCATAACGAGCGATAGGAGACTTGTCGAGAAACTGGGTGGAAAACTGGGGCGAAGGGTTCAACTACTGGAGACGTTGAACATCTGATCGAGAGTTAACTCCTAGTCTGTGTGAACATAGTATTTACGAATGGTTGGGAGGTAACTTTATATTACTGCTGGTGTAGATGAATGGTTTCGGTTTCGCAGCCTTGAAGCCTAGGAGGTTCTTCGTGACGAGCGGTAAGGCGCTGAGTAGGGTCTCTAAGCTTAACGCCTTCGACCGTGCTCTTCTAGAGGCGGGGATAGGGAACTGCAACCTGGGTCCCGTAAGCTCGATAATACCCGCGGGGGCTGAGGAGTGTGAAGTACATGAGATACCTGCCGGGTCGATAGTGTTCGTTGTGATCGCTAGGATGGACGGCTCCGACGGGGAGGAGCTGGGGGCGGGTATAGCGTGGGCTTGGGAAAAGGATAGACGCTTCGGATTGGTGGTCGAGGCGCACGATAACATGGACTCCGGGAAGCTAAAGAGGATACTCGACGATAGGCTCATGGAGATGGCTGAGGCCAGGGGGGTCGAGCTGGTGGACATCAAATATAGGGTCGAAAGCCTAAAAGTTCCGAAAGGCTACTACGGCTCGGTCATAGCCGCCCTAGTATTCTCACCCATGTAGATATGGGATATACGTCCTCCCATCTACTCGGTATAAACAAGGTGAGTGGCGAAAACACTTCGTGAGCGATATGGAAGCACGAAGCAGATCAACCGCTCACGAAGCACAGTTACAAATATAAGTAGACAGAAAAAATAAAATACTAAAAGCCCGCCAGAAAAGACTAGGAATCTCATAGAGAGAATTGAAAGGGATCATCTAGCTTTCCCTCATAAACCTCCTCCTTAATCTTGAATCTCATAAAGAGGATTTCTCGTAGAGAGGAGGGGGTGGGGGATTTTTTGTTTATAAATGGATGAACAGAATTGTACGTTTGAATCTCATACAGCGTTGAGGGTGACTGGTTAAGGAAACTTCCTTCAAAAACGAGCTAGCCGGTCTAGGATACACGATGATGTACAACGACAAGTAGTGGGGAGATGCAGAGACCAGACAGAAAAGTGTATCAGCCTGTTCTTTAAAATCCAACTCCATCAGCTACCGCTAATACCCTCTGATACAGATATCCTCGAAAATTACCTCGGGTAATTTATCATGGAAAAACCCAGAGGGGAGGAGGGACCGACCGGCTCCTGAATATGCATAGAGATATCAGCTGAGGTAATATCATGTTCTGTCTACAGGTCTTCGAGAACCTTTCTAAGCCTTTCGTAGACGTCTTCGAGGGACATAGGCATGACCTTGGTATCGGCGACGACCGGCATGAAGTTCGTGTCTCCGAGCCACCTAGGGACCACGTGGACGTGCACGTGCCCCTCCACACCGGCCCCGGCCACCCTGCCTAGGTTCAGCCCGACGTTGAAACCGTCTGGTTTAAACGCCCTCCTCAGGGCTTTGATGGACTTCTTAAGAAGCTCGAAGACCTCACCCGCCTCCTCGTCCGTCAAACCCCCGATGTCGCCCTCATGCCTGTAGGGTGCTATCATGACGTGTCCGGTGTTGTAGGGATACTTGTTGAGCATGACGAAGGCCCAGCGTCCCCTGAGCACGATGTAGTTCTCCCTGTCCCTGTTCTCCCGGGGTTTATCGCAGAATATGCAGCCCCCTCCGCCGGCGCTCTCGACGTAGCCGGCTCTCCAAGGCGCCCAGAGAATCCTCAAACCCACCATCCTCCACAACCTTTTAACCCAAGAGCCCAAATATAGTTAACTACGTGGAGCATCCCGAGGAGGTCTTCGCGAGGTTCTTCCCCTACCCATCCTACCGGAGGGGGCAGCTAAAGGCGATAAGGTTCCTCTTCGAAACCTTCGTGAACGGTAGGATCGGGCTGCTCTCAAGCCCATGCGGGACGGGTAAGAGCGTATCTGTCTTGACGGCGTACATGGCCACTAGGAGCCTCGGGTCTGGTATGAGGCTTATGGTCTTGACGAGGACTAGGAACCAGCTTGAGATATACTGCAGGGAGGCTAAGAAGGTCGCGGAGGTCTCCGCCTCTAGGCTGACGGTCGCCGCTTTGACGAGTAGGAAGTTCATGTGCCCCCTAGCCTCCTCGGGAGAGCTGAGAAAGATACCTTATAGAGACTTCCTGAGATACTGCAGAACCCTGAGAACCGGCTCGACAGGCGAGAGATGCCCCTTCTACGAGGCGACCTACACAGGTAGAAGAATCTCCAGAGAAGCCCTAAAGACGCTGAACGTGTTGACGGAGATCGGGGCCTCAACCCCGGCCGAGGTGTTCAAGATATCCTCTAGGGAGGGGCTATGCCCGTATGAGGTCTCTAAGCTCCTCCTACGGAGAGCCGACGTCATACTGGGGAACTACAACTACCTTTTCATGGAGAAGGTCAGGGATAGCATACTGGGTAAGGCTTCGATACACCTGGACGAGCTCGTATGCGTCGTCGACGAGGCACATTCGCTACCGGGCTACCTGACCGAGCTGACCACGGAGTCCATCTCGACCATCTCGCTCGGGAGAGCCGTGAGAGAATGCGAACGCTACGGCTCAGACATGGCCGAATATCTAAGCCGCTTAGCCTCATCGGTCGAGGAGCTGGGAAAGGCTATGGAAGCCGAACCCGACGTGGTTAAGCTACTAAAGGATGAGCAGCTCGAGGAGACGGTCTCAGATGCTTTAGACGTCGAAGGCCAGAGGGGAATACGCAGGTTCGCGAAGGCTCTACAGGACGAAGGCGAGGCCATAAGGGCTGAGAAGATAGCCGAAGGGTCGCCTCCGACATCCTACACCTATAGGGTCGGCCTGTTTCTCGAGCACCTCGTAGAAGCCGAGGGACCGAGCCTGGTGAAGTACATAGAGGGCTTCACATACAGGGGGGAACCCCACTACAGGGTTGGGTTAAGGCTCCTAGACCCGTCGCCGGTCTCAGCCGTGTTGAACAGGGTATACTCAGCCGTGCTCATGTCTGGAACCCTCTGGGACACGGACTACTATGTCGAGGTTTTAGGCCTAGACAGGAGGCGGGTCGGTGTACTAGAGGTGCCATACCCCTTCCCCGAGGAGAACAGAGCTATACTCGTCGACGCTAGGGTGACCACCCGGTACCCGAAGCGGACAGAAGAGGAGTGGGTGAAGATAGCAGACCATATAAAGGCCTTGAGAACCGCCTTAAAGGGGGCCATGGCTCTCTACTTCCCCTCCTACGAGGTTATGAACGCCGTTAAACGCCACCTGGAGGGTGTTCAAACACCCATCCTCTACGAGGACGAGGATACGTCGTTCGAGAAGGTCTACAGCTTCCTCAAAGAGGGCGGAGACCCTATGGTGTTGGCCGTAGCCAGGGGGAAGGTAAGCGAGGGCGTCGACTTCTCAGACGAGATGGGCTCCCTCCTATCGGCGGTCGTGATAGTCGGGGTACCCTACCCCAAGAAGACGGAGCTTCAGGAAGCCCTGACGAAGTATTTCATGGATAAGTTCGGCGAGAAAGGATACGAATATGCGAACGTAAACCCCTGCATAAACGCCATAGCTCAAGCGGCCGGGCGTTTGATAAGAAGACCTGAGGATAAGGGTCTGATAATCCTGATGGACAGCCGATACCTAGGACGCATAGCCGAGAGGCTTCCAGAAGACTGGCGTAGAGCGATGAAGACCTTCAGAAGCCTCAAAACGCTCGTCAAAGCTGTTAGAGAGTTTCAGAAGCTCTGGGAAGCGACGAGTTAAGCATATGCAGGAAATCCTCGACCTTACCCACAGGAAGCTCCACGCCACAGGCGTTAGTATGGCCACCCCCTCTACCCCCTAAAGCCTTAGCCAAGCTCCTTACGACCCTGTTGAGGTCTATCCTCGGGTCCCTAGTCCTAAGACTAAGGTCAGCCCTGTTATCCTTCAACGCCACCGCGCATCCGACCCTAGCGTCAGACACATGAGCCGAGTAGACGGCCGCCTTACCTAGGAAACCCTTGTAAGGTAGACCCGTGACCACGGCTATATCACCCACCCTACGCGTGTATCGCCTCACATACTCGTAGACTTCATATTCAAGCTTCAAAGCCTCCATAGCGTAGCCGGGCAGTTCAGGTATCTGACTCGGCTTAACCCCTCCGGCGAGCTTCTCGACCACTGTTCTCCTGAAGCCGCTGTCCCGTCTGAATATAAGCGCCTCGGTCAACAGTCCAGACTCAAGATACAGGACTCTCCTATCGATCATCTTCAAAACCTCGGATGCAGGAGGGGTGTCGTCTGTGTAATCCGATACCGCCCCGTAGGTCGCCACCATAGCCGCCCACTCCCTCCTAGAATCGTCCAGCCTTTCCCTGAAAACCATGTAGACGAGCTCGGACGCCGAAACATCCTCCCTATGGTAGAATCGAACCCCGAGCTTAAACCTCTTGGGGAAATCCATGGGAAGCGGATGATGGTCCACATACAGCGCCTCGAAGCCGGAGGATAGCCTCTTAACCTCTTCGAAAACCAGAGACCACTCACCTTCGTTTAAGGCTATGTCGCATATTATGAGACCGTCAGCCGTCTCCATCTTCTTCAAGTCCCTCAGAAGCCTAGAGGGGTTTGTGAAGTATACCTCGGCATCCGGGTACACCATCTTAACCACAGCCGCCGAGCACACACCGTCGCAGTCTCCATGCGTCAGAACCTTCATAACGTAAACTCTTTAGAAGACGGGTAAAGATATAAATTTCCAGCCTTCTCCCAAGAAGAAAGATAGGTTTATCTTCATCCAATTCCAAACGTAGAGGTGAAGGTTGGTTTAAGTGAAGTTCACGTCGGCAGCTAGGTCCATGCTATACGCCGTGATCCTCACGCTTCTGATAGTGCCTGTGATATTCATAGGCGGTGCATCAGCCTCTCCGAAGCCGACCGGGCATATAATATACTTCTACGACGTCGATCGAGACGGCAACACGGCCATAACGATAACCGTGCTATACAGCGGTCTAACCCGAGGCTCCTCATGGGTCGTCGTACCCGCGTATACCAACTGGACATACGAGACATCGGGGGGCAACCTATCCCATGTCGAGGTTAAGAAGATTCTCCGAAATAACTCCGAAGACCCCTTCTGGAAAAACTTCACGTTCACGTTCACATCGAAGCTTGAGTTTCTAAACCTAACCATAAGCTACGTAGTTCCCCTATACACGTTCATACTCGAGCCTAACGGCATCTTCTACTCATCCCAGATAGAGTATAAGAGCGACCTAGAGGGAATAGCCGAGGTTCTTCTACCAGAAGGCTCCGTGGTGTCCTCGAAGAGCGTAAAGATCATAACGGGCCCCAAGGTCGAGAGCCCCTCAGACCTAACGATAATGCCGTTCCCTGGGAAACGTGTTATGGTGAGGTGCTCCACCGAGCCTAACTGCCGCATAATGATCCCGTTTATCCTGAAGAACGCCTTGATGGTTGAGGAGAATTATACCCTCGGGATCTTCACGTTCCATACAGCCCCGAGATATGCCGACTACGCCAAAAGGTTTCTGGAGCTGTATAATAGGAGCCTGCCGATATACGAGGATGTGTTTGGGGTTCACGTGGAATCGATAAACGTCACGTTCTTCCTCCCAAGCCCGGAAGAGCTTCTGGGAGGATTAGGAGGCTACGTCCCCTTCTTCGGCAAGAAGCCGGGAGACATACATCTTAACATATTCTACCTAAGAACCATGAGCGGTTTTCTGGAGATCATAGCTCTCCACGAACTCACCCATCAGATGGTCTGGTATGCGGGAATAGGTCCGAGCAGGCTCTGGGTTCACGAGGGGATGGCAGAGTACTTCAGTCTAGAGATAGCCGATATCCTGGGCTATAGGGACGCCGTAGAGGCTCATAGGAGAGACCTAGAGATGGTTCTTTCCTCCATAGGTGAGAAATACGGCTTTGTGCAGACGTGGAGCATAGGCTCCACACCTTCGAACGTGATAGCATACTACGCGGCGTCGTATAAGGTATTCAAAACCCTAGGCGACAAGTATGGAGGCTTAGAGTACTACAAAAAGTTCTTCAGGGTCATAAAGGATATGCCGTGTAAAGACGACGATACGTCTATAATGACGGCCCTAGGCATGGCCGCCGGAAACGTGTCAGAGGTTTTAGATATGTTTAGACGCTGGGGTTTCTCAGGGGTTAAGAGCATAGAGGAGGTCGTAATCATCTTAGAGAAGGCGAGGAAAGTCGTCGAGGGACTGAGCGTTCTCTTACAGCCGTTTAAGTTCCTCTCGGAGCTTCTGCTTTCGATAGCTTTAGAGGCGTATCACATGGGCCAATATTCTAGAGCCCTACTCTATGCAAGCAGTAGCATGACGATAGCGGAGAACGCGCTTCTGCTGAGCATAGTGACCTATGGGACGCTTACAGTCCTAATCTTCAAAGTTGTATCTAAACGGCTTAAACCCAAGCCTGTTAGACCGGTGATAATGTTCTGCCCGAACTGCGGCTCGAGGCTACCCAGCGACGCCCTATTCTGCCCATACTGCGGCTACTCCCTGAAGCTTCTTAAGACACGGTCCTAGTCCAACATTCTTGGACATAGATTCTCTATGGGGCATTCACCGCACCGGGGTCGTCTAGGCCTACACACGTTTCTACCTAGCCTTATGAGTAAGATATGCGCCTCGAGATACCTATCCTCGGGGAAAACAGTCTGAAGACGTTTCCTAAGCCGTTCGTAGCCCTCGCCTTTACGTCTGAGACCAAGCCTCTTGGAGACCCTGAATATGTGGGTGTCTATCGGAAACGTAGGCTTACCGTAGCTGAAAAGAAGCACTATATCGGCTGTTTTCTCCCCGACGCCTGGAAGGCTCATAAGCCTTCTCCTAGCCTCCTCGACTTCGAGGCTTCGAAGTTCTTCGAAAAACTCATTTTCCTCCAGAAGTCTCCTAGACAGTTTGACGATCACCCTAGCCTTATTATTCTGGAGCCCTGCGACCCTTATGGCATCGGCTACATCTCTCAAGGGAGCTGAGGCTAAAGCCTCGACCGTTACCCCAAACCTACCCGCGAGACGTCTATACGCCTCATGGGCTTTAGCGTCTGTAGTATGCTGTGAAAGAATCGTCGCTATAAGCGTCTCGAACGGGTCTCTCCGGGCTATTTCGACGGAGCCGAATCGCTTTCTAAGGGCGTCTAAAACCATCGAGCCCCATTCCTTACCCCTGACATCCATCTTGACAACCCTGGGGATACGATCAAAGTATAAACCATGGCCCTTATAAACGTGGATTACCACATAACCGATAGCTCGTTTACGTGGATGAGTCTGCCCGGGTGGAAACCGGTATGGATGTTGACAACGTAAGAGCTTATCTACCTCTTTAACTTAGAATACGCTAGTTCATCCCAGATGAGGGCTCCGGTTATAGTCGTTAGGGGACGCACGATCGCGAGGGTTTGGGAGAGGGCTGTCCTAGAGGTTTGGAGACGAGGCTTAGAGGTACAGACGGAATACGGTGAGAAAGCTAAGGAGACGACCATGCTCATGGTCGTGGATGAGCCGTTCGAGGAGCCTAGAATCCATAGAGGAGATGTCTTGGCAGCTGTCGGTTTGAAGGAGTATTTAGAGGAGGTCTTAGACGGCTCGAGGGATAGACTCGTCGAGGAGGGTAAGATCCCTTATACTTATCATGAGAGGCTCTTTAGCTATGGGAAGCTAAAGTTCGACCAGATCAACTATGTGGTCGAGAAGCTTAGGAGGGTTCCATACACCCGTAGGGCTCAGGCTATAACCTGGATACCTCAGAAAGACACGGTTATCGATTCCCCTCCGTGTCTTCAGAGGCTCTGGTTCAAGGTATATGACGGGGAGCTGGTCATGCAATCTGAATGGAGAAGCCGAGACCTCTTCAGGGCTGCGCATATGAACATGCTCGCTCTCACCAAGCTTCAGAAGCTCGTAGCCGAGAAGCTGGGTGTGGACGTGGGGGCTTATGTAGACTTCTCGAACTCCGCGCACATATACGAGAAATCCTACCAAGATGTCGAGAGGTTCCTGAAAGTCTGCGAACGCAGGGGCTTCGACCCGTCTGTGGAAGTGCACGTGCTCTAACGATTCGACGTAGCAAGCAAGACCGATATCTGGATAAGCTTATTACAGACTTTACTGTCTATTCACATGGAGCCTTAGATGGAGTACAGCGTATCTTTTAAAGCAGTTCTCACAAGCAAGGTTTTAACCCAAGACCCTGTAGAGGGGGAATGCGTTAAACTGGATTTTGCAGAGTATAAACCGATTCCTCCGCCGATCATCACCAGTGGTGGTGGAGACTCTGAGATAGCTAGGGAAGTCGCACCTATAATCCAGCAAGTCATAAAGAGCATGCCGTTCACGAGAAGAGGACTTGTTAAAACCCCTAGGCTTACCCTCTGGCTGACGCGTAGGGAGTGGGATATGCTCGAGCCTAAGCCGGATATAGGTGATGAAGTTACGATAGTCGTCGAAAGCGGTAGGGTCTCGATCAAAACCGGGTAAGATTTAAGTTTCCAACGACATATCTAACCCTTGGGGTGCATACCGTGGGAAGACCTAAGGTGTATGTCACTAGAGTGATACCTCCTCCGGGGCTGGATATACTTAAAGAACACTGCGAAGTCGAACTTCACACCGAAGAGGCGCCTCCGTCTAAAGAAGAGATCATCGAAAAAGTCAGAGATAAAGACGCCCTCTTATGCCTGCTTACGGATAAGATAGACTCCGAGGTCATGGACGCAGCTCCCGACTTGGTCGTGATAAGCACCTACAGCGTAGGGTTCGACCACATCGACATCGAGGAGGCGACGAGAAGAGGCATATATGTAACCAATACCCCAGGTGTGTTGACGGATGCGGTAGCTGACTTCACGTGGGCGCTTCTACTATCCGCAGCCAGAAGAGTGGTCGAGGCAGATAGATACGTTAGAGAGGGTAAGTGGAAAGTGGGATGGATCCCGACCCTCTTTCTAGGAGCAGCCGTCTACGGTAAAACTCTCGGCATAGTGGGCTTGGGACGCATAGGTAGAGCCGTAGCGGAGAGGGCTAAAGGATTCAACATGAAGGTTCTATATTATGACATATACCGTCCGTCTGCGGAGGTCGAGCAGAAACTCGGAGTCGAGTATAGGTCTTTAGATGAGCTTCTGAAGGAGTCGGATTTCGTGTCGCTGCATGTTCCGCTTACGAAGAATACTTACCATCTGATAGGTGAGAGGGAGCTTAAACTCATGAAGAAGACGGCTTACCTGATAAACACAGCGAGGGGCGCGGTTGTAGATACCTATGCGCTCGCCAAGGCGTTAGAAGAGGGATGGATAGCAGGAGCTGCTTTAGACGTTCACGAGAAGGAGCCTATAAACATGGACCACCCGATCCTGAAGCTTAAGAACGTGGTTTTAGCCCCTCACATAGCCAGCGCTACCACATGGGCCCGTTCCAAGATGGCTGAGATGGCTGCCACAAACCTCATAGCTGTGTTGAAGGGAGAGATGCCTCCGAACCTTGTCAACAAAGACGTTCTTAAAGTGAGACCTCTTGACCAGGTTAAGAGGATATAGCCGGGGTGGAGATTATGTTCTCAGTCTCGATATGTTGTAGAAATATACTTTTCAACGCACCGTTTCCTTGGCCGATAGGCGTAGTCGGGTTCATGGCGTTTCCAGAACTCATGACGGGTAGCGACGAGGAAAAAGAGAAGGCGTTGAAGATTCTTGCAGGGGACCCGTTCTTCTGCGTCCATGAACTCGGCCCCCTTAGCGACGAGATGTGGGCTAAGGCTAAGGAGATGTTCAAGGGTAAAACGCTCGTGAGGTGTCTACAGCCCGATATACTCGGTCAGAAGCTCGACATAGGCTCGACGGATAGGTCTGAGCGGCGTAAGGCCGTGAAATACATAACCGGTGAAATCGAGAAAGCGGCTAAGCTTGGCTTAAAAGCCGTCGCCATGTGTAGCGGCCCAGACCCGGGACCTGCGAAGCGCGACGAAGCCGTGAGAAACACGCTAGACTCTCTGAGAACCATATGCCGAACGGCTGCGAAGCATGGTTTAAACGTCGTCTTCGAGGTCTTCGACAGAGATTACGATAAACGGCTTTTGATGGGGCCGACCAAGGAGGCCGTCGAGACGTTAAGAACCCTGAGAGCCGACTATGGGAACATCGGGCTTCTATGGGACCTGAGCCACGCCCCTATGCTTAACGAGACACCGTCCGTTCTAGAAGAGGTCAACGACGTATTAGTGCATATTCATATCGGTTGTGCTAAGAAGGTCGATGATGGGTTCCTGGACAGCCATCCTGGGTTCTACACGCCTGGAGCCGTTAACGGTATCGACGAGGTGGCTGAGCTTCTGAAGACGCTCTACAGGATAGGGTATACCGGGGCTGTGAGCTTCGAGGTTAAGCCGGAGCCTACGCAGACGAGCCTTGAAATCGTGAACACGGCTAAAGGCGTCCTCGTAACAGCATACTATAAGGCCTTAGAATCCGTCTTAAGCAGCGTGTAAACGTTCTTCAACCTCCGTTTTACCCGTTTCCAGAAAGTTTTTTACCGTCGTTAGCCGGTAATACCTTGATCGTGATGAGCAGAAGACCCAGGGATTTCTTCAAAGACTTTCTGGAGACGGCTTCTAAGAAAGCCCCTGTTAAATCGGAAGACTCTAAGCTCCTATGGGATTATGAGGAGGTGGAGTATCCTGAGAGGACCCCTAGGTATCTCGACTCTCCGTTTCTCGAGCAGGTGATCTCTGAGCCTGTTGTGTTGACGGCTAGGGAGCTATCCATTCTCAAGGAGCATATAGAACAATTAGACATGCAGGTTTTAAGGCTCCGTAAGAGGAATAAGCTGTTAACCATCCTATGTCTAGCACTCTTCCTTTTCCTAATCACGGTTTTAGTGGGGTCGAACGTAGGAGGTTTTGGTTTTTGAGCCTTAAGTCCTCCATCCGTAAACTTAGGGATGAGGTAAAGTCTAGGTTTGTGGGGAACGAGGAAGTTATAGATATAATCGTTCTGAATCAGCTCCATAGGAGAAGCGCTACGCTCATAAGGGCTCAGAGGGGTGTAGGGAAATCCACGCTCATGCTCCTTATGCTTAAGGGGCTTACCGGAGACGACTTCGTGGTCATATCCGGCGCCTCGGAGGTCAAACGGGGCGAAGTGGTGGGTAGGCTTCACATACCGTCTCTCGAAAGGGAAGGAGTTGAACGGGTTCTGTGGGCTGCATTCGTGAAGGCTAAGGGTAAGGGTATAGACGAAGTCAATAGGCTCAACCCATATACGACCGCCAACATACACCATATGATGCAGTTCGGTGAGGTCTGGGCATATGGGCAACGGATCAAGGTCGGAGACTATGTGCTCATGGCTAATGAGAATCCGGCCGACCCCACGACCTTCGTGCATCCACCCCCTTTCTACGATCGGTTCGATATATGCGTGTATCTAAGCTCGCTAACCTTGAGCGATAAGTTCAGGCTTCAATCTCTACTGGAGAATTATGGAGAGGGGCTTGTGGACTCTATGCCTCAGGTTCTGACGTTCGAGGAGCTTCAGGAGGCTAGGAGGGAGGTCGAGGAGGTTGAGCTGGACGTCGAGATAGTGGGTACGGTGAACATGCTCGTGAGGGATTTCCAGGCCTGCATAAGGAACAGAGAGCACTCGGAGGTGAAGCCTCCGATACTCTGCGAAGGATGCCACTTTCTGAAAGACGTATGTAGCGGTATTAAAGACCCGCCTAGCGAGAGGGCGACCATAGTGTTGACACAGCTCGCTAAGGCTAAGCTATGGCTTGAGGGGAAGCTTGAGCAGGACGACGTTTTCAAATTGGCGCTCTGGGTCTTTCCGCATAGGATGTCTCTGGTTAAGGCTAGAAACCTTCTAGACGACCTCAGAAACATACTGATACGCGAGAAGGTTAAGATGGAGGAGAGAAACGCTAGGAGGCAGTGGCTTATATTGAGCAAGCTTATGAACGGTTTCGATAAGGGCCTATATACTTACGCTAGAGAGGTGGCGGTGGAGGACTTGGTTTTCGCCGAGGAGCTCATGAAGCTGGAGAGGGAGTGGGTTAAGAAGGGCGTCCTCAGGGAGGAGGATACGTTAGGGGTGTTCATGAAGTGGAGGTAGAAGCTGAACGTAAGGTCGAGCTTGGACGTATAAAGGAGGTGTTCTCCAACGCTAAGGCCGAGATGCTTTTCCCACCCGTTCAGTTTGAGCTGGATTATAAGCTACGGATACCTGTTAAGGTCTCGAAGGGTACGCTTTACGTTAACCCTTATTTTCTAGAGAAATCCCCAGACCCGTATAGGTTTCTTCTATGGCTTATGCGTCATACGCTATGTCATATGCACTACTGCCCCTACGACGCTAAAACGGCTTATTACCTCCAAAGGGTCGCGTATAGGGTTCTCCGTGACAGGCGTTTAGCATACATGGCCGTGGCGATCTTCTCAGACCTACAGGTCGACTGCATTTACCTGAAGAATAGATACGGCGAAACCCCTTACCACCTTGTAGACGCTTTAAAGAGGCGGGAGCCTCTAGGCTTCGAGAAGCTTATCTACGCCGTCTATAAGGAGTTTTTCCCAGACCTACAGTATAAGCCGAGCGATGAGGAGCTAGATATACTTGGGAGGCTTCTAGCCGAGATCTTCAGACCCCCGAGGTCTTGGGTGAGCAAGGTTAGAGCCGTTGCGTCTATACTTTTAAGAGCTAAGAGGCAGGGACGTAAAAAGTTGCTTAAGGAGCCGTATAGGAGCCCTATAGGCTTCGGCTTCATCCCGCTGATCGAAGACGCGTACCCCGATTCCATCAGGAGAATAAGTCAGGTCTTAGGGACGATCGAGGACCGTAAGGAGGCTAAGGTTTTCTACGAGATGTGGATAAGGCCTAGGTCCGATGAAAAACGCTTGAAAAAAGCGTTAAGAAAGCTCGATGACAAGCGTAAGACTAGAGAGCCTACCGAGGAGACTAGCGTAGAAGACAGTAGACCCGGTAAAACGGTGGCCGGTAAGGGTCTGAGAAGGATTCGCTTACCCACCGAGTTGAGTAAGCTTCTGAAAGGCTCGGCTTTGAAAGACGACGACATCTTGTGGAGAAGGCTATGGTATAGGTCTAGGGCTGAGAACATAATAATCGCTTACTTAGCCTCCCGCGGAGAAGTCAAGCCGACTTGGGCTATAGCGAGCTATCCTGAGGAGTGGTATGTCGAAGACGACATAGAGGTGTTGGACTTAGAGGCGAGTCTGGATGAGGGGCCGCTGATACCTGAGGTCACGACGGTTAAGTGGCATATGAGGTCTGTGGGGAAGGGGCTCGAAGTCTATACGGGTTTTGTACCCTCCGTCCTCGTGGTCTTAGATTCAAGCTACAGTATGACCAGGGTTTTCGATAAGGCGGCTACCGCGGCTTTCATAGCATATCTCAGCGCTAAATGGGCCGGTGGAAACACGGCTGTCATAAACTTCTCGGCCAAACACCTCGTAGCCGGTTGGGATGCCGAGGATGAGCTTAAGGAGATCGTTCTATCGAACCGTTTCGGCGAGCTTACGATAATGCCTACCCATTCGATAGCAGAGCTTCTGAAAGAGCTTAGGGAGCCTTGCTTCATAGTCATCATAACGGATGGAGGATGGCAGAACTTTAAACCGGCTCTTAAAGACCTAGAAAGGCTTGGCGGTAAAGGGTATAAGATAACGGTCTTCTATATAAGAGACTGGAAATACCCCGATGAGGTTAAGATGCTTGTGAAAAGCCCATACATAACTCTGTACCCTGTCGAAGACCCGGTCAGAGACTTGGAAGGATTAGTTTTATCGGAAACCATGGGTATCTACGAGGGTAAGCTTAGACCGCTAACCCTAGCCGCCGGTTGAGGGTTTCCGAACGGTGAAGGATATAAACGGTCCCGGCTAGAAGTATCTGCTTGGTGGTCGAATGTCTATCATAAAGGAAGTCGAAGCCATACCCCTGAAGATACCCTATGTAAGACCCTTCGTACTCTCCAGGGGGCTCGTGGGGAAGCCTGGTGTGCCGGGAGACCACATATACGTCAAGATAGAGACTTCCGACGGTGTCGTCGGATGGGGCGAAGCCAGACCCATGCATACCTGGATGTATGAAACCCTCGAAACCGCGTATACTTCCTTAAAACGGTATATAGCTCCGGCTATCAAAGGTATGGACGCGTTTAGCCTGAACAAGATACTGAAGACGCTAGATAG
The DNA here is from genome assembly GCA_001593865.1 of Candidatus Bathyarchaeota archaeon B24. Classification (GTDB taxonomy): domain Archaea; phylum Thermoproteota; class CALKCG01; order B24; family B24; genus B24. Next base: position 26,946 of record LUCB01000002.1, read on the forward strand.
GGTTTTAACGCCTGTCGTAAGCTCAGGCCAGCCTTTCATAAAATCGGCCGTCGAGACCGCCTTATATGACATAATAGGTAAGGTAACAGGCCAACCTCTTCATAGGCTTATAGGAGGTAAGACCACCGACCACATAGAGCTTTCCGCAATGATGAGCGGAGAGCCTGAGGCCATGGCGGAATACGCGAGAGAAATGGCTTCGAAGGGCTATAGGTGCTTCAAGGTTAAGATCATGGGAGACCCGGAGGAGGATGCTAGGAGACTTAGAGCGGTCGGGGATGCTGTACCGGGGGCGGATATATGGGCTGACGCGAACCAAGCGTATACTAGCTACTCTGTCAGGAGGCTTCTGGAGCTGATAAAAGACATACGAGGTATCATCTGTCTCGAGCAGCCGGTCCCCACGTGGGATTATGATGGGCTTAGACGGATAGTTTCGATGAGTCCGATACCTGTAGCGGTCGACGAGTCTGTGTTCAGCCACTACGACCTGCTCAAATTGATATCCATGGATGCGCTCGACCTCGTAGTGCTTAAACTAGCTAAATCCGGCATCGTCGGGAACCTTAAGATAGCGGCTTTAGCCGAGGCTGCGGGGATAGACCTTTTCGCAAGCGGTATGACGGAGAGCGGTGTAGGGTTCGCGGCGTCGTTACATCTATACTCGACACTGCCGATAGTAGCGCCCATAGATATAAACGGTCCACAGTTCCTCGAAGACCTCTTGGTAGACGGCTTGGAATTCGAAGGAGCTAAAGTCAAGGTTCCAGACAAGCCGGGTTTAGGAGTCGAGGTTAAAGAGGAAAAGCTCGAGGAATACAGGGTTAAGATAGAACTCTAGTATCGTGTTTTCCCCGGTAGGTTAAAACCTATGGTCTTCCTGGGTCGACGGTTTAAGATAGCATGCGTCCAATTCGATTCCGTGGGTAAAGCTAAAGACCAAATACTCGCAGAAGCTGAGGAGTACGTATCCGAGGCCTCTGCAGAAGGCTGCAGACTCATATGCTTTCCCGAATACTTCCCAGGCTTCGGGTCGATCGGAGAACTCCGTAGGTTAGCCGAACCGATCCCAGGTCCTTTGACAGATGCTATGTCCAATCTGGCAAAGAAGTATAGGGTCTACCTAGCCTTCGGTGTGGTCGAAGAATCTGATGGGAAACTCTACGATACCGCGGTCATCCTGGATAACGAGGGGAAGATCGTTCTGAAATACCGTAAAATCCATCTATTCGACGCCTTAAACGTGAAGGAGTCTCAAGTCTTCGAAGCAGGTGATTCTCCATCCACCATTTTGGAAGTGAACGGTTGGCATATAGCCGTGTCCATATGCTACGATATACGGTTTCCCGAACTTCCCAGGCTTCTAGCGGTTAGGGGGATGAACCTCCTACTAGTGCCCACGGCCTGGTTCAGCGGACCGTTTAAAGAGGCTCACTTGGAAACGATCCTGAAGACTAGAGCCCTAGAGAACGGAATCTACGTAGCCGCGTCTTGCCAAATAGGAGGACCCTTCACGGGTGGAACCTGTATAGTGGATCCCTTTGGAGTAGTGGTGGCTAGGGGGTTAGAGAAGCCCTGCCTAGTAACGGCCTGGATAAGCTTAGATAGAGTCGACCATGTTAGAGAGGCTCTTCCCATGCTTAAACATAGAAGACCAGAGGTCTATGAGGGGCTCATATAATGGCTCTCACGTTTTAGCCTTTACATATGAATATCCAAAGAGCATGAGGTAGACCCCTGCGGCTATCATACCCAACCCTACGAACTGGACCGCATACCTTTTAAGCAACTCTGGTGCCGCTATGGCTAACCCCCCTCCAGCTATGAATAGGGCTCCGATCAACATCGATACCAATCCCCCGGCCTTGATAGGGATCTTCACGGCTATTCTGCGTTTCTCCACGGCTATTAGTGCGTCTAAAAGGAAGCCGACGCCCATACCTATGAACATGGAAGCCACAAACCCTAAGCCTCCGAGCTGTTCGATGAGTATGAACCCTATACCCATACCTACGAACATGCAGAAGACTAGGAAAACTCCCTTCCTACGTCTTTCAGCCTCGCTCAAAAGTCGCCACCAACCATGACCCCCATAGGGTCGGTTCGTTATTAAGGATTTCCCTTCTTCAAGGGTTAACCTTTTAACTTCGAGACCTCAGCTATCTAGCTGGTCTCTATGTCTAGACGTTTAGCCGTCGGGTTTATAGGATGCGGAGGTATAGCCAGAGCCCACGTCGATAACCTCGCAAGACTTAATAGGGTGGAGCTTAAGGCGTTCAGCGATATATCCATCGATAGGGCTAAGGCCCTAGCCTCAACCTACGGTGGAGAGGCCTACGCAGATTGGAGGGAGATGCTTGAAAAATCTAAGCTCGACCTCGTCTTTATATGCCTACCCCCGTTTGCGCATAGGGACGAGGTGATGGTTGCGGCCGAGAAGGGAATACACATATACATCGAGAAGCCCATAGCCCTAGACATCGAGCTTGCTAGGGAGATGGCTAGGGCCGTCGAGAAGTATGGGGTTAAAAGCCAAGTAGGCTACCAACTGAGGTTTGCAGCCGGGGTGGAGAGAGCGAAGAGGATCATAGAATCCGGCGAGGCCGGCGCCATAGGGTTGGTTAACGGGGTCTATTGGTGTAGGTTTATCAGACGAGACTGGTGGATCGACAGGTCTAAGAGCGGGGGTCAGATAGTCGAGCAGTCTACCCACCTATACGACATTTTGAGGTGGCTATGCGGAGACGTGGAGAGGGTCTATGCGGAAATGGATAGACGATTCTACACCGATGTAGAGGGTATGACCATAGAAGACGTGAGCAGTGTGATGATGAGGTTTAAATCCGGAGCCATCGGAGTCGTCTCTTCGACCATAGGAGCCGCCCCGGGATACTGGTGGCTGAGATGGAGCATAGTAGGACGTGACGCTATGCTGGAGTCAGAAGACCCCAACCATCTGAGAATCTACTGGAGCGGTAAAACACCATTCACCATTGAGGAGCATAAGGAGCCTTCAAGAGCGCCTATGGCTCTGGCGGAATTGGACCTCGTGAACGCGATCCTAGAGGATAGAGATACGAGAACGCCGATATCTGAAGGGGTGAAAACCCTAGAGTTAACGCTTGCCGCCGTAAAATCGGCTGAGACAGGTAAACCGGTTACGCTACCTCTTTGACCTCATCCTCCGTCGAACGGCCTACCAACCCCATCCTTTCCCAAGCGACTTTAGCTACTACGCTTGTTTTAGCCGGGTAATCCCTCACGTCGACTTCGACTGTGACCGGGAACGGGACGGGGGACGCCATACCCCATATCAAAGCTTCATGGTCTGCTAAACCGGGGAGATAATCAGCCATCCGCTCGCTACCATACTCGGAGTATTTTATTATGGCCTCCTGGTCGTTACCGGCCATAAGCCTGAACGCGGCTATCGTGTTACACTGCGAGATCACGGATTTAGAGACATAAGCAGGTCTCTGGGTAACCAGTATGAAGCCTACGTTGTATCCTCCTGCTTGACTTATGGCCTCTATTATCTGCTTATCCACACCCGTCTTCTCCGGGCTTCCGACCTCTATCTTAAGACCCCTCTCAGGTATGAAATACTGAGCCTCCTCTATGACGAATATAACCGCGAAGTCCCCGGCTCTCCTATGCTCTACAGCATAATGCATTACGTTCCTTATGATATACTTAGCCGCAAGCTGCTGATCCTCTATGTTCGCGTCGACGGAGAAGTCCACTATAACCGCAGGATTCCGGTAGACCGTTTCTATTATGTTTAACGGCTTATGCTCTATCCCGAACAATTGACTCCCACGCTTATCGAGAACCCACCTGATCTTCGCGAGCACAGAGTCCCTCCCCCTAGAGAGAAGATAAGGCGAGATCTCGACGCATTTCCTAAGGACGTTTTTAACCGTAAGCTCCAGCCCCTCCGCCCTTATGGAGTTCAAAGCCTCGCATAAAAGCCTACCATCGCTCCTCCGAGGGTCCAAACCCAGCCTGGAAGCGACAAGCTCAGGAGACACAAGCTCCGCCCTAGGCACAAACCTGAAATAAGGAAGCATAACCGCACCATACTTAGTCAACAAGCTATACTCACACCGCCTATCGAAAACTATAAACCTAGGCTTAGGCTCCTGCTCCAACGACCTAGCCATAAGGTTCAACACAAAAGTGCTCTTCCCTGACCTTGTCATTCCTGCGACGAACATATGTCCCTTTGCTATCGCGTTTAGGTCTAAGTAGAAGGGCATGTCTAGTCCCCTATGCCGTCCTATCTTCACCGGGAAGTCTGTTCTATCGATCAAACGTCTACCTGAGAGTTTCAGGAAGAAGCCTTTCAACTCCTCCTGGTTCGGTTCGTATACCGAGTCCCATGTATTCGGGCTGCATTCGAGCCTCCTCCATTTCCCATCCCAGGAGATGTAGCCTAAGACCTCCGCCCAGGCCACCAGGTATTCGAGCTTCTTCCCATAGTATGCTTTCTCACCCTTCTTACCGGCTATGGGTCCGAAGCTTCCCACGGTCATCTCAGGATTATAAGGCGTTATCTTGTGAACCCTCAGCAAGACGGGGTTGAATTCTCCTACAGGGCTTAAGGGGTGGTTGATGAAGTAGTAGCCGTTTACATAGACCTCCGCGTCCTCCATGACGACGAAGGAGACTCTGTTTTGATTGCAGCCAGATAACACATAGCCTATCTGCCTCAAACGCCCTCACCCTCAAGACCGTCGAGCCCGCTGTTCAAAACCCAGCTCTCCCCGTACTCTAAGAGAAGCAGGTCTAGGTCCTTGAGCTCCATCTCCCCTCTTTTGACGAGCTCTAAGGCTTTAGAATAGAGTACGAGTGAATGTACGTTAGACGTCGGACGCGTTATCCTCGAAAGCCTATCTGCTTCATGAATCGGATACGGTATACCGTTTAGACCAGCCATGGTCCATACGATCGACATCAGCTCCTCAATCTTGTCCAAGCAGAACAGTGGAATTTCGACCCTAAACGGCATAGACCCTGTCTTGACGTAGCTGGAGTATATCACCGGTAGAGTGGAGCTGTAGCCTAGGTCCTCGGCGACCGCTTTGTAGGACTGTGTGATCTCGTTCTCGACCCTAAACGGCTCCGAGTACTCTCCCTCTCGGAGTATAAAGTTCATCAATATAGAGTCTCTTATCTGAGGGTTCTTGGTATACGACGTGTAGAAGCTCATATGCGTGCGTTTCACAAACCCTAGGACCGGCACCTTGAACTTTCTACAGTTCTCTAGAAGCTCAAGCACCGTTATGACCGTGAAGTAGAAGTCCCCTTCATACTGAGGTGAGGTTTTAAACCCGGGGTATAACCTCGGGTTGAGGACTATCCCCCCGTCCAGCAGCAGGTAGTCCGGCTTCCACCTTTCGACGGCTTTAGACGCCACGTGGTATTCCAAGGCCATGTGAAGCAGGCTTTCACGCTTATCAGGGTCGACTTCAGACGTCCATAGATCAGGTGGACCGGTTACGCATAGAGGCTCCTCTACTATGCTCCAGTTTTCAACCAGAACCGCTACCGCACCGTATAGAGGGATGTATGCGAACTTATACTCTGTCCCGTTTCTACCAGCGTCTACACCCACTATCCTAGACGATGCCGGTCCATCCTCGTCATACATGGCTTTGTAAACCTTAACCCTGCCTCTGAGGTCGTCTATAAGTCTATGTATCTCCTTCCTATACCTCCTCAGCCTGTCTAGGAGAAGTTCCGTTCCCTTGTCGATAAGCTCTTGGTACAGCTTGATGTAGGGCATCTCCTTGAGCCATAAGGCTGCCCTCAAATTATCTTGGTCATTGCTTGTTGAGGGGGAAACGCTTATATCCATGCAATCACCAACGTTAGTTAGGGAGGAACCACCTTATAAGTGTTGTTGTTGATTGTTCAATCAACAAAGTGAGTACAGATGGAAAATAGGAAGGTTAAGATACGGTTGAAATACCGTGGAGTAGAGGCGGAGATAGAGTGTGAAGAAGACCAGCTTAGAAAAGCCGTGGAGGAATTTCTCACAGCCTTCCAGAACGTCCCTATCAGCGAACGTGAGCCTGTTAAGCCGGAGGGTAAGGAGGTTAGGGAAATACCCTCTACTTGCAGAGGGGTGATTCTCAGCCTATGGCGGGAAGGCTGGTTTAGCGTAGGAAGGACTTTAGCCGAAACCCATGAGGAGATGAGTAAACGTGGATTCCACTACGATAGGACAGCGGTGGCTCACATGCTAGCAGACCTCGTCAGAAGCGGGATACTCTACCGGGAAGGTAAGAAAGGTAAGTATAGGTATTACCAGAAACGCCCTCCCGTTATGTGAAGATGGAAAGGAGCCTTTATCGGGAATATTGAAAAAATTCATGGAAAAATCCATAGAATTCGCTCGCTTGTGTTTACCCTGTTATTCCCACGGATTTATACCACGGATTTCTTCCATAGATTTTTATGGAAAATATCTGGGTTAAGAGTTTTTATGTTTGGGAACCTGAGGGAATAGGTATAAGCTTATATACAAGTTGGTCTAAATTCTTTTACTAGAATGAGCGGTGTTAAAGCGGTTTTTCAGACGTGGTTCGGTTCGCTAGAGTTCGAGTTTTCAGATTCTGAGGAGCTTAAGAGAAAGCTTAGACTCGTCAAGGCCATAGTGGAAGAGGCTTCTGCGATGGGTCTCGAAGGAATGTTGAGGGTTAAACAGGTTCTGGAGGCTGACCGTAGGTCGAGGGTTCTATACATTCCGGAGAAGGGATCTGAGGTGCCCAACCTCTTAGAAGGAATAGTTGAGCTAAGCGTCGACGGTCCTGTGATAGTCGCTCCTGAGAAGGCTAAGTTGAGCCAGTATGAGGCTATAGGTCTCGTGTTGTATGCTTCTGAGGGACAGATATCCGACCCTAAAACGATAACTTTACTACTCCGTAACTCTGGAATCAAGGTCTCGAACACCTCAGCTAGGCTTAAAGAGATGGCTAAAACCGGCAAGGTGTTCAAACCCAACCCGAAGGAGGCTCTATGGAAGCTTTCAGCCCAAGGCCAGCTTTGGGTCGAGAAAACGATACTTCCCAAGCTTAGGGAGGCCACCTTATGAGCCAGCTGAGGGTTAAAGTCTTCTTCGAGGGGGGAGCGGCTGAATTCTCAGGGACGGTCGAAGACGTCGCAAGGGGATTTCTGAAATTTCTCATGGAGCTATATCCAGAGATTAAGCTCGTTAGGAACTTGAGCTTAAGTCTAGACCTTGAGGAGGTTTCAGAAGCCCTTAAGGGCTTAATCGCTATTCATCCGGAGCCTGTTATACTGGTCGATACCGGTAGCTTAACCGTTTCAGAGAGTTGTCTCTTAGCGTTGATAACTAAGTATCTGGCCTATATGTTCGGTAAATCTGATAAGCCCTCGGCGTCTCTGGAGGAGCTGTCTAAACAGCTAGCTAAGTCTAGGAAAACGCTTAGCGCTAGGTTAAGTGAGCTTCTAAACAGGCAGCTGGTCGAGAAGCTCGAGAGAGGAGAGTATAAGATTACTTTGAAAGGGTTGAATACCTTCATCTCAGATGTCGTCCCGAAGTTCAGGGGTGGGTAGTATTGAGCGAAATAGAGGTTAGGGTCAAGTTAGGTGAGATGGAAACGTCGTTTACAGGTAAGTTGGATGACGTTATGGAAGCCGTCTTTGAGTGGCTTAGCAAGGTGTACCCGGCTTACGAAGCCATTTCCAAGATAGTGTATGAGCCGAATCTCGATAGGCTTATGAGAGAATGTTCAGACCTCTTGACGATAACGGAGGGGGGTATAATACTTAGGAAAACGGGTTTAACCGCAGAGGAGGCGATAACGCTGAGCCTGGTGGGTGCTTATATAGGGTTCAGGATAGGGAAGTTAGAGAAGGAGTGTATGACACCGGCTGAGCTTTCTAGGACCACGGGTAAGGCTTTGAAGACGATATACAACACTTTAGCCTCCATGGTGAAACAGGGACGAGTGGTGAGGGAGAGTGGAGAATATAAGCTTACAAAGCTTCATATCGCGAAGTTCGTCTTCGACCTACTGCCTAGGCTTAAGGAGTAGACGACTGCCCTATCTGACGGATAACCTTCATCGTCTTCCTCCTTATAACCGTGTGTATGGTATTGAGAAGCCGCATGATATCGTCGCGCTCCTTCTTTATACCGATCCATCTGTTGAACATCTTACTCAGCGTCACCATCCAGGTGATGCTCTCAGGCTCCTCGTAAAACGAAGCCATCCCTTTAAGCAAAGCCGCCTCCTGAGATGCGAAAGGCTGAAACATGACAGGTACAGATAACAGAGATATGGTGAGTGACCCAGGTTTAACAGACCTCACAAGCTCCATCACACGCTTACTCCTGTTAAGCTCCTTAGAGAGACTATCGGATATCTTGAAACCCGGTATTACCTTCTCGAGCTTGCTTAGGATGGGTTCCGGAGCGAAGTAGAACCTTTTACGTATAATTCCCTTACTATAGAGCCTACACTCCATAGGCTTAAGTTCTCTATAGACCTTGGCATACAACTCGTTCATATCACCCTGGGTAACACAGTCCCAAACAGCCGTCATGATCCATACCCTGTCGAAGAAGCCCACGACCCTAGATTGGAATATTATCCTGTCAAACCTCGTCTTAGTTTTCTTAGGCTCGCAAACTATGACGCCGCCGCTATATCGCTTCCACTTCTTCATATAGTCCTCGAATAATTTAAGCGGGAAGGGGTCTCCTAGGGAAAACGTACTCTTTCTCCTACGTTTTTTCTTCTTAGCCTGGGTCAAACCCATACCCCCTTATGCTTAGCCCCCGAGCATTTGGAATAGATACGGCACGATCATCAACGCTATGAATATGATTATCATAGCTATCCAAACCTTCCTAAGCCTCTCCATACTCTGCCGCTCTTTAGCAGCCTTCTCCTCACACTTCGGAGAACAGTACTTCTCACCTGGGGGAATGACCTTTCCACAGACCTCGCAGTGCCTATGATCGGCGATGTTCAGCTCGACCCGCGCCTTCTTCCTAGACCTTCTTGGCAAGAACTACACCTAAAAGCTTATTCTCAACTTTCTTTAATTAAAGTTTAGGTGGATGGTCTTCAAGACTTTCGGATGGAACGGCTTCGAGCTTAAAGTACCTAAAGACTGGGACATGAGCATAGATAGAGGGGGCTTCGATAAGGGATACATTAGGCTAGACGGGTTGAAATTTCCAAGGTTGGAGGTTTCATGGGAGCAGTATAAGGAAGATAAGGTTAAACCTTTGAACGATATCGTGGAGGCAGCGAAGAAACATCTGAGGAAGAAGGATAAAAACGTGCGGTTTATAGGTAAAGATAGGTCTATTAGAATTTATAGGCACCCAGCGAAGCGAATCCGTTGGAGAATCGACGGCGACGAGGGTTACTTGATAATTTGGTATTGTGATAAAAGTCAGAGACTCTATAGACTGCAGATTTTCTTCAAACAAGACGAATACTGGAGTTTTAAGAACGTTATCACGGAGATTTTGAAGTCTTTCAAATGCCACGTCGGAGGAAACTTGTATACATGGACGGCTTTGGACTTCACCCTGAAACTTCCTAAGATATTCAGGTTAGAACATAGGATCTATAAAGTCGGTAAAATCGCCCTCTTGTTTGAATCTAAGGATTCGGCTATCTTTATAAACAGGATAGGTATGGCTAATGTGGTGCTTTCAGAGAAGTATGACGACGACCTCAGAAAGTTGTTGGAAGAGGAGCATCTGCCCGATATCCGGAAGAGGTTTAAAATACCCAAGTTTAAACGCGTTAGAAGGTTTAGCGATGAACGTCATGAGGGCTTTATCATGACTACATCCTATAAATCAGGGATTTTTATGCCTAAAGAGTTTTTCGTTAAAACCAGGGTTTGGACTTGTGAGCCGTCTAATAAAATCTACGCAGTTACCATGGTTATCCGTAAGGGTTCCGAAGCCGAGAAGATGAGGAGTAGGTTGGAAAGATTATTATTCTCGATATGCCCATAACGTATTATCCGGAGGTTTAGGTTTGAAAATACCTGAGGCATTATCTAAGCTATTCGGTAGGAAGAAGGCTAGGGCTCCCCCGTCGATCGATAGAGATGTCGTATTAGGGCTGGTTCCCATTAGAAACCCGGCTATAGAGTGGCGTAGGTATAAAAGCGGCGAGGTGGCTATCATAGTAACCGTTAAACGAAGGGGTCTGATGGCGCGTATAGATAAAGGTGAGAAAAAGAAGAAGATAATACTCGATAAGATGGGTTCTCATGTGTGGAACCTATGCGACGGCGAGCACACGTTCGGAGACATAGTCGAAGACCTCGTGAAGACCTATAAAATGCATAGGAGAGAGGCGGAGCTTTCCCTCGCAAGCTATTTCGACACTCTGATGAAGAAAGGTCTCATAAGCTTTATCCCAGGAAAGCTTTCGACGCTAAGGGAGCGTGGAGAAGTTAAGCAGGAAACCCCGCAGACGTAAGCGGCCGTCTAGGGGTAGGAGCTTCTTCATACTTCAGGCGATCGGGATTTGGTTTAAAGAGGTATCTAGGAGAATCGGGCTAGTCATAGTGCATCCCTTCCGGGCGTTCAGCGAGATAGCGGAAAACCCCGACCTAGGGGGCCCTATACTCGTATTGTCCCTCGTAACGGCCCTCGACCTAGTAAACAGGTATATTCTCTATACCTACAAGACAAAGCTTTACATCGTGAAGAACCCAGGGTGGTATCAGCCTCAGCCAGGTCTTCCCCCGATGAACGTTTACACCCTATACACGCTTGCGATGACTTTCCTAATCTACATGGCTTATATGGTGTTGAAGAGCGTGTTAATCTACTATCTATCCGCATGGCTCTTAAGGGGGGAGAGAAGCTTCACAAGCCTACTGATAGCCACTATCTACTCCTTCAGCGTCTACATCCTCCGAAAAACCGTGGAGATCGTGTTCGCACTGTATATTCTTCCCCCCGTCGACATATATACGACCGTTAGAGACGACCTTCTCGCGTTAAGCTCCTCTACAACGCTTCTATTGCTTAATGAGGATTATAAGCGTATAGCCTTAGCCCTCAGTGAAGCTAGCAGAAAGGCATGGGAAAACCTACCGGTCTCTAAGGTCATGACGTATGTTGTCTATGGATTCGACCTGTGGGTATACCTAATCGGAATACTGATAGTGTACTATATAACGGAGTTACCTAAGGATAAAGCGGTTATAGTGGGAGTGCTTCCCCTAGTTTTAGACGTGTTTTTAAGAATGGTCTTCACGAGACCTTCCTAAAGAGGATGTAAACCATCAGCATAAGCAACGTGAGCAAGCTCAGCGTTTTAGCAAGCCTCTCCGGCAGACCATCGCTGCGTTGGAATCTCGGGATGTTCGACTCTTCAAGGACTATGTCGGCGTGGCATTCGTGGTCGACCTCGCCGTTTACACTTAGATATCGGATATGCGATTCGGCGTAGATTAAGATCCCTGTGTCTGCGTCGTAGGCTCTCTCTATGTAACCCGTTACGTTCGCCGTTTCGAAAGTCACATTCATGACATAGCATTCTACTTCGACCCCCATCAAATCTCGCCTATCGACGTTCACGGCCTTAGCCGTCAGGTTTTCCAGCTGGTAAACCTGCCCTATCGATGGCTTAAAGTTTATCCATAGATAGTTGGTGACGTTGAACACTTTTCTACCGTCTACTTCAACTATCATGTTTCTCTCGAGGTCTATTTTGATAGTGGTTAACGACTCGGCTTCATCTTTGAGAACCTTTAAAGTCACGTTTACCATCGCGTAGTTATCAGCCGTCACCTGGGTTATCTCCCACCTCATGTAGCCCTCTGAGGTTAAAACCCCCTGCTGAGTCGCGTAGGTCACGTTTCCAACATATTCAGCGTATACTCCTTCCTTTATCCAACCATCGTAAACGTCGTCTCCGACGGTCGATACGGTAAACGCTTGAAACACCAACGCCATTATGAGCAGGGCTAAGGCTTTACCGCTAGGTCGCATAAGTTCCAAAGGATTAGACGAGAGTACAGCTATAAAGCGTTTTCCTTATGAGCCCTGTACCATCGCATATGTCCGTGTTCAGACAGGCTAGGTTCTCCCTACACGATGCAAAGCTCATCCCATATCCTAAAACCAGGGACCTCAGCGTCTTAACTATTCTATGACGGTAGTCCTCTGGGAGATACTTGTATCCGTGTATCCATCTCCCTCTTGAGTAGATGTTTCTAAGCCTATAGTATAGGTCTAGGTTAATCCTCTTAAGAGTCTTGAAGAAGCCTCTTACAGGTTTAAGCGTCGAAACAGTCACATGTCTGACACCTGAAGAAGCTAGGGTCTCGACTAATTCTTTAAGCCCCTCGGGGTCGTCGTTTAAACCCGGTATTATCGGGTCTATCCTAGCCCCGACCGGTATGCCTGCTTTCGACAGCCTCCTCAAAGCCTCGATCCTCTTCGAGGGGTTGGGTGCCCCGGGTTCCATGAACGACGTGAACTCCTCATCTAGGGAGGTGACCGTGAGCGTAACCACAGCGGATGTCTTAGCCAACAAGTCCAGATCCCTAACCACTAGGTCGGACTTCGACACTATCAGGATGGGGAAACCGCCGTCGACCAAGACCTCTAGTATCTTCCTTGTCAACATGGTCCTTCTTTCGATAGGCTGGTATGGGTCTGTACAGTCGCTGAGCATGACCGGTAGCTTAACCGCAGCTAGACGCCTCTTACGTTTAAGCTTCTCCAAAAGCTCAAACCTAGGTTTAACCTCCCCCCTGAAGGCTGGGAATTTAACCGAGTAGCAGTATAGACAGCCATGCCCACATCTGCCGAGATACGGGTTTATGTTAAACTTAGGGGGACATGTACAGTAAGCCTCGGGTGGAGACCTGAATCTGGGAAGGGCCACGAGCATCACCTGAACATCCTAAACAGCGGATGCCCCCTATCGACCTTAACACCTTTGAAACGCATATTATATGCCACATAGCTTGCGGCTAATGCGCAGGCCGGGTAGATGTATCTCGCATGTGAGATGGGGCCATAAAGTATGAAGTTCGCCCCCAACATTATCGGTAGGGCCTGCGATACGGAGTTACAGCATCTGAAAACATACGGTTCTAGCGTCTTACGCCGCTTCCACATCGATATGGCGTTGGCCGGCCCGCAGCCGGCTGGGAGACCGGTCTCAGCCTTGACCTCGTAGACCGTTTGAGACGCAAGCCCTATGTCAGGCATATCTAAGACGCACACATCTACCAGAGGCTTCTCGACTCCGGCGGCTTTAGCCGCCTCCAGTAGACCAGGCTTACCGTCCAACTCTTTCAGCACTTTTAAACGGCCTTTAGGTGTCGGGTTTCTGGGGTTGTAAAGCTGGAGAACCGCTGCTTTCAGACCGGCTTCCCTTATGGTCTCTATCTCCTCCCGCCGGTAGTTTATGTCTATCGAGTTGTAGATAGCTCTGTCGGACAGCCCCGCCTCGGCTATATGCCTGACGACGGGTATTCTAACGTCTGCAGTAACCCCGTCTACCAGGAAGGGGCTATCGGTCTTATCGGCTACGAAGTCTACGAACTTTATCAGCGCTTCGGCTGTGTGCCCTACGACATCTATTATCCTCGGTAGACCCGTCTCCTCTGATATCTCCTCCTCTTTGTTGAGGAGCCTTTCAGCCTTAGCCTTGTCGAAAACTCCACGGGACTCATCCAGAACGATCTTATGCCCCTTATAGAATATGCTACCTATCATGACGGGTGGTAGTTGACCGGGTTGACCTCCGACTTTGACGCCTGCTATCTCGAATATAGCTTGGTCTTTATCGAACTTAAACATCATGATACCTCCCTGTGGCTTGAACCGCTAGGGTAAAACACTTTAAGGTGTATAAATGTTTTAAACGTAAGTTGGTCTACATCGGTTGGGGTTGGTAGAGATGTCGGACATGCGTGCAAAGGTTAGGAAGCTTCAGGGTATAGTGGAGTCGGTCGAGAGAACAGGGGAGAAGATGGTCGATGAAAACGGTATCGAATGGGAGAAGTGTATATACACCGTTAGGCTCGTAGGTTTTTCTAAGAGAACTCCTGAGGAGAGGTTGCCTAAGGAGCTTGAGGGTAAGCGGGTTAAGCTTGTTAGGTGGGCTGCCTTCGACTGGCACTTTAAGCTGGGTGTCAGGAAGACCCTTGAACCCGACGAGACCGAGGCTGTCTTAAGGGGGGAGAAGACCGAGACGGTGTTCTGGTAGCTTCTAAAAATATTTCCAACCAACCTAGACCTTTTTAAACGGATATCGTGATCCCATAGATAAGGCTTATATCGGTTTTAAAGTCCTCTCCTTAAGGGAGCATGTCGGTCTCCGCCTTTGAGAAGGTGTTTTTAAACGCGCTGAGGAGGACGCTTAGGGAACTCATGGAGTATGATGAGGGGTTCAAGAACGTTAGGGATGAGCTTAGGAGTCTCATGAGGAGGAGAGGCATAGGGGAGGATGAGGTGAGAAGGCTTATGGATCAGATACCACCCTACGTCTTCGGGTCTCTAGTAGCCGACATAGCCATAGGCGCGATATTAGAGGGGGCTTCTAGGGAGCTTATGATCCAGAAGATGATCGCGGATGTGGTCGTCAAAGCCTTCAGCGAGAAGGGAATCCAAACTCTGCTGGAACGCTGCAACATAGAGGCGGCTAAGAACATGCTGGGTGAGGAGAAGGTGGAGGAGGTAGCCGAGAGGATAACGACCGAGGACATATTCCAGACAGACGAATACGAGGAGTTCTGCAAAACCATAGCCAAGCTTCTAGAGGAAACCCTAAAATAAACGGCAAACACGGATCAAATCGTCTAATAAAGCCGGGGTTGCGGAGCGGACAAACGCGCAGGCCTTGAGAGCCTGTGGGCCCTCCGGGCCCTCGTGGGTTCGAATCCCACCCCCGGCGCATCTCTGTGAACCCGCGGTCTCTTTTAAAAACTTAGAGCCTTAGAAGCCTTGTGGGACGGCGTTCATGACTATTTAATGCTTGGGTAGGCTTATATCTATCCCGTCGAATACTTTACGTTGTGGTTCCCATGGAGGCTATAGAGGAGCTCCTGTCCGAGAACCCTGTCCTAGCCAAAGCCGTAGCCTTAGAGGTCGTCGCGAGACGTAGGAGACAGCTTCTCGGCGAGCTTAGGAGGATCGAGGAGAGGATAAGGGAGTTCGAGTCCAAGCATGGTGCGTCTATCGAGGAGTACGAGCGGACGATGGGGGACTCCTTCGAGGCGCATGAGGTATGGTTCGAGTGGAAGGCGCTGGTAGAGGTGAGGAAGTCTGTCGAGGAGGAGCTCAAGGGGCTTGAGAGAACGCTTAGAAAGCTTACTGGAAAGGTATAGCGATATAATCGCTTCTGTCGAGGAGTTCAGCCTCGTCGAGAGGCCCGGAGTCGCCGTACTCAGGCTTAAGCTGAACCTCAGGGATGCGAGCACACTCTACATCCGCGAGATCTGGGTTCGCGGGAGGCTCGAAGCCTACAGCTACTACCGCATCGTGGAGGGAGAGGTATCGGAAGGATGGAACAACGCTCGACATCATCCAGACATCCGAACCTTCCCCCACCACAAACACGTAGGTGGAAGAGTCGAACCCCTGGAAACTCCTTCGCTAGAAGCCTTCCTAGAGGCTGTGAGAAGAGCCTTAGAAGATCAGGCTGGAGAAGTAAGGGATCGAAGTTAGAGACTGCACATATATATCCTTATCCAACTTGCGGAGACTCGCAGAACCGAAGCATAGATGATGGAATTGTATGGGTCAGGCATCGTCGAGGTCTATGAGGAGTCGCTCGGTCTACACGGTGCTGCCTATCACTTCATTAAGGAAGGAAAAGGGTAGCTACTTAATAGCTGGACGTAGAGTCGTTCAACTCGTTGAGCATCGAATACTGATGAACCAGAGGTTATGTTGGTTCTATGGTCGGAATGGCTGTTGAGATTGTTCTCTGCCGGGGATTTTTTGTTTATAAATGGATGAATAAAATTGTACGTTAACGTTCCCGATGTCGGTAGATTGGATTACATGGGGGGTGATTTTTGTGTGTTTCGATCGAAGAGTGTAGAGGTGTGACGTCACAGTTATATAGTGTGGTCGTCGTTTAATTGGTAATGGGTCACGAGGCTTTTTCTAGGCTTAAACCTTTCGACGTCGGGAGGTTTCTACACCTACCTGGAAGAAAGATTTACGGAATTTCTATAGAGGTTTCTACACCTACTCCCGGGATGCTTGAGAGGATGGCGGCGATAGCTAGGGAGCTTAACACGATAATCGTTTACATTTCTTACTCAACCCCAAGGGAGATCGACTCTATAAGGGGCGTGGCCTTCATAGATTTTACGGAGTCCAAAACGAGGCCGGAGGAACTTTTGGAAAGGCTTCGGAGGCTACCTTTTGTTAAAAAGATGACGGTGATTCCGCCTGTGTCGAATAGTTTCGTGGTAGACCTATCTAGTTTTCCCATAACGATAGGCGAGGAGAGGCTTGTGATATTCAGAGAATCCGGTTACAGAGCGCTTTTCGAGGAGATTCGGAGAAGAATAGGCGATGAGGCTGGAAGCGCCTTGCTCTATCATGTGGGGTTCAACATAGGTCTAGGGTATGGGCAAAGTCATAGAAAACTGGCCGAGATGCTCGGTCTCAGCAGGCCTAAAGAGGTCTTCGAGACTGTGACGGTGCCGCTTGCTCAAGCTCTAGGCTTCAGTCTCATAGAGGTTCTTGATATGAGGGATGAGCCACCCTATCTTCGTGCCAGGTTCTACAGAGGGTTTGAATGCGAAGCGATGAAGGCCAGGGGGAAGCCCTCTAGTTTCATGCTACGCGGGATGCTGGACGGCATTTTAACAACCCTATACGGCGTCAGGATGAGCAGTATAGAGCTTAAATGTATAGCTGCGGGAGATCCATACTGTGAATACGAAGCGAAGCCGCTGAAGAAATAGCCTGAAAGCGGAAAAGAGAAAAATCGTGTAATGAGTGCTTAGTCGAAATCTTCGCTGTGTATGAATCGACTGCGTGGATCAGAAGCGAAACTGTTAAATCGTAGACTTCGATTTAAGTTATCAAAAATCGCTTGGTGAACCTGTTGAGTAGGGATGTCCTCGACTACGTGGCTGTGAGGAACCCCGAGTTGGAGTGGGGGTATGAGCCTACAGGAGAGATGAGTGTCGTCATTAGGAAAAGGGGGCTTCTGGGCTCTAGGGCTAAAAAATATATTTTCGACGAGATAGGCTCTTACGTCTTGAGGCTTCTCGACGGTAAGAGAACCCTCAGAGAGGTCGCACATATGCTGGCTTCCACAAGGGGTATGAATATCGAGGAGGCTGAACGTGCGCTAGTTAAATACGTCGAGAAGCTTAAAGAACGAGGGTTGATCTCTCTTCTACCGCATAAAGCGGTTAAAACCTGTGTGAGCTGTGGGGCTGAGATACCTTCCAACGCGTTCTACTGCCCCTACTGCGGTGCAAAACAGCCTTAGCCTCTTCGGCAAATCTGTTTAAGCACGTTTTTCAGACCCGCTATATATCCACACAGGCTGCTTGTAGGATTTCTCTAGGAAGGTTTTCAAAGCCTTTAGTATGAGGAGCGCCGGCACGACCGCTACGACGGTGTTCAACAAGTTGTATAGTCCCGTGAATGCTAGGGCGTAGTAGAGAGCCTCCAGGTCTGACGTTATCTCCAAGCCGAAGGCTTCAAGCGTCTTCTCAGCGAAGACGAGGTAGTTTGGAAAGAGAACCGTGAACATCAACAAGTTTAAGACCGTCATGACCGCTACTCTAGATACTGAGGCTAGGCTTAAGCCGGCTACTACCAGGTTCTTAGGGTTCCCTCTTAAACCAATCTTTCCCACAAGCGGTCTGGCGACTATGAATCCCACCATCGTCGATAGCACGGCTATGTACTTCATAGAGGCGCTGAAGAGGTTTCCAGACCTAGCCAAGATAACCGCGAAGTGTACGGTAGCCGTTAACCCCCCTCCGACAGGTCCCATGACCATGAGCGCTAGGAAATCAGGTATCTCTGCGAAGTCTATCTTGAGATAGGGTAGTATCGGAAAGGGTATCGATACTTTCATCAGCGAAAGTAGACCGGAGACCGCTCCCAATATGGAGGCCGTGGCGACCATTATACTTTTAGCTCTCCGCAACCTTAGCACCCCTTGGTCGACATCTAGAGAATAGCGAATTCTTACAGTTAAAAACCTGTCTCTAGCATACTTTACCGTCGACTGCTACGTGGTATCTCCTAGGTGAGACCTCTCTAACTATTCTAGTCTCGGCAGATTCTACAAGCCTACCGGCTTCCAAGACGCCTCGACGGAAATCCCTCAAAGCCTGGTCCTCGGGGTTAGGCTCAGGATAGAACCCATAATAGTGGATAACGCCACCTGACGGCTTCAGGGCCTGACAGGCTGTTTTAAGGAAAAACTTGGCTCTAGACGGGTTATCCATTATAACCCTGTCGAAAACTCCTTTAAGCCCTTCATCCACCACCTTCACCACGTCGCCTTGAACCGGTATAACCCTTCCCTGAACCTTATTCATAGCGATGTTACGCTTGAGGTATTTCACGGCCACGGGGTTGATATCCACGGCGTAGACCACGCAGTCGGTCACCTTCTTAGCGATCAATATGGCATAGCAGCCCACGCCGGTGAACATATCGAGCACCCTTTCACCTGGCTTAACCATGGAGGCGACCCTGAAACGTTCATAGCTGAGCCTGGGGCTGAAGTAGACCTTGACTGGGTCTACGGCGTATAGGCAGCCATACTCCTTGTGGACGGTTTCGGTCTCTCCTGAACCAGCCACTACCGTATAATCTCCGACCCTGAAGTCTCCCGATATAGGACCTGTCTTAACCAGCACACTCTTAACCCGGGGGTAAACCTTCATAACGGCTTCACCGACCGCTTTGAGATACGGCTCGAGCTCCCTGCGATACTGGATTATGGCTACGTCGCCTACGAGGTCTAGGGAGGAGGGTATCGAACTTAGAACATCCTCTGGAACCATATCCTCTAGAGCCTCTCTTATACTCCTCGGCCTAAGCCTAGGCTCGAACTCCTCCACGTAGACGAGAGGGTTCAAGCGTCTTAAGGCGTTGAACTCCTCCTCGGTGGGGTTTCTGACGAGGGGTATGGCTATATAGCCGTCGAGCCGTTTAACCTTGAAACCCCTATCTAGAAGACCAAGCTTAGAAACCGCTTTGAGAGCTTCTTCTCCAAGACGTTTTTCGACTTTTAAAGCGGGCTTCTCCAACACTCCATAATATTTAGAGGAAGCTCGACTTAAACAAGTTGTGATAGAAAATTGGGAAGTATTTCCGGAAAAATTACTTCTCTATCCCAGCCATTTTACGTATCTTCTTCCCGACTATCTCGAGCGGATGCTTCTCTATCTCGGCTAGGAGCTTCTTAAGAGTCGGCCTACCGGAGGCATCCTCCTTGATCCACTCCTCAGCGTATTTACCGCTCCTAACCTCCTCCGCGACCTTACGCATGTTCTCCTTAACCCTGTCGTCGATCACCCTGGGGCCCCTAGTGAGCCCCCCATGTTTAGCCGTATCTGAAACCGCGTAGAGCATGCCCGTTAACCCCCTCTCGTATATAAGGTCCATTATGAGCTTAGCCTCGTTGCAAGCTTCAAAGTAGGCTAATTCAGGTGGGTAACCCAACTCGACGAGCACCTCGAACCCCTTCTTGATAAGCTCGATCAAGCCTCCTACGAGGACGCACTGCTCACCTATAAGGTCGCTCTCCGTCTCGTCCTTGAAAGTCGTCTCTATGACCCCGGCCCTAGTGCAACCCAAGGCCTTAGCCATAGCTAAGACCGTGTCCTTAGCCTTACCGGTGTAGTCTTGATGAACCGCTATCAGAGCTGGAACACCGAAGCCGTCGAGGTACATACGACGTACCAGGAAGCCGGGTCCCTTGGGGGCTACCATGATCACGTCCACGTCCGGCGGTGGAATTATCTGCTTGAAGTGTATGTTAAAGCCGTGGCTGAACCCAAGGGCCTTACCCTCAGAGAGGTGGGTGACTATGTGCTTCACGTACACCTCAGGCTGAACCGGGTCCGGTATGAGTATGTGGATTATGTCGCCGCGTTTAGCCGCCTCGCTTATCGTATACACCTCGAACCCCTCCTCCGAGGCAAGCCTCCAGGACCTACCGCCTTCTCTAGCACCTATGATGACCTTCACCCCGGAGTCCCGGAAGTTCAAAGCCTGGTTTCTACCCTGATTCCCATAGCCTATGACGGCGATAACCCTATCCTTCAACGGGTCGAGGGATACGTCTTTATCGTAGAACACCTTAACCAACGAGGATGCACCTCCGACTATTCTTCGACCTTAAGCGATTTAAGCCCTCTGGACATGGCCACGACCCCTGTCCGGGCAAGTTCCTTGATGCCGTAGGACCTCATGAGTTCGACGAACGCATCGATCTTATCAGGCGAGCCTGTGATCTCGACTATCATAGAGTCCCTAGACACGTCTACGATCCTTCCTCTGAATATATTCGCGTAGTTCACCACGTCGCCCTTAGCCTTCGAGTCGGAGGTGTGAATCTTGATCAGCGCCAGCTCCCTGACGACGCTTCTATCCGGGTTAAGCCTGCTTACTTTGATAACGTCCACGAGCTTCTGAAGCTGCTTTATAACCTGCTCGACCGTCAGCTCATCCCCTCTAACAGTTATAGTCATCCTAGCTAGGTCCTTAACCTCGCTCACACCGACCGTTATGCTCTCTATGTTGAAGTTCCTCCTCCTGAACATGTTCGAGACCCTGTACAAAACCCCAGGCTTATGCTCGACAAGAGCCGCCAGAATATGCTCTGCCAAAAGAGACACCTCCTAGATTATCATCTCTCTCAAGCTCTTACCAGGGGGTACGAACGGTAGAACGTTCTCCTCCCTCGGTATCGGGACATCTATGACGACCGTCACATCGGCCCTTACGGCCTCTTTAAGGACCTGCTCGAGTTCGTTTAAAGAGTGTACCCTAACCCCTCTGGCTCCAAAGGCCTCTGCGAGCCTGGCGAAGTCTGGTATACCCTTCAGGTCCGTATGGGAGTACCGTCTACCGAAGAATAGCCTCTGCCACTGAGCAACCATACCTAGGCTTGAGTTGTTCAACACCATGACTATGACCGGAAGGTCTTCTGTCACGCTGGTAGCTAAGTCCTGCTCGGTCATCAGGAAGCTTCCGTCGCCCGCTATATCGACGACAGGTACGTCCGGTCTAGCGGCTTTAGCGCCTAGGGATGCAGGGAACCCGAAGCCCATGGTTCCCAGACCGCCTGAAGATATGAACGTCCTAGGCTTTAGGACCTTGAAGTGTAGAGATGCCCACATCTGGTTCTGACCGACCTCCGTAGCCACTATAGCGTTCTCGGGGAGAACCTTACGCAAAACCTTAACCGCGTTCGCTCCCGTAAGCTCACCCTTGGGCTCGGTGTCGGCATACTCTTTCTTAAGCGTCTCAACCCTCTTAAGCCACTCAGACTTCTCCCGTTTCAAACCCCTACGGGTGAGCTCGTCTATGATGGCATTTAAAGCCCTCTTAGCATCGGCTACTATCGGCAGATGCACGGAGACGTTCTTCCTTATCTCAGACGGGTCTATGTCGATGTGGATTATCTTAGCCTCTGTGCAGAACTCATCCACTTTACCCGTGCTTCTATCAGAGAACCTGACGCCGACCGCTAGGACGACGTCAGCCATCATTATCGACTTGTTAGCCTCTACCCTACCGTGCATGCCGATGCATCCGAGACACAGCGGATGATTCTCAGGTATAACGCCTTTACCCATGAACGTAGTGACCACAGGAGCCATCAGAAGCTCAGCCAACCTAAGGAGCTCTCCGTAAGCGTTAGACCAGTGGATCCCTCCACCAGCTAGGATTATCGGACGCTCAGCCTCGACAAGCAGGTCTACAGCCCTCTTAACCTGGAGCGGGTGAGGATCCAAGTTAGGCCTATACCCCCTTATTTCGACGTCGACGTCGAAGTCTATATCATCCACCCCTGTCTGCATGTCTTTAGGCAGGTCTATCAAAACCGGCCCCGGCCTTCCGGCCGTAGCGATATAGAAGGCCTCTTTAACTATCCTAGGAATATCTCGAACACTCCTAACCTGGTAGTTGTATTTGGTTATAGGGGTCGTTATGCCGATTATGTCGGTTTCTTGGAAGGCATCTTTACCTATCAGGCTCGTCGGAACCTGCCCGGTTATAGCGATGACAGGGCTTGAATCCATGTAAGCCGTAGCTATACCGGTGACAAGGTTCGTAGCACCTGGCCCTGAGGTAGCCATACATACGCCGGGGCCACCTGTAACCCTGGCATACGCGTCGGCCGCATGCGCGGCGCACTGTTCGTGACGCATTAGTATGTGTCTTATCTCCTTTTCATCGTAGAGAACATCGTAGACAGGCATTATGGCTCCGCCAGGTATCCCGAATATCGTTTTAACGCCTTCCCGCTTCAGAGCCTCTACAATAGCCTGACTACCGCTCATCTTCAACCCTACCACCCTCCATAAGCTTCTCATAATCCACCAGTAAGGCGTTCATGCCGCTTAAAACTGCTTCGACGCTCGCCATGACTATATCCCCCCTAGCACCCATGGCTGTGACCACCCTATCACCCCTCCTGAGTCTAACCATAACCTCGACGACCGCATCCGTCCCACCGGTGATCGCTTTGACATGATATTCTTCAAGCTGCACAGGCTCTACGGCCGAGACAGCCTTTCTGATCGCGTTTATAGCCGCGTCCACCGGTCCGACCCCGGTAGCAGCCTCCGTGATAGACCTACCGTTTAGGCTAAGCCTTACAGAGGCCATAGGGGTGACTCTATTGCCCGTCACGACCGTAAGCTCCTCGAGCATTATGGGTCTAACCCTTGGAAGCCCTAAAACGGCCTCGGCTATCGCCTGGAGGTCCGCCTCCGTGACCTGCTTACCGCGGTCGCCTAAGGCTTTTACACGCCTTAAGATCTCTGTAAGCTGCTCCTTACTGACTTCAAGCCCCATACTTCTGAGGACTGCCTCCACGCCGTGGGAGCCCGCGTGTTTACCTACAGCTATCCTCCGAGACGCCCCTACAAGCTCGGGTGATATAGGCTCATACGTCGCCGGGTGGGAGAGAACACCATGGGTATGTATACCCGACTCATGGGTGAAGGCGTTATCGCCCACTATGGCCTTATTCGGCTGGAGGAATATCCCCGTAAGCCTGGCCACGAGCCTAGAGGTCTCGTAGAGAAGCTTAGTCTTGACGTTAAGCTTACAGCCGTATAGCACGGTTAAGGCTACCACAAGCTCCTCCAGAGCCGCGTTACCAGCCCTCTCCCCGAGACCGTTAACGGTCACGTGAACCTCCTGCGCACCGTTCTTAAGAGCGGTTATCGAGTTCGATACAGCCAACCCGAAGTCGTTGTGGCAGTGGACGGCGAGGGGAACCGTTACGCTATCCGAGAGCCTCCGAACCATCTCTGCGGTCTTTTCCGACGTTAAGACACCCACCGTGTCGCATAGGCAGACCCTATCGGCTCCGCATTCGACGGCCTTCTTAAAGACTTTTTCGAGGAAATCTATGTCGCTCCGGCTTCCGTCCTCGGCTAGAAACTCGACTGTCAAGCCTCTAGTCTTCGCATATTCCACACACTCCTCGGTCCTCTCCAAGACGAAGCCCCTGTCCTTATTAAGCTTATACTTCAGGTGTAGGTCTGACGTAGGTATGGTCAGGGCCACGCCGTCTACTCCGGCGTCCGCGGCTGAGTCTATGTCGGATTTAACGCATCTGCTGAAGCTGTAGACGTCGGCTCTAAGCCCCTGTTCGGATATGAGCTTTAAGGCCTCAAACTCTCCCTTAGACGCGGCTGCGAAGCCGGCTTCTATGAAGTCGACCCCGAGTTCGTCGAGTTTTAACGCGATCCTAAGCTTCTTCTCAGGTGTCAATGATACCCCAGGTGTCTGTTCACCGTCTCTTAAAGTGGTATCTAGAAGGAGTATTCTAGACGGGAACTCGCAATCCGATGATAAAATACCACCCCACTTCACATCCCCCTGGATGAGGTAAAGCGCAAGCCTATTTTAAACCGGCTACACACATATAAGCTTTACCTTAGAAAGGCTAAGTTCAGAGCAAGACTTAACTAAGGATTTTCGAGTATTTTCAACGTATCGTTTAGGGTGTTTAACCTTGACCGGGTTCAGAAGTGAAGAAGTAAAAAGGGGTTTAGATAGAGCGCATCATAGGGGGCTACTCTTCTCCCTAGGCATAGGGAGGAAGGACTTAGACAAGCCGTTCATAGGCGTGGCCAGTAGCTACACCGACATCGTCCCCGGACACATGCACCTAAGACGCTTAGCCGAAGCCGTTAAAGAAGGTGTCTGGAGGGGTGGGGGAGTCCCGTTCGAGTTTAACACTGTAGCCGTATGCGACGGTATAGCGATGGGTCATAGAGGTATGAAATACTCCCTACCCTCTAGGGAGCTGATAGCCGATAGCGTGGAGGTCATGGCTGAGGCGCATAGGCTAGACGGGCTAGTACTGCTGACGAACTGCGATAAGATAACACCTGGGATGCTCATGGCCGCTGCTAGGCTCGACATACCCTGCATAGTCGTAACCGGTGGCCCGATGGGCTCCGGCAGGTGGAGGGGTGAAAAGACGGGGATACTTACGGTCGTGGAGGCCGTGGGTAAGGTGTTGGCCGGCCAGATGACCGAGGAGGAGCTTAGAAGACTCGAGGACATAGCATGTCCGACCTGTGGGGCTTGTAACGGCCTCTTCACGGCTAACACGATGGCCTGCCTCTCGGAGGCGTTGGGCATGGCTTTACCCTACACGGCGACGATCCCGGCGTATTACTCCAGCAAGCTCTCTAAGGCTAGGGAAGCCGGTGAACAAGCGGTTAGGCTCGTCGAAAAGGGGTTGACTCCTTCTAAGATTTTGACGGCTGAGGCTTTCGAGAACGCCATCGTGGTGGACATGGCCCTCGGGGGCTCTACGAACACGATACTCCACCTACCAGCCATAGCGGAGGAGCTTGGCATAGAGATCCCCCTAGACCTCTTCGACAAGATAAGCCGTAGGGTTCCGCATCTGGCAAACCTGATAGGTGTCGGAGGGGATATGGACATGGAGGACTTCCATAGAGCGGGAGGCGTCCCCGCCCTGATGAACGAGCTTAGAGAGCTACTACACCTAGACGCGTTAACCGTTACCGGTAGGACCCTGAGAGAGAACATAGCCGGGGCTCAGGTTCTGGATAGGCGTGTGATAAGACCCCTAAGTAAGCCCTTAAGGAAGGAGGGGGGTATAGCCATACTGAAGGGTACATTAGCCCCTGAGGGCGCGGTCGTCAAGGCGGCTGCGGTCTCAGATAGGGTTAAGGTGTTTAAGGGGCCTGCTAGGGTCTTCGACAGCCATGAGGATGCTTTGAAGGCGATAGAGGAACATGCGATCGAGGAGGGGGAGGTCGTGGTCATAAGGTATGAGGGGCCTATGGGTGGACCTGGCATGCAGGAGATGCTGATACCTACGGCTCTGATATACGGTATGGGTCTATCGGAAAACATAGCCCTCGTTACAGACGGTAGGTTCTCCGGGGCGACCCGAGGACCCTGTATAGGCCATGTCTCTCCTGAGGCCTATGAGGGGGGACCGATAGCGCTGGTCGAAGACGGGGATGAGATAGAGATAGACATCCCAAGGAGAATTCTAAACCTAAATGTTGACCGTGAGGTCTTAGAGGATAGAAAGGCTAGGTGGAGGAGGCCTGAGAGGAGGCTTAAGGGATTCCTAGCTAAATACGTGAAGGTTCAAATGGCCAAAAGGGCTAAAGAGCCGTTATAGTCTCCCTTATCGCCTTTTTAAGGTACTCCTCTACGGCCTTAGGGAGACCTACGATACCGGACTCGAGGAATCCTCGGACTATCATAGATACGGCCTCCTCTTCCGTGAAGCCCCTAGCCTGGAGGTAGAAGACCTCTTCCTCGGATATACGTCCTATAGCCGCCTCGTGGGTGAGTTCCACGTCCTTCGCCTTAGCCACAAGCTCAGGTATAGCAGATATTACGGCTTTCTCGGACACTAGGATGCCGTTACACTCAGTATGCCCCCTGACGCCGTCCATAAAGCCGACTATCCTACTCCTAACCACGGTCTCAGAGGAGTCTCCTCCGACGACTTTAGACACGGCTTCGCCGCTCGTCTGGGGAGCCTCCAAGCGTATACAGGAACCGATATCCATTTTCGAGGATCCCGAGGCTAGGAGTATAGACGTCGTGAGCGCGCTCGACTCCTTCCCGATGAGCCTTACGACTGGATACGCTTGTATCGTATTCGCAGGTTTGAGTACGACGTAGTTGCTTATGAAGCGTCCTCCCTCTTTGACGATCACGCCGGTCCTAGGTCTTATGTGAGAGCCCCGGCTCCAGCTATGTATCATCGTGAAGGTTACCGTGGCGTTCCTTCCAACGTAGAACTCAGAGATACCTGCGTGTAACCCGAAGCTCTCGGGAGCCTGTGTGCATCCGGTTATAACGTGGAGCGTCGACCCCTCCTCCGCGACCACTATGTTGTGGGTCGTCTGAAGACTCCGCGGACTCTTCATAAGCAAACAAGTCTGAACCGGCATCTCGGTTTTCACGCCTTTCTCAGCCACTACGACGTATCCCCCTTCCTCGTAGAGAGCCGCCACGGCTGTGAACTTGTCCAAGTCGACAGGAACGGCTTTCCAGTAGAGACCCCTTAACCAGTCTAAGCTCTTCAAAGCCTCTTTGAGGCTTAAAACCTTCACACCCTTCTTATGGCTTCGGCTGTACGCTACCCTCTGGTCGACCTGCAGATAACTTCCCAGAACGCTTTTTTCACCCGTATCGAGGCCTATGGACTTTACGATATTTCTCAGTCGTTCAGAGAGGTCTCTTAGGCTTTCAGCTTCTAAACCCGTATAGTCGGGGGTGAACTCGGAGGTCTCTAGGTCTAACCCGTATCTAGGAGGTTTATCTAAGGCTTTCTCAGCCCTACGTTTGAGCTCATCTGTCAGAACCAAACTCTTCTCCTCGCCTTCTCGAAGCATGCTTTACACTTCTCGAAGCCGCTTTCTAGGATTTGGCTAACCACGTCCTCACCTTTTCCATAGCAGAATATCTCACCGTTCATCATGACGTATGCCCTGGAGGGTTTCAGATACTTAGCTATGGCGCCTACATGGGTGATTATCAAAACAGCTCTCCTCGTGCTCACAAGCTGCCCATCACCCTGTAAGAACCGGTTTAACGCTTCACCCATTATGGCTAGGTTTTCCACATCCACCCCCGAGTCTGGCTCATCTAACAAGACGAGTCTAGGATTCTGTAACAGCGTTAGGAGAAGCTCGAACCTTTTAACCTCACCGCCGCTGAAGCCCACATAGAGCTCTCTATCCATGAATTTCTCCAGCCTAAGAAGCGATACGAGCTTTTCCACGTATTCGTCGGAAACCCCGAACCTACTCGCCACCTCCTCTACGAGATAGCCGGCTTTAAGACCCCGTATCTTAGGAGGCATCTGGAAAGAGGCCGCTATGCCGAGCTTAACCCTATCCTCCGGTTCAAGACCCGTTATATCGGTGCCCCGGAAAAATATCCGGCCGGATACGATTCTATAAGAGGGGTTACCGAGTATCGCCTGGATCAAGGAGGTTTTACCCGAGCCGTTAGGGCCGAGTAGAAATATGGTCTCCCCATACCCTACGGAGAGGCTGACCCCGTTTAGAACCCTCTTACCTGAAACCTCGACGTGTAGGTCCCTAACCTCTAGGATCATGAATTCCTCAGATTTCTGGAGCAGGGGCTGGCTATTAATCCTTACGGTCTATCGATGGAAAATTTATATCCGAGACCTCCTATCGTTAAGACTGCTACTACAAGGCTTGTTCAGACCATAGCCATACGCTTCCTTCGCAAGAATATCCGCCTACTCAGTTTAAGGGGGTGTCTCCTATGGAGCTTAGGCTCCCCTATGACCTCGCGAGACGTCAGGTGTGTGTCGAGATACCCGACGAGAAGGTAGCCGGAGTGGTCAAGCCTGGAAGAGCCAAGACTCTGAACCCTGAGACCGTCAAGAGGCTTGTGAGAGAGAACCCCTACCTTAGGAGGCTCATAGGAGAGGTCAAGAAGCGTAGGGGAAGACTTTCGATACTCGTAGACGACCATACAAGACCTACACCCGTCAAAGATATACTACCCGTTCTTCTAGATATGGCCGGTGACGAAGTCGACGTGAGGATTCTGTACGCGAAGGGGACTCACGACATCCCTCCTAGATGGCTTTTAGAGAGAAAACTAGGTAGAGACGTTTTAAACGATACTCGGCTTATCATGCATGACGCCTATAAATTTGAAGACCACATCTTCAAAGGCGTTACGAGGTATGGAACGCCCGTATGGATAAATCGAGAAGCGGCAGAAGCGGATGCTATGATAGGCATAGGCTCGATATTTCCATCCGAGGTCGCCGGGTTCACAGGAGGATGCAAGATAGTCCTACCGGGCATAGCATTTTGGAGCAGTATAAATAAGAATCACATGCTTTTCATATCGCCGTCCGTCGGGGTCGGAAGACTCGAGGGAAACATCCTGAGAATGGACATAGACGAAGCGGGTTTGATAGCCGGCTTAGACGCCGTGGTAGACTTCGTCATGGGAGTCGACGACGGGATTCTAGGAGTCTTCATAGGAAAACCGGTCGAAACCCACAGGAGGGGAGTTAAGCTCTGTGAGAAGCTGTATAAGACCTCCGTAGCCGAGAAGGCTAAGGTTGTCTTGGTATCACCCGGCGGGACAGAGGATTTGGACCTCGTTCAGGCGTTTAAAGCCGTCTTCACGGCCGACCGTGTCTGCGAGGACGGTGGGGTGATAGTTCTCGTAGCCGCATGTCCTCTGGGAACCCAGTGGAGTGAGCTGGAGGAGTTTATGGAAACCGTTAGGGTGAAAAAGCTGGATAGAGCCGACATCCTCAGGATGGTCGTCGACTCCAGGGTCGAGGCTCTGGCAGGTGGGTTCGTCTATAGGCTTTACCACATCCTCGTGGAGGGTAGGAAGAAACTCTACCTGGTCTCGGATAACATATCTTGGAAAACCGCCGAGACGCTGGGCTTCAAACCGTTCAGAGACGTTCAAGAGGCTGTGGACGAGGCTATAGAGGAGACTAAAGGCAGGGTCTTAGCTATACCTTACGCGGCCTACAACTGGGTCGAGAAGCCTCCAGACGGTTATTTTCTGACAGCCACTACCTCGTCTGTACTCCTTAGAGCGCAGCCATAGTCTTCAAGCGTCTTATACAGCTCGTCGCAGTCTATACTGTTACCCGCCACCGTTATCTTCATAGTCTCGGTCTTAACGTCGACCTCGCTCACTATTATGTGAACCTCGTCGACCCCATCTACTAAGCACAACGCCGAGGCTAGGTCTATCAAAGGAAGCTCCCTAGGCTTCATGACATCTATCACGACACGCGTTATTACCGCTTCACCCTCTTCATACTCCTCCGTCATGAATGAAACGCTCCCTCAAGCATGAGACTTAGGGCGGCTGTCAACAGACCCGCACCTACCATAGCCGCCGTGTAGAGCCAAACCCTAGTCTTCGAGATCCTACCTAGATAAAAGCCCAGCAGGGCTGTGAATGTAAGGGTGATCAGTATGGATGCCTTAAAGGCGTCGGCCATAACCATGATACCCATATAGGCTAGGATAAACGGGACAGTAGCCGTTAAAGCCACGACGGCAGGAGATAATGCATCCACTAAAGCCGCCACCAGCGATGCGAAGTTATGCGCCTCCGTGATCAGCGAGTTATCGAGTTTACGGAAAAGTCTCTTCTCCAACTCCTTAACCTCACCGCCCCTCTCAGCCAGCTCCATAAGGAGGCTTCCCGTGAAGCCTGACATGGCAAGGGCTATGCTGACGGAGAAGCCCATGTTGATAAGAGCCTTAGGAGTGTTTATCCCGCTTATGTAGGCGCCCATGACAGCTCCGAGTATCGTCACCGCTCCGTCGAACGCGTTTATCACGAAGTATCTCCTCACGATCTCAAGAGCGTTGGAAATCTCAATATATTGTCTAACCCTCTCTAAGATATACCCCAATCTTAAGCGAACCCCCCAGCCGAGCCTAAAGCCCGGCTAAACAGATCGTTCAACTAAACTCCAGTATAGGAGTTTACTGGAGGTGGATTTAAGCTTTGCTAAACACGTATCTCATCCAGAGGGATAGTTAAATAATCAAACCGACATACTTTAAACTCTAGGTGAGTTTAAGTGCCTAAACTTGCCATCAGAGGTGGTAAACCGGTCAGAGATCGACCATATCCGAAGTGGCCGATATTCGACGAGAGGGAACTCGAGGCTTTGAAAGAGGTTCTCTACAGCGGATTATGGGGGATCGGAGGCTCTAAGAAGCCCGAGTTTGAGAAGAAGTTCGCAGAGTACCAGCATGCCAAATATGGGGTTGCCGTTACCAACGGGACTGCGGCTTTGATGATCGCTCTTAAGGCGTGTGGCGTAGGGTGTGGAGATGAGGTCATAATACCGCCCTACACGTTCATGGCCACCGCTACCGCCGTGTTGGACGTAAACGCTATACCCGTTTTCGTAGACATAGAGCCTGACACGTATAACATAGACCCTAAGAAGGTTGAAGAGGCTATAACCGATAAGACGAAAGCCATCATACCGGTTCACATAGGCGGTAGACCAGCGGATATGGATGCGCTAACCCGCATAGCCGACAAGTACGGGCTTAGCATAATCGAAGACGCCTGCCAAGCATGGGGTTCCGAGTGGCGCGGCCAGAGGGTGGGTGCCATAGGAGCACTCGGAGCTTTCAGCTTCCAGTCTAGCAAAAACATAACGAGCGGTGAGGGAGGCATCATAGTCACGAACGACGAGGAACTCTATCAGAAGGCTTGGAGCCTCCACAATTGCGGACGCAAACTGAAGGGTGAATGGTATATGCACTATCTTCCAGGCGGAAACTTCAGGATGACTGAGTTTCAAGCTGCCATACTCCTAGTTCAGCTTTCTCGATATGATGAATATCTTAAACGTAGGATGGAGAACGCCGCTTATCTAGACGCAAAACTCTCCAAGATAGACGGATTGAGACCTATGAGGAGGGACGAGAGGGTTACGAGGTGTTCTTATCACCTGTATATAATGAGATACGACCCTGAGGCTTTCGGAGGGCTACCGAAGAATAAGCTTGCTGAAGCTATGCGGGCGGAGGGAATACCGCTTAGTCCAGGCTACTCCCGCCCGCTCTATAGAGAACCCTACCTGAGCTACTACGCTAAGTGTCCACTCTCATGCCCGTATTATGGTAAGAAAGTGGACTACTCTAAACTGAAACTCCCGGTGACCGAGAGGGCATGCTACGTTGAAGGAGTGTGGCTACCGCAGTATGTCCTGCTAGGCTCTAAGGATGATATGGACGACATAGTCGCGGCCTTCGAAAAGATCAAAGATAACATAAATGAACTTACGTAGTAATCCTACCAGGTAAATGTTTAAGTGAGACAACGTGTCCGGTTTGGATGAATTAAGTAAAAGGCTAGAAGCCTTAAGAGAGGCAAGTCAACGGGTTTGTAGACGTCTCTTAAAAACCAGGTCTGATATCGTAGCTATCATGGTCGTCGGTTCGGTGGCTAGGGGAAACATACATGAAAACTCAGACGTCGACCTGTGTGTTCTAGTTAAGTACGGGGAGCATCCTGAGAGGGAACGTATTCGGGAGTTAGACTGCGATGTGGAGGTGGTCTACACCCCGCTCCGCTTATGGAGGGAGAGGCTATACCGTGGTATAGGAAGCATGTGGGAAATCGATGTATCAAACGTCGTGGATTCTCTCGTCTTGTACGACCCCTACGGGGTCGTCAGGGAGATTAAGCGGATGTTTAAAGTGTATCCCGAGGAAAAGAGGAGGATGAATATTTTAGAGATTTTTCATAGAATGGGCTGGTACGAGGAGGCCGTGAGGTATCATTATCTTAAGAAGAACTATGATGTTCAATCTGTTTTCAGCAAGATGTACGTTATGGAGGCGCTTAAAATACTGTTTCCGTTGAATCGGGTATACTTAAGGGGGGAGAAGCATATGTTTGAGCAGCTGAAGGAGCTGAGGGAGATACCACCAGGTCTTCTAGAGAGGTGTCTAAGCCTACTGTGGTTTAAGAGCCGGGGTGTAAAACATGAGGAGGCGACCTGGATTCTCGAAACCGTTTCAGATATTTGGAGGCTCATAAAGGATAAGATTCGCTCGTCGGAACCAGGTCTCCTCAGGCAGTGATGAAACCAACCTTTAAATCCTCAACGCGTGGATGCATATATGTGGAATCTGTAGACTTGAAGTTTTTCGAAGGCGTCGCAGATATGCATGTCGTGGATACGCATGAACACACTTACCCTTATGAAGTTCTAACCAGTAAGGGGTTATCCATAATAGATATTCTCGAGGGGTCCTACGTCTTCTGGGTGACCGAGTCTCCCGAGGATAGAAGCGACTACAGGAGTCTTGTAGAACGTCTTAGGAGAATATCAGGAAGCGCCTTCTATAAAGCGTGTAGCATCGCGGTTAAGGAGCTCTACGGGGTCGACATAGACCCTCCGACCGTGGAGGCTTTAGAAGAGGCTTCTAGGCGGGTACGCGAGGCGTATAGGGACCCACGTTGGATCAGAGAGGTTTTTAAGGAGAAAAGCCTGATCGACACGGCTCTCCTCGACCCATACTGGGATGTCTGGGGAGGAAGCTTCGACCCCGACCTTTTCAAACCCGTCTTCAGGATAAACATGTTTCTCTTCGGCTACAGTAGAGAGGCTAGGGATCATAACGGAAACACACCCTACCTACTCGAAAAACCGTTAAACCTAGAAGTCCATAGTTTCGACGACTACCTCGAGCTGGTAGATAGGGCCTTGAAGGAGGCTAAGAGAAGGGGATATGTCGCCCTCAAGTCGGCTTTGGCGTACGATAGACCCATACGTTTCGAAGAGGTAGACGAAGACGAGGCCAGGAGGGTGTTCGAGAAGAAGGGGGTAGATGTCACGTCTAGGGATGTCAGAGCGTTCGGGGACTTTATGCTTCACTATATCCTCGGTAAAGCCGAGGATATGGGTTTTCCCGTTCAGTTTCACACAGGACTAGCGCTCATAGAGGGGTCGAACCCGATGAACCTAGTGAACCTCCTTCGTAAATACGTGAACGTGAAATTCATACTCTTCCACGGAGGATACCCGTGGATAAGAGAAACCCTAGCTTTAGCCCTTAGCTTCAGAAACGTCTACCTAGACCTTTGCTGGCTCCCGATAATATCGCCGTCGGCCTGCAGAATCATGTTGAGAGAAGCTATAGAGCTAGGGTTTTCTGGAAGGCTTATGTGGGGCGGGGATTGCTGGGTAGCGGAGGCGACCTACGGCGCCTTAAAGATGTTCAAATCCGTCCTATCAGACGTTTTAAAGGATATGGTCGAGAAAGACCATCTAACCTTTGACGAAGCGTTAGACATAGCCTCCAAGATACTAAAATGGAACGCAGTCGAGCTCTTTAACCTCTGAAGGATCGGTTCGACGTAGAGACCTCACCAAAAGGGTCTTCGCAGGAGCATTAATGGGTTATCCCTATACGCGTATAAATCTCCCTAGGGGCCTTAACCTCGACTATCATATTGACCACGTCAGCCCTATCGACGAGTTCAGGTGGACAGTATCTTCCGGTCAACACGACATCCGTCTCTTCAGGAACCTCGTCTAGAAGGTTTAAGACCTCTTGAACATCGACCAGGCCTATGTACGCGGCTAGGCATATCTCATCCAGTACAAGTAGATGCGGTTTACTCTTCAGAACCTCCCTGGCCTTTTCAAGAGCCTTCTTCGCCAGAGCCTTATCGGTCTCGGATGGGTTTCTTAGGTCCACCCACCCCCTCCTACCGAACTGGTATATCTCGTAGTACGGTTTAAGCTTCTCCATGACCTTATACTCCCCTATGTCCTTACGGCCCTTCATGAACTGGATGATCACAGCCTTCAAGCCATGGCCTACACACCTTAAAGCCAACCCGAGCGCGTTCGTAGTTTTACCGGCTCCGGTCCCGTAGTATAGGAATATCTTACCCAAGGCTACTCCACCTCGCAGCTTTCCCTCGGGCATCCCTCCGGCGGCTTAACACCGACGGGAAGAACCCTCTCGGTGGTTCTTCTACGGGGTTTAACCCCTAGCTCCAAGACCTGCTCACCCTTACTACCATACCGGTAGACCGTTATACCCTTACAACCGAGCCGATAAGCCAATAAGAACGCCTTCTTAACGTCTTCAGGTGAAGCGTCGGGTCTCAGGTTTATCGTCTTCGACACTGCGTTGTCGGTGAATTCTTGGAACGCAGCCTGCATCTTAACATGCCAATCCACGTCTACTTCCAAAGCCGTTACGAAAACTCTTCGAATATCCTCCGGAAGCCCCTCTATGTGGGAGAGCATACCCGTCTTAGATATCTCAGCCATAACCTCGTCGCTGTAAACGCCCCTCTCCTTAAGAACCTCCTCGAGAACCGTGTTTACTTCGAACAACCTCACGCCCCCGAGAACCGTCCTAGAGTATACGAGGGCGAAGACCGGCTCTATACCGCTCGAGGTGCCGGCTATTATGCTTATGGTTCCGGTCGGAGCCACGGTGGTCGTGGTAGCGTTCCGTATACCATGCTTCTTAACGGCTTCCCTCACCCTACTCCAGTCTAGCGTGTAATGTTTCACCTCACCCTCGGCTTCGAAGGGCATACGGGGATTCTCGGAGTCATATATAGAGCCCTTGAAGGCAGGAAAGCTACCTCTCGCCTCAGCAAGCTCGGCCGACATGAGCTTGCTATGGTAGTTGATATACTCCATAATCCTCCTGGCGAGCTCGATAGCCTCCTCGGAGTCGTAGGGGATTCCAAGTCTGAAGAGCATGTTGGCCCATCCCATGACCCCTAAACCTATCTTACGCGTTCTAAGGGTTGTTTCCTCGATCTCAGGTATCGGGAAGTGGTTAGCGTCTATGACGTTGTCCAAGAAGTGGGTAGCAACTCTGACAACTTCTCTGAGCTTCTTCCAGTCGACAACCCATCTACCCCTTTCAAACTTGACCATACGCTCCAGGTTTATAGAGCCCAAGTTACATGACTCGTAAGGAAGAAGCGGCTGTTCGCCGCAGGGGTTGGTGGCTTCGATCGTTCCTAAGCGGGGGGTTGGATTGTGTCTGTTAACCGTGTCTAGGAATATTATACCTGGGTCTCCCGACCTCCACGCGTTGTAGACGATCATGTCGAAGAGGTATCTTGCGTTAACCTCTTGAACAGGTTTACCGGTTCTCGGGTTTACGAGCTTAAACTCAGCACCCTTCTCCACGGCCTCCATGAACTCATCGGTCACGGCGACGGATATGTTGAAGTTCCTCAGAGCCCCCTCCTCGCTTTTAGCGTAGACGAAGTCTATTATATCGGGGTGGTCGACCCTGAGGATCCCCATGTTAGCGCCTCGACGTTTCCCACCCTGCTTGATGACATCGGTAGCTACGTCGTAGATGCGCATAAAACTGACAGGGCCGGAGGCCACGCCGCTCGTAGACCTTACTACATCGCCTTTAGGCCTGAGCTTCGAGAAGTTGAAGCCTGTGCCTCCACCGCTCTTATGGATCAGAGCCGTGTTTTTCAGAGATTCGAATATGCTCTCTATCGAGTCGTGAACCGGTAATACGAAGCACGCGGAGAGCTGGCCCAGAGGGGCGTTAGCGTTCATGAGGGTCGGTGAGTTAGGTAGAAAGTATCTGTTCGCCATTACTTGGAAGAAGACGTCGATCACGTTCTCGTAAAGCGTATCCCACCGCTCCTCTACAAGCGATAAAAGCTCTTCGAAGCTCACCCTCATCTTACCCTCTTTACCGAGCCTGTTGTAGAGCCTCTTCATCATCTCAAGCTCGTAGCTCGTCAAACCTGCTTTACCGGGTTTGTACTCAAACTTCTCGACCTGCCTTACGGGTTGCCGTCCATCCTTATCGTATACGTCGCTCCAGTAGAAGGCGTCTACGAGACCTATATACCTCGATACCCTCATCAGCATCTGCTTAGGCGTCTCGACTATGTTTCCACGCTCATCCTTCAGAAGGTATCGGCTCTTCAACACGGTGACTGCGTTTAAGGTGAGCTTCATATCGTCTACAACGCCTAGCATACGTTTGATCTCCCTGATCTCAGACCGTCTACGCCTGTAGAGGATGTAGGCCTTAGCAGCCTCGTAAAGCCCGTTTCTAACCAGAACCTTCTCGACTATATCCTGAATCTGCTCGACATGAGGAGTCGAACCCACACCGAATGTGTCGTCGAGGATCTTAACTACCTCGTCTCCGAGCCTCTCGGCTAGAGACCTATCCTTCAAGCCTGTGGCTTGGAAAGCCTTCCAGATAGCCTCGACTATCCGGTTTTTATCAAAATCTACTATACGACCGTCACGTTTAATCACTTTAGACGGAGGCAAGATAATCGTAAACTAGTCTCTATGAACCATGTCTTAAACTTTTATGTACATTCAACTCTAGAGGAGTATACTTCATAGCTCGTAGGGATGGAGACGCTGAGGCTTGGAAACTGTTTTAAGAATGTTCGGCTTTGATAAAGTTGGGTTGATCAACCATGACAGTTATGGAAACTATCATAGAGAGGTCTAAAAAGAGACCTGGTAGAATAGTCTTACCCGAAGGCACTGACGAGAGGATTTTGAAAGCAGCCAGCGTAGCGGCGGAGACGGGTATAGCTAAGCCCGTGCTTCTGGGAAGAGAGGAAGACGTCAGAGACTTAGCGTCTAAACTGAACGTGAGCCTCGACGGTGTGGAGATCTTGAACCCTGAAACTTCTCCTAAACTCGGTGAATATGTCAAGCGTTATTTAGCCATAAGAAAGGGTAAACGTGTTACCGAAGCCATAGCCAGAAGGATCCTCAGAAAACCTCTCTTTTACGGTGCTATGATGGTCGGTGTAGGAGACGCGGACGGTATGGTAGCCGGAGCCGTGTCTCTGACGGCTAACGTCATAAGAGCTGGACTGCTTTTGATAGGACTTGAGAAAGACATCTCGGTGCCTTCAAGCTTCTTTATAATGGAAACAAACAACAGGAACGTCGGAGAAGACGGTGTCCTCATATTCGCCGACGCCGCTGTGAACCCAGACCCGACTCCTGAACAGTTAGCCGACATAGCGGTGGCCTCTGCCAGGAGCGCACGAAGGCTTCTGGGATGGGAGCCTAGGGTAGCTCTACTATCCTTCTCGACTAAGGGCAGCGCGGCTCACCCGATGGTCGACAAAGTGGCCGAAGCCGTCAAGATAGCTAAATCCAAAGCACCTGACTTGGCGATAGATGGAGAGATGCAGGCCGACGCGGCTTTGATACCTGAGGTCGCGCGAAGGAAGATCAAGACAGGTCTTGGACCAGTCGCCGGGAGGGCTAACGTGTTGATATTTCCAGACCTCGATGCCGGCAATATCGCGTACAAGCTTGTCCAACACGTCTGCGGAGCTAAGGCATACGGTCCGATACTCCAAGGGTTCTCAAAGCCTATCAGCGACCTCTCGAGGGGTGCTAAGGCCGACGAGATAGTAGGTGTCATAGCCGTGGTGAACCTCTTATCCATGACGGAACACTAGGTTCACACTGGTCCGGGGTGTAGCATAGTTGAAGGTGTTGGTGATAAACTGCGGAAGTTCTACGATAAAGTATAAGGTCTTCCAGGTTCAAGACGGTTCTACGCTTAAGGAGCTTGCATCGGGGCTTTTAGAGAGGATAGGGTCGGATAAATCCACGTTGACCCACCGTCGAGACGGAGAAACTTACAAGTTCGAACTCGAAGCTAAAGACCACAGAGAGGGCTTAGAGTCTATACTGAAGATCTTAACGAGCAAGGAGCACGGTGTTATAGAGGATCCTTCCGAAGTCTTCGCCGTAGGACATAGGGTCGTCCACGGTGGAGATTCCGTGTTTCAGCCGACCGTCATCACGGAAGACCTCCTTAACGTCATAAGACGGTGGAGCGATATGGCACCACTGCATAATCCTGCGAACCTAGCGGGGATCGAAGCGGCGATCTCCCTACTTCCCGGAGCTCATCAGGTAGCCGTTTTCGATACTGCGTTTCACCAGACGATGCCCGCAGAGGCTTATCTCTACGCGATACCGTACGAGTACTACGAGCGTTACAGGATACGACGATACGGTTTCCACGGCACCTCGCATAGGTATGTGGCTTATAAAGCCGCCGAGGTTTTGAATAGAGACATCTCAGAACTTAAAATGGTCACATGCCACTTAGGGGCTGGATGCAGCATCACGGCCGTCTGCGGGGGTAAATCCATCGATACGAGTATGGGATTCACACCGCTCGAGGGACTTGTGATGGCTACCAGGTCTGGGGATATAGACCCATCTCTCATATTCTTCCTAGTTAGAAAAGAGGGATTAAACGTTGAGGAGGTGGAGAATCTACTGAACCGCAAGAGCGGGCTTCTAGGGCTTTCAGGGGTAAGCGGGGATGTACGGGATATATGGAGGGAAGTCGAGAAGGGAAACCAAAGAGCGGAGCTGGCCATGAGGGTGTTCGCGTATAGGGTGAAGAAATACATAGGCGCCTACGCCGCCGCGATGGGAGGGCTCGACGCGATAGTGTTCACGGCGGGCATAGGTGAGAACGACTGGAGGACCAGGGAGCTCATATGCGAGGGACTTGAATATCTAGGCGTCAGACTCGATAAAAGGCTTAACCGTATGACATCTAAGGAGCCCAGGATCATAAGTAGTGACGACTCGAAGGTCAAGGTTCTAGTGATCCCGACAGACGAGGAGCTGGCTATAGCCTTAGAGACCTTAAACCTCCTGCTTAGAAAGAGATAAATTGTATGCTTTATGTCTAAATAGATGGTGAGCCGAAGTGAAGCTATGCATTTTCGAAGATAGGAAGTACGATAACCTGTACCCGCTGACCCTTACGAGAACGGTTTTCGAGCTTAGATGCGGTGCGACGTCTCTTATGGATAAAATCGAACGAAGCGCCCCGAACGTCGACGTCGTGTACTTCATGCGCGACTATCTCGTAGAGATTTTCAAGGAGAGATACGGGGAACGGTGCGTGAACGACTTGAACACCCTGAAAGATGATGTCCTTCTCGTCAACGGTCGGTTACTCACTAAAACAGGCGACCTAAGTCTAGAGGGAGACGAGGAAGTAGCCGTTAAAGATGGAGACGTCGTCTATGTAAGGGCTAAGAAAGGGACCATGGAGAAGCTTCTCGCAGATAGCCTGGAGAAAACGCTTGAGAACCTTAAGGAGGAACTCAGCGTTAAAGAAGTAGATGCGACGCTGATAGAGTATCCGTGGGACCTAGTCAATAACAACTCCAAGGCTATAGTCGAGGATTTCAAGCATATAGGTAGCGGCATACATGGTGAGCTGCATCCACAAGCTGTCGTAGTAGGGGATAAAGAGAACCTGTACATCGCTAAGACTGCTAGGGTGCATCCATACACGGTTATAGATGTCGAGAACGGGCCGGTCATCATCGACGAAGGGAGTATAGTGTACCCGTTTAGCAGGATAGAGGGGCCTACTTACGTGGGTAAGAACTGCTGGATCCTTAGAGGCAACATCAGGGAAGGTGTAAGCCTTGGGCCTGTATGTAGGGTAGGCGGTGAGGTCGAGGAGTCTATAATACACGGGTACTCTAATAAGTACCATACCGGTTTCCTCGGCCACTCGTACGTGGGAGAGTGGGTTAACATAGGTGCCCTAACGACGAATAGTGATATTAAGAATGACTATACGTCTGTTAAAGTCTATATCAAAGGGGAATTCGTGGATACTAAGACCCAGAAAGTCGGCTCGTTCATCGGAGACCACACCAAGTTCAGCATAGGGTGCCTACTGAACACGGGTAGCCACATCGGCGTCGCATGTAACCTACTGGCCTCTGGTGAGCCGCTTCCGAAGTATATTCCAAGCTTCTGTTGGTACTTCAGAGGGAGATTTAGCCGGGGCTGGGGCTTCAGGAGGACCATAAAGTCTGAGAGCGCCATGATGGCTAGGAGAAAAGTCGAGATGACCGAGGCTAGGGTTAAGCTTCTGAGACGCATATACGATGAGACTAAGGAGGAGAGGGAAACCCTAATTAGAATGAGTAGGAGGAGAGTTAGGTAGTTTAAGGGGAGGGTTGGAGATGTCGGAGAGCATCGAGGCTCGGGCTAAGAGGCTTATAGCCGAGCAGTTTGGAGTAGACCCGGAGGAGCTTAAGCCTGAAACCCATCTGGTCAAAGACCTCAAGATGGAGTCTCTGGATAAGATAGAGCTCATAGCAGCCTTTGAAGAGGAGTTTGACATAGAGATTCCGGAAGAAGAAGCCGAGAGAAACGTCACGGTGGGGCAAGTAATCGAATACGTCAAAGCCAAGCTAGGCGTCAAATAACATTCTAGGGTCTAAAATTTTTAACTATCTCTTTTTCTCTTGGAAAATAGGGGATTCTTATTGGGTTTAGATACTGGTATCAAGGGATTGGGCGTAGACCTGATGGAGATAGAGAGGCTTAAACGTAGCGTCGAGAGGAGGGGTAGACGTCTTTTAGAGAAGATATTCACCGAGGAGGAGATAAGATACTGCTTCTCTATGGGAGAGCCTTATCAACATCTCGCCGCGAGGTTCTGTCTTAAGGAAGCCGTCTTGAAGGCTTTTGGACTCGGATTAGGTAGAGGTGTAACCCTGAGAGATATAGAGGTTAAGCTCAACGAGCTGGGTAAACCCTACGTGGAGATACATGGTCGATTAAAGGAGAAAGCCGAAAAATCCGGGGTCTCGCGTATAATCGTAAGTATGAGTCACAGCGGAGAATATGCGATAGCGGTAGCCATACTCACCGGGTAGGGTTTTCAGCCCGCTCCAGTCTCTTACGGTGTAGGTCGAGGTTTTTCTCCACTTCGTAGACGAGTCTTGCGACCACAACCCACGTGTTTAAAGATTCAGGGTCTATAGAATAGCATACGTCAAAGAGTCTCATATTCTCCTCTTCGAAGTCACCATGTGGGAAGCCTCCGACGACCGCCATAGCCACCTCTACGTTAACCATCTCAGAGACCACCACGTCTAAGGGTTTAGGCTCTCCAGAAGTCGAGAAGCCTATGGTGATAGCCGGTTTAACCTCGTTCTTCAACTCGGCTAGAGAGCCGTCTCTAAGCGTTATAAGAGGCTCACCGTCTGGCGGAACTCTGCCGAGCTTAAAGAGCTGTTCGATGAGACCCTTGAACCGCATGTAGTTACGTGGAAGCCTGACCTCTGGGTTGAATTCGAGAACCTTATCGTTAACCGTGTGGACGTAGACATCTAAGAGACCCTCTCTAGCCAAGGGTGTTTCCAACGCGTTTAACAGCGAGAAGTGGACGATGTCAGGTCTACCACGTTTATGAGCGTTTCTCAACCCCCTCATAGCCCTATGGTGGTAAGAACGGTCTAGGAGTACTTCACCGGGTTTCAACCCTCTATCACGTGCATATCTCCTAACCTCAGGATGCCACCACAGGGCTTCAGGCACTGTTTCCAAGGCAGACTCGGCGATCACAAGTACTAAACGCTTCAACATATAACACTAACAAGCCATATGTCTTTCAAAGCTTTAAGCCTTTAAAGGACTGGAAGTCTTTAATAACCGCTTGACCTAGCTGTAGATGAGGGAATGGTTAGAAGGGCCACCATCAGACGGATAGCTAGAGAACGTATGGAGATACTCTTCGAGAAAGCCATAAAGATACATGAGAGAGAGCCTGAGCTCGCTATGAGGTATGTCCAGATAGCCAGACGTATAGGTATGAAGACACGCGTTAGGATCCCACGTAAATACAGGAGACTTGTATGTAGAGGCTGTAAGCAATTCGTACACCCGGGTTGTACGTTAAGGGTTAGAGTCAAACCCGGAGGGCAGCCGCACATAACCTATACTTGCCTAAGATGTGGGCATATAACCAGGATTCCTATAAAAAAGACGGATTAAAGGGGCTTTCATCAGCCGAATAACGCACTCAGCCCCTCTAAAGCCTCCTCCTCTTCCTCCTCCTTCTTCTCCTCCACTTTCTCCTCTTCCTTCTTCTCCTCCGCGGGCGTAGGTGCTGCCGCAGGAGCCGCC
This sequence comes from Candidatus Bathyarchaeota archaeon B24, assembly GCA_001593865.1. GTDB lineage: Archaea > Thermoproteota > CALKCG01 > B24 > B24 > B24. The sequence continues at coordinate 69,197 of LUCB01000002.1, forward strand.
GGTGCCATAGGCATAGCAGCCGCACTCTTCAAAGCCTCTTCGAGGTCTATCTCAGATAGAGCCGCTAGAAGAGATTTTATCTTAACCTCGTCGGGTTCGATGTTAGCCGCCTTTAAGACTTTCCTCAGGTTCTCCTCGTTTATCTCCTGCCCGGCATGGTGGAGGAGGAGGGTCGCATATATACACTCCATCTCTCTCAACCTCCCGTAACCGTTAACCAAATAAAGCTGCTAAACCTAATTCTTCTTCCTCCTCTTTCTTCTCCTCCTTCTTAGGAGGTTCTTCCTTTTCAACTTTCCGCTCCTCGGTTTTAGACGTAAGGGAGCTTAGCAGGGATGCCTCGGAAAGAGCCCTCTGTACGAGTAGCGGCAACGTCTCGGCTGAGATATACTCGGCCGCCGTCGCTAAAGCCAGAGCCGTCCTATAGCTTTTAACGAGGAGCACGGGCAGCGTTTCGACGGTCATGTACTCCAGCGTTAAAGCAAGCTTAAACGCCTCCTCCCAGGCCTTGGATAAATCGCTCTTAAAGGCTTCGACGTCTATTCTCAAGACGTCAGCCGGAAATATAAGCCCGTCACTGTATATGGCTTTAAGGTTCAAACCGATCTTGATCGGTTTGATGCCCAGCCTGGCGAGCACAGAGGCAAGCTTATCCGATATGACGTCACCCTTCTTAGCCACGACTGTCGTCTTATTTATCCATATGCTTCCCGAGGATATCCTAGCCGGAATTCCGACATCGCTGAAGTCGCTGATTATAGGTCCAGGCGGTAGACCCGTGTTGCCTTCGGGAATCACTATATCCTCCGGCGCTATATCGCCTGGTCTCGCGAAGCTCGGGACCTTGGCTTCATCGAGCATCTTAGCAAGCTTAAACGGGTCTTCCTTAGAGAATATCAGAATGTTTTGGCCTTCAAAGTACTTCGACAACCTCTCTAAGTCGCCTCCGAGCTCCTTCAAAGCAATCCTAACTAAGGTGTTTTTAGCCACCCTAAGTAAGGCTATACCCCTGAACTTCCTACGTATCTCATGCAACTGGCTCGCACCGACCTTATAGAGGTCGGCAACCCCTATAGTGGGGTATTCTTTGAAAAGTTGCTTAAGCTCCTCGACGGTCCTCCGCTTCATAAGCCTACTCTTACTCATCTTAGCCATCGAAATCACCTTCTTCTAAGCTCTACTCTAAAGCTAGGCGTCATAGTCCCCTTAAGGTATACGTCTTTGATGTTTGTCAAGCCTTTAGGAAGCCTATCTATTATCCAGTTTAAAGCCGCGTTTACGTTTTCAGCTATCAGTTTACTATCCATGTCCTCTGTCCCCACTCTGAGCTGGACAACCGGTTGATTCCTAACCCTTATACGGACAGTTCTCCTAAGCCTCTCTAGTATACTTTCGATATCGGCCGTAGGTGGAACGGGGGTAGGCATCTTCCCTCTAGGACCTAGGTAGACACCCCACGTCCTACCTATAAGCGGCATCAGGGAAGCCTCGGCTACGAAGAAGTCGTGGTTTTTAGCTATCTTCTTAGCCTGCCTCTTATCCTTCGCGATTCTCTCCAAGTCGTCTCTCGCAAGTATTAAGTCTACACCAAGCTTCTTAGCCTTAGTATACAGCTCACCAGAGGCGAACACGCAGACCTTAACCGGCTTGTTAGGCGGATGCGGAAGCTCCAGCAATCCTATTATCCTATTCTCAGGTCTCCGAAGGTCTAGGTCCCTAAGGTTCACTATCAACTCTATAGACTGTTTAAATCCTTTACCTTTGCAACTCTTCTTAACCTCTTCGATGACTTCTGTGAGGTTCCTAAGCTCGAAGCTCAACCCTCATCAACCCTGCCAAATTCAACCATTCTGAAAACGCGGTGGAACAAAAACTTTTCGACCTAAACGAACACCTATTATTCTTCAGCTATGAACTTATCGTAAACTCCCTGGTCGACTTCACGTATGACCTCTTTAGGGTTCTTACCTTCCACTGTGACACCCATGCTTAAACATGTACCTAAAACCTCTTTGACGACCCCTTTAAGCGTCTTGGCCAAGCTCTTAGGTCTCCTTATCTTAGCTATCCTGACGACTGCTTCGAAGCTCAGGTCGCCTATAGCCTCAAGCCCCGCCTTACCAGACCCCTTCTCGGCTTTAAGCTCCTTAAGTATAAGCGCCGCGGTAGTAGGGATTCCTACCTCGATCTCAAACTCCTTAGTCTCAACGTCGACCGTGATCTTCACGGGAACCCTCATACCCGCGTACTCCTTAGTAGCCTCGTTTATCGCCTTAACTATAGCCGGGACGTTTACACCGAGCGGGCCTAAAGCCGGTCCTATGGGCGGACCTGCGGTGGCTTCCCCTCCCCTTACTAAGACATCTATCGTCTTTTTCTCACCCAAGGCTTATGCGCCCCCTTCGATCTTCCTGAGGTACTCGGCATATATCGTTATCGGGAATGGGGATGCGGATTCCAGGAGTTCTATCGTGACTTCGCTTTTCTGCCTATCGACCGCTACGACCCTGGCTTTCATAGACCTAAACGGGCCGCCTATCACCTCGACCATATCCCCGACCTGTAGAGACTCTATAACCGGTTTAACCACTAGGTACCTGTCGACCTCAGAGGGGTTTACGAAGCCTGAGACCCGACCCTTAACATGCCTCAGACCCTGTATCAGCTCGTCTATCAGAGCGGGGTTATCGGCCTCGACCAATATGTAGCCTTTAAGGTCCTTACTCCACATAACTGCTTTAATGGAAGAAGTATAGCCCTTGGCCTTAACCCTTCTTTCGAGCATCTCTAAGACCTGCTTCTCTTGACCTACAGTCGTCTTAACGGCGTATATCCTAGACGGTCTCCTCAACCCATCTCCCCCTCCGGTCAACCCGCGGTTACAGCCAGCAAGGACGATATAAGCCTGACTATAAACCCGATTATCCCAACGACTCCTATACCTAGGAAGGATATCTTCAGAGATAACCAAAGCTCTTTCTTACTCGGTTTGGACGACAACTTGAGCGTTCTGATACATGAGTTCAGGAATGACCTTAAACCCATACGATCACTTCCTAAAAGATGGGGATGGAAGATAAAGGTTTCGGAGACTAGACTCGGACTATGTCTAAACCCATGTTTCTAAGGCGTCTGATAAGCTCTGAACGTAGCTTACCTGGAACACCTTTCCAGTCGATCACAGCCATGCAAACTTTTTCAAGAGTCCTCTCGACGCAGTTTCTCAGGAGAGAGGGGTCCTCTACATACGTGAGGCTATACTTCGATACGATATGCGCAGGGGCTATGTCCTCCCATAAACCTAAGCTCGTAAACTTCGGGTTGTAATGCGGCCCACCCAAGGCTAACGCAGCTGGATAGTTCGTGTCGCAGGATACCGCAGCCATAGCGGCCTCCGCAACGACCTCTCCGGCCTCAGGGTTTCCCCACTCTCTCTCCGTGCTACCTATCTCGACGAACATAGACGGTAGGTTAAGCGATGGACCGTGATGCGTAGCCTCATAGGAGACCTTAAACCCTAGCCCTTTAGACTCGTTAAGTTCGTTCATCTTCCTCAAAGCGGCTTTCATAGCGTTAGCCGGTGCTATAGAGACCTTGTATGGCAACCCACCATAGGTTTCAGCCCCCAGGTTTCCAGGCACATGGACGGATAGAGTGGACATCCTGCTTGAGCTTGCATGCCTCGAGAGGAAGACCACAAGGCTTGCCTTGAAGTCCTTCTCCAGATACTGGGCTTCGACGAGTTCTCCGGGTACGGAGACGAGTAGAATTTCTTCGCCTTCAAGCTCGAGTCTATAGATGGGTTTACCCCTGTATAGCCTATCGGTCCTCTCGAAACGGTAGAGGCTCATCAGCTTCTCGGCTATGTTTAAGCTGGCCTTATCGCTTTCTGAGAATACCAGAAGCTTCAAGACTCTTCATCCTCTAACCTAGCATAAGATACAACAAGGCTTTCTGAGAGTGAAGCCTGTTCTCGGCCTGGTCGAGCACTATCGACTGAGGACCGTCAAGCACATCATCTGTAACTTCTTCACCCCTCCTCGCCGGTAGACAATGCATGAACACCGCGTCCTTCTTAGCCATACCCATAAGCCTACTGTTCACCTGGTATCTAGGAAGAAAAGCCTTGAGCCTTTTCGCTCTCTCGGCCTCGAAACCCATCGATACGAATACGTCTGTATAGATTATATCAGCGTCTCTGACCGCTTCCTCCGGGCTTCTGAGGACCTCTATCTTAGAGCCCGTTTCCTCCGCGTTTCTACGTGCCCATTCGACGGCTTCAGGCAACGGCTCGTAGCCCTCTGGACAGGCTACAGATACGTTCATACCGACTTTACTACATCCGACTAGGAGGGTGTTGCATACGTTATTTCCATCGCCTACATAAGCCAGTTTTAAACCTTCGAGACCGCCTTTAACCTCTTTCACCGTCAGGAGGTCTCCGAGTATCTGGCATGGATGCCACTTATCCGATAAACCGTTTATGACGGGTATCGGAGACCATCTGGCGTACTCGTCGAGGTCGTCTTGCCTGAGAACCCTAGCCATAACCACGTCTACGTATCTGGCTAGAACCCTGGCCGTGTCCTTCAAGGCTTCACCTCTCCCAAGCTGGAGGTCGTCCCACCTAAGGTACAGCGCGTAACCTCCAAGCTGACGCATAGCGACCTCAAACGAGACCCTGGTCCTAGTCGAGGGTTTCTGGAATATCATAGCCAAAACCTTACCCTTCAAAGCATTCGCATAATGTCCAGGGTTTCGCTTCATATCTATGGCCGTGTCGATCACTTTAAGAACCTCATCCCTTGTAAGCTCCTGTAGGGTTAGCAAGTGTCTAGACCCAAGCGGCAAGGTTTCTATGCACCTAAACGGCTAGATTTCGCCAGCAAGTTTATAAGAGTTTCTTCATACGTTCACACGACTATCTTGTCCACAAACCTTTCCGGGTCGAAAGGTTCTAGGTCTTCAAGGTCTTGACCGGTTCCTATGTACGCGACCGGCCTGCCTATGAGCTTCGAGATCGATATGGCAGCTCCTCCCTTGGCGTCAGCGTCCATCTTAGTCAGGATGACAAAGTCTATACCGACGTACTTCATAAACTCCTCCGCCTGGTTAACGGCGTCGTTGCCTGTCAGAGAATCTCCTACAAACACGACGAGGTCTGGGTTTGTTACCCTAGCTATTTTACGCATCTCCTCCATGAGGTTCCTCCTAGTCTGCATACGTCCAGCCGTATCTATGAGAACGACGTTAATGCCATGAGCTCGAGCATACTGCACGGCGTCGTATGCCACCGCAGCCGCATCGCTTCCGTACGTCTGTTTTATCGCCCTAACACCTAGACGCTTAGCCAATATCTCGACCTGCTCTATAGCCCCGGCTCTGAACGTGTCGCTACACGCGATACATACGGTAAACCCGTTTCTGAGAAGCATTCTACCCACCTTAGCTATGGTCAGGGTTTTACCAGAGCCGTTAACCCCGACAAACAGTATAACCGCGGGTTCACCTTTAGAGACTTTAGCCTTAACCGTTTCGAGAAAGCCCTTCTCATACGAGGTTTTCAGGGTTTCCAGAAGAACTTGCCTCAGGGTCTTCTTGACTAGAGGCCTAACGTCTTCAAACCTTCCGACCTTAACGCCTGAAAGCTTCTCGGCTATCTCGCTACATATCTCCTCGGCCACCGTATAGGCGACATCGTTTCTTACAAGCGATAGCTTAAGTTCCTCTAATACCGGTTGAAGCTCCTTTGAACTCAACTCCTTAGAGCCGAGCTTCTCTATGAACGAGGAGAACGCCTTTCTAAGACCTTCCAGCAGGGCTCCCAACCTCCCTAGCTCTTATCAAGCGTTCGAGTCTTTCCCTAGCCTCTCCGAGCCTCTGAGAAGCCTGAATAAGCTGTTGTTCGAGAGCCTTCCGGATTTGTTCAAGCCGGTTTATACGTTGATCGACCATCTCGATCGAGCTTTCGATGCTCTTTTCTACACGGACGTTAGCCCCTACTCCAACTATAACTTTCTCCGTACTATCGACCTTAGCGAATATGTAAGAATCCGCACCTATGGGCACGAGTATGCTATCGCCCTCCTTAGCATCCTTAATAGCCTTAAGCGTCTCAAGAGCCATCCTAGATTCGTTTAAAGCAGCTTCTGTAAGCTCGAGCCTAGAGTTGAGGGCGTTTATGGTGGCTTCTAGAAGCTGGATCTCCGCTACGAGCCTATTAACCTCCTCGTCAGAAGATGCAGTCAACCGAAACCCTGTAACCCCATAAACCGCATAAGACTATATAAAAGCTTTCTAATAACCCATTTGACCATAGACCACTTCATCGATGCGCTTGAGAACCTCACCGCTGAGCTTCACGTCTAACGCTTCGAGGTCCTCTTGAACATGCTCAAACCTAGTAGCACCGATTATCGGAATAACCGTCACACCGAGCCTTTCCTGCATATGAAGAAGCCAAGCGATAGCTAGCTGAGGGAGCGTCACGTCGATCTCCATGGCTATTTCAAGAAGCCTTGAAACCTTATCCAGAGACTCTTTCGTGATCGACTCTTTAAACGCCCTGAAATACGTCGCTCTTGAACCTTCGGGAATTCCTTTAAGGTATTTACCAGAGAGTAAGCCCTGTGCGAGGGGTGAGTAAGCCATAACCGCTAGGCCATAGCGTCTCGCAACCGGGACTTTAGCTTTCTCTATATCCCTCCTGAGGATATTATAGCCCTCCTGTATCGTAACCGGCTGGTGAAGCCTATACTCCCTAGCAGTCTCCATGTACTCGATTACGTCTTCTGGAGGAGTGTTCGAGAGACCCATGTACAATACTTTACCTTGGCATATAAGGTCGTTAAACGCCCTTAGCGTCTCGAGCTTAGGGGTCTCAGGGTCGACGGTATGCGTCAGATACACGTCTATGTAATCCGTCTGAAGCCTCCTAAGACTCTCCCCAACCTGCCACATTACATGTTTTCTAGATAGCCCCTTTCCATTCGGCCAAGGAGCCATCTCAAGACCCACCTTAGTAGCTATAACAAACTGCTCGCGGCCGAGTTTATTTACCAATTTACCGAGAACCTTTTCCGAGTTCCCTCTATGCGGAAGGTCTACCGGAGACATCGCTCCGTGATATCGGTTAGCCGTGTCTATGAAGTTCAACCCCTTGTCCAACGCATATTTTAGAATTCTCTCAAACTCGTCTAGATTTACCTTTGGGATCCCATACTCGTCCCTCTCGGCGGAACGTGGTAGAAACCACGTCCCCAGACATATCTGAGACACCTTTAAGCCGCTCGGCCCAAGCCGGACATAACGCATAAAACCACCGTGGGAATATATATAGAACTCGGGTTAAGAAACTTTTTGAAAGCCGGGAGGAGGTGACCGTTCTGGATAAGTTAGGCGTCGGGTTCATAGGCTCAGGTTTCGCGACTAGATTCCATATACTCGGGTGGGTAGGGGTTAGAAACGCCGAGATAACTGCAATATATAATATTAGAGAGAGAAGCGCTCGTGAATTGGCTTCCTTAGCTGAACAGCTCGGAGTCGGTAAGCCCAAGGTTTATACAGACCTACACGCTATGCTCTCCGATAAGTCGGTCAACGCCGTTTGGATAGCTAACCCAAACTTCGTCAGGCTAGAGGTTGTGAAAGCTATAGCCGAGGAGGCTAAGCAAGGTAAAACCGAGCTTGTCGGCGTATGCTGCGAAAAGCCTCTAGCTAGGAACGTGGACGAGGCTGAGGAGATGGTTAGACTGATCGAAGACTCAGGTCTGCTACACGGGTACCTCGAGAACCAGGTCTTCATGCCCTCGGTGGTTAAGGGTCGAGATATCTTATGGAGATACGGCGCCAAGTATACGGGTAGGCCTTACCTCGCTAGGGCTGCTGAGGAACACGGCGGTCCTCACTCAGCGTGGTTCTGGATACCGAGGCTTTCCGGCGGAGGTGTCATGCTTGACATGATGTGTCACAGCCTCGAGGCGGCTAGGTTCATACTCAGCGACCCTGATAAACCCAAGACCGCTCTTAAACCCAAGACCGTTTACGCGGAGATAGCGTCGCTTAAATGGGCCTGGGAGCCATACCGGACTATGCTTAAAGACCGGTTTAAAGGGGAGGTCGACTACTCTAAGGAGCCTGCGGAGGATTACGCCATGGCCGTCGTCACCTATGAGGATGAAGACGGGAACTTAGTCGTTTCCGAGACCAGAACCTCTTGGAGCTTCACGGGACCGGGTTTAAGGCTGAGCTTCGAGGCCTTAGGCCCAGAATATTATATGTCTATCAACACCTTACAGCCTGAGCTCTTCACGTTCTTCAGCAGAAACGTTAAGATTCCGCCTTCGGAGGAGTTCGTCGAGAAGCAGGCCGCCGAGCAAGGTTTGATGCCGACTATACCGAACGAGGCATTCACATATGGCTACATGGATGAGGACCGTTATATGGTAGAGTGCTTCCTTAAGAGAGAGAAACCTAGAGAAGATTGGAGAGACGGTCTATTAATCGTTCAGCTCATGATGGCATGCTACATGTCCGCCGAGAAAGGCAGGAAGATACGGTTTAACCCTGAGGCTCTCAAAGGGTTTAAACCGGCCGTAGCTAAGGGACAGTGGAAACCTAAGTCTCTTGTAGAGGCTCCTTAGAGACCTCCTCGATAGCCAATATCTTTATTCTCTTTCTTTTCAACTTATGACGGCTTCCAAGCTCGGAGTATATCTTCTCCAGGGCGTGTTCAGGCTTTAGGGCTCTAACTTCTTTAACGAAAGTAGACCTTAGGAAGCCCATCGGCATTACTCCTTTAACCCGATACGTCTTAACCTCACTCATAACTCTCACCAAACCCGAACGCCTGAGATATGGCTAACAACTCATCACCTAGAGTCCCCCTACCCACTACCCCACCTCTACTATTCACGACAAGCCCGACCTTCACATAAGGAAGACCGTTTACGACAGTTCCAGTGTGAACAGGGACTTTTAAAACCTTCTCTATGAGAGAGAGTTCGTCGCTTCTTATACCGGGGTGGGCATAGACCGCCTTGTTGGATGCCACCGCGGAGGAACCCACATACGGTAAGCCAGCGATCGTAGAGTATTCAACCTCGACATCTAAAACGTCCTCTATAGCCTCGGCTATAGACTCAGGCATCTTAAGGTCCACGACAGCGCCTCTATCGTTCGTCAAGACCCTGTTACCTAGGGCGATGTATGTCGGTAGCGACACAGCCTCGACGCCAAGTTGCTCCCTTATAAACCTAGCCTCATGCTCGCAACCTTCAGGTAACACTACACCGTTCGAGTTGGCTATAGATAACACCCCTAAGAGCTTAGACCCTCTGATCCTGATCCGTAGAGCGTCTTCAACCTCGAAACATCTTTTCAGAAACTTCACCTTGCTATCGCTCATCCCCTCAGGCACAAGTATGAAGCGGTCTGTAGCCACGATATACAACCCTACGTTAGGGTTACTCAAATACTGGAAATACTCCAGGGGCATACTAGGGACCCCTCTAACCCGCCAGCTTAAGCACGTACATGTCCTCCTCGGTCCTCTCAGCCTTAACCCTAACCTTCCTAGGCGGGTGTTTCAAACCTCTAGACCAGATGTACCTGTTTAACTCCTCATCTATCTTAACGTTTTCAGGATTAGTCTTAAGATGCCTCGCAGCCTGCTCCCTAACAAACCTCACCGCTTTAGGAGCCCTAACGCGTCCAGAGTACTCCCAGATCCTTTTCAGATTTATGGTTATAACCCTTTCCTCAGAGGTCTCCTCACCACTCAAGACCTAACACCCTCTCCTAAAGCTTGAGCTTTACGGCTCTCCAGTGCCTTCTCTTGGGGCTGGTTCTGACTCTACCCCTTGTCTTCAGAAAGACCCAGGTCGGTACAGGCCTATTCTGCTTAAGAGCCCTGGCGAGTCTCCTCTTCTTACCTGCAGGCTTACGAGTAGCCAATTTCAAACCCTCCTGATCCGAATATCCCTCCTCTGAGACTTCTGTAGCAACACGAGGATCCTCTTAAGCTGTGCATCCGTTATAGGTGGGGTTATACGCCCCGTCTGGACGGCTTGAATAAGCTCAAGTTCAAGCTTCTCGACGAACTCAGGTCTAACCATCCGGAGGTTATTAAGCCTCTGCCTAGCCTCCGGTGTGAGTATGATGCGTAAGGCCGCCTGTTTTCTGGCTTCAAAGGCTTTCCTAGCCTCTGCCGCCCTACGTTCCTCCTCAAGCCTTCTTTGAAGCTCGATAAGTCTCCTACGCTTAAGTTCCTCAAGCTCCTCGTCGTATCCATAACCTTCAGCCGTCACGAAAGCTCACCTCAAGCTAAAGCAGCTAGACCACCGCTCGTCTTAAGCTTTCTTAGTATGTCTGCGGCTAGGCTATCTAGGAGACTTCGACCTTTACTCGTTAAGACTCTACCTTTCTTATCTAGTTTGGTCACTAAACCGGCCTCCTCAAGCTGCTGAAGTATCTTCCTTATATGGTTTCTCCCGGCTTTTCTGAAGTGCGGTGGTTTACGCCCCCTCCTCTGCCTACCACCATATATCGTGGCCAACCTAGAGACACCGAGTGGGCCTTTAACATAGAGTTTACGCAGGATCGACGCGGCTCTAACATACCACCAGTCGGGATTGTCGGGATTTCTCTCCCTATGACACCCAGTCTTAACGAACAAAGCCCAAGGAGGCGGATTAACCTCGGGAAAGCTTACCTTGAGCTCCTCAGCTAGCCTATTTATCAACACATCGGCCGGAACCTCGTAGACGGTCGGCAAGCTTCAACACCCCATGAAATTTCTCCCTATACTGCTCTCAGGGATAACGAATAACCAGACGGTTCGATTTAAACCTTTACTATAAATTCGCTACCAGTCTTTTAGACTATGTAGTAGGCTTTTTCTAGAAACGCCTCCGAAAATTTCAGAGCAGGGATAAGCCTGACAGTGACCGTTAGAGGATATATTTTTAAATACCATTAATCGTCGAGGTTCAAAGAATAAAAGGTATAGGAATTCATCATCTTCGAAGAGAGGGACTATGGTAAAAATCTCCTAAGGAGAGTTAAAGTTCTATCAGTTTCTCAACGTTCTTCCAAGCATCTCTAATGGTCGAAACGCCTTCTAAGAACTTACGCGTCTCCCAGTCGTCCATAGACCACTCAACTATCTTTCTAACCGCTCCACGTCCTGCTTCGAAGGGAACACCTATGCTCACGTCTTGGACCCCGTATTCGCCGTCTAAAACCAACGACGCTAAGCCTAGTCCCTCACCTTTAACTAGAGACCTTATCAGCGCCACCGTACAGTTCGCAGGAGCATACACGGTTGCACCCTTCCGTGATATAACATCCAAAGCCTTGCCCCTGAGTTCCTCGACGACCCTCGTCTTCTCTGTTTGAGACAGGTCGACTGGTTTGCCCATGATTTTAAGCCTACTGAACAACGGAACCTGGTTTCGCCCATGTTCTCCTATGACGTATCCATCGACGTCTTTAGGCTTAACGTTGAATTTTTTGGCGATTATAATCCTGAACCTAGACGTATCCAACAGGCTTGAACTTCCCAAAACCCTGAAACGGTCTAGACCCGTAACCCTCCAGGTTATCAGGTTCATCAAATCCACCGGGTTAGTGACCGTAACCACAAACCCTTCGAAACCAGAATCTCTGAGCCTCTGGGCAATATCGGCGATTATCTTAGCATTCACGCGAGCCAGCTCGAGCCTACTCTTCATGGAAGGCGTCCTAGGTTTTCCAGCGGTTACGACCACGAAATCGGCGTCTGCTATGTCCTCATAGTCTCCCACTCTAACCTCCGTATCGGATACCATAGCCGAGGCTTGTCGAATATCCATAGCCTGGCCCTCTGCGAGATGTTTGACTATATCTACGAGAATAAGCTCGTCCACAAGCCCTTCTACGGCAAGTTTAAACGCTATACAGGAGCCTACGTTGCCTACACCTATCACAGCCGCTTTAACCATATCGACCAACTCAACTTTTATTATACACCCCTAGATATTCATTTTTAACCCAGAGACGCAGTTGGATTAGATAAGGCTCGGTGGTAATACTTGGACGAAAGCCTATTCGAGGTCGAGGTCTTCAGACGAGAAGGGTTCGTTAGAAAGACCTGTAAACGGTGCGGTAGAAGGTTCTGGACCTTAAACCCTGATCAAGAACTCTGCGGGGACCAGCCTTGTGTGGAGTACGGTTTCATAGGAAACCCGCCTAAGGCAAATAGCTTCGATAAGAGAAGCCTAAGAGAGGCCTTCCTTGGCTTTTTCGAGAGGAACGGACATGGTAGAGTCAGGAGATACCCCGTCGTGGCCAGATGGAGGGAGGACGTATACCTAGTAGGTGCTTCCATATACGACTTCCAGCCGTGGGTTACCAGCGGCGTGGTCCCCCCACCTGCGAACCCCCTCACGATCTCGCAGCCCTCGATAAGGTTCACAGACCTCGAAAACGTAGGCCGAACAGGACGTCACCTCACAGGGTTCGAGATGATGGCTCACCACGCGTTTAACATAGGGGGAAGACGAGTATACTGGAACGATGAGACGGTCGACTACTGCTTCAGGTTTTACAGAGATGTCGTAGGCCTGAACCCAGAGGAGCTGACTTTCATAGAGGATTTCTGGTCTGGGGGCGGTAACGCGGGTGAAGACTTCGAGGTCGTAGTTAGAGGAGGCGAGGTCGCTACACTAGTGTTCATGCACTATAAAGTAGGTGAAGACGGTTCGCTGAGACCTATGGAGAACATGATAGTCGATACCGGCTATGGGCTTGAGAGAAACCTATGGATACTTCAAGGGAAACCCAACATATATGAAACCGTCTACGGGGAACTCGTAGAAAAGCTTAGAGCCGAAGCCGGTGTAGAGAAAGTCGATGAGCGGATTCTATTAGAGGTATCGAAGGTCGCCGGGATGATGGATGTTAAAGAAGAGAAAGCTCTAGAAGAAGTTAAGTCGAGAGTTGCCTCCAAGGTGGGTTTAACGCTTGAAGATGTCGAGAAACTCCTTAGGCCATACGAGTTGATCTATAGGATAGCGGATCACAGCTATACGCTTGCTTGGATGCTCGGAGACGGGGTCGTACCGTCTAACACGGGTGCAGGCTACTTGGCCAGACTCTTGATAAGGAGATGTCTAAGAGCCATGGACGAGCTGGGTTTGAAGATCGACCTAGGTTGGATAGTAAGTTATCAGCTTAAAGAGCTAGCTCCAGATTTCCCAGAACTTCTGGAGGCCGAGGATAACATCGTCGAGATGCTTGAGCTTGAGGCTAAGCGATATCGGGAGAGTCTCGATAGGGCTTTGAAGATCGCCGTGAGAATCGTGAAAAGTGGTAAGAAGAGCCTCACTGTGGACGACCTCATAATGCTCTACGACTCCCACGGACTCCCACCGGAACTTCTTAAAGATAGGTTATCCCCTCTGGGAGTGAAAGTGAGTGTGCCACGGAACTTCTACGAGCTTGTGGCCAAGATCCATGAAAGACCTGAGCGGAGGAGGGTTGAAGAAGAGCACATACTTAGAAAGGTCTTAGAGAACTTGCCTAAGACCAGGCGGATATACCTCGAAGACGGGAAGATTAGGAGGTTTAAAGCTAGGGTTTTAAGGGTTTTAGGAGACTGGGTTGTATTGGATGGGACGGCGTTTTATCCGACCAGTGGAGGACAGCTACACGATACAGGTGTCTTGAGATGCGGCGGAGGGGCTGGGAAGATCGTGGACGTGAGGGACGTGGATGGGGTCATAGTTCACAAGGTTAAAGGAGTGAAGCCTAGCGTCGGTGAGCAGGTTGAGTGCGAGATAGACTGGGATAGAAGAATGGCTTTAACTAGGCATCATACTGCGACCCACATATTGATGGGTGCGGCTAGAAGGGTTTTAGGCCCTCACGTCTGGCAAACCGGCGCAGAAAAAACAGCCGAGAAAGCTAGACTCGATATAACCCATTATAAAAGCATCACCCGCGAGGAGCTGGAGCAGATAGAGCTACTAGCCAATAAGGTGGTGGTCGAAAATAGGCCTGTGAAAACCTTTATGATTCCGAGGGATGAGGCTGAAAAGAGGTATGGGTTTAGGCTCTACCAGGGAGGGGTTTATCCGGGTAGGGTTATACGGGTCGTCGAGATAGAGGGTTGGGACGCCGAGGCGTGCGGTGGAACCCACTGCGAGAGGACGGGAGAAGTCGGGTTGATAAAAATCATAGGTGTGGATAGAATTCAGGATGGGGTTGAACGGCTTGAATACGTCGCAGGCGAGCAGGCGCTTAGATACCTACAAACGAGGCTCAGGGCTTTAGAGGAGGCCTCGAACCTTCTCAGAAGCCCCGCAGATAAGCTTAAAGAGTCTGTTACGAAACTACTGGAGGAGCTTAAAGCCGAGAGAAGAAGAGTCGAAAACCTGAGAAGACGGCTCGTGGAAGCTAGGATTAGCTCCGTCGTCGAGAATCTTCTAGAGGTGGATGGAGTTAAACTCGCCATTCAGAGGAGGGTCGACGAAGAAACGGACACCGTGATAGCTGAAGCAAATACCTTGGTCAACCGGTTTCCCGAGACCGTAGCGATATACTTCTTGGTCAGGAGGGGAAAGGCTAGGATCGTAGTGATGGTCGGTGACAAGGCTAAAGAAGCCGGTTTAAACGCCGGGATAATTGCCCGCAGACTAGCCACCATATGCGGAGGCAAGGCAGGAGGCTCCATAAGGCTGGGCCAAGGAGGAGGGCTAGACGCTTCTAGAATACCTAGTGAAAAGGAAATTTTAGAGGAAGTGTTGAAAACTAAAGCTGGAACGCCTTCCTGATTTTGTACTCTATGAACCTCCTAGGTAAGGCTCCTATGATCCTGTCTACTTCTATGCCATCTTTAAACATTATGAGAGTCGGTATACTCATCACCCCGAACTTAGCGGCTGTCGCAGGGTTCTCGTCGACGTTAAGTCTACCGAAAGACACCACACCAGCATAAGCTTCCGCAAGTTCGTGGAAGATGGGCTCTATCATCCTACATGGAGCACACCACGGAGCCCAAAAATCTACGACAAGCCTACTATGCTCTTTAACCACCGAGTTGAAGTTACTGTCGTTAACCTTTAAAACCTTAGGTTTCGATGGTTTGCCCCCCTTCTCCCTCAAAACCTTTTTAAGAAGCTCCTTCAGCTTCTTCTCCTTAATTCTCTCAAGCTCCTCGTCGGACATACGAATCAGCATACAGACGACTTTCACATAAAGATATCGCTTGAGCGACCAGGAAAGTCTCAGAGAGAAGACCGGGGGTTCAGCCAGTATGCCCTTTCATCCTTCTTCCCAGGAGCGCTTTCAGGCGGAAGTCAGATGAGAGGAGCTCCTCTCATCACCCATATTGATCAGATGGGAAAGGACTAAGGGTTAAAGTTTACTACGTCGTCACATTAGGGGGGCTTGAAGTATGAGCAGGACGATAGCCAACGTTATGGTTAGAAGCGTTATTAAACTTCCGTATTTAATCCAATCCTTGAAAGATATCGTTTGAATACCGCGTTTTTCGAGTATCCCCATGGCCACTATGTTGGCGGTGCTTCCGATCAGGGTTAGGTTTCCGAAGTAGGTACCGGCGAAAAGCACACCCCACCATAATAGATTCTCTTTGAAACCGACGTTGCCGAAAGCTTCGACTATAGGAGCTATCGTAGCTACGGCTAGAACGTTATCTAGGAAAGCGCTCAGAATCCCAGTCATAGCTATGAGCGTGATAAGAACCGTAACTTCGCCACCTGGTACGTGAGATAAGGCTTCGGCTACGACCTCCGTAATACCTACATATTCTAACGCTCCGACCGAGGCGAAGAGCATGATAAAGAACACCATATCCGCCCATTCGACCCTATGCTCTATTATCTCCCGTACCCTACCACGCTCTATGAGCAACGCCAACCCAGCCATAGACAAGACCACGCCTAACAGTAAACTGTTTTTCTTTAGACCTAACAGGTTTTCTAGAGGGCTATAGAGGGCTAAACCGATTACCGTGCCAAAGAAAACTATCCCCGACTCCATAAGTTCTCTGGAGGTTATCTCAAGCCCCCCACCGACCTCCCTATCCTCAGCCTTAAGCTTTATAGACTTATCGAGCTGTTCAATCTCTTTTTTAAAAACTCGCAAACAAACCTCTATGCACAGAATTAGGCTTAGGAGGGAGATGGGAGTAGCCCATCTTATGAAGTCATTGAAGGTTAACCCGCTTTTTAAGGCTATAAGGACGCCTACCGGATTGCCCATAACAGTCGCGCTGCTTCCTATGTTGGAGGCAAAGACGCTCATAACCACGTAGGGGACGGGGTTTAGCTTGTAGTATCTTGCTATGCTGAGTATAGATACGGTCATGAATAATGCAGAGGATATGGTGCCAACCAGAGCCGAGAATATGCCTGAGATTAGCATTAGAATCCTGATTAGTCTTCTAGCGTCGGAGCCGAATTTGGCGACTATCAGGTTCATTAGATACCCGAAAAAATGCCGCTCCTCTAAGAACCCCACGATTATCATCGTGGCGACTAAGAATAACACTACATCTATGTTTGCGAATTTTATAAGACTTGGAACATCTATTAAACCGAACGAAAGGAGTAAAAATACTCCGAGCATAGCTATAGGAATTCTGATGGACCAAAATAGTATGATCGACGAAATCACCGTTGAGAATATCGTTATCGTAAGGATTTGACGGTAGTTTAAACCGGCTAGAGCCGATAGGGCCAAGAGCACCATCATCGAGCCTATCAGGACGCTTAGCTTAACCTTACCCTCCATAGAGGACCTCCTGGACGATATCGACACGATAAATTGTGAGGGCTGAATTAAATGTTACCCTTCGGTATAATATGCAAAAACCTTCGGGCGAAAGTCTTATAGTTAAGCTGTCTAGCCTATAGAATTGGCTTGAAGCTTCTAGTCAGCGTCGTAGACGAGGAGGAGGCCTACGAGGCTGTTAGAGGTGGATGCGATATTCTGGATATTAAGAACCCCAGGGAGGGCTCTCTAGGGGCAAACCATCCATCCGTTATAAAACGGATAGTCGAGAGGTTTAACGGTGAGGTGGAGGTCAGTGCAACTATAGGGGACCTGCCGAACCTGCCTGGTACTGCTTCTCTTGCGGCTTTAGGAGCTGCGTCGCTCGGTGTGGATTACATAAAGGCGGGGTTGTACGGCGTTAAGGAGCCTGAAGATGCTTTGAATCTCATGAGCTGGGTTGTGAAGTCTGTCAAAGAAACCTATCCAAACGTTAGGGTTATAGCGTGCGGCTACGCCGACTACTATAACATCGGCTCTCTAAACCCAGCTTATCTTCCGTCGGTAGCGTGGAGAAGCAGGGCAGATGGAATACTCATAGACGTTAAAGGTAAGGGTCACGGAAACGTGTTCGACCACTTAGACGTGGAAGAACTCACTCGGATATTCTCGGAGGCTAGACGTCTGGGTTTGATAACGGCTTTAGCCGGTGGATTGGAGGCTGAAGACGTAGCCGTAGTCGATAAGGTCGGTGTAGACGTGTTGGGTGTTAGGAGAGGTGTATGCGATACCAGGAGCTGGATAGGTGGAAGGGTGAGGTCTGAGAAAGTTATAGTTCTTAAAAGGTTG
Organism: Candidatus Bathyarchaeota archaeon B24; assembly: GCA_001593865.1. Taxonomy (GTDB): domain Archaea; phylum Thermoproteota; class CALKCG01; order B24; family B24; genus B24. The sequence goes on from LUCB01000002.1 coordinate 86,822, forward strand.
CTAAAAGAGCTTAGGCATGGACCAGTATCGCGTCCTCGCCCATAAGGTTCTCGGCTAAAGTCTTCGCTGTCTCTCTGATTACCATCCCCTCTGGATTTGGTCGAGAAGCTTCGACATCTAACATGGTAAACTGGAGGAGGTCTATAGAAGACCTCTGTACATCTTCTACGATGTTTAAGCTCGTCTTCAAGGTGAAGTCCATGAGCTTTTCGATTTCATCCATGCCCTCCTCCATAGACCCGACCGGTAAAAACTCGCGAATCTCTGATAGGGTCGTAAGACGTATTATCGACCTTTCGAGCGATAGACAGGCTCTCGACATGAGTTTGAGTATGCGTTCAACCTCTACGATCTCAGAGACGTACATGGAGGCTCTGAACCCATCACCCGCGGCATAGGCTACTAAGTACCGAGCGTAGAGCCGTTTCCTATAGCGTTTAGCTTTATAAATCAAATACTCCAGCCGTTCTAAACCCTCATCGAGCTTAGAGATCAATTCTTTAAAGCCGACCTTTAACCATCTCCTGGCGGCTCTAAAAAACATCGTGTTCAAGAATTGGAAATCATACACAATATATAGAATTGTTTAGCGACGCCAGCGAAATCTAGTCTAACATCTGCCATGTTATTTAAAGAGTATTGAGCTTGAACACCCGTAGGGTAATATCGACAAAACATCTGGGATATACGCTGAACTCTAGAAAAGTTGAACACGTTTATAAGTAAACTCTTTCAGTTTAGAAGAACCTCGGTGCATATCGTTTCGATGTCTCTTAAGACTTCTTCGACCCTCTGCGGTTTAAACCCGTTAACCACGTAGCACCTCATCGTTAATCCCTCAGCGACCTCCGGGAAGTAGCTGTCTAAACAAGAGCGGTTCCTCCTAAGCCAGTCCAAGTCTACGGTTTTCATAAGCCTACCTTGTCCATCGTAAATACCGTCGACATCCTTGACCAGTATGAGCTTCTTAGCCTTAAGAAGCCATGCAATATAGACCGAGATGCTATCCGAGGTTACGTCCCATGACGGAGGAAAGGGGTCCTTCAGCTCTAAAAGCCTATGCGGGATCAGCACGGGTAAAAAACCCTTATGATGAACTACTAAACACTCCTCGATCGCATAGACAGGAATTGCTCTAGGAGTTATGTCTGCTATAAGTAGCCCATACTGAGACATGGCCAATATAGCCATCTTATGAGCCGCCAACTCAGAAAGCCTGAAGACCCTATAGCACATCCTCACGCTATCTGCGAACGAACCCCCACCTGGTACGATCACAAACTCATAGTTCGAAGCTAACGCGCTTAGCCTGAGACATAGCCTTTTAAAAGCGGTGGGTCTCCGGCTTAAGCTTCCCCCGACTTTCACGACAACCTCCAATTTCTAAGCTCCCTCCCCTTCAGAAACTCAGCCGCCATGAGTGCCAACGCATAGGAGGGTGTGGCCTTAGCCGCCTCAGACCCTATAAACCGCGATAACGGCTTAACGTCTTTAAACCCGAACATCTTCAGAGCCTTACCGGCTATGAACTCTCCACCGACCCCTGCGACATAGGCTGGACTAGTTTTCAGGTCGACCTTGAGGCTGTTTGTTAATCTCTTCAATGCCTCTAATATTTGACCCAATTGAGCTTCGTAGACGTAGGAAGCTATGGTCTTGACCTCTTCCATCGATAATAGGTCAAGGTCGGCGCACACAACCCTAGCCACCCTAGCGGCCGCCTCGACCATTGAAACACCCCTACCGTCTGGTGTATCGACCGTGTAGTCTTCGGCGGTGATGTGCCCGAGGAGCAGATGGATGTCGCCTGATTGGGCGAAGAACTCTGAGGAAACCGGTGTGGAAACACCTCTAACAGGTACGTGGGACACTATGGCTGCGACGTTCGTCCTTAACGCGCCGGTATACACGAGTTCTCCAGCCATAAGCTTCTCCAGGTCGTTAAGACCTTTGGCAGCGACCTTGCCTTCGACCACGGGGACTATCGAGGTCGAGGTGCTACCCGTGTCTACTAGGAGGCATGTGTCAGATAGCTTAGAGGCAAGCCATCCCGACGCATACCAGTTAGCCGCGGCGACCTCTAGAGGATGTTTTCTAGCCTCGTCTGGAGTCAAAAGCCTACCGTGGACATCTAGAAACCTAAGGTCCAGGGTGGGCATGGCCTTCTCGACCGAGTCTATTATATGGTTAACGCCCTCTCTCTTCGAGAAATAGACGTCGGATAGTTCAGCCGTCATCGTTATGGCAGCTAGATCAGGTCTGGTAGACCCAACCCGTTCGACCATGGACTTAAGCTTATAGGGAAGCTTCTCCCGACCTCTCTTCCATACCGGGAAGTACTCTGCGAATATCTTGACATCCGATACGGCATATCCTCTACATCGTATGACCGTTAGCTTTATGTTTGCTCCTCCGATATCCCATCCCAGGACAACCGTCATGAGACTTCACACCCAGTTTCTAAGGATAGCCTATTTAAAAGCTTGAGATAAGCGTTCTTCGCCTTCGTAAAATTGTTAGACACGACGGCTAACACCCCATAAGCTTCATCTATACGCTCCACCGGCAGAGGCGGAGAGACTATCTCGTTTAACGATGCTAGCTTCTTTAAGCCGCTACGTACCGGTCCTTTAAAAAGGGCTTTCCTAAAGTAACAAAGCGCGTTGAACATGTATTCGACCGTCCGGAGCCTACCTAGACCGGCTTCGAAGATCCCCTTAGCAGGGTCGGGCTCTAGAACCCTGTTTAAACCGACGTATGATACGGTGAGCCTTGGGTTCACCTCGACCACGTAGACACCGTCCCTAGAGAGGACCACATCGACACCTATGTAGCCTCTTAAACCGTTGAACAGGCTTACAACCCTAGAAGCGGTATCGAAGGCCTCTCCGATGAGCTCATGGTACATAGGCGTATAGCCGCCTAGGTATATACGCCGACATAGGTCTAGGTATTGGCGGTTTAGGGATAACGGTATCGTGTTCGAGCCGTCGGTCAGGAGCGAGACACTAGCTGGGACCCCATCTATAAACTCCTGTATCAAAACCGGTCTCCCTGCGTCAGATACCGCCTTTTTAAGCTCTTCGAGAGTCCTAGCAATGGATAGACCCACGCAGCCAGCACCGGTGTTAGGCTTAACCACGTAAGGCGGCTTCAAACAGCCGACATCTAAGGGTTCTCCAGGTTCGTAGACGACCGTTTCAGGAACCCTAAACCCCTCTTTGGAGAGCCTGAGGGTTAATGAAGCCTTATCCGAGACAGACCTAACGGCTTCAGGTTTCGAGCACATATGGAGACCATCAAGCTCCTCTAAAAGCTCCGCGAGTAAGCCATCGTCTTCGGGTGCTATGACGTAGGTCGAGTCGTGAAGTTTCGCGAGCCTTCTCAACTCGGCGAGGCTTGGTTTTTCCAGTTTATACAGTTTAACAGGGGGTAGATATCTAACAAGCGCCGTAAATTTTTTCGCTAGCAACGTGGAGACCTCACAGCCTAAACCGGTCAGACCCTTTATGATCGAGGAGAGCATCGCAAACCCTTCGGATAAAATGCTTGAACCGGCCTTGTCGACGAGCCCTGAGGTGACGGCCTCCACGACGAGTATGCGCAACAAGAGCCACCTCTAGAGGAAACCCATACGACTAAGCTCATCCACCGATAAGGTCGACCGGTGTAAAGCCGAGGCCACCAACACCGCTTCGACACCTTCTCGTTCTAAGAGTTTAAGGTCCTTTAAGCTCCTGACACCGCCTCCGGTTATGAGTTTGACAGGAACCTTCTTGAGAATTTTCACGAGTTCTAGGTCTGGTCCCGCGAAAGAGCCGACCCTTGCCAAGTCTATCGCGATAACCTCTTTGAAGCCTAATTTAACCATCTTTCTAAGACACGTTAATGGGTCTAGATCCCGGAGCTCCGCCATTTTAGATAGGACCTTACGGTTTCTCAGGTCTAGGCTTAATATCACACGCCCTGGGCCGAAAGTTTCCAAGACCTTCTCAGCCAGCGTTAGACAGGAAAGCGTCTCAGTAGCCAGGATAAGCTTGTGAACCCCCACCTCGAGTATCCTCGACGCGTCTTCAAGGCTTCTGAGCCCAGGGTCTACCATGACTCTTATCCGAGAGGCTAAACCCCTGTAGAGAGCCAGATCAGGTGTCCCATACGTTATGGCATCTAAGTCTGCTACATATACTTCTTTGAAACCTAGGCTTTTCAGAACCTCGACCATAGCGACCGGGCTTGAAAACGGGCATAGCCAGCTTTTGACCGGTTTGTAAGCATCTCGAAGCCCCATTTTAGCTAAAACCACAAGCCCGTTCTTGATGTCTAAGACGGGTATGACCTTCAAGTCTATCCTCTCCGGCTACCTGGGTGAGATCATTCTCAAGGGTAAATTTTTAAGCTTCGTAACGTTTTCTATGGTTTTAGAATGAGTAACGCCGCTCTGCTCTACGACAGGCTAACCATAGACGAGGCTGAGCTTTTAATCACCGCGAGCCGAAGGGGGCTTGAGTTTAAGAGGATCTTCACCAAAAACCCTTCCTCGCTTACGGCTGAAGACGTTGAAGATATCAAGGTCGTGGTCAACAGATGCGAGAGTAAGCATAGAGCCTTAGAGGCTGCTAGAAGGATCGAAGAGCTGGGGCGGGTTGTCATAAACCCCTACCGCGTCGAGTCCCTCTGCTCAGATAAGATAAAAACCATACGTGTTTTAGAAGAGAAGGGGGTTAAGGTTCCCAGGAGCTTGTTCAGAAGCTTCCCGAGAGACGGGTATGACCTAGAGGATTGGATTATGGAAGTGGTCGAGGAGGCTGAGTCAAAGCTTGGATATCCTCTGGTCTTTAAGCCCACCCATGGAAGCTGGGGTAGAGGAGTTCTCAAAGTCGGCAATAGGGAGAACTTAGTCGAGGTTCTAAGCAGAAACTCTAAACCCACTCAGATAAATCCCGAGGGGGTCTTCCTTCAAGAATACATCGAGAAGCCTGGTTTCGACCTCAGAGTTCTAGTCTATAAGGAAGGCTCCAGCTCCGGTCTGCTCTGTTGCATAGCTAGGGTCTCTAGAAGCCCTGAGGAGTTTAGGACAAACACACACCTCGGAGGATTACCCGTCGGCGTAGACTTGGACTCTTATCCCAGACACCGGGTGGAGGTTATGAGGGCTTTAGACGCCATGATGGGTTATGAAGACTATGGAATAGTGGCCTTGGACGCTATGCCAAGCATAGAGGGGGGGAATTGGAGTAGCATATACAGGCTTGTGGCGGGATGCATATCGGTTTACGACGAGATCAGAAGGTTTGTACACGAGAACAGGTTTAGGAGGTATGTAAACTGGAAAAACGAGATGGAGGAGATGTTCCGGAAGCTTAAGGAGCTGGATGCCTACAAAAAGCTTAGCCGGTTCATACATGAGCTTCTCGGAAGCTGCGACCTTAAGATACACGAGGCTAATTCTAGGTTCGACTACGCATTAAACACTAGGAACGCCACCGGGATAAACCCGGCGGATAAATACGTAGATATATGTTTTAAGATACTAGAACAGTAGAGGCTTAAACCCTGTAGAATAAGAAGACTGGATAATGCCTTTTTAACGGTTTCTGTACCGGAATTCCTCATAAACCATAGATCTCGGCTTTAGAATCTCCTTAACTACCTTAAGGGCCTTCTCAGGTTGGAAATCCCTACAAGTGTAAATGTCTAACGTGAAAAAGTTGAAGCGGCTCCACGTGTATAGGGCAACACCAGACTCGACCCAAGCCATGTACCCCGCTAGGCCTCTATGGATAGGATGCCCCCTGACATCTGGTGAGAATATCATGGGACCTGCTATGGGGGTCATGGATAGCTCCTTAGTAAGGGTTAGGAATAACCGCTCTACAAGCGCTCCGTCGACATTCACCGTGTAGAACCCTTCTATAAACATCCTCTTTCTCTTAACCTGTGGCAGGAGGTCCCTCAGAATACCTCACCTACGAGAGAGATTAAATGAGGAGGGTTATCTATGCTTTCATCTACCTGAATTCGTCGAACACGATCGATGTACTCGTCTCCTCGACCCCTAAACCCCAGCTTCTGATCTCTCTAGTAATGTCGTCTAAAAGTTCAGTACTTTTGATATCTTTGACATCCACGAGATAGTCCCAGTAGCCGGTTATCTCCCTTATCCTAAAGGGTAAGTTATGCTTTGTGAGAAGCTTCCTGATCCTCTCAATCAAGTCTTGCTCATCGCATCCAGGCCTGACCTTTAGGAATATAACGGCGTCCCCTATGCTTTCCGAAAAGCCCGTCTTAAGCTTAACCGGTTTACCCGTTTCAGCCTCTATGATGCTCCAGACCTCCGGAAGCCTTAAGGCTCTTCCCTTCTCCATCGAGACAGACCTTATCCTGTCGATGATCTTGAACTTTGCCTCAGGCGCTATATCGTACCCGCTCAGAAGATGCTCCAACAGCTCTTTAGACTGCATAGCCCCGAATTCGTACAAGCGTTCAAAACCATACTTCGAGAAATCTATGGTCTCGTAGGTTTCAGGGCATCTTAAAACAGCCTTCTGATGGGTTCCGGCTTTATGCGTCCTAGCGAATACGCCGACTATCGGGTGAAACGGATGGATCGGGATACCCGTGACAGCCGAGACATAGCTATAGAGCTTAGGAATCTCCTTGAAATTCACTCCTGTTTCAACACCGTATAGTGTTTCGAGGTTTTCGACGGTCGTCGCCAGGTCCGCTATGCCGCATCTTTCACCGATCCCCATGACCGTTACGTCGAAGCTCGTAGCACCACCCATCAACCCCATTATACTGTTCACCACGGCTAGACCCCTATCGTTGTGGCAATGTACGTCTATCGGAATACCGATCTCCTCGACCACTTTAGCGATCATATCTCGAAAACTTAGCGGCTCGACCTGCCCCTTAGTATCAGGAAGCTTGAGTATATCGGCCCCGGCCTCCTCGGCGACCTTACCGACCTCTACTATCTTCTCCAAGGGAAGGCTTGTGGCATCCTCCATGGTATATATCACGCATTCAAATCCAACTTTGTCTTTGGCATAGGATACGACATCCCTAATTATGGACAACGCTTTCTCATAGCTCATACCGTTTAGCTTATAGAGCAGATGCTTCTCCGTCGGGGATAAGAACACCGTTACACCCCATGTCCCGCATTCCCATGCTACGTCTACGTCCTTCCTGAGACATCTACAGTGGCCGATGAGCCTAGCGTCGCCGTAACCCAGCTCTTTGAAGTGGTTTACCACAGCTTCGACACCGGCTTTATACTTGGGGCTATAGGGGGAGCCTATCTCCATGTAAAGCTTCTTTCCGACCGTTTTATAGATCATCTCGGCTATGGTGCACTTCTCTTCCGGCTTGAAGTAAACCCTAGGAGCCTGTTCACCTTCCCTCAAAGTTGTATCCAATATCCGGTCTAGTCTTATAGACGACATGGTAGACTAGCGTCTATGAAGACTTGTCTTCGATATAAGTTTTTCGTAGAATCTAAATCGTTTCTCTTAAAACTATAAGCGTATTCGTGGATTCAACCCCTTCAATTTTACGAATCTCGTCTATACAGTTATTTAAATAGGATACATCTCGACCCTCTATGACCGCTACGACGTCGTATTGCCCTGAAACCTCGTATACGGCTTGAACACCTTCAAGCCTTTTGATCAGCTCCGAAACAGTCGATGAAGGATAAGCCGTCTTAGTCGACACAAGGACCAAGGCCTTTAAAGTCGGCTGTGGGTATCCGAGTTCTATAGTGAATCTTTTTATAACCCTGTTTTTTAGGAGCTTATCGACCCTCCTTCGAACCGCACCCTCCGTTAAGCCGACCTTACGTGCGAGAACCGTATACTTAATCCTAGAATTGCTCTTCAAAATCTCTATTATACGTCTATCGATATCGTCGAGCTTAATCATGCATATCCATTAGATAGTTTGATTAACCAGTATATTTAATTATATTCTGACAACCTCTGAGGAAGAGACGAGGTTAAAGGGTTGGTGGAGATGGTCAGGGAGGATATTAAACCGATCTTGTCTCCAAAGTCCATAGCGGTCATAGGTGCTTCAAGGAGAAGCGGCGCAGTCGGAAACCGTATAGTTAAGAATATTCTTGAAAGCGGATTTAAGGGTCCGATATACCCGATCAACCCCAAAGCCGATAAGATCCATGGTTTAAAGTGTTATCCGAGTGTCCTCAAAGTCGAGGGAGATGTGGATCTGGCTGTCGTAGCGGTCCCGGCTAGGATCGTTCCAGAGGTCGTAGAAGAAGCTGGGGTTAAGGGTGTCAAGGGTCTTATCGTCATATCTGCGGGTTTCAGGGAGATAGGTGAAGAAGGGGCTAAACTCGAGAAGGAGGTTTTGACCCTCTGTAGAAAGTACGGTATGAGAATGGTCGGTCCAAACTGCCTCGGCGTGATAAACACGTCGGTTCCCATGAACACTACGTTCGCATCGTCCCAACCGATACCTGGCAGTATAGCGTTCCTATCCCAGAGCGGAGCCCTATGTACAGCGGTCATAGACTGGGCTCCTAAAGAGGGATTAGGGTTCAGCGTTATAGTCAGCCTAGGCAACAGCGCGGACCTAAACGTCGTGGACTTCATAGAGGCCTTGAAAGAAGACGAGAACACCAGGGTTATAGCGTGCTATATCGAGGGCATATCTGAGGGCGATAGGTTCGTGAAAGCCGTCGGGGAGGTTTCTCGAAAGAAGCCTGTAGTAATCTTGAAGGCCGGGCTGACGAGCATGGGTATAAGAGCGGTCTCTTCGCATACAGGTTCCATGGCTGGTAGTGCAGTAGCTTACTCCACCGTGTTCAAGAGGATGGGAGTTATTCAAGTGGACTCTGTCGAAGACCTCTTCAATTACGCCAGGGCGTTTGCGTCTCAGCCTATACCTGAGGGTAGAGGCTTAGCTATACTGACCAACGCCGGGGGGCCAGGTATAGTAGCCACAGATAGTTGCGAGAAGTCTGGTCTTAGATTGGCTTGGCTATCCCAGGAGACCATAGAGAAACTTAGGGCCATACTTCCTGAGCAGGCGTCTGTCATCAACCCTGTCGACGTGTTAGGAGATGCGTCGGCCGAACGGTATAAGCAGGCCCTACAGATACTTCTAGACGACCCCGGGGTTAACTCAGTCATAGTCATACTTACACCTCAGGCGGTGACCCAGCCTGTCGAGACGGCCAAGGCCATATTGGAGGTTTACAGGTCAAACCCTAAGAAGCCCATCTTGGCGGTTTTCATGGGCGGTAAGGCCGTGGCTGAAGCGGTTAAGATACTTAGAGATAACGGCATACCCGTATACGAGTTTCCAGAGGAGGCTGTTAAGACGGTGGAGGGGATGGTTAGGTACGCCGAGTATCTGAGGGAGCCTTTAGAGCAGGAAATCCCTGAGTTCGAGAGAGACATGGATACCGTACGTAGGATAATCGAAAGAGCGAGGCTCGAAGGTAGAACGGTTTTGCTAGGTCCTGAGGCTAGGCTTGTGATGAAAGCTTATGGTTTGAAAGTTCCTGAATCTGGGTTTGCTCAAAACATACGTCAAGCCCTAGCGATAGCTAATAAGATAGGGTATCCAGTAGCCTTGAAGGTGGTCTCTCCGCATATATTGCATAAAACCGATGTCGGCGGTATTGTCTTGAACATAAGGTCAGACTATGAGCTTGAGGAGGCTTACGATTCCATCATGCGTAACGTCGCCGCGTTGATGCCTCAGGCGCGGATATACGGAGTGGAGGTTCAGGAGATGGTTTCGAGAGGGAAGGAGGTGATCATCGGTATGCATAGGGACATGCAGTTCGGACCGCTTATCATGTTTGGTCTCGGAGGTATATACGTTAATTTGATAAAGGATGTGAGCTTCAGGCTGGCTCCGATAGGCCGTAAGGAGGCCTACGATATGATTACCGAGACGAAGGCCTATACACTTCTTAGAGGCTTTAGGGGGGAGCCTCCTTCGGATATAGACTCCGTCGTAGACACGCTCGTCAGGGTTTCTAGATTGGCCCTAGACTTTAAGGAGATAGCCGATTTAGACATAAACCCGCTGATAGTTTATGAGAAAGGGAAAAACTCTTTAGCCTTAGATGTTAAGATAACTTTATCGTTCATCTAGGATGGTGGAGAAGTTGGAGAAAACCCCGAGCATATACGTTGCACTCTCCTGTAGGGAATGCTTCGGTAAAACGGCATTATGCATAGGGCTTTCCCTGATCTTCAAGGAAAATGGGTTGAAGGTGGGATACTTCAAACCCCTAGGCTGGGGCGACTTCACCTATAAAGGGGTTAAGACCGATGAAGATGCTGCTTTAATGAAGGAAACGCTTGGACTTAAAGAGAATGTTCAGACCATAACACCTATACTTCTTAACTACCATTACCTAGAGAAGCTAAGCCTTATGGATAGAAAGGTTCTTCTCGAAACGATAGAGGAGAACTATAGAAAAATCTCCGAGGATAAGGACATAGTGCTTGTCGAGGCGTTGCACGAGGTCTGTAGAGGCGGCTTTATGAACCTTTCGGTCCCTGAGATAGCTAGAGAACTAGGTTCTAGGATACTCCTAGTTTCATCTGCTCAGAGAGATTACATGGTAGACGAGATACTTTTCGAGAAAACCCGTATAGTCGAAAGCGGCATAGGATTTCTAGGGTTGGTTATGAACAACGTATCTGTAGCAGCCATGGATAGGGTTAGACGGCTATACATACCGATCCTCGAAAGAAGCGAGGTGAGAACGTGGGGTGTGATTCCTGAAACTCCCGAGATGAGTAGCCCGACCGGGTTGGAGGTTAAAGAACAACTTAGAGCAGAAGTTCTGACACGTGAAGACAGGCTTGAAGATGTTTTGGTCGAAAACTACCTCGTCGGTGCTATGACACCAGATAGTGCTTTAAGGTACTTCAGGGCGGCGCCGAGGAAAGCCGTTATAACCGGCGGGGATAGACCTGACATATGTCTCGTAGCTCTTGAAACAGACACGTCACTACTTATACTAACCGGAAATCTACGTCCAAGCCCCGTCGTCCTCAACAGGGCTAGGGAAAGGGGTGTACCGGTTCTCCTAGTGCCTTACGACACCTATACGACCGTTAACATGCTTAGGGATATAACCGGTAAGATCAAGTTTGGAGACCTTAAACGTATAAGGTTAGCTAAAGAGCTAATCGCCAAAAACGTGGACTGGCAAGGTATGCTAAAAGAGCTGGGTATATGGTGAAAAAGTAAAGGTTATAAACCTGCTCGATGGGTTTAGGCTGGGTGAAGACTCATGCCCCTTAGAGACCCCATCAAGAGAGAGATAGCTCAGAGGAGACGGCTTTACGTTAAGATATGTAGAAACTGCGGAGCTAGAAACCCGCCTAAAGCCGAGAGATGCAGGAAATGCCGTTCATCGAACCTGAGATGGAAGCATAGAGAAGCCATGGGTAGGAGGTAGAGGCTGGCATAGCGATCTACGGAGGGAGAAAACTTAAACCCTTGCAGATTTTAAAATAAGTTCGACGGGCCGGTAGTCTAGCCTGGTATGGACGCCACGCTCACACCGTGGAGGTCGCCGGTTCAAATCCGGCCCGGCCCATACTCCTGTGTGACCGTTTTTAACTCGGGAGAAAAGCCTTCAGGTCGTTGTACCGGTTTCTTATGGTGACCTCCGTTACCTCGGCCGCATCGGCTATCTCTCTTTGAGTCCTTCGCTCACCCGTGACCTTGCAAGCCATATACAGCGCTGTCGCGGCTAGCCCCATAGGGTGCTTACCCGTCGAGACCCGCGCCTCCCGTGCCTTCTTGAGTATCTCAATCGCCATCTGCTGGCATTTCTCGCCAACGCTGAGTTTAGACGCTATCTTCGGGACGCATTTAGTGGGGTCGTCTATGGGCATGGTGATATCTAGCTTCTTGAGCAGGAGCCTGTAGCATCTGGCTATTTCCTTTCTAGAGACCATACTGACCTCGGCGATCTCCTTCAACGTCCTAGGAGTCCCGGTCTGCCTACAGATGGCATATAAGGAAGCCGCGGCTATGGCCGCTATGCTTCTTCCCCTCACGAGGTCCTTCTCTAAAGCCTTCCGATATACGAGCGCAGCCATCTCTTGTAGCTGAGGGGGGACGTTCAACTGACTAGATAGCCTATCGATCTCGTTCATGGCTCGACTCAGGTTTCTTGACCGAGACGAGTGGACTTTACTCCTTATCTGCCATCTTCTAAGCCTGAGCATCTTGATCCTCGTTTTTAACGGAAGCTTCCTCCCAGAGGCATCGCGGTATATATTGCTTATAACGGTGGAAAGCCCCTTGTCATGGATAGAATACGATGTGGGAAGTCCGACCCTGGTCCGTTCTCTCTGCTCCTGTGGGGTGAAAGCCCTCCATTCAGGAGCCCTACTCATGATAGAGCTACTCAAGACGAAGCCGCAGTCGCCACACAATATCTCGCCCCTCTCATAATCTACCACGAGATTGGTACTGCCACACTCGGGACACGTGGTCAAGGCTAGACCTTTTCTCTCTTTCCCGCCTATCGGCGCCTCTCTATGGATCCTAACGTCCTCCATAATATACCCTCCATACGACCGGAGGATCACCCTGAAGAAAGGAGCAGCTACTTAAGAAGAGAGGTTAACCACCGCTACCTGTTCTCAGGGAGAACGATATATTAATTGTAAACATGCTATAAAAAGATATGCTTTTTCCTTAAATCCGGAGGAGAGCCTTAGAAACATACAAATAGTTTCCTCTGCTTTAATGGCATCATGGGGGTACTATGAAAGATACTGTCCGGGTAACCGTGTGGAACGAATTTCTGCATGAGAAGAGGGATCCTAGAGTCGCCGAAATATATCCTAAGGGGATACACTCCGTCATCGCCGAATACTTAGAGAAGGAGTATGGGTTTGAAGTCAGAACCGCTACCCTAGAAGAGCCTGAACATGGATTAACGGAAGAAGTGTTAAACGATACTGATGTTCTTATATGGTGGGGTCATCTAGCACATGAAAAAGTAAGGGATGATGTGGTGGATAGGATCTATAGACGTATAGTCCTTGAGGGCATGGGCTTGATCGTATTACATTCGGCGCACTACTCGAAGATCTTCAAACGCCTCATGGGTACTACGTGTAGTCTCAAATGGAGGGAGGCAGATGAAAGAGAGCGTCTTTGGGTGGTCGCCCCAGGACACCCGATAGCGGAGGGAATCGGTGACTACTTCGAGATCGAGCATACGGAGATGTATGGGGAACCTTTCGACATACCACCTCCCGATGAACTGGTATTCATCAGCTGGTTTAAGGGCGGCGAAGTCTTCCGTAGCGGATGCTGCTTCTACCGCGGCATGGGGAAGATCTTCTACTTCAGACCCGGCCATGAGACACTACCGATCTACCACAACCCCAACGTCCTGAGGGTCATCGGCAACGCGGTATGGTGGGCTAAGCCGGTTAAGAGACCTAAACCACGCTTCGGTAATGTTAAACCGCTTGAAAAGCTCTAACAAGCCATTCTAAACGCCGTGATTCCCTATCCTAATTTTAATTTTGTGGATAAAGTGTACAGTATCGTCCCAAGCTGAACTCCGACTAGGTTTCTGATTGAGATGACCTTGTAGTTCGACAGCTTCGTGAACTCGCTCTCCATTTGGCTTATCCTCTTCAGCGACCATCGGCGATGTTTCTTAAGCTCCTCGGCATCTACACCGCCCTCAGAGACCAGCCGGTAAAATAAACCGTATCTAAGCGTGCCGTAAAAGTAGACTCCGGCGGCTACTGTGTCGAAGGCCTCTGAAACGGTCGCCTGTCTATCGGTCGATGGATCTCTTTTAGCCCAGTTCTCTTCGGCTTTAAGAGACTCAAACCCAACCCTTATGAACTCGGATAACGCCTCATAGAAGGGAGAGTCTTTCCTCACATAGGGCTCGACCTTCTCTAATCTCCTCTTAAGCTCCCTAAGGTTTCGTCTGGTTTTCCTTATCCCTAGCATTATGATGTCTCTACGTTTGATCCCTATGGGCGTTGTGTCGGCTATCCTATCGTCGTAGATGTATGGAACCTCGCAGACGACCGTTAGGGCATCCTTGTTAATCCTTTTCACATATTCGTCGCTACTAGCCCCGCTCCTGATAACCTCGGCGGGGTCCTTCTTCAAATACCTGGCATAGTACTCATACGCATCTGTGACGGTAGGCATCTTGAACACGGCATCTGCAAGCTTAACCACGTAAGGAACCTCCGGCTCCCCGAGATGGATCGGTATGTTAAACCTCTCGGCGATTTTATGGAGCTTATCGTAGACCTCTGGGAGAGGGTCGGATAAGTAGAAGTACGCTCCGCAGAAGCCAGCGTTATGAAGCGAAGCCATGAAATCCGGCCTGATGTCGTCCATGAGCTTCATCAGGGCCTTCGTCTCCGGGAGAGGTCTATCGAACCTCAGCGTTTTATACTCTATCGGAAACGTCCATTCAACCTGCTTATAGCCAGGTGGCCTATAGTAGTTTAACGCGTATTTCTTCAAGCTCCATCTACCTTTAAACCAGCCCTCGTTAAGCCTAGCTCCAAACGGGTCTACACACTTCACCAAATACCACGTGGTATTCATACGTCTCCTAAACTCGTCGTTTGAGACCAGCATCCAAGATAGATATTCAAGCGTCATGCTTCCGATCGGCTCGTTAGGATGTGGAAAGGCGAACAGTAACGCGTTAACTTCCCCGCCCTCTATCTTCAGACACTTTATAGGCTCTCCGTTTCTCGCGGTTCCGACTTCGAAAAGTGATGCCTTATCACCGTGTTTTGAGACAAGCTTCTCGCTACTTCTATTTAATTCGTCCACCGTCATAAACTCCCTGTACTCCGGAATACCGTCTAATACCTTAACTACAAAATCCTCCAATTCGACCCCGAACTTAATCGGTTTAAGAGAATTTAAAACATTCAGCTTCGTGGCTTAAACCGTGTAAAGGGTAGGGTAAAATGCTACCGCGTCGGTTTCTATGAAACATATATATCGTTTCAAGCTGAAGGTACTATTCGGAGGTGGTTATATGCCCACCGAGAAGGTTGAGCTTAGAACCGGGGTTATCCCGGCGGCTCTATATGCCAATAAACTTAGGAAAGTTGCCCTAGCGATCTTTAGGGATAGGGTTCCTCGAGATATCGTTTTAAGAGATGTGGCCAAACTTAACCAGATGCTATATAGGAGGCTTGTCGAGGAGCTTAAGCTTAGTAAGGGCGACTTCATAAGGATAATGGTTAAAGCCGCTTATGATGAAGAGAAAGGCGAAATAGTTTTTGATGAGCCGAACATAGAAAGACTCGTATTCGAGTCTGATGTTAAGAAGATGTACGAGTCTAGGATGAAGGAGCTTGAGGAAAAACTTAGGAAGCTGGAGGAGGAACGAGATTCATATAGGAAAGAGCTGGAGACTCTCAAGGAAAAGGTGAGAGAGGCTAGGAGGAAGATCGAGGAGATTCTAAACTTCCAGCTTAGCTCCTAAAGACCTCCTGCAGACTTTCTCGCTTCTGCCGCCGCTTTTATCATTTTTTGAGCACTTAGAGGGTTCGGTATAGACTGTAAGCTTACAGGTGTGACTCCTACCGCTTGGATTATCACGGTCCCGGTTCCATAGAACTTATCCCAGACACCGATGTCCACGTTGATCTGCTGGATGTACTTAAGGTCTAGTATATCGTAGTCTATGCCTAGCACCCCCTTTCTAACGATTATCCTCTTATCCGTTAAGACGTAATACAGGTTCCTCCATAGAAGAAGAGGGTATATGGAGGATAGAAACAGCATAAATCCGAGTATCCCGAACCATAGGATCAAAAAGGACATCACCGGTATAACCCAGCCGGTCGTGAAGAGAGGTATGAGGGAGCTGGAGAACACTATGAATACTACCGGGATTATCAGCCCGCTAAGCCTCTTAAGCATAAACGGCTTAAGCAACGGTCTACCGGACCATATCAACCGCTCTCCAGGCTCAAGGATCGAGATTACGTCCTCGAACATTGCCTACGCTCAGCCGTCCTATTTGTTTAACGTTCCTCACACCTAACCTTCGACTTTATAAGGCACGCCAACCGGGGGGCCGTCGAGCTCTATGGCTATGACCGTGTCATAGGGGTCTGGCGGCCTAGACGGTAATCCTCTGAGGAAGACCCTATCGCCTTTCTTAGACACCCTCACGTAGTCTCCCGAGGCTAGCAGGTAAGCCTCTTTAACGTCATTGCTTACACCAGATACACACACCTCTCTACCCGGCCACCTGAACACGTGTAGATAGACCTTGTTCCCCTTAGCCGTTAAAGGACCCACGGCCGAGCTGAACGGGCATCTCTCAGAGCCGTAGATGGATTCCCCGTTAGCCTTCATCCAGGAACCTATCTCTTTAAGCCTTCTGACGGCCATGGCGGGGAAGGACCCGTCAGCTTTCGGGCCGACGTTTAGGAGAAGATTCCCATCTCCGCTAGCGCAGGTCACGAGGTATTGGATGAGCCTCCTAGTGGACCTCCACGGGTCTCCTTTACAATAGCCCCAGAAGTACTCTGTCATCGTCATACAGGCCTCCCATAATCTTCCAGAGGGCGAGGCTCGGATGTGTTGCTCCGGGGTGTCGAAGTCTTCTGGGAGACCCGACCGGTTGTTGATCAATATATCCGGTTGAAGCTTACGTACCTTAGCGTTAAGCTCTGAGGAACGCCAGTCCTCAGCCGTGTAGGGCCATGCACCGTCGTACCAGAGCACGTCAAGCCTACCATAGTTGCTACATATCTCCTCGACCTGGGTGTGGACGTATTCAAGGAACTTAGACCATCCTTCAGGGTCCTTTTTAGGGCCTTTCCAGTAAGCAGGCCATCTCCAGTCTAAGAGTGAGTAGTATAGGCCCACCCGCATGCCAGCTCTATGGCATGCGTCGATAAACTCGGCCACTAAGTCCCTACCCGCCGCCGACTTAGGCGCTGTGAAGTGTGAGACCTTGCTATCGAACAGGCTGAAACCGTCGTGATGCCTGCTTGTGAGAATCATATACCGCATGCCGGCCTCCTTAGCGTATGAAACCCACTCGTCCGGGTCGAACCTTACAGGTCTGAACCTTTCAGCCAGCTTAGCGTACTCCTCTACGGGTATATGCTCAAGGTACATAACCCATTCTCCACGTCCTAGGATCGAGTAAAGCCCCCAGTGAATGAACATCCCGAATCGGGCATCCCTAAACCACTTACCACGTTCCACGCCCATAAGAACACCTAGAATCATAAAGACTAAGCTATGCTTTTAACTCTTAGCTTCACGTTTTCCGCCGTTCACCCAGCGTTTCCCTTCTAGCTAGACGTGTCTCACGCCTATCCCTAGGTCTCAGCCCCCTCTTTTTGCTTCTCGACAACGCTCTATCCAGCATCCTACAGAGTTCGTCGAAGACTTCGGCTAAGTACCAACCGTGAGCCGTTAACGTGAGAGGTTTAGTAGAAGAATACACGTTAGCCTTGACCTGATAGAGAACCCTCGTTCCATTCCTTTTCCTTCGTTTAACGTCGACTACCACCTCTCTTATGTCGTCGCGGAACGCTATCCCCCTGCCTAACGCCCTATAGATCTTATCCTGAATGGTCATCACGTCTAAAAAGTCCCCGGTCTCCGGTAGACCTAGGATATATACGTGAATCCTCTCTTTGAACCTGAATAAAGTCAGCGGAGCTATCATCTCCATGGGTGTGACGATGTTCAGGAGCCCTGTGGGCCCTATTACCATGCAGGTCTCCTTCTTAAGCCTCTTGAAGCTTCTGAACAGGTCTACTATAGGATCTTCTGCTCTGGCGGTTAACGGGTTCGCATCCATCAGGTCTCCGACGGGAATACCCCAGGCTCTGACGCTTTCTCCGTCGAAGTCCCCCTGCGTCATGCTCTCCTCAGGCTGTAGAAGCCTAAGAGCCATGTCCCTAGCGGTCACGACTCCCTTCAGCTCTCCTTCATAGTTCACCACCGGTAGGTCACCTACGTCGTACTCGCGCATGATGACCCGTACGGTTGACACCTGGTCATCCTCTTTCACCGAGGCTATCGGCAGCCTCATAACATCTCCACACGTCAGCTCTTGGAAAGCAGGAGAGCCCATCAAGGCTTCAACCACCCCGATAGAGGAGACCGCTCCGACGATTCTACCATCCTCAGCTACGGGTATAGTCCTAACTCTATTGGAGAACATAAGGTCCACGGCGTCCAGCACCGTCGCCTCCTTACCGAGGGGGGATATTCTCCTCGCGACCTTTCCCAGCAAGGTACGCTCCGGATGCATGACATCGAGGGTGTCCCGTGCGGTCACCACACCTATTCTGTTCCGGAACATCACAAGCGCCTCGAAGAGGCCCGGTTGGCGGATATACCCCAGAAACTCGGAGACTGTGTCGGTCGCCGAGAACACCAGAGGCGAGGGAGTCATAACTTGGGAAACTTTTCGAAAAGCTACCTCTCGCATAAAATCAAATCCTTAACCAGGAAGACACTGTTCTCCAAGCCTCTTAAACATTATGTTAAGACCGATGAACTTCGACTATGTAACCGCCCCCGACATTTGTTCCTCATCCTTATCTCTTCTGCTAATTTCTTGAGTTCAGAGATATCAACTTGAGGCCCGAGTTGCGTCGAGATGTAACCTTCATATTTCTCGAAAAAATATCCTTCCGACGGATCATGGGAGGTGTTGTATTACCTGCGCTGATTTTTCTATGCGCGTTCAGGAGCGGCTTGCCGACCCTCTCCCTCTAGGAGAAAGCATGATAAATTACCTCGGGTAATTTTTATAGAGCCTCCGTCTAATAAGGTGGGTTTGGTGGTTAGATGGCTTATATGAGCGAGGAGG
>LUCB01000032.1 GCA_001593865.1 Candidatus Bathyarchaeota archaeon B24
CGCCGACCTCGCTCGTGAACGTCGAAGCGTCTAGGCTGTATGTGTTGGATGAGGAGCCCTCTGGAGCCGTCACCGATACGCTCGTGGCGAGCGTGGCTATCTCGTCGCCTGTCGAGTTGCAGACCACGTATTTCATAGTGTAGTTCTGGGATAGGTCGCTCCAGCTCAGCTCGACGGTCAGGCTAGGCGTCTCGCCGATGTAATAAGCGGGCTTGTCGAGGGTCGCCGTCACCGAGAAGGTGGGCGTAGCCGCGTAGACGGCTAGGCAGGGCGCGAGCGCGAGGATGAGCGTGACCGCTGCTAGAAGCGTCTTACTCCTCAACGATATCTATGCCTCCCCGCACGCTCCCGTAGGGAGGCTCATCCAGTCTCAACCGCTTCGCCCCCCGGGGTTGCCCGTGGCTACCCCCACTCTACCATAAGAAGTTTATGGAGGGGTTCAAATATCAACCGTTGGAAAATCCTGTTTTAGAAGCAGCGTAAGCTGTTTCCTCTTAGACTTGTGCATCGTGTAGTGGTGCCGTGAGCTTTTACCCGTCCGCTCCAGGTAGCCTAGCTCCCAGAGAACCCTGAGCACGTGCCCTATACACACTTTGCTTATCCTGCCCTCGAGCTCCCTATGGATTCTCACAGCCGTGAGAGGTGTCAGATTGCTCATGCTCCTATCCGAGAGCTTGAGGATGATCTCGGCCACAAGCCTAAGCTTCTCTACGTCCACGCTGACAGAGCCTACCCTAAGCCTAGACACTATATCCCCTCCTCAGGTAAATGAGTAGGGCCGCCAGTCCAAGCCCTATGAGAGCCGCGTTGACCGGGTGAAGCCTGAAGTGGTCGGCTACCAGGTAACCTCCCACAAGCGAGAAAGCTATTATAGCTGCATCGACTAGCCTATCGAAACCGGCCCTCAATCTATCCCCTATATTTTGAAACGCTGCCTTCAGCCCGGGTATGTAAGCTTGAGATTTCTGAGGCTCTACACCAGGCTCTTCAGAGAGAGTTCTAGGTTCCTGACCGGGTGGACAAGTAAGCCTGCGGAATCTAGCGGAAAAAATGTAGAGGAGGATGGGGGCTGCCGAGCCTACAGCCGCCAGGAGGCTCAGCAGCCTCACCAGCTGCCAGCTCACGCGACCACCACCCTACCAGAGGCCACGTCGTCTAGGCTCTTACCGGATACCCAGGTCAGCGTCACGGTGAGCGTGACCTGTCCACTGGGGCTTATCGGGTCGAAGCTCAGCTGCCCGCTGGCCGCGACATCCCCAGCCGCGTCATAGAGGTATACGTAGACCGTGCCTGAGTGGGCGGTACTGGTGTCGTAGTTCTTGACCGTTACGTCGCAGCTGGTGTACTGGTCGAGCGTGGCGTTGTAGTACGGTGAGAATTCCACAGACTCTATCTTCAGCATGGGCTCGGTGAACGTCAGCGTGGCGGCGAACGGCTTCACGATAGAGTACTCGGTGGCCGCGCTCGCTATTGTGAAGGTCAGCATACTAGCCGCTAGGGCGATTAGACACAGCCCCATCCATACGGGCAGAGGCCTCCTCAGAGCGTATGCGAAACCCCTGACTCGTTCACGCACACTCGACATATTTCCCACCTCCCCACCTGTTTTTCTAGGGGGCTGAGCCCCCTTATCCTCCCCCGAGCCCAGCTCAGAGGGGTGGACGGGGCTAGCCAAGAAGCCTCACCTCTAGTGGCTGTAGGGCTTTGAGGATACGCTGGGTTAGCTGGGTGAAGCCTGGTTTGAAGTAGAACCTGGTGAACACCGTTTTCCTTATCCTGCCTTGAACCATGTCTATGAGCTCGGGTTCGATGCCGTGGGTTCTCAGCCATGTCGCGTTGAAGCCCCGCAGCTCACCCATTCTGATAGGGACTCCGTCTCTTCTGAACTTGCACTTCAGCGTGTAGTAGGTTATGGGTGTACCGTAGCTTTCGGCTAGGCTGAGCAGGTGCTTAGAGACTGGGCTTATGAAGGCGTTTTTACGTCTTCTAAGGAAGAGGTTACCAAACCGGAAGTGCTCCAGGCATGAGGTCTCAGGGTTGTAGTAGCCTTCAACCCCATGCTCAGCTATAAGCGTGAGACTCATGCAGGCCTCCGACACCCTCAGCCCGGTTAAAGCCATGTAAGCTAGTGGGAAGTAGTACCTCCATTCAACCCGTACCTTCAACTCACTGAGCCAGTTGAGCAGCGTCTCTGGGTTGCTCCGGTAGGCTCTGATGAAGGATTCGAAGCTGCTGAACCCTTCCCACTTCAGCCCAGCCTCCTCCTTAAGAGCCTTGAACAGACTCATGCAGCCTAGATACTTAGCTAAAGCTGAAAGCGCCACCATCACGTTATGCCGCTTGCTCTTGCTGAAACCGTGAAGCATGCTCGCCCTGCCGAAGTCGAAGAGCATCCTCCAGTACTTCAGGGCATAACGGTAGACCATCAGAGCAAACTTTCGGCTACTATATCTTCTCAGACAGAACTCTCTAAAACCATCCCAGTCTATGGACGGCGAGCGGTCTAAAGGCCTTGGTAAGCTGGGGGTCGCGGGTTCAAACCCCGCCCGGACCTCTAACCTGATATATTTAGGCCTGTCCTTTCTTGATCGACCTTAGTATCAGCTTTCTATGTTCCGTCATCACGGGGGTTCCGTTTTCGTAGTAGCGGATCGTGGACTCGTCTTTGACTAGCCCGGCCTCGGAGGACAACCATGAGTAGCCCTCGTAGACTATCGTTATGTTCCTCCCGTCTAGGGTGAACCGGTCGGTCTCCTTATACCTGACCTTCGCGCATAGGTAGACCGTGCCGTCCTCGGCCGTGACGTTCTCGAAACCCACCACCTTCTCCGTACCCGTCAGCTTTCCACGGCTTTCCCTCCCCTGTATGGTCAGAGTGTAGCCGCTTTCATAGCTCCAGCTTTTACCCTTGGTAAGCGGGTAGGGGGGTTTCGGAATAGGCTCGTCGTATATGACTTCTAAACCATCCGCCGCCCACCAGACAAGGGAGCCGTTCTCGTCAAAATGGTAGAGCGCCGTCATGTTCGGGCGTTCGACCAAGACCTCGAGCTCGCTGACCTTGATCCACCTAACCAGATGCTTCTCGCCGTTAACCTGCTCCGTGAAGTTCTTCACGGTCCCGACAGGCAGCTCAGGCTCCGTCACCTGATACATCTTAGCCTCAGCGGGTTTCTCAGCCGGAGGTGTGACCTTCACCTCAGCTATAGCCGACACCAGGTTCAGTATCAGCCGGTAGTTATCCTCCACGTAGCAGTATGGCTCCCTGAATAGCGTCAGGTCGGCCAGCGCTATGACCGTCCCGTTCCCCCTACCGGCTAGAGCTATGACCGTGTAGTTCCCAGCCCTCTCCGCAGCCGAGGAGTATGTGCCATCGGACGCCCATGCTACGCCACCCGTGGCGTATATGTGGGTCGCGGTGAACATGACGAGCGTCGATATGCCGCGTGTCACGGAGCTCTCGGCGAATCCCCTCACGTATATGTTCCGGTAGAACCCGTAGCAGTCCTCCTCGTTATACAGGTATCCCTTAGCGAACGACATACCGAACCTAGTCGAAAGAGTGTCTATCGGGCCGAAGAGCTCGGGCACCATAAGATACTCGTAAGCAGGGTCGAATATCAGTATGAGAAGCCTCCCAGACTTAACGAACTCCTCGACCCTATCGCACTCCTCGACCGTGTATGGGACGGTCGGACAGGCCACTATGAGGCAGGAGGCGTTGTCTAGACCCTCGCTGAGCTCATCCCATCCAGAGACGAACCTCACGGTTATATTCCTCTTGGCAAGTTCTCCTATTAGCACGTCGAACTCCCAGGCCGAGACCTCGTTCCCATGAGACTTATCTACGAGAACCAGTCCTCCCCCGCCTCCGCCGAAGACCTCGACCGTCATGTTTTCGACCCAGGTCTCGGTGGACGATATGCCTTGGGCGAACGACTTAGGCGGCAGGTATATGTACCATAGGGCGGGTGGAGGCTGTATCTGGTTTAGAACTTCCAGGGTCAGGTTTCTCCAATCCAGCGTCTGGTTATGGTAAGACCACAGGTAGCTGAGCTCACGTTCCACGGCCTTGTTCAGGTCTACCACCTCGTACTCCACAAGCCCAGCCTCCTCTGCGACCCTTTTGACCGCCTTCTGAAGAGAGCCGACCTCGTCCACCAGCCCCAGCTCCACGGCTTCAGCCCCGAAGTATATGAGACCCTTCTTAAGCTCCCTCGACGACAGCTTCAGACGGTCGCCTCTACCGGTCTCCACGGCCGAGACGAAGCTTTCTAACGCCCTAGTCAGGTTGAACGAGAAGAGAAGCTTGGAGAAACCGGTGACCTTATACGGACCCGACTCTAGGTAGAACTCCGAGGGTATGAGCATGGGGGGAGCCACCCCTATGACGCCTACGTTCCCGACCACAGACGTGGGCGTCGCGTAGATATAGTCGGCGGCCACCGCTATGTAGTAGCCTCCGGACAACGCCATCGTAACAGACGCGGTCACGGGTTTAACCTTCTTCAGCTCCAGAAGGTCTAGATAGATCTCCTCCACCAGGTCGGCGTATCCACCCGGAGAGTTTACCCTGACGACGACCGCCTTGATACTCTCGTTCAAGAGAGCATAGTTCACCATGTCCACATACCACGCGGCATCCTCCGAGCGTAGGATCGGACCCTCGATCGTTATAACCGCGACCAGAGGCTTTCTAGCCTTAAGAAAAACCGCGTAGTAGAGGTATCCTCCAGCCGCCAACGCGACCGCGACGCATACGATAACCGTTATAGCTAGAACCTTCTTGAACCCGAGCTTTTCAACAGTCATGCAGCAACCTCTAGGTTATTCACAACCACGATATTTTAAACTATCCCAGCAGACCTAGGATTCGACGGAGAGAACATCGACCTTCTGTAGAAGAATTCATTAGAGAGATATCTTCTATCGGGGTTTAGGAGGGTTTACCATACGAGGGCCAAAGCTGAACCTAGTTAAGAAGTATAGAGGCTACTACACGGCTAAGCGGAAACCAGAGCTTGTTAGATTCGGCGAAGTGCCGTATCTTACGATAACGGGGCGAGGGGCGCCGGGAAGCGGGGAATTCGGGGCTAAGGTCGGAGCCCTATACGCCCTAGCCTATGGGGTTAAGGCGTTGATGAAAAGAGATGGCAAGGATTTTTCCATCCCGAAGCTTGAGGGGCTGTGGTGGGTCGAGTCGGATAAAGCTGCGTGGGAGACCCCCCGGGAGGAGTGGTGTTGGAAGCTTCTCATACGTATGCCGGAGTTCGTAACAGAAGAAGTTGTCGAAAGAGCTAAGGCCCATGTTATCAAGAAGAGGGGAGAGAAGCTCGTAAACGAGGTCAGGCTTGAGAGGATCGACGAGGGAGAGTGCGTCCAGATCCTACATGTAGGGCCTTACTCGGCGGAGCCGGAGTCGCTGGAGAAGATGAAGAGGTTTATGGAGGAAAAGGGGCTTATACCCCACGGCTTCCACCATGAGATCTACCTAACAGACCCCAGAAGAACCGCTAAAGAGAGGTTGAAGACCATATTACGGCAGCCGGTGAAACGGGTCGATCGTTGAATGCGAGACCTAAATCCGGGTTTAAAACAGGCCATCACCATACGCAAGGTACTATTCCCCTTTAACGAGGGTGTTCACCAAAAGTATTTATCATCCCCTACCATGAGGAGGAGATGGTCAGGCAGCATTCTCCTACCTCTACGTGAGGTAGTGCTCTCCACGGTCCTCCCACACCCCAAGCTCATATTGTTGATTAGTATGTTTTGAATACCTTCCTCTTCACTAGGGACAAGTAGCTGTAGTATGTGAACCATGCAATTGCTAAGACTAGAATTACTAGGAATATTGGCTTAGAACCTTCCAGTACTATCTTCGATGTAATCCATGTTAGTACGGCAAGGAACGCTACTATATTTATGATGTAGGCTCTCCTCTGCCACCCATACCTCTCAACTACTGTTATAGCTTGTAACCCGGCATACCCCTCCCTCGTCAACGTGTACTTACCCTCACTATTCGTTGCTATGAGATTCTCCAACTTCTTTAAGTGAAAGTCTAGCTTACCGCTACTCTTAATCCCAAGCTCTCTCTTCAGCTCGGAGAAGCTCATAGGCTTCTCGGCTAACATTTTTAATATCTTAATCCTTATGGGGTGTGATACTGCTTCAAACACTTTACCAGACCCCATGCCACTAACCACCATTTATATCCAGTCACTCTGTCAGCATATATTTCTAGGCATGTAGACTTATAAGTCGAGAATTCTGGACTGCCACAGTGTTAAGTATAGAATTATTGGAGGTAGGATTGTCTCTGTGGGCTTCGCTGGATTGTTGTATGTGCCGGATAGACGACACACAACAGAAACTTTATGGCTTCGCTTAAGGAGACCCTTCTCCCAAGTTTAGACCGAAGCCCCGCGGCGACGGTGAACAACTCCCTCTTAACGTCTTCATCGACCTGAACAGTCGTCATGAATATCCACATAAGAATTTTATAGAATCCCCTTGTCTTAAATCTCAGCAAAATGTTCTTGAGAAGAGATGCATATTCACGTCCAGCGTGGTGGGCCCGGCGGGAGTCGAACCCGCGACCACCGGGTTAAAAGCCCGGCACTCTACCATTCTGAGCTACGGGCCCCAGTTAATGTTTCGACCTCGTTCTTTTATAGGTTTCTTTCGACGATTTGTCTATCTTGCCCCGGCTCCTCCTCCGCCGAAGCCTCCGCCTGCACCGAACCCGCCTCCAGCCCGGCCACCCTTTCCTGAGGGAGCCGAGACGGCTATTATCGGCTTGAAGACCCTAGGCATCGCTACCACTATGTCCGCCTCAGGTATGGTTATGTTCAGCTCTTTCATGGCGTCGACGACCTTGTCTCCCACCCCTAGGGCTGTTCCGTAGACAAGCCACTCACCCCACATAGATAAGTCTTGAGGAGCATAACGTCTTATCAGAGCTAGGTCTGATAGAAGCCTCTTGAACGCATCCCACTCCAGCTTCTCCTTGTATGCGGAGCCCTTCCACTTCCCGAAGAGGGTCGAGGGAGCGAAGACCGCGGCTATCGACTGCACCAAGAGTGTAGCAGACCCCACGACAGCCTCCATAGCTATAGAAGTCATATACGGTAGAATAGACGCAAGGGTTATGGAGACCACCAGCAGGACCACGGAGACCACCGTAAGCCTAGCGACCCTAGCCCTACCGCTCACCATGAATCTAGACGCTACTCTACGGCTTGGGTTCCTGATCAAGTATCTCAAGTCTCTGACGACCCTGAGGAGCTCTCTCCTATTCTTTTTAAGCCTCTTCACGTAATCCTCTAGGAGATCCGTGTCCACAACTCCTCCGAGGCTTACTTTCGACAGGAACCTTAGGACACGTCTCTCATACGGGTCGTCTACGGCCGGGTCTACGACGCGTATGACTAAGCCACCGTTCTTGGGGGTTATCTTTATCTTGCCCCTTCTATGCAGGTCTAGAAGCGTGGCGTAGAACCCGTTCTCGTCGAAATCCAACGCGTCGCTCTTGAAGACGAGGTTCACGACCCAGGGTTTCCTCTCAGGGTTGGGGACAAAGCTCAGATACTCGGGGACGGTGAAGCTCTTCTCTCTACCGTGCCTAAGGTAGATGAATAGGAGCAGCGGCGGGGTTAGGATTATCAGAAGCTTCACGGCTACCTTCAAGCCCTCGAGCAGGAAAAACTGAACCGTGTATATGGTGTTGGCCTGAGCCGTCGCAGACTTTACGTCTTCGACCGATTCGACGAACCCGTCTAGGATGTTTAACACCTCCGGCTTAAGCAGCAATTCGACCTCTAGAAGCTCGTCTCTCCCGCTTTCCCCATAGATCTCCACCGCAGAGCCTTTAACGACCTTAAGCGACGGAGGGTGGGGATAGACCTCCTCGACAAGCCCGCCTTCTTCGATACGTATCAGAACCCTACGGTATGGTATATGCTCATCCGCGAACTTGATGTTTAGATGGCAAAGCGTTCCGTCATACTCCACCGGAGGATGAAGCCTGAAGACGTACTTGACCACGTATCTACCCGCGTCAAACGGCTTTGGGCTGTAGCATCCCACCTCGTTGAACTCCGCTAGGCCGGATATCTCCCTGGCATACTCAGACGCCCAGACACGTCCAGAGTAGTCTTTAACATAGCCCACAGAGTCATACGGTGCTTCGACGCTCAGAACCTCGATGTACGGTGTGTTCAATCCATTCATCGACACGGGTGCGTCCCATATCCGGTAAAGCATCCTAAACTTACCCGGCTCCTTGATCCGGTAGACATACTCCTCTACAAGCGTTCCGTTGAGATAAAAAGTCGCCCGATACTCCTCGACTACCACATCCTCCTCCGCGAGCAAACCAGGTAGATAGTGCGAAACGGCTAACCCTATGCCGCCTATTAGGGTTGTTAAAACCAGCACTATCGTAAGCTGTTTAAGCTCACCCATGGAGCCACCTTAGAAGCTTATCTCAGGTCTCTTCTCGACCTCTTCTGGGAACTTCAGGTACTCCATCTTAGAGAGGCCGAGTGAGGAGGCGATGAACTTCGACGGGATCGTGTCGAGCATTATGTTAAACGTCTGGGCTATGTTGTTGTATGTGTACCTATGTCTAGCTATCTCACCCTCTATGCTTCTGACAGACTCCATAAGCCTCGTAACGGTTTCAGAGGTCTTAAGCTCGGGATAGCTTTCGGCGACCGCCACTATGCTACCGAACAGCCTCCTGGATTCACGGTCTATATCGCTTAAACCACCGGCGCCGGCTCTGAAGACCTCGGTCCTCAGACGGGTGATGCTCTCGAACGTCTCCTTCTCGAACTTAGCGTAGCTTTTAACCGCGCCTAGGAGCTGCTCTATCATGTCGAGCCTCTTCTTTAAGGCGACCCTAACCTGGCCTAAGGTGGCCTCTGCAGAGTTTTTGAGACTGTAAAGCCTATTATAGATAGATATGAAGTATATGATCAAACCGGCTGCTATGATAAGCGGAATAGCTATGACCAAGATCGTGATGAAACCGTCCAATAAACCACCGATCATGTAAAAACGATTCATCGACTATATAGACTTTCCTATTCATAGCGGTATCGGAAGCTTAATCAGCCTCTCATAACAAAGTTATAACTGTATGAGGGGGCACAGCAAGCATCGCGGCCATTCTAGGCATGAGGCGATGCTTGAAAGCCCTAAGCTCGTTAACATAACGTCAGACATAGTGTTAGAGTCCATAAAGCTTGTGTTCAAGCACCATGTATATGTGGCAGACACCCTTCAGATAGCATCAGCGAAGAAAGGATTTGACGAGTTTGCAACCGCCGACAGAAAACTAGCCGAGGTAGCTAAGGCGGAGAAGCTTACAACGGTACTCATAGGTTAGACCGTCGTGAGTAGCTAAAGAGCTCTACCGCCCAATAAGAAACCCCATCATGTAGAAAATCAGCAAGTTCACGTGAAATATTATTGTAAACAGTAGCTTGAACCAGATGATTATAGCCAAGGCTGAGGTCCACAGGTTCACTAGAAGAAGACCGACGACCCTGCATTCATCGATAAAGTTAGATAAAAACGCCAAAAAACTAGAATTAACGGTTTATGGGATACCTATAAGGACTTGAAACTTTATCCCATATCTGGAGGCGCCTAACGCTAACTCCAAGAATCCTATTGGCTTCCTTCATTCGTGTAGCGTTTTTTCCAATCTAATCAACATGAAAAAAGGATATATCTATTTTTAAACAGCGATAGACCCAAGGCCGCCTTCATAGGTATCCTATAAACCTTTTGCATATGCTTGCGTCGCTTCGTCGAATTTGGCAAGTACCTCGTCAACGTTATCTATGCGGTATTCCGAAGTCCCCGAAGAAAACCTGAGCTGTATGCTTTGCTCAGCCATTCTTAACGCTTCGCTGAGCTTGGCTAAAAAGTTCACGTCCGGCTCGTTCACGATTCCATTTTCCAAGTTAACCATTATATTCATCACGATTTTCGATGCGTTATCGATCCTATCCCTTAATCCATAAGCGAATATGCGGAATTCTTCTTCAGGGAAGAATGTTACCTGGTACAGTAGAAAGAAAAGGTCGTTTAGGTGGCCGTGGAGACTTCCAAGAAACCAGAACGCCCAGTTCCAATCCATATCGGATAGAGAGCTGTATGCTCCGTCAGAAGCTGCACGCGCCATACCTAACGTAAGCTGCACCCGCTCAAGCAGAATAGTTCTTTCATCCATCATTCTTCGATTAATATCATGTATTGTCCACGCAAAGTAAACGTTAAACATCACGCTGACAGCCAGGGCCACCGCGAAAACAACACTACAGACTTTCGGTGAGACACGCATCTTCATCTCACCATTATCGTTTCAGGCTTCCCATTAAAAAAGGCTAACGCAAGAAGAACTATGAAGATGCAGGTCTGATCAGCTCGTGCACACGGCAACCCTTAAACCCTTCATCGTGGATGTTTAGTTCACGGGTTCTAGGGCTTATGGAGCTTTACGAAGCTATTAAAGGCAGGAGGAGCGTACGCTCCTATAGGAAGAGTAGGGTTCCGAGGAGCGTTTTACCCAGAGTCTTAGAAGTTGCACGGTGGGCTCCATTGGCTCACAATTCTCAGCCTTGGCGTTTCGTAGTCGTTGAGGAGGCCGGGGCTAAGCGGGCGCTTGCTGAAGCCTGGCTTAAAGACCTTAAAGCTGATGGTGTCCCGGAAGAAGAGGCTGGTTTCCGTCATCGTCGTGGCGTGCCCCCATCGCGTTGGGATTGGCTATACTGCTCGTGGTCTCCGTCTCGACCTCCCTCGCCGCTTCGAACGGTATGCTCATAAGGAATAGGGTCGGGTTTGAGGAGGCTAGAAAGGTCGACGCCGTGGTTTTCGATAAGACGGGGA
>LUCB01000013.1 GCA_001593865.1 Candidatus Bathyarchaeota archaeon B24
CTAGGAAAAGGGTGGTTTTACCTTCTCTGACCGATGAAAAAATTAGCAGAGTCGTGAAGACGTGGGCGAGTATCGTGAACACCCTCTCTATTATAGGGGCAGGAACTATCCACGTAGGCATACTCAGCTGAGCCTCAGCTATCTGCCTCTCTGTGGGAGGAAGCGCGTCTAGAATCGAGGGGTTGGTCATGAAAACGAGAATCTGGATGAGCGATGGAATCGCTATTAAGACCGCTTCGAACGCACCGAATCCAACTCCGAAAGCTATGGCCTCGTCTAGGGACATGTTTCTTAACTTTGTCTTTGAGAAGGCTATGTAGGTAAATCCACACTCAAAGAATCCGGTTCTGAGGCCGACGTAAGCTCCGACTAGTATGAGCCACCCGGTTGACCCGAAGGTTGCCTCGGCCCAAGAGCTCAGAGCAGAGGTCGCCGTTAGGTCTAGGATAAGCTTTGGGGTGATTGCTGATATCATAGTCAAACCTCCTAAGACGAAGTATCTGAAACCCACCCCTCTCTTTAGTCTCCAAAACCCTATGGATGCTAACCCGACTAGGATCATCCCGACAGGTCCGAGGATCAATAGCTGATTCAGCTAACTCTCCTCCTTATCAGAGCTATGTCATCCATGCCTCTATATACTTCTCTACATATGCTTGTTGCCTCGGATGTAGATTTCTACCGAACCACGTTTAATGCTGAGGAATTCGACCTATGCCATAGCTTAAATCTTTTAATGGCTGTAGGTTTTATTCCTAGGTGGTTATGGTTCACCTGCTGATAGACATAGCTAAAAAGGCTAACCCTGATAGGGTAGCCGTGGTCAAGGCTAACGAGCGTCTGCTGAACCTGCTCACTAGGTTGGCTGGAGAGTGGTTTGAGGTCGAGTATTACACGAGGGTGGATCCCAGCTACCTTGGGAGGTTGAACCCTAAAAGCGTGGTCATAGGAGGCTCGGGTATCCCCTGGGAGCACTACACCCGTGAGGGGCTTAAGGGCGTTATGGAGGCTATCCGCGGATGGAGGAAGCCTCTCATAGGGTTGTGCGGTGGCCACCAGCTTCTCGCTATGGCTTACGGGGCTAGGGTAGACTATATCCGACGGGCTGAGCCGGGTGAGCCTACGGATAAGCCCGGAGGCTATTACTACGGGTATCTCAAGGAGACCGGTTGGAGGGAGGTTTACATAGCTGAGGAGGACCCGCTCTTCAAGGGGCTTCCTAGGACGATAGTGGTGGACGAGGGACACTACGCTGAGGTTAAGGAGCTTCCTAAGGGGTTTAAGCTGTTGGCTTGGAACGAGACCACGAGGATACAGGCCATGCGTCTCGAAGGCTACCCCGTCTACGGGGTTCAGTTCCACCCACATAAATTCGACGAGGAGCATCCCCACGGGGAAACAGTGCTTAGAAACTTCTTCGATATCGCTAGAAGTTTCCACGAGATGATGCCTATAACTTGAACCTTCGTATCCTAGATTACCAAGTATAGGATTCCTATGCCTACCTTACTCGTGAAGAATGTGTCTGAGGAGCTGCTTCGGAAGCTTAGGATGCTAAAGCTTCGGCTTGGCTACAGAACGTGGGCCGAGCTGCTTGAAAAGCTTGTAGAGTCTACGCCGAGGGAGATTGTTGCTCTCGGCGATGAAGACCTGGAAAAGATCAAAGTCGGGGTGAAGGGATTTCTAGAACTCAGTGAAATTGTTTCTGATAGGTGGCGTGGACCGCCTTCGGTTCTCGAAGGGTTCAGAGAGGCTAGAGGGCATGAAGATGGCTAAGAGGCTTCTTCAGGATATTCAGCCCCCTAAAACGTTCAAGGGTGGGTCTATCCAGCCTATACACGTACCCTCTCGACCTATCTTTGCAGACGACATTTATACCGTGGAAGACCCGCTCCCTACCGTGCTCATCCACAAACCTCATACCGTTCACAAGTATCCGGTCCACGGGTCGGCTCTTACAGACCTATTCGGGAAAAAGCTTTCGTCTCCACCACACTATCGACTTCCAGACGTCAACGTACAACTTTGTTCACCCATTTATAAACAAAAAAATTCTGGGGAAAGAGAAGATTGGGATTTTCCTGAATGGTTTAACCCTCCATCGTCTTAGCGGCTCGTTATTCGGCGATATCCGGGTAGGCTTTACATGCAGTAGATAGAGCGGAGGTTTTAATGTAGTAGCGCCGGGAGTGGGATTCGAACCCACGAGGGCCCGGAGGGCCCACAGGCTTACAGGCCTCCTGAAGGGGCTCCAGGCCTGCGCCTTGGTCCGCTCGGCCATCCCGGCTTCTGCGTTGAATAAAATCGTAGTGGATGATATTTTAAGGTTTCTAGGCTCTGGCTTGCAGCTTCACCCGGTCGAACCCGTAGGGTACGAAGTTGTATCGGTCTGTCCAGTTCAACTCGTCTCTGAAGCTCCCAGGTCCAACCGATGTTAGCTCTCCGGCTTTATGGTGATGCGGTCCGAGTAGGTTTCGGAGGGAGTTCACAAGCCTCACCTCGACCCGGTTCCACCCTGGTTTAACGTAGTCCGTGACGTCGAGCTCGTGTGGTCTCTTGAAAACGTAGCCTGCAAGCCGCCCGTTGACAGACACCTCCGCCGCTATGGCGTTTAAACCCTCGAATACCATGAATATCCTACCGTCGATTCTATCGAGCATGAACCTGTTCCCCAACGTTACCTCGCCTGGATAGAACGGGTATCCCTGCTTGACCAGGTCTCCACCCTCGTAGACGTGCTTCTCCTCGACTATTCTGAACTCCCGGTCGTCTATGTCCTCCACCGCGAAGTCTCCGACTATGTAGACAGCCTCGACCTCGGTCTCAAGCTCATGCGCGTCCACCCCTGAGACCATGTTCTTGCTAAACAACCTGACGCCTTCTAGCTCCACGGTGTTCAACCCAGGCTTCAGAAGCCCCTTCAGAGGTATCTTCTTGAAGCTCGTGTCGACCCACCAGCCGTACTCCGGCTTGTACTCCACCTCGACGCCGTTAACCCTGACCTTAAACTTCTCAGGGCTCTCCAATACTAGCCACACCTCTCTATCCAACTTTTCAAGCGCCACCTCGAACTCGTATCTGACTTTGAACCGCTTCCCATATCCAAGCCTCTCCACGGTATCCTGCGCCCGCCAAACCGGAACCATCCCGCTCCACGAGCCGTCGACCTCGACCTTACAGTAGTCCAACGTCAAGGCGTTCAGGCTCTCCCTCTTCAGGCTCCATGCCCCGTCGATGAGCTTCTCCCACAAGGTCTTGGGCTCCCTAAACTCGACGGTCTCCGGCTCGAGGTTTTCATCCAAGACCAGCAGCTTGGAGCCTACCGGAGGAAGTTTAACCCTCGTATAGGTGTAGCCTCCTACATGCCGCTGGTTAACGGTCTCGACGTCTCCGGTGAACGGATCCCACTCCTCAAGCCTCCCCCTACCCAGTAGCCCTACCTCAAGCTCAACACCCTCTCTCCTACTCGTGTTGGCGATGAATAGTATCCGCTGAGCTCCGTCTCTCCTCAGGTGGTACCAGACGTATCTATCATCTCCGTCTAAACGCTTGAATAAGACACGTCTCTCGACCCGTTTCTCCAAGATATCCACCACCTCATCAGGGGTTTCCACCGTCACAGCCTTCTCTAGAAGCTTCTCGACTCTGTCTGAGGGCCTACAGTCGACGGTCGTGAAAGTCGGCTTGACGGCTATCAGAAGCCCTCCTTCGGCGACATACTCCTCGAGAAGCCTGAGGGTCGAATTCGATATCGTCAGGCTCGGCGGGATTATCACGGCCCTGTAGCGGCATCTACCCACGACCAAACATCCCCCCTCGACCTTACCGTGTCTGGCCATGATCATCTCGTCCCCCAGCTCGAAGTCCCAATGCCTCTCTAGAAGGGTTCTGCAGAGGTTTTCGAACATCCCATGTAGCCTATCGGTCTCCGACGTGTCTATCGGGCTGTAAACCGCCCATCCACTGCCTATCGGATGTATGACAAGCACGTCGACGACCCTGATGCCTCTCGACAACGCATAGCTCAGCCTGGTGAAGTACGATTCGATAAGATGGTTCAGCCTCCACCACGGCTGCTGGTAGAACAGGTCCGGCGGATAGTCCCTCTTACGCCGCCCCCTCATGGTGTAGAGCGAAAGGTGATGGTTGAGGAAGTTCACCCCGAGCACATACTCCCAGTCGCCTATCCACTTCCTATCCTCGAACGATAGGTTTTGACCGCTACAGCCATAGGTCTCAGAGAGAACCCTCTCCTTACCGAGCTGGTTAGCGACGCTCGAGACCTGTTTAACCGTGAGGAACCCCTCTATGTGGCGGCATAGATGGTCTATACCAGGTATGTGCATGTACTCGTAGTGCGGCATAGCGGCTCCTATGACCGCGATCTGGCTCGTTAACGTCTCCTCAGCCAGGTAGTGTCCGGTATACTTCAACCCGTATCTGTCGCACCACTCATAGAGCTGCCTGGTATAGCTCTCGAGAAACAGCTCGGTCACGGTTCTCCAGAAGTCGTATCTAACTTTGCGGTAGTCTCCGACCCTGAAGAACAGGCTCGGTAGGTGGTCTAAAAGCTCGTAGCCGCGTCGCTGTTTGAAGACTTTCGGCAGCTCCGTGGTCCATGGTATACACGGATAATCCAGTCCTTTCGCATGCCCGCTCATGTAGTTCGGCTCGTCTGTGAATATGCCGGGCACGGTCTTACCGAACCATTCTCCGAAACGTCTACGGTACTCCTCGTAGGTCGACTCTATAAACCGCCTAACAGCCTCAGGATTCAACGCATCCAAGTAGGTGAACCCGTCGAACCACTTACTCCCTATAGGCGCGGTCCAAACATAGAAGTGAATGTAGTTCTTACCGGGCTTAGGCTTCTCCCCGGTTTTCACTATTCTTAGATTCACAGGATTGCCGTCCTCGAAGTCGCATTCGAAAACCCTGAGGAGCTCCGGGCTACCGATGATCCTGCCGGATATCATCATGGCGAGGGCTTTAACCCTATACTCCGGGCTTGACGCCGGGACAACCCCTCCTGCGAACCCGCTGGGCCACTTATCCTCGTCGTAGAGCCAAGCATACATACCCCGCTTCTCAGCCTCCCTGATGCACGTCTCAAGCCTGGAGAACCATTCCTCACCCATGTATGGGGTCGTCAACCCCTCCCTAGCGTGTAGAAAGAACCCGCCAAACCACCCCTCATCCATCAAACCTATCTGTCTGACGAGCTCATGATCCTCGAGCCTATCGTTCAGAGACCAGAAGGGGGCTCCCCTAAACTCCTTACCCGGGTTCCTGAAAACCTCCCTATCCAAACCCAAAGACACCAGGATCGATTTATCCCCGTCAACCCTATAAAAGCATGCATACCGATGGCGCGGTGTCAAAGTTTTAAGGAGCAGCCATAGATATGCTTATGTGGGGTCTTTGAGCATACGTAGGGTCGAGTTCGAGGTTTTGAGGAAAAGAGCTTTACACATGGTCACTATGGCTGAGAACGCTTTCGAAAACGGATTCTACGATGTTTCATGTTTTCTGGCAGAACAGGCGCTTCAGCTATACCTCAAAGCTATGTTGCTTAAGCTTCTAGGAGGATATCCGAGGACGCACAGCATCAGGCGTCTTCTAGGAGAACTTTCCAAGCTCGTCGACTCTAGGCTTGAAGAATTCTGCAGAGTAAACTGGGTTAGGCTTTCGGCCTTGGAAGACGCTTACCTAATGGCCAGATACTTCGTCAAACCCTATTATAGGGAAGAGGGATGTTATACGTCTGGTCGATGAGGTGACCGGGTCTTGAACTTCGACGTAGACGTCTTGATGGATAGGGTTAAGATGTTGAAGAACTGGAGGATATGGGTCGGGAAGGTCGCCGAAGTCGTTGGAACGCTTTTACCTGGGGCTAGGGTGTACGTCATCGGAAGCGTGGTTCGGGGAGACTACGTCGCAGGTAGCGACGTCGACGTGCTCATCGTATCTGAGCATGTCCCGGATAGGCTTGTCGAAAGAAGCCGGCTGAAGGTCGCGATAGAGGATGGGTTAAAGCTACCGTACTACCATCCCTTTGAGTTTCACCTAGTTAAGCCTGAGGAGGCTGAAATCTACCTCAGGAGGGCTGGAGAAGATATCTTAGAGGTCTGAAGCCGTCTATCTACGGCTCAGCTCCTTAAGCCTCTTGGGTAGGTACTTGTTCACTATGAACGTCAACCCGTATCTGCTGAAGGCCTCCTGCTCAGACTTCCTACGTATCTTGAGGAACGTGTTTATCTCCTTCTGCCACAGGTCGCCTTTGTATCTCGGGTCCCTCTTAAGCTCGTCTAGACGTTTGAGGTCGACCTTGGTCAAGGGGTCGCTCGGAAGCTTATACCTGACTATATCCGACGCATAGACCCCTGCCCACTGCGCGTCCGGGGTAGCCAGCTCCGGGATATGCCCCGCCCTAGCCGAGCCTGAGAGAATAACTTGAGCTATATGCATACCCCATGGGTCTCCGTCGACGAATACATAGACCGGCAGCCCAAGCTCCACGTTCAACCGCCTTATCAGACGCCTAGTCGCCCTCGGAGGCTGACCCGCTGTATGGATGAGTATGGCTTTAAACCGCTTGTGCACCTGCTCCTCGACGAACCTAGTGAACATGGCGCCTTTCTCGATCACGATCACTTTATCCGCGTTGCACTTGACGAACTCCGCGCTCGTTAGGGTCGGGCCTATGACCAAGCCGTCGGGGTGCATCGTAAGGTTAACCCTGACGCCTCTATAGTTCCTGACCGTGTACTCTATCGTGAGGTCGCCGAATATCGCGCTGCGTTCTTCGGGGAATATGTTGAACTCCTCCCTGGGTATTCCGAGAACCGTTTCAAGCTCTGTTATCACCTCGTCGCTCTCCTGCTGGTCTCTGAAATCTATACCGTCTGCCTGAGCCATGTAGTATATATCCCTCAGGGTCGACGTCTTATCCATCTTACAGAGTATGCTAGCCGTATACGCCACCCATATGAGCTGGGTTAGAGGTCTTATGTGCCTGATGTTTCTAGCGCTCCTGATGAAGAACTTGTCGCCTAGAACGTACTGCCTGAGCTTAGGGTCATAGACTATGTTGCTGGTAGACCTGCTAGGTATCTTAAGCGAAGGAAACTCCCCATGGGCTAGCTTGACATAGACCTCTTCACCCAGCATACGGAGCTTCTCTAAAACCCTCTTCTTCGCCTCTAGACGCTTAGCCTCATGCCGTTTAGCCCGTTTCCCCCTCCGACTAGACTTCTTCGTAAACTTCTCTAGGGTCTTCGCCTTAGACGCCTTAGATGACTTAGACGGCTTAGACCGCTTAGATTTACCCTTGCTCTTACGCTTTCTCATAGGGCTTCACCTCCACCACCGGGCTCTCCTCTAAGATGGCTCTCTTCTCCGCTTCCGACACACCCTCTACCTCAGCTAGGTCGATCTTAGCTATCTTCACGAGCAGAGGTTTAAGGTCCGGTGGTTTACGTCTACCGCTCAGCTTTGTGCTGAACAACGCGAGCTTATCTAGGTACTTGCCGAACACCTCAAGCCTCTTCTTCTCCCTCTGTATCCTCTTCTTCCTAGACAGGTGGAGCATAAGCCTCCTCGCGACCGTCCTCACGCCGTTGAGGACTTCACGCTCTATCTCAGGTCTATCCGCTATGAACTCCTTACCCACCGTTTTATAGGGGATCCTGGTCGAGCATATGTGGACTATAACCGCCACGGGGTCCACGTTGAGGTTGACCTTATACCGGCTCCAGTCTATCATCTGGTTCACGACCTTCCAGCTCACGTCGCTCGCCTCGTCGTAGAGCAGCGGTATCTTGTTACTAAACCTGTAGAGGGTTATCCCGGGCTTGGTTATGCCTCCCCCATAGGCTATACCGACCTCGACTATGAACGGGTAGCCTGAGTAAGACGACGGCTTCCTCTGGGTGACGGCTACGAACTCGGGCTTAAGCTCCTTCTCTATACCGGCTTTAAGAAGCTCCTCTCCGAGGGGTGAGAGGCATGAAGCGTCTGGAGGCAGAAAACCCTTAAAGCTTTTCATATGGTGTACGAGCTTAACCACGTCTTCTCTACCGAGCCTTTTAGGATTCAGCTTGGGGTTTAACCCGGCGGCTTCCAGGAACTTAGAGGCTATCGCTTTACCTACCCTGTGGAAGTGCTTCGTCATGAAGTCGAGTAGGGTCTTGGTTTCGGTATGGGCTATGAGCCTCTGGATGGTCTCGACGTCTACGCCATAGGGGTGGGGAAGCGTCTCCTTAGGAGGCGGAGGCATCTCGTAGACACACCTCTCGAATACGTAGAGCCTCCCCCTAGGGTCTGCGAACACGATCTCGGCGTAGGGGTTAACCATGGCTGTCTGCTTCAGATACTCGACTATTCTGAAGGACGACCTGAAGTAGTCGCCTTCGGTGTAGAACTCTACGAGCGTCCCCCTCCACCCGTTCGGGTTCTTGTGAACCCTGCGTCTGATGACCCTAGGTCTGTTACGTCGGATGTCGATCGTCAGCTCGTACTCGTACATGGAAGCCCCTCCCGTGCTCGAAACGACCCTGACGGCCTTGTTAGTCGTTATCTGGCCGTAGAGTATAGCCATGGTCCCCCCGAGCCCGAAGGTCCCGCGGGTCTGCTTAAGCCTATACTTGGAGCCGTAGAGGACTTTACCGAACGCCAGGGGGATCTTGCTTCCCGGGATCCCCGACCCGTTGTCCAGTATCTTGACTCTGTAGACCGCGGTTCCGTCTACCGGTCCTTTGACGTGTCTGAGGCTGATGTATATGTCGGGTAAAACCCCTATGCTCTCACAGGCGTCTAGAGAGTTCTCGACAAGCTCCCTGATCGTGCTGTAGAGCGCCCTAGCGGGGTTACTGAAGCCGGCGATGTCTCTATTGCGGTAGAAAAAATCCGCCGGGCTTATCTCTTCGAACTTGCTCATAACCATCCCTTTTCCTCAGAGCCCCTCGAGGCTTTCCAACCCTCGAGCACTTTTATGCTTTGAAAAGCTGAGCGGGGTGCTCGTCGTTAGAAACAACTAAAAACTCATAGATAAACCGTTTCATCTTCCCGCTAGTCAACAGGTCTGGTAGGTCTAAGCCAGATTCCACATGGATGTTTAACGAACAGAAAGAATAGGGTCTAGTATGGGGTTAGAGTAATATACCTGTGGCGATGGATCTCGGAGTGATAGGTATGATCGTGGATGCCCATGTTCACCTGAAGCATGGCGACATCCGTAGAACCGAGTATAGCCCCGAGGTCATAGTAGAGACTATGGACCGTGTAGGTATAGATAAATCCGTGGTCTTCGCGATGTCCACGACCACCAAGCGTTCGATAGAGATGGCCTTGGAAGCCGTTAGAAAATACCCCGGTAGGCTCATACCGTTTGTCTACGCCCTTCCAAACTACGAACGTCCTGTTATCGCTGAGCTCGAGGAGGCCATAACCAAGCTGGGGTTTAAGGGGATCAAGCTTCACGCAGGGGAGTGTACGCTAGCCGAGTATGTGACGGATCCCGTCATAGCCTTAGCCGAGAGACTCGGCGTCCCGTGCTTGATCGACTGTATGGGTAGGTTCTGGGATATCGAGCGTATGGCTAGATGCTTCCCAGGGGCGAAGCTTATAGTCGCCCACCTTGGGAGATACCTGTGCGAGGACGAGGCTCTGATAGACCGGTTCATAGAACTCGCCCTGAGGTATGAAAACATCTTTCTAGACGTAAGCGGGGTGGCGTTAACCCATAAGATCAGGGAGGCTGTGTCCAAAGTGGGGTCTGACCGCGTGATCTTCGGGACCGACGGGCCTCACGAGGCACCGGACACCGTAGGATTCGCCAAGAAAGAGCTCGATAAGATTAAGGCCTTAAACCTAGACCCGGAGGATGAGGAAGCGGTTCTCGGCGGGACGATAGCTAGGCTGCTTAAAATATGATGGCCTAGATCATCTCCTCCGGTCTCTTCCATATGTCCATCTCAAGCCTCTTTATTCTTCTACGCTCTCTAGTGAGGTATTTATAAACCGTGCTATGCTGACGGC
Organism: Candidatus Bathyarchaeota archaeon B24; assembly: GCA_001593865.1. Classification (GTDB taxonomy): domain Archaea; phylum Thermoproteota; class CALKCG01; order B24; family B24; genus B24. Next base: position 10,039 of record LUCB01000013.1, read on the forward strand.
CTTCGATAAGCATCCAAACAGCCTCCTTAGCCACCTCGAACCAGGGGCTCTTCCCTATGAGGGCTACGGTGTCTCCGTAGACCGATATGTATACGCCTGTGAGCTCCTCTATCATCCTCCTGGCCTTACCCTCCCGCCCTATGATCCTGCCTTGGATTCTCTTAACCGCGTTCTTGCTAAAACCTAGGTCGTCTTTGAGGTCTATTATCTCTAGCATAGCGTCTTCATCTAGAAGCCTAAACGCCCTCTCTGGGCTGAAGCCCCTGCCTATGGCCATGACTATGTTCTTCGCTATCAGGCAGCTGACCGGGTCTCCCTCGTCTGTCTGAACTATCTCGACATCCCCCGTCGAGCTGTCTATGTTAAGTTTAACCCGGCAGCTCTTCTCGATCCTACGTTTAACCTCTCCCTTAGAGCCTATCACTACGCCGACTCTCTTCTTCGGAATCCTTATCCTGAAGACGTTCATGGATCGGCCTCTCTAGAATCTAACAAATCCCGAAGCAGGGTTTTATACCTTATGGCTAAGAGTCGTTTAAACTGGGGGAATCAGCTACCCTTATTAATGGTGGGTTATAATAACCTACCCGGACGATGGCTGAGAAGCCCCTGAGGTTGAGGGAGGTTTTAGAGGTAGTCTACACCCCTGAGCGTTGGAGGATCCTCGACAAGCTTAGAACGGAGGCGTCTAGGGTTCTCAAGGCGCTTAGGAGGTTCAACCTCGAGGGTTGGGTTCACGGAAGCGTGGCGCGTGGAGATGTCGACGAGGACAGCGACGTAGACATAATAATCCTACAGCCGACGCCGAGCTACATCGTCGAGACGTGCCTACTCGTCAACGGGTTCAAAATCTTCAGCCGGGTCTTAACCCAGGCTACACCGGGTAACACACCTAAAGCCCACATATACCTCGACCCTGAGGAGAAGATATCCGTCACCCTTCCCCTCATGGATTTCAGACCTAGAGAGCTTGAGTTTTACAGGTTCGGCGGCATGGTCTCGTTGAGGGAGCTAGAGATGGGTTTAAGGGTTTCCGGGTGCACCAAGCGGCTTACGCTCGTTAAGCCGACTCCAGAGGGGCATCTGGAGTATCCTGTCGAGGGTTTTGAATCAGAGGTCGCCAGGGAGCTCGGGGTGAGCGTCGATGTAGTCAGGGAGCGTGTCCGGGTTCTGAAGCGGAGAGACGAACGTGGCCGGACGGGGCTCTTCATCAAGAGGGTTCTATCCGAAGATGAGGGCTTCGAGGCCGTCTTCAGGGAGATTCTCTCCGAGAGGCCGCCGGCTAGGAGGAGGCTGGAGGTGTAGCGTTTTGACCTGGCCGGTTCACTCTCTCACCGTTTTGCTAACGGTTCTGGCGGCGTGGCTCATATTCTATAAGCTCGCCGAGTACCTGAAGCTCGAGAAGAAGGGGTTTGAGGTTAAGCCCTTGGTCATGCTGTACAAGACGGCTAGGTTCAACAGGCTTCTGGACGACCTATCGGCTAGGTTCAGCGGTTTCTGGAGCCTCTACTCTACGGTGAGCATATTCATAGCGTTCGGGTTAGCCCTGTTCTCCGTATACATCTTAGCCGAAAACCTGTTCAAGTTCTTCATGAAGCCTGAGGAAGCCTTAGGGTTTATACCGATACTCCCGGGTATAACTGTTGGTCTAGAGCCGCTTCTCTACTTTCTACCCGCGATCCTTCTAGGTCTAACGTTCCATGAGCTTCTACATGGGGTCGTAGCTAGGCTTGAGAACATCCCGGTCAAATCCGCCGGGATAATAGTCGTGTTTCTCCTCTTCGGAGGCTTCGTCGAGCCCGACGAAGAGAGTTTCAGAAAGTCCAGAACCCTCTCTAGGCTTAGGGTCTTATCTTCCGGCCCGTCGGCTAACCTAGCCTTAGCCTTCATAGCCTTCCTAGTGTTAAACGTGTTCTTCCAACCGCCTCAGGGGCTCCTGGTCTACAGCGTCAGCCCCGACAGCCCTCTATACGGGCTCGGTTTAGACCGGTGGAGCATCGTAGAAGAGGTTAACGGCGTCAAGCTCGGTTTAACCCGCCCCTCGATCCCGCTGGTTACGCCGTACACGGACCCGTTGAGGGAGCTTAGAAGCCTAAACCTAACCAGCAGGGTCGTGGTTAAAACCGATAAGGGGGTTTTCAACGTGACGCTTCCAGGCCCACCGTATAGGCTGGGTATTAGGTTCTACATCTATCCCTACAGCCCAACGATATTCGGGGATCTTATCCCGCGGTCTGCGACGTTCACCGCGTACATACTGGTGATGTATACGTGTAGCATCAACATCGCCCTAGCGGTGTTCAACATGCTACCTGTTTATCCGTTCGACGGGTACGGTTTCATAGAGGCTTTCCTCGACAGGGTCGAAAACGGTCTTCTCCGTAAAGCCGCATCGATAGCGTTAAACGTATTCGGCATCGGCCTATTGGTCTTGAACATCGGCTTAACCTTTCTCCGGTTCGGAGTCCTACGTTAGCGTGGAGGAGGAAACGAGGTGACGCTTAGATGCCAGAGATGCGGCGGAGAAGCCGTCTACCGAAGACCCTACTCAGGCGAGGTTTTATGCCGTAAACACTTCCTAAGGTCTATCGAAGACAGGGTATACCTCGCCATAAGAAGGTATAGGATGTTCAACCCCGACGATAGGATCGGGTTAGCCCTCTCAGGCGGCAAGGACAGCATGACCCTACTCCATATACTGGCGAAGATCGAGGCTAGGTTTCCCAAAGCCCGGCTCATAGCCGTGACCATAGACGAGGGTATACGTGGATACCGTAGAGCCGCCCTGAGGATAGCCTCAAAGGCCTGTAAGAGGCTCGGTGTTCCGCACCATGTTTACAGCTTCAGGAAGCTGTTTGGGCTCTCTCTCGACCGACTGGTCGAGCGGGCCTTGGAGAAGGGTCTCAAGCCTCGGCCGTGCGTCTACTGTGGGATACTACGCCGTAGAGCGTTGAACATCGCCGCGGAGGAGCTTAAGCTCGACAAGATAGCTACGGCGCATAACCTTGACGACGTGGTTCAAACCTACATGTTGAACCTGGCGCACGGCGACATCTACAGGTTCACGGTTTCAGGACCCGTAACAATGAGCAGGTTCGAGGGGATCCCGACCAGGGTTAAGCCTCTGATGCTTGTGCCTGAAAAGGAGGTCACCCTATACGCCGTCTTAACCGCTATAGAGTTCCAGCCGACCCAGTGTCCCTACGCCGGCTCCTCTCTGAGAACCGATATCCGGGCGATGCTGGCTAGGCTGGAGGATAGGCATCCGGGTATACTGTTCATACTCCTGAGAAGCTTCGAGAAGCTGGCCGATGCCCTTAGAGACCAGGTCGCTGCGCCGAAGGCTGGAAGATGTAAAATATGCGGGGCTCCGACTCCAGGGGACCTATGTAAAGCCTGTGAGCTTCTCCTAGACCTAGGTTTGGTCGACGGTTAAGGTCTTTGAGCCTGTTCCCTACCGCTTATGAAGTCTGAAAGCCATCGCTAAGGCCCCGTAGAGCCCTATGTCTCCTCCTAAAGGCGTCACCTTCACCTCTGCTTCACGGTTCACGATGTAGTCTCTGAAATGCCGTCTTATGGGGTTGAGAACCTGTTCGACGTTGTTGAGGGTTACGGCTCCGCCCAGTGTCACGAGCTCCGGGTCGTAGACGTTTATAGCCGAGGCGACTCCCATAGCGTTTAGAAGGCCTATACGCTCCACGAGGTCTATGCAGAGTTCATCCCCGGCCTTAGCCCCGTCGTAGACGGCCTTAGCGGTCACACCGTCTAAGCTTCCTCCAGATGCCTCCCATAGGCGGCTTCGTTTAAACTCGTCGAACCTGTCTTCGCTTTCGACTATCAGCTTCACATAGTTCGGTATGTTCTTCCCCGAGCAGTAGGCCTCCCAATGGCCGCGTTTACCGCATCCGCAGACGAGCCTCCTCTCGTAGTCGACGACTATGTGACCTATCTCATGCGCGTTCCCGTCTTTACCGAGCAGTAACCGGCCATCCACGTATACCCCTGCACCTATACCGGTGCTTATCGTTATGTAAACCACGTTATCCAAGCCCCTACCCGCGCCGTAAAACTTCTCACCTATGACGGCGGCCACACAGTCGTTGTGAACCTCGACGGGTACATGGAAAGCCTCCTCCAGAGGCCCCCTCACAGGTATGAAATCGTAGGGCGCATTAGCCGGGTTAACTATCCCCCCTCTCACAGGGTCTTGAGGCCCGAAGGCTCCGACGCCTATACCGGCCATATCACGCTGCTCGAGACCCGTCTCGGCTATAAGCCTCTTGATCAGTGCTATCAGCTGCCGGCTGATGGCATCCGCGCCCTCCAATAGATTCGTACGCTCAGAGATCCTAGCTAGGAATCTTCCATCCCGCGTACCCGCCACGACCCTAACGTTCGTAGCCCCTAGGTCCACGGCTATGCCATACTCCATAAGACTCCCAGGAAGATACTTTACACTAGAATCGTGTTTAAGCGTTTCTAACCCGTGGATCGGAGAGAAAGAGGGAGGCTTAAGACTCGGCGACGGATTCCCTGACGCGTCTCGCGGATTCCAGGTCTCCCAAAGTCTCGTAGGCCTTAGCCAGCAGCTCCAAGGCTTCTCTGTCGACATAGCCGGGTGGCCGGCCTACGCCTATGTTCCTCGGAAACTCGAGAGCTGCCTTGAAGAACTTCACAGCCTCCTCGGGGTTACCAGATTCCAACGCTTTCGAACCCAATTTAACGCATACGTCTCTGTAGAGCTTCCTCGTAGCGGTGGCTCCTTCCCACGGATAGAACTTACGGCTTGTAAGCACCCTATAGGCGTCTAGAAGCCTCCCGGCGGCCGTGTAGGCCCTAGCTAGGCGCTCGGCCACGTAGTCGTCCTTCATAACATCCTCTGGAGCGGATTCCAAGACTTTAACCCGCTCCTCCACGAGGTCTAGAGGCGCCTCCTCGCACAATTGGTCGAACTCGACGTAAAGCCTCGAGTTGTGGGGATCTAACCGTAGTGCCTCACGGTAGTGGCTTAACGCCGTCGTGTAGTCCCGCCTATGCCTCCAGTAGGCTAGGCCGAGGTTCCTATGAGCCAGCGGATTGTTCGGGTTCGCCTCGAGCGACCGTTTCCACCACTCTACAGCCTCGTCCCTCCTACCCTTGGCATACAGTAGTAGGCCTAAGAGATACATCGCGTTTCCGTCCCCAGGGTTGAACTCCAACGCCCGTTTAAACACCTTAACCGATTCGAGGTGGTACGGAAAGACGTACTCTATACTCATCGTCGAAGCCTCTTCGAACATCCTGGCGGCTTCCTCAGTCTTACCCAGCCTATCTAGACAATAGGCTAGATGATACGTTATGAGCGGGTATCTGACGGGCTTATCGAGGCCCATAGAGAAGACCCTAACGGCCTCCTCGTAAAGCCCCGCCTCTTCGTACTGAACCCCGAGCTCTAGGTAGTGGCCGAGACTATAGTATGGTGGCGTAGACTCGTCGACGAACATCGGGTTTCTAGGCCTATAAAGCAGGGCTTCGACCGTCCTACGGGCCTCCTCGGCCTTATCGCTCAAGCCTTGCGTCTCATAGGCTAGCATGAGCTCGAAGTTAGCCATGAGGCTTAACGGCTCGTCTTCCAAAACCTCGCGTATAAGCTTAATAGCCTCCTCGACCTTGCCCAATCTTCTCAAGACCGCAGCGGTCAACGTCTTAGCCTTGACATCTACAGGGTCGAGCCTCAAAGCCCTCTGCAACATACGTAACGCCTCTTCAAGCCTACCTTCGAGCAGGGCTATCTCGCCTAGGAAGTAGAACCCGAGAGATGCATAGCCCCGGCTTACTATAAGCCTCCAGAAGCACTCCCTAGCCTCCTCCAGCCGCCCCATCAACCTATAGGCTACGCCGAGGTAGTAGTAGACTCTATCCAAGCCTGGATACCTATTCAACTTGGATGCAAAGCCTCTCTCACGCTCGGCCGTGAGTATGCGTTCGACGGCCTCTCTGAGGTCTTTAACGGCCATGTCGAAAAGCCCTCTTTTGATAAGGATCACCGCTCTGTCGACCTTAGCCTGCGAGAAGCCGGGGTCTTTCTCCAGGGCCTTGCTGAAGAACTTCAGCGCCTCATCCTCAAACCCCTTCTTAGCCATGTAGACGCCCTTGAAGTAAAGCTCCTCAGCGGTTCCAGTTGGTTCAGGTGTATGCTTGGGTTTAACGGCCTCTCCCTCTCGCTTTTCTTCAGGCCGCTTAACATAGGAAAGAATCTCCACATCGTCTTCAGAGGTCAGATGGATTCTGATGGTCTTAGACCCCAGCTCCTCCGCTACGTGGAAGACCTCGACACTCGGTCTGCCGGGTTCAAGGTCTATCCTCCGCTCCCAACCATCTACCCCGTCGACCTCGACCTTCAACACGGCGTTTCTGAAGCTCCCCGTCGGGTATAAGGTCACCTTAACCTCGCAGTCTGACGTCTCCAGGTTAAGCGCCACGTCCCTGTTGGCGTATACGAACCCGCCTGTACCATGTATCGGATACCAGTATTCAACCCACTCCTCTAGGAAGTGCGGCTCCATAAACTCGTACTCGAACTGGGTGAGAAACCTGCCAGACTGGATCTCGCAGTATTGACCGTCGAAGTCTGTCAGATGGTCCACCCAGATCATGCCGGAATCCGCAGTCCCCCAGGTAAAGAGCTTCTTCCCCTCGACTTCGTACCTGCACGCTACGTGGACGCCTCCCCTGTCTAGGTCGTGGAGATACCAGCCGAAGAAGTCCTCATCCGCCTCCAGGCTGAAGGTGTCTGAAGCATGCTCCCACACCCTATACCAGCTGTAGTCTCTACGCTTGTAGAACGGGTAGGGTATTATGCCTAGACTCGTCAAAGCCCTCCTAGCCGGGGTCACGAACCTAAGCCCAGGCGTGGCGTGCACCGCGCTGTTGGACCAGAACCAGTATCGCTGGGGGAGAGGTGTGTGGTTGAAAAGCCTGACGCGTTCTTCGATGTACGCCTTACCCGGCCTCAGGGTCAGCGTCACGGACCAGCTCATCCGGGAGACATACTCGTGGTCTCCTATGATTATGGACGCACTTCCATCTGGATGCTTCTCGACCTTGTAGAGGACAGGTGAAACCGTGGTCACCGTATGCCCGTTCGGGAAGTTGAACTCCACCCCTCCGCTTAGCCACGCTCCCCTAAGCCCTATACGAGCGGGTTTAATCACATGGTTGCAGTAGAAGAACTCCTCACCGGTAGTCTTATCGATCACCTGGTATAACCGTCCCCCCAGCTCTGGTAGGACGACGAGTTTAAGATACTCGTTTTCGAGTATAACCGCCTTATACCGTCTCACCGCTTTAACGCCTAGTATAAAGTCTTGCATAGCATACGGGTACACCCACCACCTCGGGTCCCTCTCTATAGGCGGGTTCTTATCCTCCGGGCCCACTAGGTACGTCGTCAGGTCTAAGGCCTCTTCCCTAACCGATACCTGAGCAGCCTCACCGCTCAAAAGCCATCGAGCTAAACTGAGCAGCTACCGCTTTTAAACGGTTTCCCACCGCTATCCTTTTATCCTGGGATACGGAAGATGAAGATGCGTATGAAAGCCAGGAAGACGGTTCTCTTATCGCTAACGCTGGTCCTTATATCCTCCCTAGGCATGGCGCAGCCGTCGCTATGCCAAACAGATATCGGCTTGGAAGACCTGCTGTCTGAGCTTCTATCCCAGCCTGTGACGATGGCGTCGTTTATCGTAAAGTTCTGTCTAGGCCTTATGCTAGGATACTTCTCGGTTAAGGCGATCAAATACGTGTTGGCCCTGGTGGGGGTCATGGCGGTGGGGGTGATCCTAGACATATGGCAGCTCGGAGGGCTCGAAGAGTTCATCTCGAAGATCGGGCTGGAGTGGTCTAAGGTCTACCCGTTGATCCAATCCCTCATATCGGCCTTCAGCATCCTAACGGTGCTCCCCATCGGGCTGGGCTTCTTCATAGGCTTCATAGTAGCCGTTAGACGGTAGAACGCTACCTCCCAGGCCGTTTACACCTTAGGCTTTCCAAAACGCTTTTATTAACTCTGCAAAGTTATACCATTGAGAGCCTATGAGTGGTGCAGAGCCCCTCGAGAGGGAACCGGTTCCAGTCACGATGGAGGAGCTGAAAAACACCCCTTGGTACGACGAGTTCCGGCTTAAGTCGTCTAGGGCTAGAGGCTCCTTCGTACCTGGACGGTATAAGGTCTTCCTACCGACGATCTTCAAGGTCGTGATCGCTAGGAAGGAGAAAGACCCCATAGTCATGTTCGAGAACGTGATAGACGAGCTGAGGAGGCTATGGGACCTAACGCCTGAGATGCCTGCAAACGGACCCTGGCACCACACCATAGTGCCGGGTGTTCTCATCGCGGCTCTCAGGAACAACGGATACCCGTTCACCGATAAACACGTCGAAGAGGCCTTGAAGAGGGGTGCCAAGACACCGGCGGCGGCATGTGGCTTCATGGGGAACTGCGGAGCCGCCGTGGGCTTGGGGATAGCCGTCAGCATAGTGACTAAGGCGACGCCCTACCACGATAAGGAGCGGAGCCTAGCTCTCAGATACACGGCTGAAGCTTTGAACGAGGTTGCTAAGAGAGGCGGTCCCCACTGCTGTAGGCTGGCGTCCTATGTGGTCATACTACATGCAGTCCGGGTTTTCAAGAAGGAGTTCGGCTACGAGCTGCCGATACCGAAGCCTAAGGAACTCATCGGGAGATGCACGCTCTGGGATAAAAACCCCACATGCCATAAAGAGCGGTGCATGTTCAACCCATTAATCCGCGAGAAAACCAAGGCGAAAGCTAAATAACTCGAAGAGGTGGGTCTTTGGAGCTGCGTTAAAGTCTACAGTTTTCAAAATCTGTGGCTCAACTCCTAGTTAGAGATACTTCTCGGCGATTTTGCGTTTAAGCTCTAAGTAGTAGAGGAAATTTTTCAGAGGTACATCTGGGGGTATCGTATGGTCGACCGTCGGGATGTAGCCTCCAAGCTCGACCATAGGTAGGATTTTCTCGGAAACCTCCCTCTCTATGGCTTTCCTCCCAGCGGCTAGAGCCCTCTTATCTATTCCACCGTATAAAGCCAGTTCTTCACCGTATTTTCTTCTGATAGTCACGGGGTTCATGTTCGAAGCGGCTTCTAGAGGCCAGTGAGCGTCGATGCCAGCCTCGATAATGAGGGGGATTAAAGGCTCTGTATTTCCATCGCTATCCAGCTCTACGACCTTCACTCCATGATCTCGTAGATACTTGATCATCTCCTCGTACCTTGGGAGAAGGAACTCTCGGAAAATCTTCGGAGAGATCATAGGTCCCCCTTTGTACGCGAAATCCTCGTTAAAGATGAAGGCGTCGACCTCGACCTCCCTCAAGGCCTTCTCCGTAGCCTTGGTAAAGAAATCTACCATGAAATCCAAGATCTCATGTATTAAACCCGGCGTCTTGTAGAAGGCTGTGGATAGCCTAACGGTACCCATCATGTTCCTCAGGTTCCAGTACAACCCGCCGAAACCGCAGTTCTCGGTTAGATAAAGCGGATAATCCCTGTTCATCCATTTTCTCTTCAGTTCTTCCCAGTTCTTAGGGTAGCGTCTCGGGTCGTATGGGTCGAAGTGCTTTTTAAATACTCGAAAGCTTTCACGGTCCTTAACGAAGAAGTCTATGTAGGTGTCCATCGATGCCCTAGTACCATGAGCCTCTCCCTCTTTCAACCCCCTCCGAACCCGACCCCACTTATCTCTGAAAACGACGTAACGGTCATCCTCGCTGATCACTTTCTCCTCAAACCCTGGAACCGGCCCCAGGTTCAGAGGTATAAAATCTCTTTTATCCAATCTAGCGAACTTAGGCTCGCCCCTGAACCAGTCCCCTCTAAGCTCATCCTCGCTTAAACCTTCGAGAAGCCACCTATCGTAGGTCTGCCCCCAGATCCCAAGCTCCCAGTACGGGTATCTATCGGCCTTTCGAAAACCCACGGTAGCTAGAAACCTCTCCCGGTCGTTCATTTCAAACTCTGTAGGCAGATCGGTGGGAAGAAAGAGATATAAAGTTAGAGACAGAACCTCAGCTATAGGTCGGTTTCATGCCTATCGTTAAACTCAGCAAAGAGAAGTATTACGATAAAGTGTATGGCTGTTGGCTGGGTAAAAACGCAGGCGGCACGTTGGGCGCCCCCCTCGAACGGATATGGGGTCAGGAAGAGATGTTCGACGTGTGGTGGTACCCCAAGCTTGTCGAAGGAGGGGTACCGAACGACGACTTGGAAATCCAACTGGTATGGCTTCAAGCCTTGAAGGACCGTGGACTCCACCTTACCGCGAGGGACCTGGCTGAATACTGGCTTGATTGCATCTTATACAACTACGACGAATACGGGCTGCATAAGACCAACCTGAAGAAGGGGCTTCAGCCCCCGGTCTCCGGGTGGTATAACAACTGGTTTAAGGACTGCATGGGTAGCCCGATCCGCTCGGAGATCTGGGCTTGTATAGCGCCTGGCGCCCCTCACATAGCTGCATGGTATGCCTATCAAGACGCCATATGCGACCACGCCGGGGGAGAATCCGTCTACGGTGAAGTCTTCAACGCGGTGGTCGAGTCGTCTGCTTTCCTCATCGAAGACCGGGTCGAGCTGGTGGAGATCGGTCTCTCAGCGATCCCGGAGAATTGTCTGACGTCTAAGGCTGTTCGAACGGCTCTCAGGGCATACCTTTCCGGTTTGGATTGGCGGGAGGCTCGTGAAAAAGTCAAAGAGGTGGCCTATAGCCCGGTAGCTCAGTACTCTCCGATAAACCTGGGTTTCCAGACGATCGGGCTGCTCTACGGGGAGGATTTCGGAGATGCCATGTGCAAGGCCGTGAACTGTGGATGGGACACCGACTGTACCGGCGCGACCGTTGGGGCGATATGGGGGATCATAGCCGGTAGAAAGGGTCTTCCTAGAGAATGGGTCGAACCGCTCGGCGATAAAGTGGTGGTGAGCAAAGGGATAAGGAACATCCACGTACCCGCCGATTTGAACGAGCTTACGAGGGATGTATGCAGAATAGGTGAGAAGGTCCTCTCTTTCTTCGATACGCGGGTCAGGCTCGGCCAGGTCGATGACTTATCCATGGCAGAGACGGTGCTCAGAGGCTCTGTAGAGAGGGTGAAAGAGCTTTGGGGGAGAGAGCCTAACCGTCTCGACTTCGATCTAGTCGCCGTGAAAGCATCGATCGTCTACCTAGACGGCCCGGTGCTGCTTCCTGGTAAGCCGAGCATGTTCAGCGTGATAGTCGAGAACACGAGGCCCGTGCCGGTCTCTGGAACCGTAACCGTTCAAACCCCCGGCAAATGGGTTTTAAACCCCTCTCGTACACAGCGTATAAGGCTGCCTGCTGGGGGTAGGGTTGAGCTTAAATTTTCCGTTACCGCGTCCGTTAACGATATAAACACCTCTAACAGAGGAACCGTGGAGGTATCTCTAGACGGGAGACCTGGGCTCCTCCGTCTTCCGCTGTGCTTCGTCGGCGGGTTCCGCTGGTTAGTTTCAGAGGTCTTCAGAGCCCCCCTCTCCTTAGACGCGTGTTTCCCACCGGAGGAGGATGCTGGGCTAATGGAGCCCGGCGAGGGTTGGAGGGTTGTTTCTTGGCCTGAGAACACCCTTGAGGTGGAGCCGTTCTTCGAGGGGAAGCCCGGAATCGTATACCTGCGCCACTTCATCTATTCTCCTGAGACGCGGAGGGTTGTATTGGGTGTACCCAACAACGGTCGGATGCGGCTTTGGCTGAACGGTGAGATGATCCATGAAACCCATAGGGTCGTCCCGCTACGTCCCAATTACGGCGGCGACGGCTCCAACTACACCACCGCGGTTCTCAAACGAGGCTGGAACCACGTCATGGTTAAACTGTTGCGTAGTCGTGAGCCTTTGGAGGCGCATTTCACGGTCGCGGACGCGGAATGGCACGGAGGGATGGTAGACCTTATCCGGTGTAAACTTCCATGGGAGTAAAACGTTCCCGTATCAAACTCCAATAGCCGTGAAGCCTGACCTCACGCCATGGTGAGGAGGCGAAAACGTGCAAAAACTAGGCGGCTGGGAAGGGGTAAAGCTATCAACTTCCCCACCTTTAAAAAAAGCTAAGAGTGTGCGGGTGATCGCCATGTCTGTGAGGAGAGCCACCGTCTCTTGGAGGGAGAATTATCTGAGATGTGTCGAGTTTAGGGAGCCGGAGTATATACCTTGCCGTATAACGGTCATGTGGCCTCTATGGAACACCTACCGGGAGAGGCTTGAGGAAGTTGCTTTGAGACATCCCCTCGTTTTCCCAGGGTTTAAGCCTGGAAGCGTAAAATACGGCGAGAAGCCCGGCGTGCTAAGAATAAACCGGACCTTAAGAGATCCCTTCGGATGCGTCTGGAGCTTCAACATAGAGGGTTTCCAGGGTCAGGTTGTAGAGCATCCTCTCGAAAGCTGGGAAAGCTTTAAGGACTATAGTTTCCCTGACCCGGAGCGCGGCGTACCCGTCGAGGGCTCGGACCGGTTGACGCCGTGGGATAGAGTCTTCGAGGGTTTAGACAGAGCTAGGGAGATGGGTGAGTTGGTGATCGCGGGTATGCCCCACGGTTTCTTCTTCCAGAGGCTCTACTACCTAAGAGGGTTCACCAACCTCATGAGGGATTTCATACGTAAGCCTCCTCAGATATACGAGCTTATCGAGATGCTCACCGAGTATAACCTCAGGCTTGTCGATAAGTTCTTGGAATCCGGTAGGATAGACATCTTCTATTTCGGGGATGACTTGGGGACTCAGACTAGGATGCCCATAAGCCCTGAGACGTTTAGGGAGTTCATATATCCGAGTTATCGGAGGATATTTAGACGTATAAGGGATAGGGGGGTCCACGTATACCTCCACACGGACGGGCATGTGGTGGAGGTCCTAGACCAGCTCATAGAAGCAGGCGTCAGCGTCTTAAACATCCAAGACAGGGTTAACGGCCTAGAGAACATAGCTTCGGCCTGTAAAGGTAGGGTGTGCGTGGACCTCGATATAGATAGGCAGCGTCTAGTCCCGTTCGGGAAGCCTGAGGAGATTAAAAGATATATAGGACATGTGGTGGAGACGCTGGCTATGAGGAAGGGTGGGTTGATGCTCGAGGCCGAGATACATCCGCCGACACCTCTTGAGAACATAGAGGCTGTGGCGGAGGCTATGGAGCGGTACATGTGGTGCCTGTAGTTCTGAGGCGGTTGAAATGGATAAAGTTGAGAGGGTTTACCGGGCTTTAAGCCTTGAGGAGCCTGATAAGGTGCCTAAGGGGGAGCTCGATTTCCACGGCGAGCTTATATCCGCCCTCCTAGGCGAGCCTGTAGGAGACTGGTTTGATGCCCATGTGAAGGCCCGTAACATGCTTAAGATGGATATAGTGAACACGTTTCTAAGCGGTGGGCCTAAGGTCGAGCTTGTGGGGAGGACGGATAAGGGCTATCCTATATACCAAGATTGGGTCGGAAATAGGTGGGTCGAGAGCGGTAAGACGAGGCGTTATCTGAAACATGGCCTCGCTACGCCGGAGGATATGAAACAGTTTAGGATGCCCGACATCTCCCTATTCAACACCTCAGGGATCGAGCGGTGGGTTAAACAAACGGATTTCTGCGTGTTCGCACAGGTGCCCGGGGTCTTCGACTCCGTGTACCCGTTGATGGGTCTAGAGAACTATGTGAAAACGATGTACACGCACCCGGCTGCTCTTAAACACGTGGTCGAGGAAGTTTACCGCTTCAACCTTGAAGTTATAAAGCTTTACGCAGAAGCCGGAGCCCACGTTATACTCGTAGGAGACGACCTGGCTTACGATAAGGGCCCGTTTATCCCCCCGAGGTATATGAGGGAGTTTGTGTTCCCCTACCTAGCCGGTGAGGCGTCGCAGGCTCACAGGCTGGGGCTTCCGGCTATGCTGCATTCAGACGGAAACGTGACCCCGCTCGTCGAAGACATAGTCAAGGCCGGTTTCGACGGCTTACACAGCCTCCAGCCTAACGCAGGGGTGGATATAGTGGCTATCAAGAGACGCTGGGGGGACAGGCTCTGCCTCATGGGCAACCTAGACCTAGACTACCTGATGACCCTCGGCTCGGCCGTTGAGGTCGAGGCTGAGGTTAGGCGGCTAATACGCGAGGTGGCCCCGGGAGGAGGCTACATCCTAAGCACATGCAACTGCCTAACTAGGTATGTTCCTCCTGAAAACGCCATAGCCATGTACCTAACCGCCGAAAAATACGGAACCTACCCTATGAAGACAAGCTGAGGGGATGCTTTCCTTAGAAGCGGGGGTATGGTGAGGCGACTCTTCAAGATAGGCTCATACTGTGGTGGGCTACCTGGGGTCTACTTCAGCACCCAGTATCCTGAGCGACTTCTTAGGGATATGGTGTTTAGCATAATCGAGCACCATCTCGAAGGCGGCAAATTCATCATGGGGGTTGCGGACCAAGTACCCCCTGACGGCGACATTAACCGCGTGAAAAAGGTGACAGAGATCGTCGAGAAATATGCTAGATTCTGGTAGCCTTATGCGTCTATAGAAAAGGCGTTGGATGGAATATTGTTCTCAGAATTTGACGATGAATGTTTTGATTTCGCTATGGGCCACCGGGACCTGTACGTGGTTGCCTGAGACCGGTAGTTTTTCTTTTATGTACTTACTCCACTCCATTAGGTCCGTTTCATACATCTCTGAGGGGGCTTTATCGAAATGTATCACCGCTTTCGTATCCTTGTTATGCGCCTCGTACAGCCTTATGACGGTTTCTTCAGAGTCTTCAGCCTTCTTCACGACCGTGAGGACTATGTTCTCCGGGGATACTCTGATGAAAGAGTATGAGGGCGGTAGCTCACCCTCATGATGGGGTTCCACCACCGTGAGAAGCGGGTAGTTGAACTCATACGCCTTACGCACAGTCGAGGCGCTCCTCCAGTCGCCTCTATGCGGGTAAACAGCGTATTTGACTAGGTGCTCGCCGACTATGAAGTTGTCTGATTGGTCAGACCAGGAGTCAGGGAGGAGTCTAAGCGTGTATACGTGGAATGGGTATCCGCGTCTCTGCCCCCTCACTAGGCTCATCCTAAGCGTATTAGCCTCGAAGGAGAAACCGTGTTTACTATCGTTGAACAGGCTCACACCGTATTCTCCCGTCTTATCCGTCACGTCCACCCATTGCAGAGCAGGCACCTCGAACTTGGCGCGGTCAGACTTCTCCCATCTCCGTGGTGGCATAGATATCTCATACGCTGGGTCGTCTAGGCTATGGTCGAAGCGCTGAATGGCTCCGTACGGTATTTCATAGGTAGCGTAGTAGGTTGAAATGTTGAACGGAAAGCTCACCTTAGCGAATTTATGATGTTCATGCCAGTCTATACGTAGCTCGAAGTCGACGCGGGGTGTATTCATGTAGAGGATTACGTCTTGGGTAAACTTCGACTTTCCAAAGACCTTCGTTATACGAACCCTACCTCTCACAGGCCCCTTCTCGACAACCTCGACCGATACGAGCTCAGGCTCAAACCGTCTTCCTAAGTATATATTCCACGCCGGCTCACCCCACGCGGTCGGAGGCTCATCCTCGTATATCTCTAGAATATTGCCTCCTCTCGAACCGTCGAAAACCTCTCTATCATTCCGTTTGTCGAACAGGCTGGCTACGCATCCGGTTTCAGGGTCTATCCGCACCCTGAAAAACCTGTTTTCCAAGATGTTCTCGCATTCCCTCACGGCTATATCTGTTTCAAACCCTCTTTCTCCCCCGGCCGGTGCGATATAGTACAGCTTATACCCTAGAGCCGGGACATCCTCGGCTAGGAAGATCAGCATTTGCTCCCCATCTTCCTCCACCAGCTGGTAGGGGACGGATTCGCCTTCCAAGTCTAGAACGCATGGATTCGTGATGTCTATCGAAGACAAACTTACTTTCACTATATCGTTCCTCTCCCAGGCTAAGGGGTTGAAAACGACTAGGGCATACTCACCCTCTCCAGCGGTGTCGATGTGCGATGAAATGGTTTTAAGGGCGCTGTTTAGGATTCTCTGAGCCGTATGGGTTATGTCGGCGTAGTCCGTCGCCGCATCCCTGTAGACCTCATCTATTGAGGTTCCGTCTATCTGGTCGTGTACCTGCCCGAAAAGTAGCTTCTTCCAGCACTCTACCAGCTCGGCCTGCGGGTATCTAAAGCCGAACCTCCTAGCCAGCGTGGAAAACTTCTCGGCGTTTAAAAGCAGCACCTCGCATCTTCTGTTCGCCCTCTTGACGAAGGCCTCCGTAGTGAAGGTTCCCCTATGAGTTTTCAGATAAAGCTCATCATTGACGACGGGATACTCCTTCTCCTTAGAAAGCGACTTTAACTCTTCAAAATACTCCTCTGCACGGGAAAACCTGACCTTTGGAAAACTTGGGTCCTTTTTCATCATCAACGCTCTTTCGACCATGTCCTTGGTGGGGCCTCCGCCGTGGTCTCCGTGTCCAAAGACCACCATCAGTCTACCGATTTTATGGAGCTTTTTGAGCTTCTCAAGCTGGGCTAAAATTCTCTCTTTTACTACGCGGTCGTTATAGCCCCCTACGGTTTGGTAGGCTAGTACGCGTGAGCCGTCGGGAGATTGCCACCAGAAGACGTGGTATGGAAACGGTATCGGAGGCTTCATCCTTTCGATCTGCCAGTTAAGCTTTGCCGTCATAAAGTAGTCGATTCCGCATTTCTTTAAAATCTGGGGCATAGTCCAGCAGAAGCCGAAGCAGTCTGGGAGCCAAGCCACCTTCACGTCGACGCCGAACTTCTCCATAAAATAGCGTTTCCCCATGAGATACTGGCGGACGAGGGATTCCCCGGAGATGATGTTGGCGTTATGTTCAACCCACGAACCTCCGACGACCTCCCAACGACCCTCCTTAACGAACCTCTCGATCCGTCTAAAGATCTCTGGATAGTATCTCTCCATCCAGCTGTAAGCCTGCGCAGAGCCGAAGCTGAAGCATAGGTCAGGATAGGTTTCCATCAAGTTTAAGACCGAAGAGAACGTCCTCGGGCAGATCTCATGAATCGTCTCGCTTCTAGGCCACAGCCAGGATAGATCTATGTGCGCATACCCGACGAGGTATACCTCGTCTTCACGCTCCCCCACTCGGGTTCACCGACAAACCTTTTGAGCCGACATACTATTTATTGTTTGTACTATCTAGCGAGCCCCGGTGAAACGCTAAAAACCTATTTTAAAAAATAAACCGTAGATTCTACTATGAACCGGAGTGGTGGGGAGCTTAAACCTGTCGAGGTCCTTGAAGTACTCTGGAGGGAGTTGAAAGACAACTATCCGATGATGGAGTACGCCGGCTTCCTAGACGATAGTCTACTCGACGAGTATAGAGGCAGAGTCATGGAAGCATCCGACTGGGCGTCGGCGTATAGGCTTATGGAGGAGCTTGTGAATAGGTTGAACGATTACCATACAAGGCTTGAATGGCCTGGTAAACCGGTTTTACTAACACCGCCGATCAGGCTTACGCTTGTGGAGGAGGGGGTTATAGCGGTTCTCGAGGCCGACAAATCTACATCTCTTAAGCCAGGAGACGTTGTGTTGGCGGTCGACGATGTGGACGCCATGAAAACGTTCCAGGGTCTTCTGGAGAGGGCCTTCGGTGCAACAGTTTATGCGAGAAGGAGATGGGCTTTAACGCAGATGCTTCTAGGAAAGCCTGGAAGCCGTGTAAAGTTGACTGTTTACAGACTCGGCGCAGGGGTTTTCGACGTTAGACTCGTGAGACGAAGGTGGTCGAGAGGGGGTAAAGTAGTATCATACAGGAGGCTAAACGCGGAAGCCGGTTACATCAGGATCGCCGCGTTCCTAGAAGGCGCCGGTTTCACGAAGCTTTTCGACGATGCCCTCGAGGCCCTCAGGGAGACAAGGTATTTGGTGATAGATGTTAGGGATAACGGGGGAGGCTCGGATGGCTCCGCCGAAGCGGTCATCGGCCGGTTTATAGACAGACCTGTTCTATGTAGCATAAGCTTTCTGAGAAGACCTGGGACGAACGTGTACGATAAAGCCGTAGCGGTCGCTAAACCCAGGGGGCCCTGGAGGTATAAGGGCCGGGTAGCGGTTCTCATAAACGCAGGTTGCTGTAGTGCATGTGAGCACTTCGTCTCAGGCATGAGAGAAGCTGGTGCGCTGCTCGTCGGAGAGCCGACCACCGGTGCATGTGGATGGAGTAGACGTATAAACCTACCTGGAGGAGCTGTGCTATACGTCTCAAAGACCTTTCCGATACATGGGAAAACTCCATCGCCGTTAAACGGGATAAGACCTCACGTGGAAGTTAGACTCAGCTTGAGAGACCTTCGAGAAGGGAGAGATAAAGTATTGGAAACAGCCCTAGAGGCCCTAGAGGTCGAGGGTGGTTGGTTTGAACCGCCTGACTTTGATCTTAGCCTGCTCTAGAAGCTTCCTGGATATCTTATCGTCGTAGTCGTGTTCGTAGACGACCTCGGCTATCTCGGCGTTTATTATCATCTTAGCACATATCGAGCAGGGGAAATGCGTACAGTAAAGCGTAGCCCCTCTGGTGCTAACACCGAACACAGCCGCCTGGATGATACAGTTTTGCTCGGCGTGGAGGCCACGGCACAGCTCATGCCTCTCCCCAGAGGGTATACGGAGCTTCTCCCTCAGACAACCGGTTTCTGAGCAGTGTGGAAGCCCTTTAGGCGCCCCGTTGTATCCCGTGGCAAGTATCCTGTTGTCTTTTACCAGGACTGCTCCGACTTTGTTGCGGAGACACGTGGACCGTCTGGCCACGAGCCTAGCCATCTCCATGAAATACTCATCCCAGCTAGGTCTACCAGACTCAAGCCTCCTCCGCTTGATTATCCTGTATATCGTGGGCTGGGACATCCTAAGCCAACCCCTTCTGGAGGCTTCTTCGTTGTAACGCTCTGCGACCTCGAAGCTGCTTCCATGCTCCTCGATCAGCTTGTAGAGGAAGCTTCTAGCCTCCTCGGGAAGCTTATCCACGATCCTAGCCCTACCCATGACGGATCTAAAGACCGGCATTTCTTAATTTAAAGCTTTCCAATTCTATAAATGCTAAAACAGCCGCGTAAAAAGGGTTTAATAAAGAAATTTTTAACCTTTTTTAGATGAAAACTTCCGCTACGTCTTAGAAACCCTACGGAGACCAGGGTATGCCTTGAAAAACGCTCGAAGAACCGGGGGAACCGCGATCGTCAGAAACGGGATCTCCGTGACGAACGTCCATATAAACCATATAAGCGCGGCTTGAACAGGTAACCTCATCTCCCCGCTCGGGAGCATCAGAAACTGGCTGAAAGCCCAGACCCCCACACCTATGACTGCGCTTCCAAGGGCTAAACCCGCCACGGAGGCCAATCCGAAGCTCGAAAACTCAGGATACAGCCTATCGACGACCAGTATAGAGGTCATGCTTACCAACGATACGACCGCGAACACGATAGACGTGGTGGCGTCGAGGACGTGCATCGGGCTGTATAAGAGAACCGACAGCAGCGCGACGGCTAAGAGGAAAACGGCAGACCCGTAGACCTCTAACCTACCGGCTTTCCTACCGGCTAAAAGACCTAAGACATAGAAGCCTAGAAAGTTCGCCGGCACACCGACCGTTAGGCTCAAGAGAGCGTTACCGTGGATATACATATCGCTTATGAATATCCCTATGGCAGCCCCCAACCCTCCTACGAGCGGCCCGTAGACCGCCGCGAAAAACCCAGGGACCACGACTGCCGGCCAGAACCTGACGACACCTATGACCGGTGTAAATAGCCCTAGATATGTCAGGTATCCCAGGACCGCGTAGAGGGCGCCGTTCATAGCAGTCGCACACACCCTGATAACGGTTTGCTTAAGCCTCATAGCCCCCGCTGATTCCATCACGTATGAAGAGTTAAAACTATCTGAGAATATCCTTAGTATCTCTAAGGTTATTAAGGAAACCGTTATCTAACGCACGTTGCGATAGAGTAGTCGAGGAGGTTTATTTTGATAGTCGGGGTGGACGTGGGCGGAAGCTTCACGAAGGCCGTGGCCTTGGACGCAGGTAAACCGGTCGGGCTTTGCACGGTCGCCACGACGGAGCCCATAGCCGCCACCTCAGGAGCGCTAGGTAAGCTTCTCTCAGAGCTAAACATCCCACTCAGGGAGGTCGAGGTTCTGGCAGTCTCGGGAGCCGGCTCCAGGTTTCTAGGCGCCCACATACTAGACATCCCCGTCGTAAAAGTCAACGAAATAGAGGCCATAGGGGTAGGCGGTCTGACCCTAACCGGGAAGGATAAGGCCCTCGTCGCAAGCATGGGGACAGGCACTGCGCTGGTGGCCGCGTATAAGGACGGGGTGATAAGGCATATAGGTGGAACCGGTGTAGGCGGGGGAACGATCAGGGGGTTGGCTCAGCTCATAGTCAGGAGGATGAACTTCGAGCTACTGGAGGAGATGGCTAGCCGAGGAGACCTACGTAAGGTAGACCTCACGGTAGGCGACATAGCTGGGGGGCCGGTCGGAATCGTCCCCGCCGAGGCTACGGCCTCGAACTTCGGTAAGGTAGACGAGGATGCTAGAGAAGAAGACCTGGCAGCGGCGATCTTCAACATGGTTGGGGAGGTCGTGGGTGTCGTAGTTAGCCTAGCAGCGAAGGCTTATCGCCTGGAGGAGGATGTTGTTCTCGTGGGTAAGCTTGCCAGAAGTAGGTTGATCGTCGAACGCGTTAGAGATGTATGTAGCCTATTCGACGTGAAGGCTGAGGTCCCGGAAAACTGTGACTACTGTGTAGCGATAGGCGCCGCAAGATGGGTTCAAACCCGTTCAGCAACCGAATAAAGCCGCATCTCAAACGGTGAGATTTTAATTATTCGAGCCCCAGTCTTTATTCGAGAGTGGTCTGGGTATGTGGGAGCGTATACGTGAACGCCTCCGTGGAAAGCTGTTTCTTTCGTCCATGATGGGTATAACCGACGGAGCCTTCTGCGCTGGAAGAGGCCGCGGAGCCGACATGGTTCAACTCGGCGCCTACCTCGCTGAGCCTCCTGTGTACGGTGTCCCAGGCTATGAGTGTATTCTACCCGCCGACAGAGAGGGCTGCGTGAGGTTTCTAGCCGAGCAGGTTGCGGCGGTCAAGAAGAGGCTCGACGTAGCCGTGTGTCTGAACCTGGCTACTTTGAGGCTAGAGTGGGGGCTTGAGGCGTCTGAATGCTTCAGAGAGGCTGGGGGTGATGTGGTTGAGCTTAACTGCCACGGCGGTTTAAGACGGTATCTGGAGCAGGGTAAACTCAGGGCTATGGTTCTCCCCGAGCATAGAGCCGAGCTCTTCAGATGGCTCGATGAATTTTCTAAGCTCAAGATACCTGTGGTCGTGAAGTTTAGGATGGGTGCTATACCCGACTACACTCCGATACTCGATGAGCTTGTAGACATGAACCTCCTCGGGGTTCACTTCAACATAAGAGACGACCGTTCAAAACGCCCCGGCTTCGAGTTCGTCAGGGGGGTTAAAAACCGATACGGCGAGAAGCTCTTCCTCCTGGTAAGCGGCTACGTCAGGTCTGCCAGCGACGTTAGACAGCTATTCGAAGCAGGAGCCGATATGGTCGGTGTAGCAGAGCCGACGATAAAAGACCCAGACTACATAGCCAAGCTAGCCGAAGCCCTCAGGGCTGGAGCGTAGCGTTAAACAGCCTTTTTCAAACCGGCTTTAACCGAGACCTCCTCGGCGAAACGTTTCAGCTTCCGAACCTCACGAGGTCTTCTCTCTAGGTCTCCTTTCTCCCGGGCATAGACCCTGACCTTCGCTATCAAGGTTGCTCCATACACCCTAAGCCACGACATGATCCTTTCGTGGGTTTCGAAGCCCGAGTCGGCCGCTACGCTTATGATAGCGAACATCTTACCCTTGAGCCTACTCTTGTCGAGGTAGAAGCCATGGGTTCTATCTATGAAGTTCTTCATCACCCCAGGTGGAGCAAACCAGTAGACCGGCGCCCCGAGGATTAAGAGGTCGCTCTTCATGACCTCGTCCAGCAGCTTCTGGAAATCGTCGTCCTTGATCGAACACTCGCCGGTTTTCATACAGTCTCTGCACCCCCTACACGGCTCTATACGGAAATCTCCGACCCTGAGGAAGAGCGTCTCAGCCCCCATATCTCGCAAGGTCTCTAAAACGATCTTAACGGCGTTATCCGTGTTCCCATCCCTCCTCGGGCTTCCAGACAACCCTAAGACACGCATAAGAACACCTCACATACCCGGTTTAAACACAGTCGAAGAACCTAATTTGTCTTACCTTTAGAATTTAAAACGGCCGAGTTTACGGCATCGCGTCGAGGACCTTACCGGCGTGTTCGACGAGCAGCTTGGCAGTCTTTCCGGGTAGCCCCTTTTCTGAAAGCCCTTCCGGATTAGCCTCCGCCAATTCTTTAAGCGTCATATAGCCCATGTCTATCACCTTATACAGCGTCTCCAGGTTAAACCCTTTCAGGATCGTCACGGGATACATCTTGAACCTCACCAGAAGCTCCTCTAGGCTCCTGCCTCTCGGGATGTTCCAGCACATTATATCTACGCCTCGGCATCTCGCGTATTTAGACGCATGCCACGTGAGCTTAGTGTTCGTAGCGACCAAAGGCTTGGATATGTCGAAGCCGTGAAGCCCCTTCTCATACCCCTCCCTCAGGTCTAGCAGAGTAGCCCAAATCTTCTCGACCACGTCTAGGTCGACGTATCTATGCGGCTGTACATGGTGTTTAACCTCCACGTAAACCACTTCGCCGCCCTTAAAGGCTAGGACATCGATCTCGTGCTCTATACAGAACCCTTGGATTATCAGGTTCCGCCTAACCCTGTATCCGAGTTTTTCGAACAGACGGGCTATAAACCCTTCGAAATCAGGCTTAGACCTTAGGAGGCTTAGAGCCATCCTCAAGTCGGTTCTATGCGCTATAGCCGGTCTATGCTTAGCCGCGAGCTCGAACACCATCTGGAGTATCTCTTTGGTGGAGATCCCGTCGTAAACCCTCGCCTCGACCTCTCTAGAGACCGCCTCGGCGACCGCCGACGAGCCGCATATCCTAAGACATGTTCGGAACACCTTCTTTCTCTGGAAGGGCTCCCTGGAGCCGTCTGCCTTAACGACCGTTATCAATCCATCCCCCTCCTCTTAGACCTCACATAGTTCGAGGCCGAGAAGCCTGCTACATACCCCTCTCCCACCGCCTTAGCTAGGCTTAGAGGGGGACCGCATAGGTCTCCGCAGGCGTAGACCCCCTCGACCCCGGTCATCTGCCGTCGGTCCACCTTGAGATAACCGTTTTCATCCGGCAACAACCCTATATGGAAGGCGAGCTCTAGGACGCCCCTAGAGCCGAGCTCGATAAACACGCCCTTAACGTCGAGCTTAGAACCGTCGTCTAGGACTATACCCTCAACCATGTTCTCACCCAGGATTTCTCTAACCCTTCTACCCTCTAGAACTTCCACCCCCTTCCTTTTAAGACCCTCAAGCAGAAACCTTGAGAACATGATCTTCTCTGAAACTAGCCACACCTTCGAGGCGTAGTCTGCCAGAAGCAGGGCCGCATAGGCCGCCGCGCTTTCGTCCCCGACCACGGCTACGTTTAAACCGCGGAAGAAGCCGCAGTCGCACTCCGCACAGTAGCTAACCCCGCGTCCTAGAAGCCTGTCTTCACCCTCGACTCCGAGACGCTCTCTTCTCGCACCCATAGCCAGTATAACCGCGTCCGCCAAAACGGTTAACCCTCCCTCGGTCTTGGCTTTAAACAACCCGTCGTCTCGGCTTAGTTCGACAGCATCCTCCTCTACGACCTCGACTCCTCTAGACTTCGCCTGGGCTAAACCGTTTTTAAGAAGCTCAGAACCGTCTATAGGCCCTACCACCCCGAAGTAGTCGCTGACATGAGCATGAGCCAACGCGCTCTTACCAGGCTTACCTAAGACCAGGACCTTCATCTTCCACGTGGCAGCCGTTATAGCCGCTTGTAAACCGGCGGGGCCGCATCCGACGACGAGGATGTCCACCCGTCTAACCCTGCTCAACCCTTTCACACGCATTTCTTCTAGACGATAACGCTATAAAACGTTCTCTTCAGAAATCCCCGTGTTCAGCTGACCCCGTTCTACGAGCACGTCGTCGACCCCGAGGTTATAAA
Source organism: Candidatus Bathyarchaeota archaeon B24 (assembly GCA_001593865.1). Lineage (GTDB taxonomy): Archaea > Thermoproteota > CALKCG01 > B24 > B24 > B24. The sequence goes on from LUCB01000013.1 coordinate 34,273, forward strand.
GACCATATCCGGTAAGCCGGTAGCTAGGATGCCTTTCGGAGGCGAAAGGGGAACTTTTATAGCACCACAGCTGATTCGGAAATATGTTCTCCCATGGCATAAGAGGTGTGTTGAAATAGCCCATAGAAGGGGGGCTACCGTTCATCCTCCACACCTGCGGAAACATCTACAAGACCGATGAAAACGGCAGGTCTATGGGTTTACATCCTTGTCTTAAGTTTCAAGGTAGCTACTTCAAAAGGCTTTACGGTTAGGGTTACCGTGTCCCCGGATGCTTCTACAGGTTTTAACTCCTCCTCTACAAGGTTCGTAAGGTAGGCCTCCTCTATCCTCAGAAGAGGTAGTTTAACCCTAACCATCGTTTCTCTCCCTAGAGCCTCCCACAGCCTTATGGTGATTCCTCCACCATCCTCAGATGGCTTCAGAGCCATAACCAAGATATTGGGTTGGTCTACTTCGCAGAAGCTGCATATCTCAGCCGGTAAAACCCCTTTCCCATCGCCTACGGCGAATATGGGTATTAAAGGGTTTGACGCGCCCCATCCGTGTTTCATGGCCACGCCGCCTCTCCAATCCCCTCTATGGGATGTTAATGAGTATCTCAGAAGAATATCCCCGGTCTGAGTCATGTAGAAGTTTGTCCTGAAGTTGTTCTCGAGCACGAATGAGTAGACATGCCCCTTCTTAAACTCCTTAACCCTAAGCTTTCTACTTGGGTATCCAGGCGGCGTTACACCATGGTGGGCGAAGGAGACGCCTACAGGCCACAACCCTCCAAGCATCACCAGATGAGCGTCTATGGAAGACCACGTAACTCCGAAACCTTTTTCCTCATCATACACATCGACCCAGTGTTGGACCGGGTAGTAGCACGTATGCGACCCTGGAAGCTGATCCCTAGGAGGCGTTACGACTATGTTCGGCCCTTCGTATGTGAAGCGGGGCTTATCTATCTTAAACGGGAAGGCGACATATAGCTCTAGCAGCGCCGTGCTATCCTTTAAAACCCTAACGCTGAAGTCAACCTTTTTCACTCCATTGTAGAGAATTATCTCCTCGACTATCGCTGGGAACCCGTATGCAGACCCTTCTACGACGATGCTCTTCATGACCGGCCCGTCGAAGCCTCTTCTAACACGCAAGTTTTCCATCAGGTACTGTTTGGAGGTATCGGATTCCCTCACCACTATCTGGCCGAAACCATGCGGGGCAGTCGCATCTACAAGCTCTTGGTCAAGCTCCTTATCGTATAGGCTTACGACCACGCCGCTGTCTGGGTCGACCTCAACCCTGTAGAACTCGTTCTCGATCACATAAGGCTCGCCGGATTTACCCTGCGAATGTCTACCTTCTTCCACTTCCTCTATCTTATAGACCTTATACCCCAGCGGGGGCACGTCTTCAGCTACAAACACCACCTCACATGCAAACCTACTTTCGTATCTACCTACTCCAACCCTATCTGCTGCGAATGGAATAGGCGTCTTAGGATCAGATACCACGACCTTCTGGTGTATAACCTCCCTCCCAGTTTCAAGGTCTACTATTCTAAACGGCTTCTCGAAAAGCTCGGCAGGTGGATGATAGGGATGTCTTCCTAAGACTGGGCTAGAAAGAAGAACCGTCGTATGCTTTTCACCCCCGACTTTAACCTCAAACATCGGATGCCCACACGGCTCAGGCTCTAGGAGCTGGAGCCTAACCACGTCTGTTCTACTCCATGGAAGACTGTTAAAAACAACTATGTAGTATCCTTTCCCGGACAGGTTTATCCCGTCGACTATCCTGTTCAAGCTTTTAACTAGAACGTCGTGAGCTAGGCTGTATGCTTTATAAGCGTGTAGAGTCTTCTCAGCTCTAGATGCTTCCTGAGCCGGTCCGAATGGGCAGCATAAGCCCCATGTATGCTCATCGTACAAGAGACTGTGCTCATATGCTTTATCAACGTATTCTCTCCAGGGATATGGTAGACCTAGTAGGAGATCCGCTATCGTGGCGAACTTCTCAGCCGACGGAATCAAGTCGTGCGCGTTTCTGTTTACGATAGTCGCCCGCATGGTTGACGTGGCGCCTACAGGGTAGTCGCTGTCGGGTATCTCGCCCCTGAATGTAGGTAACTCATTAAGTACATCCCCATAGTTCTCCATTATGTATCTGAAGAAGTCGTCTAACGTGGATACGATAACCTTAGGATAGGCCCACTTACCGTTCCACTCTCTAGCCACCGTGCATTGCCTTAGGGATGGAGGGGAGTTATCACGATCCCCACCGGTTAGACGTATGAGAACCGCGTCGAAAGGATACCCTTTCTCCTCTAGCGTGTCCAGCAGCTTTGGAAGATTCTCGAGAACCCTATCGTAGCTTTCGTTAAAACCCACATCACGTGCGAAACCGATACCCTGATACCAGAAAAGGATCTTATCGCCATTCAGACTCCGCCACCAGAAAGCCGCCGGGAAGCTTGGCGGCATCTCAGCTACGATTTTACTTTCATCCCAGAATGGAGCATAGCGTCCATAGTACCACCTTGGGAGGAGCGGAGCTATTACCTTGACACCTGCACCTGAGAGGACGGTGGCTAAGCCCCATGAAAGCCCTGGGACATCGTTAAGCTCAGCAACCTCTACCGAGAACCCATAAGCCTTTCTAAGCCTAGACGCCGGGTATATCAACCTTATAATCTCTTCATGACCACATAATCCTGAAACCTCGTTAGCGAGGAGAGCGGAAATGCCTATTCTCCCATCTCTCACTAGGTTTATGAGCTTCTCAACTTTAACCCTAGGCTGAGTTTTAATGTAATGGAGAAAAGACCACAGCTGCTCAACCTGGTATCTAAACTTAACCTCTTCAGACCAGTCATCCGTTTCCTCGCAGTATCTGATAATAGAATCATAAAAATCAACGTACTCATTAAGCACATTTTGAGGCATATCTGTATAACCAAGGTCGTGATGAGAATACTGAACCAGATATATCAGCCAACGTCTTTTAGGCCTCCATTTAACTACCTTTTCAGCAAGAAGATTATCGTCATCATCGTGTATCGTGAACCTGATGTCAGCATTCTCCCTTATGTCAGGAATATAAATATAGTGAACACTTTCACCCTTTTTCAAAACCCCTAATGACGTTTTATAAATGTTTAACCCCCACGATACTGAGAGGGTAGCTTTAACAGATTTTCCTCCATTAAACACAGTTATTTTAACGAGATTTTTTAAACCACCTTCGTTTATAAATAAACAGGTTTGTTCTATATTTTTGAAATTGATCATACCTTTCATAGTATGTAGAGAAAAATTTGCGATTATATAAGTCTTTTCTGCATAAAATGTCGATTAAAAAGGATTCGAACTGTATAAATTATCTGACAAATCCTGGTATATTTGATTACCGCCACGACTTAACACACGGATTCGGTGTGAAAACGATCCCACCTTCTACCATACACTCACAAGGTTTAGCGGCCCATATCGATATGCTGTTATCCTATTTCTATAGATGGAAGACAGTTGGAGGAGGGAGGTAATCGCTCAGAAGAATGTCTGAAGAGCTGTATCTTGACCCTTTGCTTGGATTTGAGGAATGGGGGCTTAAGATAGGCTAGTAGACGGGTACTCTAAAACTTTAAAATAGAGATGGGTTGGTGGTTGTTGATGGAGACCTTCTCGCAGTAAGCAGCTATACATAAGCTTCCAGGTTCTTTAGTTTAACAGGGCTTCCTTCTGAGATGGCTTTGTAGATCGCGTCTGTCAGCTGGGCTACGCGTAAACCGCACATCGGCGGAGCCGGGTTTTCACTCCGCCCGAGTATCGTGTCTACGAATCCTTGGTCTGGGCTTTTGGTTTGGGGATACCTAGAGGCCTCGAGCACATACGGTTTGCCGCGTTCGATAAGCCTCAATCCTCTCTCGTCTAAGGTTATCATACCCCTGTCGCCTAGGAATATGTAGCTCTCTATGAAATCGTCCGGCAAATCCCCTATTATAGATATGCAGCCCTCCGCTCCCTCTTTGAACTTCAACGCTATAGCCGTGTTCACGTCCACAGGAGCGCCTAGGTTATCCGAGTACGCGTAAACCTCCTCAGGGGTTAAACCTGTAGCCCACAACACGAAGTCGAGTATATGGCTTCCAGAGTCTATCAGCTGCCCACCGCAACTAAGCTTGGGGTCCTGCCTCCAGGTGCCTCGAGAAAACTCGAGCCAGTTTTGGGCTAGAAAGGCTTGGATAAACCTAACCCTACCGATCCTACCCTCGGCTATAAGCCGTTTAACTAGCCTAAACCTACCCATGAGATGCCTCTGGTAAGAGACCATGACGACCTTACCTGACGCTTCAGCCCTACGAACCACGTCTAAAGCCTGCTCTGTATTACAGACCATCGGCTTCTCGACTAGAACATGCAACCCTCTTTCCAGCGACTCTATTATCTGCTTATGATGAAGAGCATGCGGGGTAAGTATCTCGACCGCGTCCATCTCGACCTCGTCGAGCATCCTCATGTAATCCTTGAAAAACGGAGCATTCTTGACAACAGGTATGAACCTTAAAACCCTATCCCGACTAGCCGGGTTCACGTCGGCTAACGCAACGACCTCAGCCTCGGGTACCCTGATCAAGTTCGATAGGTGGTAGATAGCTATACCTCCACAACCTATGACGCCTACCCGAACCCTCTCCATGGCTACGCATCCTCTGTAAAAGGAGTTTACGTTCACCGTAGATATATACGTCTTTCCCCCTCCAATTCCATCGACTCATTTCAACGGGATAAAAAACATAGAATTTGCATCTTTGCCTTCATCGGAAACAAATCAGCCATATGTTAGCGATTAGTGAATTTGTACAAAAGAAACAACAATACTTTGCACCGAATTTATAAGAAAAGATGACGATTGGGAAATTTTCCCTAAGATATGGAAATTTAGACTGAGTGATCTATACCCTCATCCATGGAAAGATCCTTGGGAGGAGATAGACGAAAATGATAAAAGTCGAAGGGAAGGGCTGGGTCGATAGACGACGCCTATTTGCTTTGTTCGAACTGCTCGATGAGAAAGGGGTTGACAGACTCCTTCTTAAGCCTAAAATAGGGGCGGCTAAGATCACGTCGTCTGATCGTGTATGAAGAGTTTCCGCGAAAGAGTGATGGCTG
>LUCB01000014.1 GCA_001593865.1 Candidatus Bathyarchaeota archaeon B24
ATTCTCTCTATGAGATTCGTGGATCCTGTCTTCGAGGCTTATAGGGTTGCAAGTGCTTCTTTCAATTCTCTCTATGAGATTCTCAAAAGAGATCCCGCCACAATACGAATCTACTTTGAGGATCTTTCAATTCTCTCTATGAGATTCCAAGGAGCAAAATGCAGAAAATGCAATAAAGAATTAGCTATCTTTCAATTCTCTCTATGAGATTCTAAGCCGCTTTCACTTGAGGATTTGGTTTATTATCGTGCTACTTTCAATTCTCTCTATGAGATTCAGCTCATAATAAAACCCCTACATTTAACTGGGGTAGTAGCTTTCAATTCTCTCTATGAGATTCCGACCTTTTTGGGGTTCTGTTTTTGTATTTTTGTCTGGTTTCTGCTTTTATGTTTTTCGTCTGGTTTCGTGACTGTTGAATTTGTGTGGGTTTTATGGCTGGGTCACGAAGTCCTATTGTGTATATTTTTGTACAGTAAAGCTTAAAAGTATCCTTTTGGGTCTCTTCCTGTATGTCTGAGATGGGTATGTATAAGGTGTTCCTAGACGAGGAGCTGATACCTAAGGAGTGGTATAACATACAGCCCGACCTGCCTGAGCCTTTGCCTCCGCCGATAAACCCGGCGACCAGAGAGCCTGTCAAGCCTGAGGAGCTGGAGGTTATATTCGCCAAGGAGCTGGTGCGGCAGGAGGCTTCTCAGGAGCGTTGGATACCTATACCTGAGGAGGTCAGGGATGTCTACCGCATGTGGAGACCCACGCCGCTTTACAGGGCCTACCGTCTCGAAAAGGCTTTGAAGACCCCTGCGAGGATCTACTTCAAGTACGAGGGTGTAAGCCCGCCTGGTAGCCACAAGCCGAATACCGCGGTGGCGCAGGCTTACTACAACCGTAAGGAGGGGATCGAGAGACTCACCACGGAGACCGGTGCCGGACAGTGGGGTTCAGCCCTGGCGTTCGCGTGCATGACGTTCGAGATGAAATCGACCGTGTATATGGTTAAGGTCAGCTACGAGCAGAAGCCCTACAGGCGTGTGCTGATGGAGATGTGGGGCGCCGAGGTCCTACCAAGCCCGAGCGAAAGGACAGATTTCGGCAAGAGGATACTGAAAGACGACCCAGATAACCCTGGGAGTCTCGGGATCGCGATCAGCGAGGCGATCGAAGACGCGGTTAAAGACCCAAAGGCGAAGTACACCCTCGGAAGCGTCCTGAACCACGTGCTGCTACACCAGACGGTTATAGGGTTGGAGACCAAGAAGCAGCTTGAGCTGTTCGACGACTACCCCGACATGGTTATCGGCTGCATAGGCGGAGGCAGCAGCTTCTCCGGGCTGTTCTGGCCCTTCTACCACGACGTCGTGACTGGGAAGGCTCCGAAGGACGTAAAGTTCATAGCGGTCGAGCCGACGGCCTGCCCCTCGATAACCAGGGGCTACTACACGTACGACCACGGAGACACCGCCAAGCTGACGCCTCTAATCAAGATGTACACCCTAGGCCACATGTTCATACCTCCGCCGATCCACGCAGGCGGGTTACGATACCACGGTAAAGCCCCTACGCTTTGCCTCCTAGCGCGGCACGGCATAGTCGAGGCGAGGGCCTACGACCAGGTCAGCGTCTTCGACGCGGCTGCCCTCTTCACGAGAACCGAGGGCTTCCTACCGGCGCCGGAGCCGAGCCACGCGATAAAGGCTGTCATAGACGAAGCCTTGAAATGCAGGGAAACCGGTGAGGAGAAGACCCTGCTCTTCCTGCTCTGCGGCCATGGGCTGCTGGACATGCAGGCCTTCGACGACTACCTGAGAGGCAAGCTTAAACCGTACTACTACCCGAGGGAGAAGGTCCTAGAGGCCTTGAACGAGCTTAAGAAGCTGTATCCATGGCTCTTCAAGCAGCAATCTAGCTAAGGAGATTCACCCATCTCCCCAATATTTTCTAACGCGACTAGGATCTTCTCGGCCAAAACCCTGGCTATACGCTTCTGAGCCTCCACGGTCGAAGCCCCCACGTGAGGGGTCAAGATCACGTTTTCCAACCCCGCTAGACGGCTGCTAGGCGGCTCCCTCTCATACACGTCCAAGGCAGCCCCGGCTATCCACCCCCCCTCCAAAGCCCTCACTAAGGCTTCCTCGTCTACTATAGCGCCTCTAGCCGTGTTAACCAGATAAGCCGTAGGTTTCATCAGCCTAAGCTCCCTTTCGCCGATCATCCCCTCGGTCTCCTCGGTCAGAACGGCGTGTATCGACACGAAATCCGACTCCCTGAGAAGGTCTTCAAGCCTCTGCTTAAGCTCCACACCCAGCCTCTCGGCCTTCTCCCTGCTCACATACGGGTCATAGGCTACGACACGCATACCGAAAACCCGGGCTAGCTCAGCTACCCTACTTCCTATCCTACCGAGCCCGATTATACCCAACGTCTTACCCCTGAGCTCCACGCCTGCCCCTGAGTTCTTACACCAGTTTCCACGTTTCATCTTTCTATCCAACTCGGTTATCCGTCTGGCGAGGGCTATCATAAGTCCTATGGTCAGCTCCGCCACGGCCTCCGTAGACGCGTCGCCGGTAGACAGGAGGGTTATGCCGCGTTTCACAGCGTAGTCGACGTCTACGTTATCCAGCCCGACGCCGGCTCTAGCGATCACCTTAAGCCGTGGAGCCCGGTCGATCGTACACCTATCTAACCTCCGCCTGCTCCTCACCACAACCACGTCTGCGTCCTTAAGAAGCTTGGCGAATTCCCCCTGGTCAAGCTCGTACGCCTTCACGAGAAAAGCCTTACCGCGTAAAAGCCTGAAGAACATCTCGTCTAAAGGGTCTCCGACGACTATCTTTGGGACTCGTTTCATCAAGCATCCCCTTCAGACCGTCCTGGGGTGATAGACGGAAAAACCTATACTGAGCAGAACGTTTTTAAATATTACTGTATAAAAATGTTCATCAATTCATACGGGTCGTGGAAAGTTTTATAGGAGACCGTTGGTTTTCTAGATAAATCCGGTAGCAGAGTTATGGCTAGGCTGGTGATGTGTCCCCGCTGCGGCCATAGGTTTAGCCTATCCTACGCTAGGCTTACCTCGTGCTCTGGATGCCGCTACAGCGTTTTCGGCGAGTGCGGCTACGTCAGGTGTCCCTACTGTGGACACGAGTTTCCCCTGAGCGGAGAGCCGGGCAACCCTGGAAAGCTGAGGCTATAGGGCTGCGTTCTCTAGTTAGCTTTAAACGGGTGAGCCGCCGTTATTAACCTGCTTATCGAACGGTCGGGGTTTGGTCGTTCATGCATGAGTGGGCTTTAGCGGAGGCCATAGTGGAAGCGGTCTGCGGATACCTATCTAAGAGGGGGGTGAATAGGGTGGCGTCTCTGAAGGTCGCCGTCGGTGAGCTTCAGTCGGTCGACGAAGGTATCCTAAGGTTCGCGGTGGAGGAGCTTTTCAAAGGTAGGGGGGTTGAGGTGTCGAGTCTTGTCTTCGAAAAAGAGCCTGCGGTTTTCCGGTGCAACTCGTGCGGAAGAACTTGGAGGCTCGAAGACCTAGGCATACCGGAGGACGCTAGAGAGGCCATCCACTTCATCCCCGAGGTCTTCCACGTGTTCACTAGATGCCCACATTGCGGCTCCCAAGACCTAGAGATAATCCAGGGTAGAGGAGTCTACATAGGCTCCCTGGAGCTGTGAACATGGACCCGAGGCCACTCATCATATCCGAGAGGCTTAAAGAAGTGAAGAGGGTTCTAGCCGTCGTCAGCGGTAAGGGCGGTGTCGGTAAAACCCTGGTCGCCTCCACCATGGCGCTTGCTCTGGCTGAAAGACGTATGCCCGTGGGTCTGCTCGACCTGGATGTCACAAACCCGTCCTGTCACGTGGTCCTAGGCGTGGAGCCTTCTAAGGAGACGCCGCCTGAGGATATGGGGGTTCTACCGGTCTCGGTACATGGTTTGAAGTTCATGTCCCTCGCCTTCTACACCCGTGGGGAGGCTCTTCCACTCAGGGGAGCAGGAGTGGACGACGTGTTTAAGGAGCTGCTCGCTATAACCCGTTGGGGTATGCTTGAGGCTCTGATCCTAGATACTCCCCCAGGTTTCGGGGATGTAATCCTCGACATAGCCAACTACATCCCCGGTGTAGGCTTCATAGCCGTGACCACCCCGAGCCGTTTAAGCGTCGAATCGCTGCGGAGACTGGCTAAAACCCACCTAGGAGGTAGGGTCGTAGGGGTCATAGTCAACATGGCTTGGAAGGGATACATCCCCGAAGACCTGGGGAAAACCGGGTTTAAACTCTTAACGATCATACCCTACTATCCAGACCTCGAGGCATGTCTCGGAAACCCAGGTATGCTTCTCAAGACAGAGTTTGCGAAAAAAATAGATGAAGCCTTAAACCTGCTTTTAAAGTAAGCTTGGAAGCGTTACCGGTTATCGTTTACGGAACTCTATCCATCTCCCCGGGTCCTCTAAGATTATCCTAAACCTTATGATCCCCGCCTTCCTCAGCCACTCCTCAGCCCTCCACCGCTCTGGGGGGTCGTATTTCCTGCCCTCGGGGCTACTGAACCACCGTCTTATCCGCTCCCTAAGCTCCACCCTAACCTCCTCCGGTAGGTTTCTTGAGAGCCCTCCGCCTATGAACGCCACCCCCGAGCCGGCCAATACTCTGTGAATCTCTCTGAACGCCTTAACCCTGTTCCTCCAGAAGGGGATCGAGCCTCTGCTGACGATTAGCTCCGCCACGTCAGGTCTGAACGGTAGGCTGTGTACGTCCGCCTGCACCGCGGATACCCTATGCCTCACCCCGAGGTATTCGGCGTTTCTCAACCCCCCGAGCAAGACATCCTTCCTCACGTCGACGAGGACCACGTCTAGCCGAGTTCTTCTAGCAAGCTCTATACCCAGCATACCGACCCCGCTGCCGATGTCGAGGCAGAGACCTTCCCTGACGCCGTAGTCATCGATGAGCTGCTTAGCCAAAGCCTCATATACGATCAAGGGGTGGAGAGGGGGATAAGGCACGTCCTCCTCCTTCAAACCGCTCATGAACACCGACCTTTCCTGATCTCTATCCATATCCCCGGGGGATCCGGTATAAACCTAAACCCGTCTACGCCGGCTTTGTCGAGCCATTTAGTCAACCAGCCAGGCGTCCTCCTACGCCACCACTCCCTCTCCTTCTCAGCGCCGAGCTTTCTAACCTCTCTCTTAACGACCTCTATGATCCTAGCCCTCAAGCCGCTGGGCATGTATCTCCCGATCGCTCCTCCTAGAAAACCGACTGCCCCAGGCTTCATAACGCGGTAGACCTCCTTAAACGCCTTATCAGGTCTCCTCCAGAAAAACACGGCTCCCCTACATACGATGAGGCTCATGGTACGGTCTCTGAAAGGTAGGTGGTGGGCGTCCACGAGCAGTAAACTCACCCGACCTCTAACTTTCTCCTTCAATGCGTTCTCTCTGGCCTTGAGCAGCTTATCACGGTCTATGTCGACTAGGAGAACCTCTAGGTCCGTGAGCTTCGCAAGCTCTATCCCGAACCAGCCCAAGCCGCATCCGAGGTCTAGACACAGCCCCTTATCGATTCCATAGTCGTCGAGAACCTGTCTAGCTAAGAGTTTGCAGGCAAACCTATGCCAGCCTCCATGTTTCTCCACGGTTCTCCAGTAAGGTGTGTCGGATAGGTCAACCTGGAACGGTGACACCGTACTCACCGCTCAGTATCTTAGCTAGCTCCTCCTCTGAAACCTCATACCCTAGAAACCTCTGATAGAACTGTTCAACCTCTGCCTCTATGTCGAAGTGGAACTTGTCGGGGTAAAGCTTCTCCGCGAGCCACATGACCCCTAGGATCGATTCAGGCTCCGGTAGGATCCAAGACCTGAGACCCCTAGGTATCACGTATATCCTCCCGTTTCTCACGGCGTCGATAGCCATCCACCTAGGGTCTGACATGATCGTCTCCTTCACCTGAGGGTCGAAGGCTAGTATCACCTGAGGATTCCACGTCAACAGCGTCTCCATGGAAACCGAGGCTATCGGAGGTCCTCCCGCCCCGGCGTACCCGGTCAGGTTCTCGGCGACGTTCAAACCTCCCGCCGCCTCGACGATCGACATCGTCAGATACGCCCTGTGCGTCTTCAACCCATCCTGCATGGCCACGTAAACCCTCACCCTCTCATCCCTCGGTATCTTAGAGGTCACGTTCAATATCTCGTTTAACCTCGTCTCGTAGTAGGACGCAAGCTCCTCAGCCTGCTCCTCTCTACCTAAAACCTCGCCTATGAGCCTGATGGCTTTGGGAAAGTCACCGCAGCCCATGGACGCCATAGGTATACAGACCACGTTCAACCCCAGCTCCTCAAACCTATCCACCACTTCTCTAGGGGTGTCTAAGGTCAGCACCACGTCAGGCTGTAGGCTTAGGATGACCTCCTCGTTGACGCTCCAAGGTACGCCCACAACCGTCAGGTTTCTGATCTCAGGGTTCAACTTGGCTAGGAGTTCTGAGGTCGGGGATATCTGGTCTACCCCCACCAATAGGTCTTGGCCTCCTAGGAGGTGGACGATTATCGTCAGCATCGGCACGATCGATACGACCCTGTCCACGTGTTTAGGTAGGGTGACCTCTCTACCGGCCATGTCTACGATAGTCCTATACTCGACTACGAGCGTCTTAAGCTCCTCAGGCACTTCGCCAAATCCTTGGGCAGGCTTTAAAGGCGTAAACCCGAGGCTTTCGATGACCGTATCGTATTCACCGCTCAGTATCAGGCTTACGCATTCGATAGCCCAGCTGAGATGCCTCGCATCCTTGACGACCGCTAAGCCGCATACCTTACCGTCTCCAGAAGCGAATTTAACATACCAGCCGACAACCCCCTCGTCGTAAAGCCTCCTAACCAACCCATAGTCTCCGGCGAGGACAAGGTCTGCCTCCTGACCCGATAGAACGGCGCTTACGAGCTGTTCACCATCGAACAGCTTAACCTCCAGGGCCGTGAACATGTCCCTATGCTCTATGTCTCCTTTCAGAGCGTTCACAAGCTCCTCCATATCGTTGGTCGAGAAAACCACGACCCTCGTCACCCACGGCCTGGTGTAAGCGATGAACCCCGCGACCAAAACGAGGGCTACGAGGAGTACGACCGCCGTAACCCCTCGGATCATTTCATACACCTATTTTTACTTTAAAAACTTTTACTTTTTAAAGTTTTCCCTTAATAAAGTTAAAACTCTCATAGGGATGGGTTAATTTATTAACCTTCTCCATTCAACCTTTAGTAGCATGCAAGCTCACACGTCGTCGACGTTATTCATCGATGGCTTTAGACGAAGCTCTTCTCTTGTTTTCACTACGATGTTCATCCTGTTCCTAGCTAAATGGATCACCGTTCCCTTCATCTCCGTCTACGTAAGGTCTCTAGGGTTATCCATCTACGAAACAGGAGTCGTGGCAGCCGCCTTGGGTGCTGGTTTGCTCGTGTTCGAGCCGATGTGGGGTGTTCTCTCTGATAAAGGATGGAAAACGAAGATCCTAATCTACTCCTGCCTCGCCCACCTCCTAACGTTCTACCTATTCAGTCAAGTAAGAGACCTTCCATCGTTATCGGCTGTACGGCTTCTGGAGGGCTCCGCCGTATCGGCGACGGGTGTGTCTACGAGGTCTTTGATAGAAAGCCTATCCCAGAAAAAGGGAAGAGCCTTCGGTCTCTGGTGGGGTGTAGCAAGCTTAGCAAGCCTCGTCGGACCTATGGTCGGTGGGTACCTCGCAGGGATGGAATATCGTCTACTCTTTTACACCGGTATGGGATTGGCTGTTACGGCGCTACTCATGAGTCTCTTAATCCTAGAACCCAAGGTCGAACCGGTGGAGGCTGAAGAGAGCGAAAGCCGAGTCGGCTTCAAAGCCATCGCCATAGCTTCGTTCATAGTCATCTTCCCGTTCTTCAGCAGGTCTGTCGTAAACTCTTTCCTACCGGTCTACGTCAAGGAATCGGCTTCCTTTTCGGCTAGTGAACTTGAGATCGGTTTGATCTTTACGGTCATAGGGTTCACCGCGATCCCTGCGCAGACCGTTCTCGGTGAAGTCTCAGACAGGGTCGACAGGAGGCTTCTGATAAGCCCTGGGATGCTACTCAACTGCCTGGTTCTCGCTCTGATTCCTGCGGCTTCAGATATCGCTCAAATGTATCTGTTAGCCGTTCTATACTCGGTTTCAAGAGCTGCCGTAAATCCGCCTTTAATGGCTCTGATGGCTGAAAACGTCGCATCCTCGAAGAGGGGAACCGCTATAGGAATCTACGGAGCAGCCGAGGATATGGGACTGCTAATAGGCCCTTTAGTCGCAGGCTACACCTATCAAAACTATTCACCCGCGGCGGCTTTCCACCTATCCTCGGTTTTTATACTTCTGGGAGCCGTCTGCACATACGCGTTGCTCAAGAAGATGTAGCTTTAGACTTTTAGACCGTCCTCATCAGCCGATAAATGTTAAGTCGAATCTCCCTCAAACCTTACCCAGATCGGTGATGACCAAGCCATCTGCCCGTTCAGCTGAGTAACCCTGACGTAGTAGTAGCTCTCTCCTCTCTCAACTTCATCGTCTAGGTATGTGAATTTAACGTGGTATCCGTCGTAAGGTATGGCTCTATAGACCTTCATCTTCCAGGCGTTGTGCCAGTATATGTCCGGGTTTTCGACTTCTTCAGGGGTTAAGCCAAACTCTTCGCCTATGAGCTTCTCAGCCTCCTCTTTGAGGGCTATCACCCTCTCAGTCCTCAGAGCCTCCTCTAACGTGAAGCTTATGGTCTTATAGTCTGCCTGAATCGTGATCAAGCTTCTCAGAGGCGCCTCTAGCTCAAAGACCGCTCCCTGAAAGTTCAGCCTATGATGCTGCGCGAGTAGAGGAGCTAAGGGGCTTCGTGGCTGTGTCGTAAACGTGAAGTCGCACCTCCTATCGGAAACCCTATCCAGCCTCTGTCCGAAGAACGTGAAGCACGGCTCGATAGATAGGATCCTCCCCTCAGACAAAGTCAAAGAACCCCTCCAAACCTTGCTCCTAACTCTTCTAAACCGGTATGGGCTTCCAGGACCCCATCCGCACTTTATCCTCAGCTTAGCCCGTATCGAACCGTCTTCATCCTCTGGGATACTCCATTTTCCTGAGTGGCAATACGTATAGAGAACCCGGCCGTTCTTGACTATCTCGACCCTATCTATGGCGTGGCTTCCGACGACCTCGACCTTTATATCGGCCGGGACTCTCGACGATAAAGCCTCACCCATTATGTGACCGTTTATCGAGAAGTATAGCTTAATCCTATCCCCCGTAACCCCGTAGACACGCCTCTTCTTGAAGGATTCCCATAAAGCCTCTCTAGTCAGCTCCTTCGCAAACACGGCCATGAGACCGTTACCCCATACACCCGGGTAGTCTCGATGGTTATCCCCGGAGGCTATTATGCCGAACTTATACCCTCTATTCAAGCCATCCTGAACCGTCCCGCCTGAGACCCTAGGCCCCATCGCGGGGTTGTAGTCTAGCGGGAACGGTGTGTCGCATCCCTCCGAAGACCCATGGCTTGAGTATATCTCCACGAAAGGCGATAGCTCTTCGTCGAAATAACTCCAGTCCTTCCCCCTTTCACCGACCTGATAGCCTGTATGGTGGGGGATAGCTATGGCTTCTGTCTTCCTTAGGTTCTCGTAGAGCTCCGGTAGGCTTCTCGAACAGTCCAGCGGCTCGTAATCCCGCAGGTAATACACGTTATGGTCTCCGTAGCGTCTTCTATCGCCATGCCACTCGTAGCCGAGGAACGTCACGAACCTTCCAGGCTTATTAGCCTCCGCTACAGCCTCCTGTACAAGCTTCCAATCCTCCAGAAACCTATCTCTATGTCCGCAAGACTCTATGAGGAACCCCTTCCTGTAATACCACTCGAAGGGATAGTAGGCTATCATCAGGAAATCTAGATGCTGCTCAGCAGCTTCCATAATTCTCCTAAGCCTCTCACGGGTAAGAGGAGGGAAGTTAACATCCTCCCCGTGAACGTTAGTATGCGAGTCACCCCAGAAGATCCTAAACCCCCTATACTCCTCCATAAACCCGACCCCTTCGCCGAGGAATACATCGACTCAGACACCATATAGGGTTTACCCACAACGCCGACCCAGGTTTACCACCCCTCTTAGGTTTTCTTACCGATAATTCATCGTTAATACCGTCGAGCTATTCCATAGTTTTATGTTAAACATCTCTTAATGCTGAGTAGCCGGGGCTACTTTTGTTAATATTATACGAACAAAATGCTTATAATTATTTAACAATAAGGACCTTTAATAGGGGTTTACATATGCCTGGTAGATTAAGACTGGCATGTATCGGAGGTTTCCTAGGCTCCGGAAAGACCACCATGATGATAAACCTCGGTAGGAGGCTTGTAGAGAAGCATGGGAGACGCGTCGCCATAATAACGAACGACCAAGGCGATGTCCTCGTCGATTCAAAAGTAGTGAGGGACTTCGGCTTCGAATATGCCGAGGTTCTTCACGGATGTTTCTGTTGCCGTTTTCCAGAGTTCATAACATCGGTTCATGAGATAATGGCTAAGCTTCATCCTGACGTGGTGTTAGCCGAGCCGGTCGGGAGTTGTACAGACCTACTAGCGACGGTGTACGCGCCGCTTCGACGCTACTACAGCGGTGAGATAACCCTTGCCCCATACACGGTCCTCGTAGATGCATCCACGGTCCTCAGATACCACAGGAAATACGACCTCTTATCGCCTAAAGACCCCCTCGGCTCCCTGCTCTCCTGGCAGATAAAGGAAGCCGAGATAATCGCCATAAACAAAGTGGACCTCGTGTCGGCCGAGAACCTAGCAGAGGTCGAAAACCTCGTTAGAAGGTTGAACAGCGAGGCTGAGGTCTTGCGTACTTCGGCTAAGACAGGCTATAATCTAGACGTGCTGACCGATATGTTGCTTAGCAGGGAGCATAAACCCCGACCGACTATAGAGGTGGACTACGATACATACGGGACGGCCGAGGCCAAGCTCGGCTGGTTTAACGGCTCATGGAAATTGTCTTCGAAGCATAAGCTGAAGCTGGAGAACCTGATAAGCGACCTAGTTCTCGAGACGGCTAAGAGAATCGAAGACCTAGGCGGCTTGGTCGTTCATCTGAAAGTCAGCTTCTGGACCGGCGAAGGCTCGGCTAAGGCCAGCTACGTGCTGACCGAGGAGTCGGTAGACTTCACAGGTACGGTGCCTCCGCCGTCGGATGAGGTTGAGGTAATAATGAACATACGGGCGCTGCTCGGACCTGAAGCCATAACCGACTGCGTTAAAAAAGCCCTCGAAGCCGTAGCTCTCAAATACGACGCCGAATACTCCGGCTGGGTCGCCAGTAGCTTCAAACCCTCCTATCCGAAACCCTACTATCGGCTACCACAAACATAGCAAGGAGAAGTGGTCGATGTTAAAGCGTAAAACCCTTGCCGAGCTCCTAGGCTCCATGGTGTTAGTGGTGGTAGCGATCTCTCCTACCATATTGGCTTACGACATCTTAGGCTCGAGCATTCAGCTGGCGGTTCTTTACGACGGGGTCGCCGTAGGCTACGTACTGTTCGCCCTAGTCGAAAGCCTAGGCCCCATAAGCGGCTGCCACATAAACCCTGCGGTAACCCTAGCGATGGTCGTTACCAAAGACCTGGACGCGAAAACAGGTGTCGCATACATCCTAGCTCAGATGTCAGGTGGTCTGCTAGGCGTCTTATGCTCGTCGCTCATGTTCTACGGCTTAAGCCCTAAATACTCAAAACTCTCATCGCTACTCACGATATCGAGTATCTCAAGACCCTCGGGATGCTACTTCGCAGAGTACCTGTGGACGTTCATACTCGTCCTAACGGTCTACGGATGTAGCAGAAACGGTTCAAGGTTTACCGGACTAGCGGTCGGACTACTCGTAGGAGGAGCTATTATAACGACGTCGAGCACGATGTTCGCCAATCCGCAGGTGACGGTCGCGAGAATCTTCACCCCTGCGATAGCGGGTATACGGCCATTAGACGCGGCGTTCTTCGTACTGGCCGAGGTTCTAGGTGCTTTAACAGCTGCGAAACTATCCAAACATCTTTTCGGCTAAAAATAGGATGGGTCTGAAAAAGTTTATGGTGTTTCCCCGACAGCCTCACTTATTTTTCGGTACAACGCCTCTTTATCGGGAACCGTTGTCACAAACGCTATCTTACCGTTTATAGCTATTATAGGTATCAGGTTTCTCATGACTTGAGGTCCAAGTCCCATCTCCACGATACGTTTCTTCCCGCTGGCCTCTAGGATCTTCGCTAGCTTCTTCTGCGCCTCTAGGATCTTATCCCCATATTCGACAACATGTATCTCCACAGCGTCACCGAAGTCTCTCTTAACCTCCCTCAGAAGCTCGAAGAGCCTCTCGTTCTCCCCCCTCCTCCTACCGCAGCCGCAAAGTCCGGTAGGGAATATGTCTAAAACCGCTTTACCCATATCCTCTCACCTCCCGTATATGAGGGTGCTAAGTCTCCGGACGTTCTCTAGCCCGACAACCTCCGTCTCTAGTAGAGGGACCTCTACTATCGGCAGGTCTCCGAACTCCTTCTTAACAAGGTTGATATACTTCTCCTGTAGGAGCCTACGTTTAAGGAAGAACCCCTCCTTACAATACTCCTTCGGAAGGACAGAGTTTATGAAGACCCCTTTAACCCGGATACCATATGGCTTTAAGCTATCCTGAATCCTCCTGACCTCGTAGACCGGTAGCATCTCAGGCTGGGTCACGAGGAAGTAGACAGTCTGTTCGGAGGCGAGCTTCTTTATAGCCGCATAGCTCTCATCCCTAAGCTTTTCTAGAAGCTTGAGCTCGGCGACTTTACCCGTCAAATCGACTATCTCCCTTTTAGCGGCTATAGCCATCTCCAAATTGTAAACATATCGCCATGGATAGTTCACCATCTCGAGGTTGTGGTAGCCCGGAGCGGTGTCGAAAACTATGGCGTCATACCTATCGGTGTTCATGTAGTGGATGAAGACGTTGTAGGACGCGGTTTCGCATGGGAGAACCGGGTTCCTCTCCCAATACTCCTTGAGAAACCTTATCTCAGCTTCGCTTATCCTCTCACCGGTCAGGTCTTTAAGCTCCTCTATCCTCCTCAAGACCTCGAGCTGATGCTGCCTTATGCTCTCCTTCGGGTCCACGTTGATTATCCAGAGGTTCTCGACCTCCGGGATCTTGGTCTCCTCACCGCCGATCTCCCTCTGAAATATATCGTTCTGGCTCTTCTGGGTATCCGTCGACGCCAGCAAAGTCTTGTAGCCATGCTCAGCAAGCCAGACAGCGGTGGCAGCCGCTAAGCTACTTTTCCCGACGCCGCCCTTACCGCCGAAGAATATGAACTTCGGCCCCTCTCTCGGAAGAATCACCTCTCCTAACGAGGACACTACTTAACACCACCTGGTAGATATGAATCCGATCCTAGAATAAAAATATTCGCTTTATAAAGTTTAACTTTAAAAAGAATAACTATAACTTGGTAATATTGCTGGTAGCTCAGGCAGGTTATTAAAGGGTGTATCGTTAATATAGGTGCTCTATGTGTAAGGTTTTGGGAACAGGGGTAGTCGGATGGATGGCGTAAGGGTTAAGGTGAGGTTCTACGCGCGTTTAAGGGAGCTTATAGGCGTTGAGGAACTTGTGTTAGAGCTTGATGATTCCGATTTCAGCTTTCTGATTGATAAGTTGAGGGAGGTTTTAGGTCGTAAAGCAGAGTACATTTTCGCCGATGACCTAGCACCCCGGCACGGTCTTCTATTCTCTGTGAACGACAGGCTGATACATCCATCGAGACTTAAAAGCCTAGAACTGAAAGACAGAGACATAGTAGACATCATGCCCCCTCCCTCCGGCGGCTGAGACACTAATGGTAAAGTAGCTGTCACGGCTAGGGAGCTAAACCTCGTTATCTGGGTCTGAAACTAGTCTATACGGTCTTCAATAGGGCGGCGGGTGGAAGATCGAGATCAAAGTCTCCGTATGTAGTACGTTGGGATGTTGCTCGATCATCTCGTAGATTATTCTCTTAAGGTCTTGAAGGTCCTTTGCCTCTACCACGAGGACGGCGTCGTATCTTCCCAATACTGAGTTGGCGATCTTGACGCCTCTGATCCTCCTAGACCTCACTATCTCCTCTGAGGTGCCGGGCTTCATGGTGACCAAGACGAAGGCGCGGATATATCTACGTCTCAAACCACTATACGACACGTACAACCACCTGTCTAAACGAATCCAACGGTTTACCTCTTAGGTCTCGGATAACACTATAGATGTCTCCGTGTGAACTATATCAGGGTCTCTACCGATAACCTTGTAGACAAGCTCGTTTATACTCTCTAGGTCTGGGGCTTCGACCAGGACTACGGCGTCGAACCTACCATAGATAGAATCCGCCTGGATCACCCCCTTCACCTTACTTCTGATTCTCCTGACAACCTCCTCAGAAGTACCAGGCCTAGTCCTTATGAATATATACGCCCTCACGTTCTACACCAAGATAGCTATAACACCTGGAATTTATTTTACTTTAACCCCCTCTCTGATCGATTATTCCCCAAATTGAGGAGCTCTTAGAGGCCTACCGGAATCACCGTGTATCTAACCTGGTATAGCCCTCTCAGGGCTCTTATGCGGCTTATGAGACCCACGACCTCCTCTATTTCACCCTCGGCTATGAGAACCTCTACGCAGTAGTCTCCACGACAATATTAACCACTTCTTTCGACTCCCTTCGCTCTATGAGATAGACACGTTTCCCCTGCGATATACCTGCATAGTCGTTACTAAGCTTACACTAAGGTATATCCAGTGAAATTATAACTTAGTTAGTTTTCTTGAAGCAAAGGCTTGCTGGAACATAGTAGCATGGAAGAAAAAAGGAGTCTATTTGACCTTACTCCTTTTGTTTAAGCCATAAGTCTATCGGTTTATCCGCGTCCATTGTGAACGGTAGACTCACTTTCCTACCTACGGCTGCCGAGTAGTATCCAGCCATTATAAGCTCCATGACGACTCTCCCATCCTCCCCGGTGACGAGCGGCTTCTCGTCTCTTTTAACGCACTCCACGAAATGAGCCATCTCTTGTGGGAATCCATACTGCCACAGCTCATCCGGGACGCAGTATGTCCATCCCCTTGTGGTCGGAGCCTTTTCGACGGCGTATCCATAGCCTCTTTCGCTGTACACCAGAAGCGAGGAGCCCATGAGTAGGTCTGCGTATATAACGCCCTCTGAGCCATAGAACTCCGCCTTATCGTCCATACCTCCCCTCCTAGCCCAGCTGTCCTCGGCTAAACCTGTGACGCCGCCTTCAAACTCGACGATCGCTATGCTGTTATCCTCTCCCTGCGTCTTATCACCGTGAACCTCCCTCGAGAAGTGGCAGTAGATGCTCTTAGGTCTCCTCCTGTCTACGACCCAGTAGAAGAAGCATAGCGCATGGCAGCCCATATCCATGAACACACCTCCCCCGGATTTTTCGACATCCCAGAACCAATCCGAGTGAGGGCCGAAGTGCTTCTCACTCTGCTTCATGAGATAGAGGCTTCCTATAGCCCCCTCGTCTATAAGCTCCTTAGCCCTAACGTATTTCGGGGCGAAGCAGAGCTCCTCGGCATACATGAGCTTTACCCCGTACCTCCTACACGCCGATATCATTTGATCGGCTTGCTTAAGGCTCATGGCGAAGGGCTTCTCCATGATCACATGCTTCCCTGCCTCAGCGGCCTCCACACATAACTTCGCGTGGAGATAGTTCGGGACACCTATGCTCACAAGCTCGACCTCATCCATCTCAAGCAGCTTACGGTAGTCTGTGAAGTAGTTCTTAATCCCATGTTTCTTAGCGAAGGCTTTGACATGGCTAAGCGTCGGGGAAGCTACAGCCACGATTTCGGCGTCTCTACACCGTTTAAACGCGTCTGCATGGATATCGGCTACGAATCCACTACCTATAATCCCGACACACACTCTACGAGACATGGGTAGACCACAAATTTAATACTAAACGTAGATAGTTAAATCTGCTTGCCACCAATCTATGCGGTCGGTCTTCAAGTTTCCAGAGGCATAGCCCCCTCTCCCACACCATTCGAACTCTCTACAGAAATTTTTTGTTTAAATACAGGCGATCAAAATCGTTCATCGACGAGCCGTTAAGCCTGAGTATACAGGGATGATCGTCTCCGACTCCGTTAAGCAGAGGCTTTTGGAGTTCGCTAAGCAGAAGGGCTACAGGTCTGTGAACCAATTTTTAGAAACATGGTTAGGGGTATACCCCGATGGAATTAAAAGAACTCTGAAAACATGCTCTTCTCAGAAACGGGATGCGGGGGACGGGATTCGTAGGACGGCGTCAAAGAGAAGGGGTGCTACAGGCCGTGATGGGTACTTCCTTCTCCCAGATAAACCCTGCACCTACCTTAACCACACTAACCGTAAGCATCTCTATGCGGAGCTAGCGGCAGAGGGGGTACCTAAAAATTTTTAACGTAGTTGACGTAGGAAGTATCGCAAGGGTTCCTCCATGAAGCTCAGCACCCCAAGTAGGAAGATTCTTCACGCTGTAGTTGTCGTGGTCTTGGTCGTGGAGGCAGCTGGCTTAGCTTGGCTGTTCCTCGAGTACAGCGGCTTGAGCGACGAGCTTAGGTCTTCGGCCTGGAGCTTAGCGACTAAGAGCTTGCGTTACCTAGAAGGGGATGTAGAGCTCCTCATATACCTCCTTGACGAAAACCCGGACATACACTTGATGGCGCTAACGGCTAGGAACGCTGCTGAACATGCATCGGTAACTGCGAGCGCTCTCTCCACACTCCACGATCACGGAGGAAGGGACCACACGAAAACCTACGTATTAGGGGTAGCCGTAAGCAACATAGAAGCATACCTAAACACCCTCGCAAACAACCCCGATAAGGTGGCATCGCTGAAGGAGAACAAGGAGCTGCTTGAAGAAGCCGCATCGATCCTAAAGGAAATAGCGATGAAATATAGACAGGACCCAGAAGACATACCGAAGTCACTAATATCGAAACTACACAAAATATCAGAACAGCTACATTAACGACGATGTAAATAGCACTTTAGCAGCCTCTATCCGACCCGAGCCAGAGGGGGAGGAGGCCGTCGAGTACAGCGTTATGGTTAATTGGTTTAGAGTTTTAGGCGTGTGGTATTACAGGATCAGAAACCTCAGGCCACTACTACCCGTATCAGCTCAAGACAATACTGGAGGCTCGACGGATAGCGGTGCGTTAGCGGTAGTCTTCTAGGAAGAGGAGCTTGTAGTTTCTCTCCAGCTCGCCTATGTTTCTAAGCATCTCCCTTTCACGTTTCTTGAAGACAGCTGTACAGCCGTATAGCTTCGAGACCGCTAGCACGTAGCAGTCCGTTAGGGCGAGGTTGTAGGCTAGCTTAACCCCGCCAGCCTCAAGGGCCAGCTGGACGCCTTCGCCGACCACCCTGGCTGTTGGAAGCCTGTAAAGCCATTCCACGAGCTTCGAGGCGACAGCCTCAGCCCTCTCAACGCCCAGCGTGCGGTATATCTTAGTGGCTACGTAGAAGGTTTCAGCTAGAACAGCGTGCGGTATGAGTATCTCCAGCCTCCCGGCTAGGGCTGCGGAGAAGACGGCCTCCGCCTGCTCGTGAAGCTCACCCCTTAGGTCTATGTACTCTATGACGACGCTTGTATCTATGGCCGCCCTAGCCAACCTGGACACCCAGCTCTCTGAGGAGCCTGGCGGCCTTATCGCCCCCAGCCTTAGCCTCGCCCAGTATAGGCGCCGTAACCTCCGACCCCGCCTTAACAAACACCTCCGCCGGCGGCTCGCTTAAGGGCTCGAGAATCACCCTCTTACCCTCGACCCAAACCCTGAGAACTGTTCCCTTGGTTAAACCCATCCTGTCCCTGATCTCCTTGGGGATAACCACCTGCCCCTTCCTAGAAACCACTGTCTTCAACAAGGCGGCCACCTAAAATGGGTAAGAAAATGCTCTTACTTAAAATTTACCTCTTTAACCCAAGACTGGGGCACGCGGTTGCGTGTATTTCCGTAGTCCAGTTTTAAGAGGGGGCGGCCTTCATAGTGGGTTGGAATGGGCTTGTTTAAACGCTTGTTCGGCTGGCTTCCCGGCGATAGGGAGCTCGATGGGCTTATAGAAGGGCTTGCAAGCCAGCCTGAGTAGTCGGCTAGCGGGGATCCCGTCTGGCTTAACCGAGCGGATAGAACAAGCTCTCCCATATCCAGATGTCTTCAGGTCTAAGCTCGAAGAGAACGTAATCCCGGTAATGAGGAGGAAGACCTTAATAGATAGCTGGAGAGGCATCTTTGGGACGACCAAGTACGCAGAGGGGGATAAAGGAAAGGTCATCGAGGTATTAGAGAGGCTTCTCGAGGACAGGTGTCGAGGGAGGGCGCGAGCTTCTAGAGATGCCCCCTGTAGTGACGAAGGTCGGATACAGTTTTCACGGTTGGTTCTACGGCCTAGTCTTTACACGAAACCGTATGTAACATGACAGAATAGGATATCCCGTGGAGATGCCCACAGACCCTCCGCGGCCACGTCCCTGGGGCTTGAAAAGTCGCGCAGATACCTCTCCGAGACATCCCTGGACTTCATGTAGCTGACGAACCCATCCCTGACCCTAGGCCCCCCACCTAACCGAGAGCCTAGCCTCCTCACCCCTAAGAACCCTAAAAGCTATCTCGCAGGCCCTGGCAAGCTCCTCCAAACCCGAAACCCCCAGGGTACGGTCCCATCCATCCCCCAAAAAGAACCCCGGAGAACCCCCTTTCAGCCGAAAGATGCGGTGGGCGGGATTCGAACCCGCGAACCCCGCCGTGGCAGGGCGGTATCTTACCAGGCTAGACCACCACCGCACCTGAAAGTATCAGGGTAAGGGGGTCGATATAAATTTTAAACCTCTTTGCTTCGAGTAGGTGTTTTCCGCCGCTGTTATGGGGATAGAAGAAGGTTTTTCTTGGAGGGTTGTTTCTTGTTATTTTTCGAGGGATGGCTGAGGCTTCTAGGGTTATAGTCGAAAGGCTGTTGGGTATGGAGCGTCTGTCTAGGGTGGATGTTGAACGGGTTAAGCTCGAGGTTTGTAGGGAGCTTGGTCTAGCTAGGATCCCGAGCAACTCCGAGCTTATAAGCGTCCTCAAACCCGGCGAAGAACGGCTTTTACCGGTTCTTAGGAGGAAACGGGTTCGGACGATAAGCGGCGTCACGATAATAGCGGTTATGACGAAGCCTCATCAATGCCCAAAGGATACCCCATGCATATACTGCCCCGGCGGCCCTGCCAGAGGCTCCCCGCAGAGCTACACCGGAAGAGAGCCCGCAGCCCTGAGGGGGGCTCAACACGGCTACGACCCCTATAAGCAGGTCTCAAGCCGCGTAGCGCAGCTCAGGGCTATAGGGCATAGAGTCGATAAGGTCGAGCTTATAATACTCGGTGGAACCTACACGGCTCTTCCGCTCGACTATAGGGTATGGTTTATGAAACGCTGCCTAGACGCGTTGAACGGCATAGAGGCCTCAGACTTCGAAGAAGCCAAACGGCTGGCGGAGGATGCTCCTATAAGGGTGTCTGGTGTAACGGTCGAGACTAGGCCAGACTGGTGTATGGAGAAGCACGTAGACGAGATGCTCTGGCTAGGCGTAACCAGGGTCGAGCTGGGTGTTCAGACGGTCTACGAGGACGTTTATAGGCTTATCGAACGCGGACACGGTCTTGAGGAAGTAGTCGAAGCCACGAGGATAGCCAGAGACGCCGGTTTAAAGATAACCTACCATCTCATGCCCTGTCTACCCGGGTCTGACCCAGGTAGAGACTTAGAAATGTTCAAGACGGTCTTCAGAGACCCTGACTTGAGGCCTGATGCACTTAAGATATACCCATGTCTTGTCATCGAAGGTACAAAACTCCACGAGATGTGGGTTAAAGGCCTCTACAAGCCATACCCCGAGGAGGAAGTTATACGGGTTATCGCAGAGGCGCTCAAAGGGATTCCTAGGTATGTCAGGGTTCAGAGGGTTCAGAGAGATATACCGGCTCCGCTCATAGTGGACGGGGTTAAACACAGCAACCTCAGGGAGCTCGTCGAGGAGTATCTCCGATCCGAGGGCGCGGCCTGCCGTTGTATAAGATGCCGGGAGGCTGGGCATGTATACCTCAAGCACGGCGTTCAGCCAGACCCGGAGAACATCAAGCTTCTGAGGATGGACTACGATGCGGGCGGTGGGAGGGAGATATTCCTGTCGTTCGAAGACGTCGAGAAAGATATCCTCGTCGCGCTGCTCAGGCTAAGGATACCCTCCGAGAAGGCGCATAGGCCTGAGGTTCAAAACGCCGGTATCGTGAGGGAGCTGCACGTATATGGACCCATGGTCCCCGTCGGGTCTAACAGAAAAGACGCGTGGCAGCATAGAGGCTATGGAGCTAAGCTTCTCGAGGAGGCTGAGCGTATAACGTTCGAGGAATTCGGTAGACGTAAGCTCGTCGTCATAAGCGGCCTAGGAGTTAAGCCGTACTACAGGCGGCTAGGCTACAGGGATGACGGTCCGTATGTAAGCAAGCCTCTCGCTAGCAACGTATTTTAAGACCATCTGCTAAAAATCTTAGCCGGTGAACCGGTTATGAGCTTGTTCTTAGACGAGGCATATGGTCAGCCTAAGGCGATCAGAGACACCGTAGCCTCCTACTTCGAGGTTAGAGACGGGTTAAAACCGGTGCTTGAAGATGCCAAAAAAGGCAAGTTTCGCAGGATAGTCATGACAGGTATGGGCAACTCGTACTATGCTCTGCTACCGTCATGGATCCGCCTGAACAAGGCCGGCTTCAACGTTCAGATGGTCGAAACGTCGGAGCTTCTACACTACATGGTGGACATACTCGAGGAGTCGCTGCTGGTTATAGTCTCTAGGTCCGGTGAGACTGTTGAAGTCGTGAGGCTCCTCGACGCAGCTCCAAGTAGAGTATTCACACTCGCCATAACAGACAACCCGTCTAGCACGTTGGCCTCCAGAAGCAAACTCACGATCCCCACGAAAGCCGGAGAGGAACATCTCGCGGCTTCGAAAAGCCACCTAGCTCTCCTCACAGCATTACACTTGTTGTCCGCAGACCTAGCCGGGGTCGACCTGGAATCTGAGAAACGTAAGCTTCTAGAGGCCGCCGACATAGTGGAGAATTACCAGCGTAGAGGGCTTGACGAGGCGAAACCCATGGGTGAGCGTTTATCCGAGTGCAGCTCGCTGGTGATCGTCTCCAGAGGACCTACGGTCTCCTCGGCTTACACAGGAGCCTTGATCATGAAGGAGATGGCTAAGATCCACTGCGAGGGATACTCCGCAGCTCAGTTCCGACACGGTCCGATGGAAATAGTGAACCCGAAGGTGGGGGTCATAGTCATGGCCGGCCCAGCTGAGACCAGGGGCTTGAACGTTAAGATGGCATCTGAGACCGCGAAGCTCGGTGCTCCGACGATCTTGATAGACTATGGTGAAGCAGAGGGTTGTGAAGGTTGCATGGTGATAAAGGTCGGTGCACCTCCAGACGGCTACGTAGACCCCTTGATAGAGCTCCCGCCGATATACATGATAACATATCATCTAGCGTTGAAGAGAGGAGCGCCCTTGAAGTTCGTCAAGACGGGGAAAGTCACCCTCGTCGAGTAGGGCTTTGCCCCCCTCGAAAACCGATAAAGTTTAATTAACTAAACCACTTTTCATTTTTCTGGCATGCCTCAAAAGATCGTTTGTAGCAACTGTAAATTCGTCCTCTACTATGGAGACGACCTCATCTACCCCGAGGATGTGCTCAAAAAATACGGGTATCGATGCCCCCAATGCGGTAAGTCCCTAAAACTAGACCCTGAGAAGATCGAGGTCCGAAAGGTTTCAAGAACCTAGACGTGTCGGATTAAGCATTTAAATAACACATCTGCTTTATATCGAAGAGACCGGTATGCGGTTTAGGGAGACGCTTACGGATATACTGGAGCCCTTCACCCGTTTAAAGGAGCTTAAAATCTCCCGTGAAAGGGCTAAAAACATACTTCTGCTATCCGCTTTAGGTCTGATCTTCGCGGCGGCGTTCCTGATTAGAATACTACCGGCTAAATGGGGTGTATACCTACACGAGTTCGACCCATACCTACAGTATAGGGTGACCAAGAGGATCATCGATAAAGGCTTTACCTCGTGGCTGAACTGGAGAGACTACAAATCGTGGTATCCCTACGGTAGGGATATGACCCGGAGCATATACCCCGGCTTACCTATGACGGCCGCGGTCTTCTACCTAGTGGCCAACGCCATAGGGGTTTCGATACCGCTTCAGGAGTTCCTATGCTACTTCCCCCCGATCATGGCAGTGTTAACGTGTATGGTAGTGTTCTACCTGGGTAAGGAATACGGTGGAATACCTATGGCCCTTCTCTCGGCGCTGTTCATGGCTGTATGCCCCGCCTACATATCTAGGACCCACCTGGGGTGGTTCGACGACGAGACGGTCGGGATCTTCGCCCTATCCCTCATATCGCTGTTCTACGTGAGAACCGTAGACCCCCAGAGAAGCCTAAGAGAGTCGCTGATATACGGAGTCTTGACGGGGCTCACGCTTGGATATCTCTTCGCATCCTGGGGTACGGCTAGATACGCTTTAGGGCTCATAGCGTTGACGACTCTCCTGATAGCGCTGCGAGACTATCGGCCTAAACACGTCGCGACATACGGGGTCATCGTATGTCTCGGCCTCGCCATAGCCGTTAACGTCCCCAGGCTGGGTATAAAAGTCGTTAGAGAGATCACGGGAGTAGCCTCCTTAGGGGTTTTTGTGCTTCTAGCTTATGGGCTTCTGCTTCGAAGGGTTAGAGGAAACTGGAAGCGGCTGATTATGACGGCCGGGTTTATAGGGTGTGGGGCTCTGATACTGTATGGTGCGTGGTCGCTAGGCTACATAAGCGGGCTACCGACGAAATACTACGCGGTTTTAGAGCCTCTATCGAGACTTTCGATACCGCTCATACAGTCTGTCGGCGAGCATAGGCCTGCGACCTGGAACAGCCTATTCACGAGCCTCGGCTTTCTCCTAGCCTTCATCCCGGTTTACGTTTTCATGGCGGTTCAAGAGCTCGACAACAAACATCTATTCCTGTTAACCTATCTCTTGACATCCCTTTATTCAGCGGCTTCCTACGTCAGGCTCGAGCTTGTGTTGGCAGCTCCTGCGTGTCTAGCGGGAGCATATGTAATATATAGGCTCTCCTCGTCGATGGCTAGGATGGTTAAGTTTAGAACGGCCACCCGAAAACTGGCCGGTGTTTTAAGTAAGGAGGCTGCCATCGCTTTCACTATACTCCTCCTCTTAGTGTCTGTGGCACCTTTGGTGTACTTCGGGGTGAGGACGGCTAATACCCCTGTTACCATAGCAGCATCGTCGATCCCGGTCGGCGAGTTCAGGGGCGACTGGCTTGAGGCTTTGAAGTGGCTCAAGGAGAACGTTCCAGACGACGCCGTGGTCATGTCGTGGTGGGACTATGGATACTGGCTGACGATAGTAGGCAACAAGACCACGCTGGCGGACAACGCGACCCTTAACTCTACCCAGATCGCGGTCATAGCCCGTACCTTCATGTCCCCTGAAGAAGAGGCGTTGAAGACCATGAAGCGGTACCATGTGAATTACGTCGTGTTGTTCGTGGACTTCATAGTCTACAGCTACGGAGGATACTACTATTACATCCCAGAGGGCTTCGGGGAGGAGAACAAGTTCATATGGATGATCCGTATAGCGGGTTTAAACGAGTCGGACTATATAGTCGACGGGAAACCGACGATGAACTTCACAGAATCGCTGATAGGTAAGCTTATCCCCTTCAAGTACTACGAGATGGGCGGAGGCATATATATAGGACCAAGCTACTACCGCTCCAAATACATAGAGCCGGTATTCTACTCCAGCAGTCTAGAGACCGGCGGCTACAACGGAAGGGTCACAGGCGTCGTCATATACAAAGTAACCTATCCTCCTGAAGAAAAAACGGCTGAATAGTCGATTCTTTTAACGAAGCCTTCTATAGCATCGTTGGCATACCACCGAGCCATCCGGCTTTTTCACTACTTTCGTTTCACCACAATAGGGACAGTACATCAGGTACAGGGGTTCTTCCACATCCTTTCTTCGTTTTCTTCAGGCGGAGGCCCCTTACGCACCTATTTAACAGTTTCACGTTTTTCCTCCATGAAGGTTCTTTGTTGATGAGAAAAACTTAAACGAGAAGAAATTCGCTCAACAATTTTATCTATGGATTTTTCTACAAAAGCCATAACACTATCCATTATCTCTAAGATTTTCCCATAATCATAAGACTCGAGTAGAGAATCCTGCTTAGACACAGCCTCTTTGAGAATTTTTAATACCTCCTCTCTTCTTTCTGGACTTATCGACTCTAAAGACTTTGTAAAATCAGAAACCTTCTCAAAGATCGACTTTTTTAGAAGTTCAAAGACATCTATAGGATCTTTCACTTTTATGATATCTTCCGGAAGATAATATGCAGCATCGACATAATGTATATCGTTAGCATATCTTGCATACATAGTATACCATAGCCTCAATTTCAAAATTTCAAAAAGTGCGGGTTTTATGGCTGAGTTTAAAAGTCTAACATCTCTTCTAATCTTTTCGTCTTTCTCCCGCTTTTTAAGAATTTCTTCAACAGTATTTTTGAGCAGGTTATACCTACTCCAGTCAGGTATTTTAAATAAAAAGTTTTTATATTGAACTTCCCTTGTTTCATCATTAAAAACAGCGTTAGATGCAAACTCCTCCAAACTAAATATTCCTACTTGTTCCGTGAAGAACATTCGTTTTACCCTTAAAGTTAAAACTACTCCATCTGTACTGATAATATACTTCTTTTTGTTATGTTCAGCAATTATCTTGAACATATTATTTCAACCCCAAAAATTCAAGAACCTCGATAGCTGGTGAAAGGTCTTCTACCACATTCTTAATAGAGAAGCATTTTTCGCTAATATATCTGTATTTTTCCGGATCAAGCCTTTTTACTCCTAAAAAGAGCACAATTCTTCTTTTATCTCCATATCTACAGATTATATCTAAATCTACCAGGTTTTTAAAGTTCAAAGCCCATTCCTGAAATTCATGAACCACCTTATCTTCGTTCTTCTCGAACCCTGTCCCATAAACATATAGAAGCGCATATTCCACGTCTTCTCTCTTGTAGCCGGTCAATACCGTATATTCGATTATTCTAAGCATACCCTTCAGACTATCGAAGACTTCGTCGCTTACACTGTACATAATCGCGGGTATGAACAATCGTATCTGAAACTTCTTCAACTTCTCATAAACTTCTTCGTTTAACATGGTCGGAAGAACAGTGGATAAGAGGTCTACGATCACTTGACGCGGTGTTTTACGTTTACCTGAGTCTATAAGGATCATCTCATTCCATAATCTATCGTGGTCTATCAACACGGTTACGCCGCACCGATCTACAAGCGGTGAGCCGCATAATGTCGCATATATCCTATACGGTGTCTCGTCTCTGGATGGTAAAGTGCTCACGTAGACGTTCAGTTTGCCAGGATACCTCTCTTTAACAATAGATGTCATAAGTCTTACAAGCCTATCTCCTGCCACACCAGCCACCGCCACTTTTTTAACGTGTTTAAACCCTAGGCAGGCTATCCACGTGCCGACAACTTTTCTAGCTTCGTCTTCACCTAATTCCTCTACATCGATAAATAGGTCGCCGTTCTCGACCCTAGTTCTCTCATCCTCTAATACGTTGAAGATGTCGTTGCCGCTATGTGCTCTTGTGAGGTTCACCGCTATCCCGAGTCTCCTAGGTATGGTGAAACGCCTCTCCGGTAGTCTCAGTATACCCATCAGCTCCTCGTCCAGTTCGGTCACCCCCTCGGCATTATAACACCAAACTGGTTTACCGAATACTCGTAATTCTTCTGGACGAACAGGTTGACGAAAACCGTTAGATGGCTCTCTGTCAGAGGTATGTCTCTGACGTCGATCTTTCCGTATCGTCTGATAGCGTCTTTAACGTATCTCTCGAGAATCGGGAAGATGCTCGCGACATCTGCTAGAACCTTATCTTTCTTGAGGGACTCGTCAAGCCCTCTTCTGAGTTCTATGTACATCGTTAACGTGGAGAATAGTTCATCTCCGCTTCTCCAGTTGAGTAGAGCATCTCTCATTCTTTCAAGTTCCTTCGCATAGGCGTTTGACTCTGTTTTTGTGAAAACAGACTCTATACCTGAACCTTTTAGTATATCTTTGATTAAACTATTTAACCTATCGATCCTATCTAGGATCTCGTCGATTTCAGCGGTCATATCCGCGATTTTCTCATCTACCTTTTCGACGAAAATGTCGACGTTAAATATATTCTTAGATTCTTCGGTTAATTCGATGCCGAGTAGCCTAGAGAGCTTCTCCAGAAGATCCAAGTATTTCTTCTCATAACTGTTGCTAAGGCTTATGAGCGTTCTTCTTATGAATATATCTAGGCTAAACGGGTCTTCCTCTATACTATCTATGCTGATAGATGGGTGGGTTAGATGAGCCTCCGGTATGAGTCTTCCAAGCGCCTCTAAAACACTGTTATATCTCAATATGATGACCTTTGCAAAGTCTAGAAAGTTATCTCTAACCACCGCGTATTTTCCTAGAGCTCCGTCGAAATCCAGCTCCTCAACCTTGACCTCTGACGGTTTAAGCAACTTCTCGATGTCGGCCCAAGAGTGTTTCTCCTTAAACTTCTCCAGGGCTGTATCTAGTTTAAACCCTACTTCTTCAAGCTCGTTAGCGATTGTGCTGTGAAGCTCTATAAGCGCCTTAATCCTGAGCTTTACATCGGTCTCCAACCTGTTCATGAGCTTTTTCAAGTTCGAGTGTTTATCCCTGATACTAGCCATTATGCTTTCTAAAATGGGGGCCGTCGTGACGGTTTCGGCTCTTTTCACGTCGCTTTCGACACTCTCGAAGAGTTTTCTGGCGACTATAACCTCAGACGGCTCTATCCCCGCCTTCGTCCGAAGGGCCTTACATTTTTCAGAGAAATGTTCATATAGCTTTTTGAAAAGCGCACCTACATCCATTATCTCAGTCTTAAGCCTTAAAACCTCTCTAAGGTTGTCTTCGTAGTAATCTCTTAGAGAGATCAGGGCGCCGAAGACGATCGTGAAAGACATCGTGTACTGGAAGCCGCCGCCTGCAAATGTCAAGTCCGTAGTATAGGAGAGAGGTGCTCCTAAAGCTTCTACAAGATAAACTGTTATCAGAAAAAAGAGTACCACCGCGAAGAGGCTGGAAAACGCCTTTATTCTTGGATAGATTTTCTCAAGCCTAACGGCGATCAGGTCTCTGATAAACCCTCCGAGGACCAAGGAGACTCCTATGACTCCCCCTATCAGGAGAACTATTATGAGAATTGTGAGGATATAGCTTAGTACAAAGCGCATGAACATGGCAATTTCATTAGAGTCGTCGGTCAAAGCATGCATCCAATATGAGGCGAAGCTAGGTGAAAATATCGACTCCGCATCTATATCGATAAAGCATCCATGTGTTCTGCAGTAGACTCTCTTTAAGTCGTCCAGCCCCTCAGCCATCACCTGGTTTTCGCCATAAGTAGTCTTTGAAACACCGAAGACCCTAGCCATGAGCTCCCAGAGGCTTTGAGCCGGAGTGATCAGTGGAATAGGTCTGTCTCTAGAGCCTCTTCCAAGCAGGTAGGAGTATGAGCCATGAAAGCTTGTGCTCGGTATGGAGAAAACCCGGTATACTGGCTGGTTTTCCACGAAATGTGGATTGGCTATATTCATGGCGATTATGAAAGGCGTACATATCATCGTAAACACCAGCGCTATCGAAAGAGCGGAGCGGACCTTCATCCTCTCGAACGCCATGGTAAGTATCAGCACCGGTATGGAGAATATGAAGAGTGTCGGATGAAGGGGAAGAGACGCTGCTAGAAACGTTAGAAAGACAGTGCTCGTTCTCGCGTTAAGTAGCGTGGCTGACGAAAACGCTATGAGCACCAATAGCAGCTGTATCGGTAGGAGAAGCTGCAGAGTCGAATAGACTGAGGCTACATTCAAGATTATGACCGTGACTGCGAATAGGTAGAAGATCTTGACCGCAGCCCCTTCTCTTCCTTGAAAAACCAGTATACCTATCATTAAGGATATCACTAACGGTAGGACGTAGTTTCCTCCTATAGGGAGGAGAGGGTAGATGAAAAAGATGGCGTAAGACGAGATGAAGGCTATTACACTATCTAATATCCTATATATACGGTCTAGTAGAGCTTTCTCAGGTAGGCTAAGGTGATCACCCTCCTTCTTCAATGGCTTCCCCTCGGGCTAAGATAACCCTGAAACCATGCTCCAGTAGAAACGATGAGAACATGCTTTTATCTATTACCTGCTCCGCGTTGACTTTTATCGACTCGTAGATCTCCAGGTCCTCCGGTCTGGCTTTGGCACATATAACCATGAACTGTATGGTCCAGGGGTCTAGGCTCTCTATGGGTCTTATGTTGACCCCTATCCCCGCCTCTACGGATGAGTATATCGCTAGGGTATTCCTCAACGCCTCTTCTAGGTCCTTGTCCCATATTATCGGCGTAGCCACTATGGCCCATATGACGTCGCTCCTATAGGTGTCTTTGAGACCTAGGATCCCAGGGACGGCGAACGTCTTTATGTAGCTTCTCAAAATATCCTTAAACCTGCTTAGGTTTATTATGTTCATGATCTCCGTCGAATCCTTAAGCTTATCCTCCTCCTCCTTGAGTATCACGTCTAAGATCTTAAGCCTCTCCTCCTCTGTAAGCTCTATAACCCGCTCATAGTACCTCTCAGACTTAGTGGCCTCGCTCATCTTCCTAGCGTAGTCGATCTCGATCATGCTCAGCTGGTTAAGCAGCTTTCTATAGTCGCTGTTGAGGTCGACGCTATTGATTATATCCTTCACGGCGGAAGACATTTCTTCTATATGCTCTCTGATGGAGTTGTAGTGTTCAAGCTCTGTTCTAAGCCTACTTATCTCCTCCCTAAGGTCAGCCATCTCGGCATTCAACCTCTTCCTTTTTCCCGTAAAGTCAAACCTGATCTTAGATAACGCCCTCTCTAACTGGTCTAACCGGGTCTTCCTCTCAGCCAGATGTCTCTCGATGCTCTCCAGGTTTATAAGCACCATACCTCTCTTAGCGTCTATAGCCCTTTTAGCCATGATCAGCGAGGTCAAAGCCTGGTCTATGGTTCTAAACTCTTTACTAGGTTTCTCAGCCATCGTTAGCACGAGCTTATACAAAGCTATCAAGAGGTTCGTGTAATCGTTAACCGTCTTGGTAAGCTCCTCGTCCGTTTTACTGTATATGATCCTGAGCTCTTCGGCTATATGCCTCGCCTTAAGGTAGGAGTCGAGAAACTTCAACGTACACTTGATAAACATCATGGTAGTCAGTATCCTACTAAGGTAGATCTTCTGCCTAGAAGAAAACTCCTTAACGGTCTCGAGTCCTAAGCCAAGTTCCCTAACATGCTGCTCGATGGAATCTATGTAGTCCTTCGAATAGTTAGCAGCCGGCTTGAAACAGTACTCGACGACTTCCTTAACCTTATTCAAATAAGACCTAGCGATCGTCCCTTCTTTGAAACTCATGGACCTGAGAGGAAGTATCAGCATCTTCGTTAACTCAGCAAGCGCGAGCTCGAAAGCCTTAAGGTTTTCTGAGAACTCCGCCTCAAGCCTCCCCCCTCTATGCGAAATATCTGAGATATACCTCTCTACATCCGTGTCTAACCTATTCTCGACGATGTACCTTCTTAGATAGGTCTTAAGCTCTTCATAGACCCTATCGACGATCGAGAGGGCTTTTTCGACGATCTTCACCTTATGCTCTATTAAATTGCTCAGCAGATTCGCCTCCTCGAGGATCATCTTGGAAAGTTCGACATACTCGTCCACGGGGAACCTTATCTTAAGGAGCCCTATGAGGTTTAGGAACGAGTCTCCCGGGTCTACGCTTGAACCTATAGACGCCACCAGGTCGGCGATGTCGAAGCTAGAAAGCATCCTTATGATCTCGACTATCGCATCGTCTATCTGCTTCTTAGCCTCGATTAGTGTGCCTTCTTTGGTATGCGTCACCGCGACCTGTAACGGTATGAACAACGCAAGGCTGAACGGGTTCTTATACTTCTCCCCATATCTTTTAACGATCTCTTTGTTAAGCTCTAGGTTGAATATGTACCTAAGCTCTTGGAGGGCTAAAAACGGCGATATTCCCTTGGCAAGCGAGTCGTCCAAGGTGGCTGGTAGAACCGAAAGCATTATTATCGGTACACCGCTACCTAGCTTCTCCCTCAGATGCCTACTTAGGTCGAATAGCACCCCGCTGCCCGTACCACCGCCCAAGCCGAAAACTATGTACACCAGAGGCGAAACGATCGACGAGAAGACCCGGTCCCTAAATTCGTTCATGTAATTGCCAAGCTGCGCCAGGTGATAGTAGTTTAACGCGTAAACCGCCTTAGCCAAGGCCCTCTGCCTACCTGCCCCACCTGCGAGCGAAGGTATTTTAGTCCTGAAGGTTATCCAGCTTCTGTAGTTCTTCGCTTTTATCCCCTCTTTCAACAGGTACCTAGGATACATGGACATGAAGTCGAATAGGATGTCTGGGCTTGAGAACTTGATGGTTAACGCCCTTAGCCTAATCCTATCTAAGGGGATGCCGTTCATCCGCATCTCTTCTTGAAGCTTCAGATACTCGTTCTTAAGCTCCATTATATCTCCGTCGGCTATATCTATGGCTAGAAAGGCGGGTCTGAAATCCTCCAGGTTAAAAAGCATCTCCTTAAAACTCGGGTGTCTCAGAAAGGTCGTTATCACGTTAGCGCCGGTTCCACCCAAACCGACTATGTGAAACTGACTATGAAGCTTCATCATTTCTCAATCCTCCGAAGCCTCTCGGCGATATCTGAAAGATTTTTCGCAAGCCTAGTATCGATTTTGTCAAGAGAGGTTTTCACAGCCGCTATATCGACGAGAGCAGAGTCGACTATGTGCTTAACATACGCATTCTCTCCTCTAGCCCTAGCATACATCGCAAAGCCCACGAGCGTTAGGATGCCGAGAACCACAGACGTAGCCGCCAAACCATAGGTGAGCATGGGGCTCGGGGGTTTAGGAAACTCCAAGCTTAAAAGCGAATCCACGATCGATATAGCGTATTCTGTTAAACCCGCCTCGTTGAGCCTGTTCGATTCGTCGATGACCGCATCGACTATGCTTCTGTACTCAGGTGGTATATCGGCTGACTGAAGCTCCTTAACCTTCGTCTCATAATCGTAGACTTTAGAGGACGTGAGCCTAAAGGTCACGCTGCCGACGGGATTACCCTCGAACATGATGGAAACGAGAACATAGCTATCCTTCACGTCGTAGATGTGGTAGCTAGCACCGTTAGGTGCATTAATCGTGTAAACCACTATGTTTTCCGACGGTATCCTAAATTTAACCTTGAGCCTAAGCTCTCCCTTGAACACCCTAAACGTTATCGTCCTATCCGCCAGCTCTTTCATGGTTTCCTCGTCGACGCCTGCATAATCGTTAGTTATCTCCCAGAAGGGGGTCGTCGGGGTTAGAGGCTCATGATTACTCGGGATCTCTACGCTAAAGCGTTTGTCGGTTAAGTTGAAGGGAACGTTAATCACCATCTCGACCTCGTAGTCTGTGTCTGCAAATATCGTATCGTCGACTGGTTTATTCGCGCCTACGAACTCATAGGACGTCAGCCAACTCTCTTGACATAGGGAGGTTGAAGCTAGAGCCGCTATAGCCATTAGGAATAGTATTATCAACAATTTTTTAGAGACCATGACCTTTCTCAACTGGTTATTAGTTTTAGCCCCACGATCGTTTTAAGTTTTACCTAGAATTTCTTGTATGCACGGCCTTTATATAGCCGCTCGAATAGACGCATTAGGCTCTCCAAGATTATATTCGCTTATCTAGATAAAATTTGAACGTTGAGTGCCCGCTCCATCGGCTAGAGCCTTTGTAATAACCCTTATAACGCTCCTCGGATGGTTTATTCTTCGAGCTTGGAGGTGTATCTTGGGAGATGGTTCTACGTTTAAGGATGGCTGAGGCTAAGACCTGGAAGAACATGCTAAACTCGTTGTCAGCTTTGGTAGACGAGGTCTGTATAACGGCTGATGAGGAGGGGCTTAAGGTGAAGGCTATGGACCCCAGCCACGTATCTATGGTGGACTTCGAGTGGAGCCGAAGCGCCTTCGACGAGTATGAGGTCGATAAGCCGACGACCATAGGTTTGAATATCAAGGAGGTCTTGAAGCTTCTGAGGAGGATCAGCGGTGAAAGCATGGAGCTTAGCTTCGACGAATCTACCGGTAGGCTTGAGATGAAGCTTATCGGAAGGTATACCCGAAGGTTTACGGTATCCACCCTACAGCTTACGGGTGAGGAGATCCCGCCTCTTAGGGTCGAGTTCGACGTTTCGGCTAAGGTGACATCAAGCTGCCTTGAGAGAACCGTGGTCGACGCCGCTACCGTAAGCGATATACTGAAGTTTAAGGCTACCGAAGATGTATTCGTCATGGAGGCGAGCGGCGAGCTCGGAGAGGTTACGGTCGAGCTCGATAGGACTAGCGAAGCCCTCCTCGACCTACAGGTTAGACAGCCCAGCGAGGCGAGCTACAGCCTAACGTTTCTAGAGGATATCGTTAAGTCTGCCTCTGATCTGGCTGGGACGGTTAGCGTCGAGTTCAGCACGGATAAGCCGCTTAAACTGAACTTCGATGTGCTTCAGGGTAAGCTCATATACTATATAGCCCCGTATGTGGAGTAAAGGAAGGTCATGGAGGTTTCAAGGGAGAAGCTTGCCCGCTACCCCTTCACGTCTGAGGCTGCCGAATACATTAAGGCTAGAGGTCTTTTTCTATCCGATTTCGAGAAGCCTGAGTTTCAGGTAGTGGTCGAGAGGGCTGAAGAGAGGATTCGGGAAGCCCTTGAGAAAGGAGTCGTAAGCTATAGGGGCGACGTAGTAGCGGATGTCGAGATCTTATCTTTCCCTCTGGCTCTTGCGTTGGTAAACTCGATCCAAGATAATTTCCTCAAACACCGGTATGCTCTGGCGGAGTCTGAAAGGGCTAGACGTATCTTAGCCAACGAGGAGCCTCGGGTTGTCTTAGAAGTCGCCCGCGATGCTTTAGGCTGGAAGGCGAGGTTCGTAGGCTCCAAGCTCATGTACGATTATGCGTTAGACCTAGGAAGCTACCTAGAGGTTGCCTCTGTTTTCCACCACGAACGTTGGAAGCTTGTGAATAGACCTGTTAAGGATGGATACGTCTACCTGACGAGTAGAGAGTTTACGAGGCTTATCGCGGAGGGTATTAAGGGGATAATAGAGGATGAGATCGAAGCCAGCCCTAGGGGAAGGTTGCCCCCTAAGCTTGGAGAGGTCGCGGATAGGATCCGTCGTCTTCTCTCTGAGAAGAGGCCTGCGTCTGAGGTGACAGAGGTTGTTAAAGGTAGGGTAGTCGTGGAGGCGTTTCCGCCCTGTATAAAGAGCTTCTACCAAGCTCTGCTTAAAGGAGAGCATCTGCCTCATGTCGCTAGGTTCGCTATAACGAGTTTTCTACTGAACATAGGGGTCGAGGTGGAAGAGGTTGTTAAGCTGTTTACGAGGATACCTGACGCCAACGAGAGAATAACCAGGTATCAGGTCGAGCATATAGCGGGTTTACGAGGCTCTAAGACGAAGTATACGCCTCCTAAATGTGAAACCCTTAAGACCCATGGTCTATGCGTCGAGGGTGGGCGTTTTTGCGGGAGGGTTAAACATCCCCTCACATACTACAGGAGGGCTTTAAGGAGGTTTGGGAGGGTTGGAGAGAGGGAGAAACCTGAGCTTTCTGAGGAGCCTATTCAGGAAGTTTTATGAAGAGAACGGGGCTCTTCTGGAGACTCCGAGCAGTATGGAGCGTAGAGAATTCGGTTTTCTGACCCTCGATAGGCGTATAATGGTCAGGCATCTATCCTTTGAAAAAAAGGATGAACTCCTCGAGTTCATAGTGGATAGGGTTCCGTCAGACTGCTACCGCTCCGCAGCCTACTACATGGACCCTGGGGCTCCTGAGATGTCGGGTAAGGGCTGGCTCGGCGCGGACTTGGTCTTCGACATAGATGCAGACCATATTCCCTCGCCGTGTAAAGAGGAACATGATAGGTGGAGGTGTCTAGACTGTGGCGAGGAGGGTAAAGGAACGGCACCGGATCTATGTCCTAGATGCGGCTCCAAGCGAATCGAGGAGCGGCTCTGGTTCTGCTCCCGATGCTTGGAGGCGGCTAAGCTTGAGACTGTTAAGCTGTTAGACTTCCTGACGTCAGACTTCGGTCTGACGTATGACGAGCTGAAGGTCTACTTCTCGGGGCACCGGGGTTACCACGTTCACGTAGAGTCTGAGGCGCTTAGGTCCCTAGGTCAAGACGCTAGGAGAGAGATAGCCGATTACATAACAGGGTTGGGTATAGACCCCTCTATGCATGGTCTACTCCACCTAAGGGGGG
Organism: Candidatus Bathyarchaeota archaeon B24; assembly: GCA_001593865.1. Taxonomy (GTDB): domain Archaea; phylum Thermoproteota; class CALKCG01; order B24; family B24; genus B24. The sequence goes on from LUCB01000014.1 coordinate 34,733, forward strand.
AGGATGAGCTGTCTAAGCTTTTGGAGTGTTCTTCATGGGCTGGTAGGCTTATGAGGGGTGGGTATGAGTTTATCCTCGAAGGGTCTGTAGAAGATTTCGTGAGAATCGGTTTAAGTAAGTATCAGGCCTCAGCGTTGGTCGAGAACAGAGATGTGGTCTTAGAGTCTTGGTGGAAAGGCGGTTTTCTGAAGTCTGTCAAGGGTCTAGGTAGGAGGGGATGGGCAAAGGTCTTTCTAGAGGCTGCTAGAAGAGAGGCTGCTTTGATAGACACGGTCGTCACGACAGATGTGCATAGGCTTATAAGGCTGGAGGGGTCGCTCCACGGCAAGACCGGTTTCAGAAAAACCAGGGTGTCGGGAAGTCTAGAGTCCTTCGACCCTCTGAAGGAGGCCATAGCTTTTAATCGAGGTGAGGTTCGGATTTACGTGGAGAAGGCGCCGGAGTTCAGGGTCGGAGACTCCATCTATGGCCCCTACAGCGATGAAGATGTCGAACTACCCACTGCGGCCGCGGTTCTATTGGTCTGTAAGGGCCTAGCGTATGTGGTTTAAGAGGAGGGTCTATCGTTTTGTACAAGGAGCTTCTTGAAGCCTGGATACGGGAAAGAGATGGTGAAGAGCTTCAACCACTCCCTAAAGATTTCTACAAGAGACTAAGCTCATACTTCCGACGTAGGGTCGAGAGTTCTAGAATAGTCGACCCCAGGAGCATATCTGCACGGCTCATACGGACGGAGACAGCGAACGCCTTGAGGCTTTTCACCAAGCTCTACGAGCTTAGACTTCGTAAAATCATGTCTATGGCTCTCGAGGCCATGGATGTTCCGCGTTCGAACTTAACCGAGGAGGAGGCTGAGCTATTAAACTATATAGAGGCTTTCAAAGAGGCACGTGATAAGCTGGCGGAAACTATAGCGGATGGTCGAGAGCCTAAAGTGACTCCTCTAAAGTCTAGGAAGATGGCCCTAGTTAGGTTTCTGAAGGAGAGCCCCGCTATCGTAGGAGTAGACTTGAAGAGCTATGGTCCGTTTAAACCCGAAGACGTAGCTTATATCCCTAAAGAGAACGCTGAAGTTCTTGAAAAAAGAGGAGTAGTCGTCAAGTTAGACGTTGAAAGTTAATATGCGACCTGTCATCTTATCAGAGGTGCGTCGGGGGAGATGAGGCTACTATGTCTGTGAAGTGTGAGGTTATCGAGAATAAAGATGGAACGCATAGGGTGCAGACCTCTGTCGACGGACGAAGTGTAAGCTGGTTAACGATCATAGACCTCAAGATGCATTACGGTGCTTCTAAACTGGATGTGGGCGGTATAGCCGGTGTGTATACAGAAAGGGAGTTTAGGGGAAGAGGGTACTCTAGAAGGACGATGAACCATGCTTTAGAATGGATGTGTTCTCGTGGATACCCGCTCACAGCCTTGTTCGGAATCCATGAATACTACCACAGATACAGCTTCGCCACGTTCATGGGCGAACACCGCGCTAGGATATCTCTGAGAAACCTCTCTAGGGTTGAGGCTTCAGATGAATACCAAGTGGTCCTACACGACGAACCCGACTATAAGTCGGAGGAAATAGCTAGGCTCTACGAAGAAATGAACGTGGACAGGGTTGCCTCAAGGGTGAGGGCTCCAGGCTCTTGGAAGGGGTTCAGGAAGGGGGTGGCATGGGGACATAGTCCCAGAGTTTTAGTGGCCGAGGAGCATGGTAAGGTCATGGGCTACGCCGTAGTCGAGAGGTGGCCTCCTCCAGACGAGCTTCCTATAGCCGAGGTCAACGCCTTAAACCATAGCTACCATGTATACAGGTCTCTGCTTAAAGAGATCTACCATGTTATGGCCGAAGACCTCAAGACCTCGGCGGTATTTTACGTTCCACCAGACCATCCCATAGTGGACGTTTTAAAGACATACGGCTGCCGTTTTGAAAGCAGTTATCCGTGGAAGGGAGACGGAATGGCTAGGGTTTTAAACCTTAAGCTACTCCTAGCATCCATCGAGGCGGAGCTTGAACGAAGGTCTAAAGGTGTGAATGGAGCTGTTTGCATAAAACTTCCAGGTGAGGCTGTGACGCTCGTCGTCGATGACGGGTCTGTAAAGGTTAAAGAAGGTATTAACGCGGTTAACGTCGTCAAGCTCGGATACGGAGAGGCTGCCCAATTAATCCTCGGGTATCGGAACCCCTATGAGCTTCTATCCACGGTCGAGACACATGGCAACGTCGGGATACTAGCGAAACTGTTTCCTAAGCGAATACCATATGTTTGGCAGCCTGATAGATGGTGACGACGCTTTTATTAGGTTACAGGAGTTCCTTATAATTCTCAGCTACTTTTCTGAAGGCTTCGA
>LUCB01000015.1 GCA_001593865.1 Candidatus Bathyarchaeota archaeon B24
TTTTCGAGGCAGCTCCTAAGGAGGATCGCAGCATCTTTAAACCTCCTCTCGACCTCGACCATGAGCCTATCTCCCTCGACCCAGGGCCCAGAGGCCACCGAGCTACTTCCCAGGTATTTATCCATGAACCTCCAGAATTCACCTGAAAACACCGGTGGCCCTCTGTGAAGTTTAAACCTCGTGAGGACGGATTTTTCAAGCTCGAACAGGAGGACTGTAACCGTTTTTTCATCCGTCCACACCCTAGCCCTGTAAACTTTAAAGCCCCAGTTCTCGAGTAGAGATTTTAGCGAGTCTAGGCTTCTGTAGAGTTGGCCCCAGACTACATCTGGGACCGCCTCGACCGGTCCGAAAACCACCGCCACGAGGTCCAGATCCCTGCTACTAACCCTTTTCCTAAACTCCTCCGAGGTAAGCGTCTCGGGCTCAGGCGGGTCAAAGAAAACTTTTGAAGGTCTCTTAAGAAGCAGCTTCGAAGCCGTTATGAATCTGCATAGGCTCTCAACCTTGACGGCCGCCGCGGCGTTTCTCCTCGGGTCGACCGGGTCTATGACTATGAAGGGATGGGGGAAACGTTTCCTAGCTTCGCCCTCTCTGCCCCGGTAGTAGCCCTCTATATCTATGATGAAGCCTCTCCTCCACCGTTTCGACGCGTCCTCAAGGGTCTCTACGAAGCCGCCGTACCTTATCGTCAGCAGCTCGCAGAGGTAGCCGCTGAACCCACCGGTCTTTATGTCGGCCCCGTATACACCTACCCCCTTCATAAACTTCTTCAGAAGCCTAACCTGGTCCCTCATCTCCGGGCTTAGCTTAGCCCTGACATACTCCGTGTGATAGGGTGTCCTGTCTACGGCCGTCATCCACTCCCCAGGTCTAACCTTGTAGCATGGAACCACGTCCACCCTGATGTTTCCAAGCCAACCCTCCACGTACGGATGCTCGGCGTATCTCTCGACCCACCGTCCTCCAAGCTTCTCGAAAACGCTTCTAGCGGCCTCAAGCCCCTCCCCTATCAACCGGTCTCTAGGAACCCCTTTATCCGCTCTAAGAAACACATCAAGGTCTACGTCCCCTCTTAGCCACGTACCCTTTGCGACGGATCCGTAGACCTCGACCTCTACGGTCAATCCCCTCGACGAGGTCTCAGCCTTAAGGGCGTCGACAACCCTATCTAGAAGCTCGTTCACACGTTCTTCATCCTCAGGCCTAGGTTTAACCTCGCTTAGAACCTCCTCTAGGATCTGCTTGAGGGAGTTCAAGGCCTGGGTTTAACCTCCATGATCGTGTCGTACACAGGACCCCTAGGCGTTAGGGTGCTTCGCTTAAGCCTGACCGAGGAGACATCCATCGAGCCGAAGGAGACCCCGTCGTATTCCTGTAGAAGCCTCACCAGTTCGGCCCTGTTACGGACCGCTTTAACCCTAGCCAGCGTTAAGTGGGGTGAGAACCTCTCGCTCTTAAACCCGAGTCTCCCGAGTATACCGTTAAGCTGGACATGTATATCTCTGAGCTCGTCAACCCCCTCGCCGACCCCGACCCAGACCACCCTAACATAGCTCCGGCTGGGAAAGACCCCTAAGCCCTTAAACTCCATCCTGAACTGTTTAAACTTCAACTCCTCCAACCCCTTCATGACGCGTTTCACGAGGGACTCCGGTATATTGCCTAGAAACCTGAGGGTTATGTGCATGTTCGCCCTTTCGACCAGTTTGAATACGTTACCTGTCTCCACGAGTTTCCTTTGGAGGGTTTGAAACACGTCTAGCAACTTATCGTCCTCGACGTCGACCGATATGAAAGACCTTATGATTCTCTCCAAACCGACCATCTCCTCATCGTGAGACGATGGAAACCTGCCTCCACTTTATATAAGGGTGGGTCTGAGATGCTTATTAGGGTTTAGGGTTTGAAGCTGTGTAAGATAGGCGTCGGTTTAACGGGGTATCCTGGGGCGGGTAAAACCCTATTGGCGGCCGAAGCCTCTAGGATGGGGCTCCCGGTGCTCAACATGGGCGACGTCGTAAGGGAGGAGGCGGACAAAAGGGGGGTCGAGCCGACGAGGGAGAACATGACTAGGCTGATGTTCAAGCTCAGGGAGGAGGAGGGGCCTTTAGCCGTCGCCAGACGTATTCTCGACAAATGTCGACGCGTAGAGGGAAAGCTCGTAGTCATAGACGGTTTGAGAACGGTAGACGAGCTTAGGCTGTTCAAGGAAAGCTTCAAACGGTTCATACTGGTCATGGTCGACGCACCTAGGGAAGAAAGGTTCCGCAGGCTTCATAAACGCGGTAGAAGCGACGACCCTAAGACGCTTGAAGAACTGGTGGATAGAGATAGAGCCGAGGAGACGTTAGGCTTAGGGGAGCTTATGAAGAAGGCGGATAGGCTCATAGTGAACTCCGGCCCCCCTGAGAAGGCGTTGAAGACCTTCAGAGCGATTCTGGAGGAGGCTTCCAGGCTTGACCCTTAAAGTAGTTGAGGTGGCGGACAGGTATAGTGATGACATACTGAGATTGGCTAAGTTAGACCCGGTTCTTAACGTGTTTATAATCTACGACTGGATGAGCCTCCGGGATAGGTGTGGCTTCTACGTCGCCTTAGACAGCTCGGAAATGGTCAAGGCTGTATGTGTGATATATCGCGATAGGAGTTTCGACTCCATAGTTTTCTGCGGGTCTGAAAAGGGCGTCGAGATGATCCTAGACCATATAAAACCCGTCAGGGCTGTGATGCCCATAGTTGAGTTCAAATACATGAAGGCTGTTTCAAGGTCTTTGGGTCATAACATAGGTTCTGTATACGACTGTATGCTCATGGTGTGTAGTGGTGACATGTTTAAACCGAAGGTCCGCCATAGGGTTTTAAAGCTTGAAGATAGGCATGCCGACATCCTTCGAAGCTTCTGGGTGGAGGAAAGAGGGCGGGAAATCTCTGTAGAAGAGGCTAAGGAGCTTCTCGGTAAACCCACCTTCGCGGTAGTTAGCGGCGGTCGGATACTCTCGATAGCCAACATACTCGCCGTCACGTCTGACGTCTCTATGATAGGTGGTGTGTATACGGTCCCTGAGTTCCGAGGTAGGGGCTTAGCCACGTCTGTGGTCTCAAAAGCCACGGAGGAGGCCTTGAAGTTGTCGAGGCTTTCTACGCTTGTGGTGAGGAGCGAGAACCTACCCGCTGTGAGGCTCTACAGGAAGGTAGGCTATGAACCTTATAAGAGACTCAAGTGGGTATGCGTAGGCGTGGACGTTAAACCCTAGAGGATAAGGTTAAGGGCTAGACTAGGCTATATGTTTAAGGAGGCTTTACCTTGAGCGAGACCTGTAAGGTACGCGTATATGCGGAGCTTAACCCCACCGAGGATAGGTCTAAGGTCGAGAAAGCCATGCACAGCATCGTGCCTTCGGCTGAGATAAGGCTTGTAGAGGAGCCTGGCTTCAGGTATCTCATAGGCGAGGCTGAGGGTTTAGACGCTTTAAAACGTCTCAAAGCCATGCTCGAGGCTAGGCGTATAAGGGACGCCGCTAGAGCGGTTTTGCTTAGGTGGATGGAATCGAATAGGGTAGTCATGTATTTCAACAAGCAGGCTGCCTACATGGGGCGTATATCCTTCTCAGAACCATCTGGCGAGTCTCCTCTAGGACCTATAAGAGTCGAGGTGGAAACCGAAAACCCGAGAAGTGTGATAGACTGGTTAACCTCCAAAAGCGGCTCTACTTAACCCTCTGCAAGGTTATCTCCATAAAGTCCTCGGCTATCACAGTGTTCTCGAATACTCGCTTGGCCTGTTCGAGCAGAGGCTTGACGTCTTTATACCTGGCCGATATATGGGTTATCGCGAGCCTCGCCACGTTAGCCATCTTAGCCACCTCGGCGGCGTCTACGACCGTGCTATGCCCTTCAAGCCTAGCCTTGTCCTTAAGCTCCTCTGCGAAAGTCCCCTCGTGTATAAGCAGGTCCGCACCGGATGCGAGCTCTACGAGTTTAAGAGAAGGCCTTGTGTCCCCGCTGTACACTATCTTTAGACCCCTCCTAGGCGGTCCGAGAACATCTTCGGGCTTGACCACCCTACCGTCTCTGAGGGTTACCGTATAGCCCATCTGGAGTCTCTTCCACAGAGGGCCTTCCGGGACCCCCAGGGCTATGGCTTTATCACGGTAGAATCTCCCAGGCCTAGGGTCCTCGATTATCGCATATGATAGGTTTAAAACGCTGTGGTCTGTCTCGACTGCCTGAACCCTGTAGCCTTTTCCTCTACAGACTTCTCCCTCTGAGACCTCATAGACCTCCAGCGGATAATCTAACTTCCTTATAACAGTCTCTATGATGCCGTCTAAGAACCTTTTGAGAGGCGGTGGGCCGTAGAGCTGGAGCGGTTTAACCCTGCTCATCATGGACATCGTCTGAAGTAGCCCTGGCAACCCTAAGACGTGGTCGCTATGCATATGTGATATGAATATTCTCATCGGTCTACCAAAGCCTAGCCCGGCCTTGATCATCTGCCTCTGGGTCCCCTCGCCGCAGTCGAACATCAGAAGCTCTCCCTCCCTGACCACGACCAAGGATGGAAGCCCCCTCTTAAGAGTGGGTACGCTTCCTGACGTACCTAGAAAGACGACCCTGACACTCAACCTAAACCCTCCTGAGGACTATGATCTCTCTGACCAGGGACTTATGCTCCTTAACCATATACTTCCCAGTCATTTTAAACCCCTTCTCTAGGAAAAACCCCTCGTCAAGGTTCAACCCAGCGACTCCTATACAGGCATATACACCCTTAGAGACAAGCGGAGCGACGCATTCTAAGAATTCTTCCAAGGTCTCTATAGGAGCGCGTCCACCGGTCTTAGCTGCCCTACCGTAGGGTAAGTCGGACACGAACGTTTTGAACGTTCTAAACGGGATCTTACAGGCGTCTCCGGCCACGAGACCAAGCGGCTCCACACCGGCCCATCTAAGATTTGTCAGGCACCCCCTTACAAGCTTAGGCGCTATGTCTAGGCCTAAAACCCTACATCCGACTAATCCGGCCTCGAGAAGTATACCCCCAACCCCGCAGAACGGGTCTAAAACCACATCTCCCGGCTTAACTCTAGCGAGGTTAACCATACAGCGGGCTAACATAGGCTTCATCGTAGATGGATGTGTTACCGGTCTGAACTTAGGCTCACGGGAGTGAAAGCCCTTAAGAGAAGCCTTACCTAAGCTGACGGCTAGAACGTATAGCTCACCTACCTTGATGAGCTTAAACAATATATCGGGTTTCTCCAAGTCTACCCTCCACCCCGTCATCCCCTTTATGAGGTCGCCAAGCGGCGGCTCGAATCTACGGCTCACGGGCTTATCCGCCTCTACGGCGAAGCTAAACATTCCGTTGGGTAGCATGTCTCGGCTCAGTTTTCTAAACAGCCCCTCTATGTCGTCGGAGGACACGAGCTCCTCAGAAAGCTCCTTCACATAGGCACATCTATCCAGAAGCCATCTAGCAGCCTCAGGTTCAGCCTCGACCCGAAGATATCTCCCGTCGAAACTCAGCTCCTTAAAACCACTATCCATAGCCTCGAGAACGGCTAAAACCTCAGCTCTAGGTAGCGTAGGGTGGAAGAGGGAAAGCCTCACGACATAGACCATAGTCTAAGCCTAGAGACAAACTGCATACTTATCAACGTTACCTAGTTAAAAAGCCGATCACAGCGGTGGAAACCGTTATAGGTGACGAGCGGTCTTCTTTTTAACTGAGTAAAGTTGAGCGGTTTAAAGGAGGCTTATCTCTACGAGCCCATAGGTGACGAGCGGGTTCGATGCAACCTGTGCGCTAGGAGGTGCGTGATCCCAGAGGGTAAGCGGGGGTTCTGCGGTGTCCGTAAGAACATAGGCGGGAAACTCTATAGTCTAGTATATGGGAAGGCTGTGGCAGCTGCTGCAGACCCGATCATGAAGAAACCCTTATACCACTTCCACCCAGGCTCCTCTGTTATGAGCATAGCCACAATAGGATGCAACTTCAGATGCCGCTACTGCGACAACTGGAGCATAAGCCAGGAGAGGGAGGTCAGCGGGATGAAGCTTCCACCTGCTAGGGTCGTCCAGCTCGCGCTGGAGTATGGGTGTCAAGGCATAAGCTACACGTATACGGAGCCTACGATATTCATGGAATACGCCTACGACACGGCTAAGCTCGCTAAAGAGAAGGGTCTGTTCAACACGTTCGTGACCAACGGCTATATGACTCCTGAGGCTGTAGACTTCATATCGCCTTACCTCGACGCCGCGACCGTGGACTTCAAGGGTTCAGGTAACCCGGAGTTTTACAAGACAATGGCCGCCGTACCTGACGTGGAGCCGATATATGAATGCCTCAAAGCGTTGAAACGTAGAGGTGTGCATATAGAAATCACGAATCTGATAGTCACGAAATATGGCGATTCCATCGACGACCTCAAGATGCTTGCGGAGTGGGTTAGAGATAACTTAGGTCCGGATACGCCGTTTCATATATTGAGGTTTCACCCCGATTACATGTTGACGGATGTCCCGGCGACACCGCTAAATACCTTGGAGAAGGCTTGCGAAGTGGCTAAGGAGACCGGGCTACACTACGTTTATCTGGGTAACGTCCCGGGGCATAGGTACGAGCATACATACTGTCCCAACTGCGGTGAAAGGGTCATCGAGAGGTTCGGCTTCTATATAACACGGTGGCGTCTGACAGAGGATAAAAAATGCCCGAACTGCGGACAGGAAATCCCGATAAAAGGTAAATACTACCCCGGAGGCTCAGGATATCAGATGCCTATTTTCTAAAAAAGTCGGAGATGTATTAGGCTCTTATTGTGAAGTCTAGTGAAGATGGAATAGCTAGACCTGTCTTTCTTAGATTCTAGGTCTCCTAAGCTCAGGTGGGGGAAGCTTGGTGAACTCGTAATGCGGCTCCGTTTGATACCAGTACGCCACACTAGACCAGTCGTCTGAACGGTCGTTTGCGTGTCCATGCTCTATAGTGACCCTTATGGACTTCCTGAAGTATATCGGGTCTTCTATATGGAACCGGTACATCGACGAAGCCCCGGTCCAGTCTGGGTTCCCCTTAAGAGGGAGCCCGTGGTAGGGTCCGTAGAACTCGAACTTGAAGCCCCACGCAGCCCCTATGTAGTCTTCGGTCCCGGTTCCGTGTATCGACGGAGGCCACTTTTCACCGTCTACGAATATCATTTCATCACCTTCTCCCCACCATCCAGGCTTCAACCCGTATATGCTGATGACGCATCCGACGTATTTACCACGTCCATAAGCCTCCAATATGAGATAGTTATCCTCTCCTGTGAGGTTCTTTCCTTCCACTCCAGGCGGATACTTCTTAGCCTCTGTGGGGTTTTCCCTCCTCCACTTCGCATGGAACCTAAGCATGTTCTCGTCCAAACCCGGAAGAACCTCATAGTCTATGTGATAGTAGAAGGCTCTGACAGGCTTATCGCTCTGGTTTTCAACCTCTATCCTAGCCCTTCTGGAGAAGGGCATAGGGAAATATGAGTTAAACCCCCTATCGCACGTCATGGTCAAAGGTAGCGATATGAAGTGCTTAGCGACCCCATGTCCAACCCCGAAGAAGTCTCCTATAGGAGACTCGACGCTGGGGTTGGGCTCACCGTCCCAATACATCCTTAGAACAATGTTTCTCAGGTAATATCTATCGTCCGAGGCTATAGTACACCATATATGCCTTATTATCCCGGTTCCCTCTATATCCGCCAGAACCCTAGTCTCCCAAGGCTCGATCGTCAGGTAATCCCTATTACCTCCGGTTCTATCGTAGCTTGAAACCCTCCGGGAGGTCGATTCACGGTAGTATGGCAACGCGGCTAAACCGCCTATAATATATGGGGGAATACCCATGACGAACCCTTTTCCTATGTCCTCGCCGAACACCTATAAGCTTTCTCTCTTAGACAGACTGAGCCGTTATATGCTCCTTGACAAAACCCTCGACCCGGCTGAGTAGACATTCCTCGTCCACGAAGTCTTTACCCCTATAAGACGCCTCGTCAACCGCCTCGAGCACTATGTTCTTAACGTCTCTGGGGGTTATCGAGTATTCATCTCTAACCCTAATACCCCTCCGGGGGATCGACGCCTCGTAGATAACCCTCCTACGCCTCACGATAGACCATATTCTCTCGAATATCTCATCCTTCAAACCGTCTCCTTCTTTAAGCGAGGGATCTAAAGCCACCTTCGACGTATAGAAGTCGAAAAGCCGTTTAACATCCTCCCGGGTCTTAGGCGGAGGTACGTAGAGGACTTTCTTAATCCTATCGAGCAGAGCCGGGTCGATGACAGACGGGAAGTTTGTCGCGAATATGACGGCCACGTTCCTATTAGCCTCAAACCCTTCACCAAGCTCTATTAGGAGCTGGTTTAACATACCTTGAACATCTCTACCCGCGTCGGTGGTAACGTCTATCCTAGCCCTACCTATCGCATCAGCCTCGTCTATGAAGAGTATGCTAGGCGCCACCTCCCTAGCCAGTTTAAAGATCTCCTTAACGTTCCTAGCAGATTCTCCGAGCCACTTGGAGACTATCTCATAGCCGTCGACTTTTATGAAGCTCGTCTTATAACCGTACAAACTACATGTGCCGGCCACGGCTTTAGCCATATAGGTTTTACCCGTACCCGGTGGGCCGAAGAGGAGAACCGAGCCGCACTCCTCCAGAAGTCTCTTATCTAGGAATAGCTTCTCCCTCCTGACCCTGCTATTTGGGCTGAGGATCCATTCGACCACCTTCCTGAGCTCTTCAAGCTCCCTTTCAAGACCGACCACATCGTCATAGTACACCTTTATGTCTTTCTCCACCTTATAGCTCCAGACCGACCTATCCTTAAGCCTATCCACTATGCCCACCACGGCCCCACGATTAGGCGACAGGACCACATCTAAACCTGGAGAGACCTTGCCGACGTACTCAGGCGGTATAGTGACCTCGTAGATCTGACTGCCGAGTTTGACATACGCTTTATTACCCTTAACGTCCAACGTGGCTCCGACAGGCCGCATTCCTTGTTTAAGCTCCTCTATGGTTCTGTAGCACCTCCTAAGCTCCATCTGGAGGTACTCTATCTGCCGCTCTTTACGCATGAGTTCTCTCTCAAGCTCGTAGATCTCGCTATAGCTGTACCTGTCCATGATATCCCCTTTAGAACCACTACTAACTTCGCAGAGCCCCTATTTTAACGTAGTGAATCCAAAGGATGTATGGGAGATCCCTAAGCTCCATACTTCTCAGTCAAGTTCATCAAGTCCAGTAGGATCGGCATGAGGTGTAATCCCCTTATACGACCTAGCCCCCCTCTAGCTGCGGATATCTCGTCGAACCCCTTCACACCGTCTCTTCTAACCTCCTCGCCGCATATCATGATGGGGACAGGGTCTGCTGAGTGGGTCTTTATCGAACATGGCGTCGAATGGTCTGCGGTGATGACCACCAAGGTATCCTCCAGCGAGAGTATAGGCTCTAGAGCCTTGTCTATACGCTGAATTATATCGACCTTCCTCCTGAAGTCCCCGTCCTCACCCGCCAGGTCGGTCGGTTTGAAGTGTAGGTAGACGAAGTCCCCGTCTTTAAGCGCCCTCACAGCAGCATGGACTTTAGCATCGTAATCTGTCCCATAAGTACCCGTGGCACCTGGAACGTTCAGAACCTCCATACCTACGAACTTCGCCACTCCCTTGTATAGGGTTCCGCCAGCCACGCAGTACGCCCTGAGCTTATACCGCTCCTTAAACCCTTTAACCTTGGTCGATATACTCGCCCCCCTCGGAAGTATAATATTAGCCGGTGGAAGCCCCCTGCTTATCCTATCCTTGTTAACCCAGTGGTCTTTAAGCACCCTATAAGACTCGGCCACGACCTTGTTGACGATCTCAGCGGTCCTCAAAGCCTCCAAAGAACCGTCCAGAGGCTTACACATCTTAACCTTGAACCCTGTCTTACCAGGGTCTACGTCGGAAACCTTCCATGATAGTCCTTCACCTCTCAGGACTAAAACTCCCCTATGCTCGACCGCCTCTTTGAAGATAAGTTCAACACCGGGGATCTCTATGGTGTTCAGAGCCTCGGCGAGGTCTTCGGTATATCTCTTTATTCTCCCCGCCCTCCTATCGACAACCCTCATCTCCTCGTCCACGGTCGCGAAGTTGAACCTAAAGACCACGTCCCCCTCTCTGATATCTAAACCCATGCCTAAGGCTTCGAAGATCCCTCTCCCGGTATAGTACTTATACGGGTCGTATCCGAAGATCGCCAGGTGAGCCGGAGCACTACCCGGCCTGACACCCGGCGCGATCGTATCCATTATACCCTTGATACCTGTAACCGATAGCTTATCTAGGTTTGGCTTCTCCGCAACCTGCAGAGGCGTTTTATAGCCCAGCTGTTTAACAGGTCTATCCCCTAGCCCGTCGAAGATGACGAGTAAGGCCTTCAAGCCCACCCACCTATGGTAAACGTCTACCGCATCTTACACAGAACTTCGCATCAGCCGGATTCTTGAATCCGCAGTATGGGCAAACCTTCTCGAGCCCGACCGGAGGTAGGGTTGTCGGAGCAGCTGTCGGCATAGGGGCCGGAGTTGTCGGCGTAGGAGACGGAGTCGGAGGTCTTTCATGCTGCGTCTTAAGGAGGATCACGTCGCCTATAGCCTGGATCTCTTCCCAAGGGATATTTACTTCCTTACCTCCACTATCCACCGTTATAGCGAGTTCTACACCTTCAGCTGTCAAGGCGAAGGAGAGGTCTCTGACCGTGCCTATTATGTACCCTCTCCTCTCTACGACCTGTTTACCGACGACCTCACTTCTTTTGATAAACCTCTTACCTTCTGGCTTCTCGGACAAATTAAGCACCGTTAAACCATTCCATAAACTTGTCTAAAAACCTTGTGGAGCATCTTATAGGACGCTTATAGAATTTAGTAAAGTTTAAATCGATATTTCTCGCCGTTAATTTTACGGCCATAGGCTGTGGGATTGGTCTTGAAGGGGCCTAAGTATTGCTCCCCAAACTGTCCATTCTTTAGATGTGCTAAAAGGGCCTTGAGCCGGAATAGAGGGAGGGCGTGGTGCACATACACCAACGACTACTGTGTAGGTTACAGATGCAACTACGCAGTCTGCATCAGGAATAGGCTTTTGAACAACGGGCTGTGCGGCCTAAGCATCAAAAGGAGCCGTGAAGACCTCATGCCTCCAGAACGACCTGAGCTTCAGGTTAAAGTTAGAAGTAAGATCCTGAAAAAGCTCGGTGAGAAGGAGATCTTCTAGACATACCCCCTCCTACAATTTTTCCCTCGACCTCTAAATTAGAGGAGAGCTGGAGTTTCTAGGTCTGCAGACGATCTTCAGGTCTGGTAACCCGTATATAAGGGTGGCCTTACCTGGGATCTCCAACAACCCCTTCCCCGGCCTATTCAAATATATTTTTACCGGGTAGTCTTCACGCTCGACCTCTATCCTTCCGCTGACCAAAAGCTCCTCCCAGCCCCAGGCTTCGACGCTTATCTGAGCGTTTATGTCTACGACGTTCTCTGTCGATGGGCTACGCGATATAAGGGTCTGGATATCCCCGTAAACCCTAGAGGGGATCCTGTTGACTATGACCTCTCTAGAGCCTGGTTTAAAAGCGAAGGATGCCTTAGGTTTCCTAGATGGGATCGGGCCGACTATGGCCATCGACGGCGAGGACGTACCCAGCCTATACTTAAGCCTAAGGTCGACTACCTCCCTTTCACCGGTCTCCTCTGGTGCTAGAGCCCACTCTAAGATGTCAAAATCCGTTACGGGGCTTAGGTCTCCAGCCTCCACCCTGAAGTTTACCCCCCATAGGAACCTCGGGTTTCCTATAAACTTCGGTCTCGTATAAAACCAGCTTAACCTGACGATTCCGTCCGTCCTCTCGATGGAGTATGGCTCGTTCGGATAGAAGTTTTTTAACACGCATCTATCGAACCCCTTCATCTCTACAACTATAGTGTCTTCGGGAGATAGCTTGAACAGACCAGGCCTATTGGTTTGGATGGCTATCGAGGTGGACCTTGGCTTAACCTCTCCTCTAGAGGCATAAAATTCGACCGTTTTCGTAACGGTGAACAAGGCTAACGTAAAAGCCTAACGACAAACACGCTTATAGGTTTACTGGAAGGCTAAACTGACCTGTAAGCTAGCCGCCCGTTTAACTCATATCGGTGTAAGAAACTTCTTTAAGACCGTTATCCTTGGTTTAAGATAAGGATTGGGCTTGGATAGGGACAGGGTTGTCGGCGTAGTCGAGGGAGATATATCGGTAACCAAGTTTAAGTTTAGGGCTTTAACCGAGGACATAGGGTTAAACGACTACGTCGAGGTCGAACAGGACGGCGAGAGCTACGTAGCCATAGTCACGAACCTCCATAGAACCCCGGACTCGATAATATGCGAGTGTAACCTCATAGGTTTAGGCCCCAGAAAACCCTTCCCCATCGGTGCTACCGTATACAGGGTTTCGGAGGATAACCTCCGGAAGAGCCTAGGGTTAACGGCCGACGAGAAGAGGGGTATATACATAGGCCGCCTCATAGGTTACGGGTGTAAGGTATATCTACCCGTTAAAGGCATGGGTAGGATATTCATAGTCGGTAAGCCCGGTTCGGGTAAAAGCTACACGGTCGGGGTTATAGTCGAGGAGTTTCTTAAAAAGGGCATCCCGGTCGTGATAATAGACCCTCACGGCGAGTATTCGAGCCTGAAGATCCCCGGCTCCCCTCCCCCAGATTCAGGGATTAAACCCAAGTCTTACGTAGACCAGGTCCTCGAGTTCGGAGACCCCCAGATAAACCCTGGGGTAGACCTCGGACTCGACGCTTTGAAGGTCGCAGACCCCGAGGACCTCGTCGTATCAGGACAATGCACGATCATAAACCTCCGGGGGATCGTCGAAGAGAGACAGGTCGAGATAGTCAGCGAGGTTCTGGATAAGCTGTTCCAAGCCTCGATAACTAGGAGGATCAAGCCCTTCTACTGCTTTATGGACGAGGCGCATAGGTTCGCGGGTAAGGAGCGGAGGTCTACTACCGAGTTCGTCAAGCGGTTCGCCCAGGAGGGTAGGAAGTTCGGGGCTAACCTAGTCGTGGTTACCCAGAGACCCCAGCTTCTAGATACGACCGTTAGGGGTTTGGTGGGTACTTGGATAATCCATAGAGTGACAGACCCCAACGACTTGAGGATCGTCCTTGAGAGCGGTGGCTTAAGCCGTAAGTGGGAGGAGATCATACAGTGGCTTAATAAAGGAGAGGCCGTGGTCACAGGCGAGGTCGTGGAGAAGGTTCCCATACTCGTTAAGATCAGGGCTAGGGAGACCATGCACGGCGCCCCCGGCTTCAACCCCCTGGATTTCGCAGAGCCTGAGCTTAGAGACAGGATAGCCGAACGTATAAGGGATACTAAGAAGAGGCTTCTCAGCAGACGCAGGGTCGAGCATTACTGGAACAACCCACCAGATGTTACACCGGACCTGCCGCAGTGTTTCTTAGCCGCAAGCGTTAAGCCTGAAGATGTGACTGGGAAAATAGTCGAAGCTAATCCTCATCTAAATGTGGAGTTGAGCGACTATACGTTAGAGTATAAACCGGCGCTTGAATACGAGGTCGAGGCTCAAGTCAACAGGAGAGACCCTAAGATAAGCTTCAGATGCGGTTTATCAGGTTTCACGCCTCTCGTAGAGGGCTTCGACTTTAAACGGCGAGAGGCATACGGTTTAACACTCGACGACCTATCGTCCGTGATTCCCTCGACCGAGCCTCCGCTCGAGGGGCGTTACGTTAAGCCCAGCATAGACCTCTCTGAGAGGGGTTTTAAGAGGCTCATCAGGGGTCTTAAGATAAACTCGTCTCTTAGGCTCGCGAGGGTCGTTTTCTACCATACAGGTTTAGGCTACGTCTCCCAAGTCTCTGATAAGAAGAAGTTCATGGAAGAATGCCGTGAAGAGGCCAAGCGGCTGATAGAAGAGGAGGTTAAACGGGAACTCGATAATCTTCAGAAGTTTCTCGAGGACATCAGGGAGGATTCGAGGCGTAGAGAGGAGTTTCTGATGAAGAGTCTCGAGGAGCTTAAGGAGCTCGAAAAGAACGTTAAGAAGCTTAAGAGCGAATTGGCTAAGGCGCGTAAATCCCGTAGACCGCTCAGGAGGCTTAAGTCGATGATAACCTCTAGGGAGAGGAGGATCCGGAGGCTTAAGAAGAGGATCAGCGTCTTGGAGCATGAGATCGAGGAGCTTAAAAACTACGAAGAAACGCTTCTACAGGAGTGGAATAGCAGGATAGATGCTATAAGAGATAAGTACATGAACCTTGAGAAGGCTGCCGTGAGAAGTTACGTCATACAGCCCACGTCTAGGGAGCTTAAGATCACCCTGTTACAGCTCGTCTGGGTTCCTGTCTTTAAGGCCGTCCTGAAAGTGTCGAACGGAGACCTGGAGACCGCTATAGGCATACACTGGAACGGTGTCAACGGTAAAGGCCTTTATGGGGAATGTGCAGAATGCGGTATAACGATCCGTGAACCGACGGGGCTTATTTTATGCGCCGTCTGTCTCAAGCCTATATGTGGCGAGCATAGGGTCGTATGCGAAAGATGCGGCAAACCGGTATGCCCAACTCACTCTTGGAGATGCGAAATCTGCGGCAGAACTCTCTGCGACAACGAGGAAAAATTTCTATGCGGAATATGCTTTAAAACCATATGCGAAGACTGCGTAGCTAAATGCATCGTATGCGGCGAGGATGAAGTCTACTGCGTAGAAGACGTAGTAGAATGCCCACACTGCGGTTTAACGTTCTGTAGAGGTCACTTCAAAGAGCATCTGACATGGTGTGAGGTTTGCGGTGAAGAGACTTGTCAAAACTCGTCCTATACATGCTCTGTATGCGGTAAGACGTTGTGTGAATCCTGCGCGGTAGAGTGCTCGATATGCGGTGAGAAGGTCTGCCCCGACCACCTATGGGTCTGTAACGTATGCGGCAGGAGCTTCTGCATCTCCGAAGAGAAGAACCTGTGTGAAATATGCGGTAAGCCGGTGTGCGTCGACGATACGTTCATATGTCCGTCCTGTGGCCGCACGGTGGGTAGAATCCACGTGGTTAGATGCCCCAACTGTGGAGCCGAAGTCTGCGAAGAATGCCTAGTCTCTAGGAGGAGGGGTTTGTTTAAAAAGAGGGGATGCCGACTTTGTCTTGGTGGTTAAGAAACCTTGGAAACTGTACGCAAGGGAGACTACATACTACTATACCTCGACTCTAAGAGAAGCTTCCTCGTTAAAGCTACGGATAGGGTTTTCCACACCCACAGGGGCTATCTGAGGCTTAAGGAACTCATAGGTAAGCCTTACGGGTTAAGGGTTAAGAGCAGTTTAGGCGCCGAGTTCACGGTTCTGAAACCGACGTTAAAAGACCTTGTGCTTAAAAGGTTCAGGAGGATAACCCAGATAATATATCCGAAGGACGTTGGGCTTATCCTGACCTACACGGGTATAGGTCCCGGTTTCAGGGTCGCCGAGGCAGGGGTCGGTTCAGGGGCGTTGACGGCGTTCCTAGCCTACTACGTCAGGCCGGACGGCAGGGTCTACGGCTATGAGGTCAGACAGGATTTCCTAAAAAACGCTAGAAGAAACCTTGCTAAAACCGGCTTGATGGACTTCATAGAGCTTAAACTCAAGGATGTTAGAGAGGGCTTCGACGAATCTGAGCTCGACGCCGTCGTGCTAGACCTACCGACTCCTTGGGAGGTTGTCCCCAGAGCCTATGAGGCGCTTAAAAACTCAGGGGTTTTCGTAAGCTTCAGCCCCACGATAAACCAGGTGGAGAAGACTGTCGAAGCCTTACGGCGTTGGGGCTTTGTATCCGTGGAAACGGTTGAATGTCTGGTTAGGAATTTCAAGGTTAAAACGGGGGAGACACGGCCTGAAACCGTTATGATAGGTCATACGGGATATCTGGTCTTCGCCCGCAAGTCGATGTTAGAATTAGAAGTGTGATCGCTCGGGTTGTGAAAAATGAGTAGCCTATCTAAGCAGGTATTCCTCGTATTGTTTGACGTATTCGACGGACTTCCTGACGTCTGAGAACAGCTCTTTAACAGCTTCGATATCTTCTTTGTCGACTATGCTTCTTCCTTCGGCTTTAGCCTTCTCCGCCGCGGGGGATAAGAGCTGTACAGCATACCTCAGAGAGGTCTCTGCGCCTATCTTCGTCAGATATCCTAAAGCCTCCTCCGTCAGGTTGACTTCCTCCTCGTTAGCCCTTATCTTAAGGATCTCCCTTATCTCATCCTCCCTATAGAGCCTCGTATTGATTATCAAAAGCCTGTCTAAGAGGTCTAGGGGCATACCGTGCGGGGCTTGGAGGTCTGTCCCCCTTATGGTCGTCATACCCCTGTTGGTCGCGAAGATTATTATCGGAGCCAGCTCAGACTCCATGACGCTGCTTAGGAAGCTGAAGGCCTCTATATCGAGCATAGACACGTCGTCTAGGAAGAACACGCCAGGTATTATCTCAGCCGTCCCCTCCTCGACCCTCTGCTTAACATATTCATCGACTCTACGCCGTATTTCGGGGTCTATCTCCTTAGTTTCTCCCCCACCGAAAAGTAGCGAGAAGAAGCCTCCCCTAGACTGCGCGTGAAGCTGGTCTAGGTCGTGAAGCGTCACGACGTATACGAATTCCTTCTCCTTCTCCACCGGGCCAGAGGGTCTAGGTATAGGCTTCTCACCATAGCCGGCTATCTCGTATTTCTCGGCCACCTCCTCGCTTCTTCCAAGCCTTATAACCCTACCTGTCTCAGCGTCTATCTGGATCACGTCTCCAACCCGTATACCCTGGTTCAGCATCGAGACGACTATCGAGCTTCCGACGTTGAAGCTCCGGCTTTCGCTCTTAGTGGCCAGGGTTATCCTAGCAGATTCGGGAACCTGCTGGTAGGGATTGTAGGGATGACGCGTAGTCCTCACGTCGAACTGAGTCAGCTCGCCTTCATAGACCTTCCTAGTCTCGTGAAGCCTGACACCTATGGCCTTCCTTATAGCCTGCATGAGGACCTCGGTCTTCTTAAGCTCGCTAGAGTATATCTCGGAACCGCTAAGCGTTATGAAGGGGACGTCTCTACCAAGCTCCCTAGCTATCGCGACAGCTATAGCGGTCTTACCGGTGCCGGGTGGGCCGGCGAGCAGTATGGCTCTACCAGCCATCTTACCGGCTTTGATCATGCGGACTATTATCCCGGCCGCCTCTCTGGCCTCGGTCTGCCCCACCATACCGTCGGCTACGGGCTTAGCCTTAAGTTTATCATCCAAACCTAAGCCCCTTATGTGGCTGTGCGCCCCGACCCTGGCGAATTTCTTAGAAGGTGTAACAGGGGTTATCGAGGCCATAGCCGGGAAATAGATCCAACGACAGCACCGATATAACCTTTACTCGGTGTATGTACAAAGCTTAAGAGAAAACTTAAACGATGCTCTCGGTAAACCTGATCATGGCGATGATGACCGGTGGGCTTTAACGTTGATGAACCGGGTGATTACACTACCCGGGTCTGAGCCTTTCGTCAAGCGTTAAACAGGTATCCCAAGCCTCCTACGCTCCTCGACCACATACTCGGCGATTTCTACTAAAGGCGCAACCCATATTTTAGTCCGATAGCGGTCTAGAAACCTCAGAAACTCCCGCAGATCGTACTCTGACACAGGGAGATGCCCCTCGTCTATACCATGGAAGGTGAAAACCGCCCACCTACCCTCATAGGCCGTCCGAAGGGTTAAACCTACCATCTCCTCGAAACGCATCCTATCAGCCGACCAAGACCAAAGCTCATGTAGGTCGCAGGTAGCCGGGTGGTTACTCCACCCCATCTCTCCCCCGCCCCTAGCGGCTAAGAAAATCTCTGCGACGACCGGGACGTAGCTTCTCTTGCTCACACCCCTACCTACACTCGTCTCGTAGCATGGATACGCGAACGTCCTACCTCCGCCGGGTATGACCTCCCTGATCCTCCGCTGCGCCTCCATTATGTCGGCTTTTACCTCCTCCAACGTCATGTTTTCCAAACACCTCCCATGAGGGGTTCCTTGGAAGTTACATGAGCATGGATGCGTGAGAGTATGGTTACCTATCTCATGACCATGCTCAGCGACCTCTCTCCACGGCTTAAGCATCCTCCTATAATCTCCTCTGGGATTCAAATAGAAAGACGCCTTAAACCCAAACCTTTCGAGTAGAGGTATGGCCAATTTTAGCTGAGACGGCAAGCCATCGTCAAACGTTAAAGAAACCGCCGCCTTAAAATTCTCAGGCCATTTAAACGTCTTCAAGCCGGCTCACCTAGATCGCGTAAGGGTTTACACGGGCTCTCGTCCTTCAACATACTCTTCGAAGAGCTTATCCAATAGCTTAGGCTCTACCTCGTCCAAGTGTATAAGCGCTCTATACCTGAACCGGAGGGTCTCACCTTTATCTATGGTTAGGCTTCCGTCTAGGGATTTATCCCTCTCGAAGTACGAGATCCCAAACGGGTTCGCCGCAAAGAGCCCATAGGCTCTTACATGCCAGTAAGTCGGGTGTCTGAAGTTCTCAGGGTGGTCGAACACCGTTATTCCAGCTTTTCCACCCTCCAGAGGACCCGTATAGTCACACCACTCGGCACGTTTACCCCAGCACTCAGGCTCGCCCAAGCCGCCTAGAGAGTTTCTGATCACTCCACCCTTGTCTCCCCTCATCGAGGGAGAGACCCTGAAAGATAGTATGCCTCCTTCTTTAGTATCTCCGAACCTTACTACGCCATAACTAGCCTTGAAAACCACGTCCACATCTATGAACCTGAATCCTCCATCCCTACGCCAGAAGACGACCTCCCGATAGACATCCACCACCGGGCGACCGTCATCAGCCCTCCACACCTCGTCAGACCTGACCCTACAGACTTCATCCAAAGTCTCGACCGATACGTTCTTAACTGTTTGTCTTCCAGACCTAGGGGTCTCGGTCCAGAAGTCCTCCCCGTTAACGTCTCCATGGGCCGTCCACATAGACCTATGGTGAACATGGTCTCTAGGCCCGTCCTCGGTAACGCATAGACCGCCCGGAGCGTTGACGGGATAAAAATACGGCTTAAACAGATGCTCCCCGTAAAGATAGCGGGCCACCAGCTCGCCGTCCTCGTAGATCTCGAAGACTCCATCACGGGGTTTCTCTACTTTAAAAACCATGGCTAACACCTACGCATGTAACCCGAAAAACCTCTTAAGGTTTTCCAGACTTACCCTAGCGACTTCACCCGGGTTTTCCTCCTCCCGTAGAACCTCGACCGAGACATAGCCTTCGTAACCTATCTCCCTCAACGCACCCGCCACCTCCCTGTAATCGACAGAGCCGAAACCAGGTCCCCCTCTATTGTCGTCGTTTGCATGAACATGGCTGAGGTATCTCGAGCCCATAAGTATCTGCTCCCTTATCGGTCTACCCGCACCGCTCATGAAGTATACGTCCAGTATAAGCCTGAAGTTCGGATGGTTCACATCCTCGATAAGCCTCAGGGCCTCTTCCACCGTAGTTATAAAGTTCGTAAGCTCCCCCCTAAGAGGCTCTATACAGATCACGACGCCGTGCTCCGACGCGTGCTCCGAAGCCTCTTTAAAGGCATCTACCGTCCACCTCCACGCATCCCCGTGGGATACTCCTGGAAGTACATTCCTCTGTCTAGGCGACCCGAAGACCATGACCTCGCCTCCTAGGTCTCCGCAGAACTCCGCCAACGCTTTGAGATAATCAACGGTCTCTGTCCTGACCTCCGGGTCTGGATGGTTTATGTGAAGCCCCTCAGGTTTGACGAGGAGCCAATGCAACCCGGCTACTTTCAAACCATATCTAGAGACGATTCGCTTAAGCTCCTCTCTCTTAGATTTAGCTATCGACCTGACATCGTCGGTTAAGGTGAACGGCGCGACCTCGACGGCGTGATAGCCTAACCCCGCTACATACCTGCAAACGTCCTCGAACCCCCAACCCCTGAACAACTCGTTACATATAGCAAACTTAACCAACCTCTACACCCCTCTCCCACGATACTGAACTATGATCACGATATATGCGTTGCCTGAGAAAGATTTTACTGGGATGAATCTAACATCGAAGGCGTCTTACGGAGAGATCTTCACTTAACCAATAAACTATCATTTGAGGATGAAATTAAAGGGAGGAAGATTCTTTCAGTCACGCATTATGATCTCCAGCGCCGTCTTAGAGTCCATCGCGGCTTTCAACGGGTTTCCTCGATACGGCGGCACTTCGACGTTTAGATAATAGTCATAACCTACCTCGTTTAAAGCTTTCATCACGTCCTTCCAGGGAACGTCGCCCTGTAGAAGCGGTACGAACCTCCGCTCGCCGATTATGAAGTCTTTAACGTGTACGCATACTATATACTCTGCAAGCGTCTTAATCCATTGAACCGGATGCCCTATGAAAAGTATATTACCCACGTCGAAGTACATCTTCACGTAGTCGTGGTTCACATCTTCTAAAAAGCTTCTAAACTCTAGCGGGCTGTAGAGAAACTTATTCCAAACGTTCTCCACACCTATGTAGATCCCATACTCTTCGGCCGTCGAAGCCGCCTCGAGTATAGATGTCTTAGAAAGATGCCATATCTCTTCATAAGATAGCTCTGGTGTAGCCACCGCGGGTACGACGAGAAGACACCTAGCGCCAAGCTTAGATGCTATTTCACACCCCCTCTTTATAATCTCGATGCCTTTACGTCTCGTAGCCTCGTCGGGACTTGCCAAGTTGTACTTCCAGAATAGGCCTGTGCATACGCTCGGGATCTCCAACCCTAGGCTTTCAGCTAGCTCTTTGATCCGTCTAAGCTCGGTGTCAGATACTTTGAAGACATCGAGTTCTCCTCCTTCGCTTAGGTTGAGCTCCACCCCGTGGTATCCTATCTTAGCCGATTCGTTTAGGATCCTATCAACGGTAAAACTTCCAGGGTATATCCAGGCGTTAACTCCCATCTTCAACTCAAACACCTCTCAGCAAGAATAACGCCAACTCAGGAGAAAAATTTATCTCATCAAAGATATTCTTTCGAAGAACATCGATGCTTTCGTTTAAAGGTTTAAGAACCGCTAGCTCGTTATCGATACCTTAGATGGTTACAAACCTACCCGCTAACGCTAAGCATAAATGGGCCGAGGTGGTGGCGGCTAGAAGACCTGAGGATAAGATCCGGCTGATGAGGGAGTTTCTAGCGATATGTCCTAAGCATAAGGGCACGGCTAAGCTCATCGCCCACGTCAAACGTAGAATAGCCGCCTTAGAGGAGGAGATAGAAGCTAGGAGGAGGGCTAGGAAAACCGCTAGAGACCTCTTTGCAGTCGAAAAAGCCGGCGACGTTCAGATAGCTGTAGCCGGCTTGACTAACGTCGGTAAGAGTAGTCTACTATCGGCTTTGACGAACGCAAAACCGGACGTGAGCGATGTACCCTACACCACAAGGTTACCTATACCGGGCATGCTACACTACGGCGGTGTAGATTTCCAGCTCGTAGAGCTACCTGCGATAATGAAGGGGTCTTCTGAGGGTAGAGGTAATGGCTTGAAGATTATGAACGTGATTCGTACGGCTGACGGCTTGATCCTGATGGTTGACTTGTCTAAAGACCCGGTTGAACAATGGAGAGTTTTAACGAACGAGCTCGAAAACGTTAGAGTAATGGTTAGAAGACCCAAAGGCTACGTCGAAGTCGAACGGAGACACTCGGGTTTCATAAGCATAGGTGGTGGCGGTAGGCTCGTAGACTGTAGCGAAGACGATGTTAGAAAGCTTCTCCTCGAATACGGTCTGAGGTCTGTCTTCGTTAAGATAGTCGGTGAGGTAACACTGGATGATGTAGAGGACGCCATATTCGGCGTATCGGCATATAAGCCCACTGTTCTGTTAGCTAATAAAATCGATGTACCAGGGGCTTGGAAAAAACTAGACGCGCTTCTTAAAGCGGTCGGAAACGATGTCAAGGTTCTACCGGTCTCCTGCCGGACCGGTGAGGGCTTGGAAAACCTTGGTGAAGAGCTTATGAGACTTCTAGGCTTGATAAGAGTTTATACTAAACCCCCTGGAAGGGTTAAGCCTGACCCTAAGCCGGTCGTCTTAAGGAGAGGAGCTACCGTCGGTGACGTGGCTAAGCTGATCCATAGAGAGCTATATGAGAGGTTTAGATATGCAAGGGTTTGGGGTGGACGGCTTAAAGGGGTTAAAGTCGGGCTTAACTATAGGGTGGAAGACGGCTATGTGGTCGAGATACATAGCCGGTGAAGGCTAAGCCGAATCACATATCTTAGGGGCTAGGGAAGCACCCATACTCATAACAAGTATCCGGCCGTCAGGCTCCTCCTCTAGGGCCCTATCGACGGCTTCCTGCAAGCTGTCTGCATAGTCGAACCCGAGCCTATAAGCCCGACTACTGCTTAAGCCGTCTGAAACCATAATACATTTGGCTTTATCCAAGACCTCTCGGACCATGGCGATGTGAGCCGCCGCCACCAGGTCCTTGATCACACCTTCCTCGACGAGTTTCCTGACCGTCGGTATGGGTAGATAAGTGAACTCTTCAACCTCAGGGTGCTCTCCTGAAACACCCTCAGGACAGGGAGTCAGAAACACTATGACTCCTCCTCTCTTAACCGCCAACCCGGCGGGGAAAAGAGCTTTAACGGCCTGCCACATATCGAGGTCTGCTGGGTAGCTGTCGACGACTACTATATCTGCTTTACACGGAATTTCGGCTTTATATATGGAATCAGCCTTCTCGACACCGGTTCTATGGGCTTTAACATAATCCCCATAGAAAACATGTACGACCTCTCCGTCTCTGTTAAGGACGGTATTCACGACGACGTTTAAACCCGCCCTCGCGGCTATCTCCTCCATCTCATGTCTGACAGGGTTCTCCACGACGCCGAGTATCTCCTCCATCGGTATGAAAGAAGATCTCCAATGGGTCTCACCGACCGTCTCGGCTCCGCATACGCCGGGTTGAACTATCTTCGCCCCACCTGAGTATCCTGAAACCCTATGCGGTATGATGTTCCCTATCCCTATCTTAAAATCGGCTTCTACGACATGCCTATTCACCTTCAAAACGGCATCCCTTCCCACCCGACCCAGCTCGACAAGCTCCTCCGGATCCCTCCACATATGGTTCACTACCGTATACTGCTCGAGAACCTCCTCGCCTAGTTTATCCTTAAGCTCCCTCTCCGTCATGGGTCTATGGGTCCCAAGAGCCATGATGATCTCGATATCGTCCCGTTTGACACCTGCATCCCTAAGCTCGGCTAAGACATGGGGCAGTATTCTCCGGACAGGACAGATCCGTGTGTTGTCTTCCGAAAGTATCGCAACCCGCATCCCAGGTTTAACAGCCCTTCTAAGCCTCGCATAACCTATGGGGTTCCCTAAGGCCTCTCTCACCATGAAGTCTAACGGTTTAGCCGGTTTAACCCTTCTAGGCTCGATAAACCCTAGAAGCCTCTTCTCTTCGACTTTGAAGCTTCTATAATCTACACCATAACGTAGACGCACCGTGACCTTAGCCATTTAAGGCCCCCTAACCAGAAGCTATGACACCACTATAAGCGTTATAGTCGACCTAACCCCTTCAAGCCTTCTGATACGCCTAGAGATGACATCTCTAAGTTCCTCTAGGCTTTCAGACTCAACCTTGGCTACTATATCATAGACACCGTAAACTATGTAGGCCTCTTTAACACTTCTGATCTTCTTGATCTTCTCGAGAAGCTCGCTTTCCCTACCTGCCTCACTATTAATTAACACGATAGCTAGGCTCATAAACCGCTCCGATTATACCTAAACGGTTTGAAACAGGTTTAAGGGTTTCGTTCAAAGAACGAACACCGTATCGAACCCTTAATAAGCATGGGCTTCTATATAGCCGTAGATATTTATGAGCGTAGCTAGGAGAGTGGCTATAGTCGATAATGAAAGATGTGTTGGATGTCAGCTATGCATGTTCGCCTGCACTAGGCGACGTGGATATGGAGGCTTAGGCTTCTCGGCCATACACGTGAAGTCTACAGGCGGTATCGAAAGCGGCTTCACGGTTATAGTATGTAGAGCATGTCCAGACCCACCTTGTCAGAAGGTCTGCCCCACAGGAGCATTAACCGTTAGGGAAGGTGGAGGGGTGAGGTTAAACATGGATAAATGTATAGGATGCGGCTACTGTGTGGATGCATGCCCGTTCGGGGCGATATTCTGGAACCCAGAAGTTAACAAACCCATCGTATGCGTTTACTGCGGCTACTGCGTGGATTTCTGCCCGCATAAAGTATTGACGTTCGAGGAGGTGAAACCTTGACTCTCGGAAAAGTCCTCTACATAGACCTCTCTAAGAGGCGAAGCTGGGTCGAAGACCGGTCGGAGCTGTTCTCGGATAGACTCGGGGGAGTTGGGGTAGCCATAAAACTACTCGAGGAGGAGCTTCCCAAGGGAGCCGACCCCCTAGGCCCCGATAACGTCATAGTTTTCGCGGTGGGCCCGCTCACAGGTCTATACCCGATGGCTTCAAAAACAGTCGCGTTGTTTAAGTCTCCCCTCACCGGAAATCTCGGTGAAAGCCATGCAGGCGGTAGAAGCGCTGTCGCGATAAGGCTGACGGGTTACGGAGCTATAGTTATCAAGGGAGCCAGCGAATCGCCCATATATCTGGCTATCCACAACGGTAGGGTATTCTTCAGAGACGCCTCAGGTCTTTGGGGTGTCGGGAGCAGCTTGACCGTCGGTAGGGTTATAAGGGAGAGGGAGCCGGGGGCCGGGGTTCGAACCATAATGCGTATAGGCAGAGCCGGTGAGAGGCTGGTAAGGTATGCTTGTGTGAACACAGAGACCTACAGACACTTCGGCAGACTGGGTTTAGGTGCGGTTTTCGGAAGTAAGAAGCTCAAAGCCGTAGTAATCTCGGGTAAATCCTCTATAAATGTCAAAGACCCAGCCTCGTATAGAAAGGTCTACGATAGGATCTACGAAATGGCTACTAAGACAGCCCTTATGCGTAAATACCATGACATAGGCACATCCATGAACGTTCAGCCTCTCAACACCATCAGAGGGCTCCCGACCAGAAACCTCAAGGAAGCGAGCTTCGAAGAAGCCCATATGATCTCGGGTGAAAACCTAGCGGAAAACTATCTAGGACGCAGGGTTGCATGCAGCCACTGCCCGGTCGCCTGCATACATCTAGCCGCCTTGAGAGAGCCATACGAGGATGAGCCTTACTTCTACAAAACCACGATGATCTCCTACGACTACGAGCTTATCTACGCCTTAGGCTCGATGCTAGGGGTCTCAGACCCTGAGGGTATGCTTAGACTCATGAACGAGGTCGAGGTCTTAGGTATGGATGCCATATCGACGGGGGTCGTATTAGCTTGGATGACCGAGGCGTATGAAAGGGGCGTGATATCAGATGACGACACAGCCGGTTTAAAGCCTAGGTGGGGCGATTGGAGGGTATATCTTAAAGCGATCAGAATGATCGTCGAGCAACCTACAGAGTTCTATAGGGACCTCGCTATGGGTGTAGCCTACGCCGCCTCTAAGAACGGTGGTGAAGACTACGCGTTAGCCTTCGGCGGGAACGAGATGCCCGGCTATCACACAGGCCCGGCTGCCCACCTAGGCTTTCTCACAGGAGCTAGACATAGCCATCTAGACTCAGCAGGCTATAGCTTGGACCAGAGACTTTTGAAGAAGGGACTTAAACCCTCCGTCGAGAAGGTCGTCGACTATCTGATATCAGAGGAGTCTTGGCGTCAAATACTCTCAAGCCTCGTAGTATGCTACTTTGCCAGAGGAATCTACCGGCCTGAAATGGTAGAGGAGGCGCTTAAACCGGTGGGCTACAGCCTTGATGTAGAGGCGCTTAGGAAACTCGGTTTAGAGATCCTGCGGGACAAGAACAGGTTTAAAGTCAGAGAAGGGTTTAACCCTGAAAAGCTTAAACCGCCGAAGAGGATCTACGAAACTCCTACGCCCCTAGGCCACGTGGACGAGAAGTTGATGGAGGAGGCCGTTAAACTATTCTACGAAAGGCTCGCGCTGTAGGGCTTCAACTATCTTCAAAACCTTATGAACGACATCGATTGCGTCCCTACCTAACACGGTGATCATAGGCTCCTTACCCCAATCACCTCTATGGTAGATTACGTCCGGAACCGTTCCTCCGGCGGCTTTTATGGCTTGTTCAGCCCCCCAGCTCGTCGACAACCCTTCTCTGGCTTTAACCTCAGGAGGCTCTAGACGTCTATCATATCCTGATACTTTGAAACCTAGCCTGATACAGGTTTCGAGTATACGCTCGTCCATCTTTATGTTCATACCTGCTCTCACCTCGGGGTCAAACCTCATAGCCGTTAGGACGGTCCTAGCTACGTGTCTTGAAGCCCCATAGACAGGCTCCATAACAGCCTTAACACCTCCTGAAACCTTAACTATCCTACCAGGTATTCCGACGACTTCCGAAGGGCTTCGGGCATAACTTAAAGCCATAACCAGATTAGACGCGACCTCGGGTATGAGCCTCGAAACCTTAGGCTCAGCCTCAAGAAGCCTAATAGCCTGTCTAACGTTCTCCACGATACTCCACTTCTCCGCCTCCATGAATAAACGCGCCATGGGGTTGACGGGTTTAATCCCCGAACCGACCTTGTGATGATGCGCTATGGCGGTCTCGATGAAACGTTTAGCCTCCTTAACCGCCTCCAGAGGCTTTAAACCCTTAGCCAGCATAGCCGCTATAGCCGCTGAAAAGCAGCATCCCGCACCGTGAAAACTTCCCTCAACCCTTGTCCCCCTCAACTTTAACATTCTTCCCCGATGGAGGATGACATCTACAGGAGCCCCCTTGAGATGCCCCCCTTTGACTACCACAAGCTCGACGCCGAGTGATGATATCCTTCTAGCAGCCTCCTCGGCATCTTCGACCGTTTCGACCCTGATTCCCGTGATCTTAGACGCCTCGTTTACGTTCGGCGTCACGACCGTAGCTATGGGTATAAGCCCTCTGACAAGAGTTTCGTAAGCCTCCTCAGATGAAAGCTTGAAACCTGTCCCGGCTATGTAGACAGGGTCGACGACTATGGGCTTATCTAGCTTCTTAAGCTCTCTAACGACTAACTCCACTATAGGTTTGGAGGGTAGAAGCCCTGTCTTAACAGCGTCGAAGCCGGGGTCTTCGAGAACCGCTTTATACTGCATCTCGACAAGCCTAGGCTCTAGAGGCTCGACTAAGTAAACTCCCAGCGTATTCTGCGCCGTGACGCACGTTAAAACGGTCGAACCGTAGACCCCTAAGGCGGAGAAAGTCTTCAGGTCTGCCTGAACCCCTGCCCCCGCCGAGCTGTCGGAGCCGGCTATGGTTAAGGCCTTAGCCTCATCCATCCGTAAACACCGCTTTAGATATAGCGTTTTATAAGGATCAAGGCGCAGTAAGGCCCGCACATGCTACAGGCGCCCGAGGAGGATTTAGCAGAGCTATGTATGGCCCTGGCCTTCTCGGGGCTTACAGAGAGAGCGAGCTGGGTTTCCCAGTCTAGCTCTGCCCTGGCTTTAGCCATTTTGAGGTCTATCCTAGACGCCTTCTCTCCTAGCCGAACTATGTCGGCTATGTGACCCGCTATCTTAGCCGCTATAACCCCCTCCTCTATATCCTCTAACCTAGGTAGCGACAGGTGCTCCGCAGGGGTTACGACGCATAGAAAATCCGCACCGGCCGCCGCCGCCACAGCCCCTCCTACAGCAGCCGCTATATGGTCGTAAGAAGCCGATGTATCCGTCGGCAGAGGCCCTAAAACGTAATACGGAGCCCCTTTGCAAAGGTATTTCTCCATCTTGACGTTCACCGCTATCTGGTCTAGAGGCATGTGTCCAGGCCCCTCGACCATACACTGAACCCCCATACGTCTCGCCTCGTCCACGAGCCTGGCTATGGTTAGGAGCTCCACGTTCATAGGCTCGTCGAACGAATCCGCTATACAGCCCGGCCTCAACCCATCCCCTAGGCTTAGACACACGTCATACTCCCTAGCGAGTTCAAGCAGGTACTGGAAGTTCTTATAAAGCGGGTTCTCCTCATCCCTAGACATTATCCATGCGGCGTGGAAGCATCCGCCCCGACTGACGATGGGCATGACCCTATCTGTCTTGGCTAGGAGCTTAACGGCCTCTCTCGTGACACCGCAGTGCACGGTTATAAAGTCTACTCCATCCTTCAGATGCCTAGTTATACTGTTGAACATATCGTCCTCGGTTATATCTGGGATAGTCTTACCATTCCTTAAAGCCTCTATAAAGGCTTGATATATTGGAACCGTACCTAATGGAGCGTCAAGCTCTCGCCTGATCCTAATCCTAACCTCGTTCAGGTCTCCCCCCGTAGACAGGTCCATGACAGTATCCGAGCCCAGTCTCACGGCCAGCTTAGCCTTTCTAACCTCCAGCTCAGGGTCGCATAGGTCTTGCGAAGTCCCGACATTTGTATTCACCTTAACCCGTAACCCCTCACCTATACCGACAGGCTTAGCCCTACCAGACACGTTTCTAGGGACCACAACAACTCCTCTAGCTACACGGTCCCTAAGTTTCTCAGCGCTTACACCTTCGGCCTCGGCTACAAGCCTGATCTCCTCGGTTATAACACCCCTCCTAGCGGCATCCATAAGAGTTCCCAAACACCCTAAACCTCCAAGCCTAACCTAATGGGGGGACCGCAGATTTAAACCTTAACAGTCCACCCACCCTCCACGGCTCAACGATGGAGAGCGGAGTAAAAGTTTAATATCGAGGAAAAACCTTTTGATGTGGTGAACCTAGAGGGCCCGTAGCTCAGAACGGTAGAGCGGCAGGCTCTTAACCTGTTGGTCGGGGGTTCGATTCCCCCCGGGCCCGTTAACTATGAGCTAAGGCTTTAAGNNNNAAGGAAAAAATTAAGGAGGAGTTAAATTCTATTTTAGTAATCTTCTTATTATCAAGAGAATAGTTGCAGTTATCAA
Source organism: Candidatus Bathyarchaeota archaeon B24 (assembly GCA_001593865.1). Taxonomy (GTDB): domain Archaea; phylum Thermoproteota; class CALKCG01; order B24; family B24; genus B24. The sequence continues at coordinate 29,140 of LUCB01000015.1, forward strand.
TGCCCCTAAGATGATATATTGAACATTCCTTTGGATTAACGTCGTAATTGTAGACAATTCATTTACTGGAATGACCTCTCCTCCGACTGGCGGTGGTTGCGGACAAAGCCAATTGATGATATTGATGAATAAGTCTTTTCCAGTTTGGGTCATCATTGTTGGCCCCTCGGCGAATCCCCAAATCAGGTATCGGCCTTTCTCTTGGACCAATATATAATGTTCTATATCATCAGATTCCCGACCTAGTAAGACGACGTCTGGCGGTGGGGAGGGTATATGAATACCTACATGTCTCGTGGACGTGTAGATATCGAGTATCTTGTCGGGAGGAATATCGATTTTATTCGGCCAGTTAAAAATTCGATGCGACGGATCAACCACGTATATCTGAGTCTTTGAACCATGCCATCCATGAGGGTATCCAATGGTTAACCCCAGTTTACCGAAGAAAGCATACCCTCCTTCACCGAGCCCGATTATAGGCTTTTCGCTATCGTTAATTGCAGAAACCGTATCCGGGTCCCCCCAGTCATCTAAATAACCTGTATCGTCTCCTATAAGGATTAGACAATACTGGCTATAATCCCACGTAGCAGCCTGATCCATAGATATAAGGTCCACAGTATAACCGTTAGCCTCTAGAAACGTCTTGAAGTCGTTCGCCAGTGAAACGTCATTTGAGTAAATGTACGCCATCTTAATTGACGCTCCTTGAATTCCGGGGGCTTGAACCATGCACATCGTAAGAAAAATTGCTATTACACTTATCGTAGCGATGAACTTCTTTACCATCATTCCGACCATTCTTTACGAGAAAATGGTATAAATTTTTTTCTAATCTATGAAGCGTATTCCCAGCTGACTTTTTAGGAGAAATTTTTAAAGATAGGTTTAGATAGTGATTTTATACGTTGAAGTTGAAGGTTTGGATGGTTGTATTGGTTCTCTTAGCCGTCGCTACGGTAGCTGTTTCAGTCATTTTCCTGTGGAATAGGGGGGAGGAGTTTAAGGAGGCGCCTCTGTTCACGGTTACAGACTTAGATGGCGAGAACTTCAGCTTAGAAGACCATAGAGGTGAGATTGTCGTGATAGATTTTATGGCTACTTGGTGTACCTATTGCAAACCCCAGATAGATGAGCTTAAACTCGTCTACGAGCATTTTAAAGACTCACCCGTAGTGATAATCTCCATAAGCGTAGACCCTAACGATGATCCCGATAAGCTTGCTGAGTACAGAGCCAGCTTAGGCGCCGGGTGGAAGTTTGCACAAGGCTCAGACGTAGGCCTAGCCTACGGGGTTAAAGTGATCCCGACGACCGTGGTAGTCGACGGTGAAGGTAAGATAAGGCTCTGGCACGAAGGCGTGATCTCATCCTCAGACTTGATAGATAAAATCTCCGAGCTATTAAAAGAGCTGAAAGATTAAGTTCTACCGGCAGAAGGACGAACTTAAAATATCGGGACACGTCTTCAAGAAAATAGGTCGATAAGACTGGAGGTCGGGGATTGGATCCAGCTCTTTTAACACTTTCACTTCTAGGTGGGTTTGCATCTTTTCTATCACCATGCTCTTTCCCCCTACTCCCGGCATACATAGCCTACTGGGTCGGAAGCGTCAAGGAGACGCACGCTAAAAACGCCTTAAAAGCCGGTCTGATAAGCGGTTTAACCATAATCCTAGGTATCGAGACCACCCTAGTAGCGGTCATACTGCTTCCGTCTCAGCTTATTCAAACACTCATACCGGCGATCCCCATAGTAACCGGAGGCGTAGGCCTACTCCTCATAGCCCTAGGTCTTCTGACGTTGATGGGCGGCGTATCCACCCTACCGATCCGCCTAGGCGCCGCGAAATTCAGGGGGATCAGAAACCCCTATGTTCAAAAATACCTCTACGGAGTCGTCTATGCCTTCAACTCGCTGGCCTGCGTATTCCCGATCCTACTGATGATACTCGCCTCCCCCCTAGCAGGCGGAGAGCCCCTGATACTCTTCCTACTCTTCTCAGCCGGCATAGCTATACCGATGCTTATGCTCACGGTCTCGCTGGCTCTACTAGGAGACACGTTAGCGAGAAAGTTCAGAAAAGCCCTACCATACATCAAGTGGGTAGAAGGAACCGTAGCCCTAGCGGCGGGGCTGTATCTGCTATACGTGAGCCTAACTCATTGAGGGGGCGCGGGGTTGAACGCTGGATGGCTTACGCTGGCTCTAGTATGGCTCTCGCTCATACTACTCGCCTCGGTCGTCCCTGTCTCAGCAAGGATCTCAGGCGAGACGTTAGACGTGGGACATGTATTCTCATACGCCGTGCTGACGTTCCTATGGGTTAAAGCCATAGGGTTCAACCACAGGTCTCTAGCCGTTTCGATAGCACTTACCCCCTTGACAGAGACCATACAGCTCTTCACCCCTTGGAGACATCCAAGCCTATTTGATGTGGGAAACAACCTCCTAGGTGTATCAATATCCCTAGCCCTGCTCTTCGCGTTTAGACACATGAAGAAAACCAGTTAGACATTTAAACGCTCACGTCCCATCTCCTTTTCTGGAGATTATTATGTGCGCCCGAGCACGCGTCGCTACGGTATGTCAGGCAGGGCGGTTCTATAGCTCGGTCGAGGAAAACCGTAGATACGTCATGAAGCTTTTAGACCTAGCGCTTCGTCAAAAACCAGACATCGTATGTCTACCCGAGGCGTTTACAACGGTCTCGGTTCCGAAGCCCCTATCCGAAATCGCTGAGCCTGTGCCAGGACCCACGACCGAGATGTTTGCCAAGAAGGCCAAAGAGCATGGATGCTACATAATATGCCCGATCAAAACTAAACGTGATTCGAAGCTGTGGAACTCCGCCGTGATCATAGATAGGTCTGGGGAGATCCTCGGGATCTACGATAAGGTTCATCCGGTCACAAGCTCGAGCGACTACACGGTCTTCGAAAACGGGGTAACCCCGAGCGGTGAAGCCCCGGTTTTCGACCTAGACTTCGGGCGGATAGGGATTCAAATATGCTTCGACATATGTTTCCCAGAAACCTGGGCTGAGCTGGCTGAGAAGGGGGCTAAGCTCGTCTTCTGGCCCTCAGCATATAACGGAGGATTCCCGCTTCAGGTGTACGCCTTCCTACACCACTACTACGTGGTCTCCTCAGTCCGCTCGGATAAATCTAGGATAATCGACCCATGCGGAAGGATCTTAGCCCAGACAGACTGGTGGGTGAACGTCATCTACCGCGACATAAACCTAGACTACGTGGTCGCACACTACGACTTCAACTACAGCATCCCCGACAAAATCCTGAAAGCCTATCCAGGACGGGTAAAGGTGAAATCCTACACAGACGACAGCCTATTCCTCGTAGAGCCGATAGACGACTCCATAACCACGAAGCAGCTTCAGGAAGAATTCGGCTTCGAATCCGCGGCTCAATACTTCCAACGACACCGAGAAGCATACAAGCGGATCCTCGAGGGGAAACCCCCACTTCCTCAAAAGGCGGCTCATGGAGACAGACCACAGTACGCAAAAACAGACTAAACCTTTGAACAGCTCTATAGAAGCTGGTGACAGACCTCCCCATTTTTACCACGACGTGTGGCTTAAAACCATGCTGCAACCCCCTGGTCATGGATAAGTTTATGGACACAAAGGTCCCGTTATGCTTTAAACGTCATAAGGGTGAAAACCCCTATATATGTCCGTCCTTCATGGAATCAAAGGGGTTTGAGATATTGTCCATGAAGCTTAAGCCCGCTGTAGCCTATCTCAGGGTCAGCACCGGCGAGCAGACTGTCGAGAATCAGAGGATCGCTATAGAGGAGTGGGCGCATAGAAACGGCTACTTAGTCCTCAGATACTACGAGGACGAAGCTATAAGCGGCAGAGTCCCGGCTTTGAAAAGACCTGGGTTCAGAAAGCTCATAGAGGACGCTGCAAGCCTCAAACCTAAGCCTGTGGCAACCATAGTATATGAACTGTCACGCCTAGGTAGAAACTTCTACGAAACGCTCGAAGCCGTCAGGGTGCTTGAAACACTTGAAACACCTGTGATAAGCATAAGCCCAAAAGAGAGCTTCCTTCAAAGCCTAGACCCCTCCATCCGTAAACTCATCTTAGCCATCTTCAGCTGGGCAGCCGAGAGGGAGCGTGAACTCTTAAGCCAGAGAACCAAGGAGGGAATGCGTAGGGTAAAGCTCGAGGGTAGAAGAGTCGGAAGACCTAGGAAACCCGTAGATAAGAAGACCGTTCTGAGATACCTAAAAAAGGGTTTAACGATGTCAGCCATAGCTAAGATAATGGGTGTAAGCCCCAAGACCATAAAGAGACGGCTTAAGGAGTGGGATATAAACCCCTGGGAATATAGGTGGAAGCTCTCTAAAACCTGAGTGCTCCTACTCCAGGTTCAGCCTAGCCAATACGTCCTCAGGGATCCTCCAGTTCAACTGCCTATCATATCCCCGGTGAGGTTTAAACTTCCTACGAAGCCTACTAGGGTCTTCACCGACAACCTCTATACGGCTTAAGTCCGCGACCCCCAACCCAAACCTGTGGCAGTAGTATAAGTACCCTATATCCATCGGGTCAAACCCCATCATATACGCAGCCACAGCATCCACGGCTACGGGGTCTAAACCGGCTAAGGCAACCCCCATATCGACCGCTTCTCCACCTACGGGTCCGTTTCCTTCCATGGCTTTAAACCCATCCACGACGGCTAGGTGAACGGGTATGAACTTAGCTATCCTATAGATGTTTAAATTAATAGCCTGATACCCCTGATGGATCCTACCCTTATAATGTCCGACTATACTCCCCACAGCCATATTCTTGATCGACAGAGTCGCGATCACCGAGTCATGGGTCTTCATAACGGCCGCCGAGATCCTGTAATCACACTCGTAAACAGTCCTAGAGATCCTGATGTTGAACTTTCTAAACTTCCTGTCGAACACCTCAAGCTCGACATAGTCGTCCGCGTTAAGGTCTAAAAGCTCCACCCCATACTCGTCTCTAAGCTTAAGATAACCAAAATTCCGATAACCCGTGAAAGTATCGCAAGCCGAGCCCTCGCCCACGACCACCTTCCCCGATGAAAGAGGCATTACTACGTCTAAGATCGCCCTCACAGCGTCCACATGCGTCGCAGCAAGCTGCACCCGATCAGACACGAAGTTAGGTTTCACCAGAATCCTACGCTTCCCCCTCAAGCTTTCGGCTATATCATCACGTATAAGCTCTAAAGCACCCCTAACAGCCTTATACCTAGTAATCCCTCTAACTACAGCAACCCTAGAAGAGACCATAACCCGATCATTTAACACAACCAACAACCCTGTTAAACTTTCCCCTCCAACTAGTTTAAAGCTCCCTCATAAGCCCAATCACAGATCTAACACCCTATCCGCCAGCAAAAATCCACTAAAACCCCCCGCAGATCGATTAAAATAGAGATTTCACATAGCCCCCTAGGGTTTTTCGGAGAGGTTCGTCAGAGAAGGGGAGGTGGAGAGGAGACAGGAGTTTAAAGTTTAATAACCATGCAGGAATGGATGTGTAATCAAGCAGCTTATGACATCCAAAACAGAGAGACAAACATCACGGCAAGCCGACTATAGGCGAATATACCTCGGGCTCAGCCTAGTAGCTTTCACGTCCACGACCTTAGCCTGTCTGGCTCTAGAAGACTTCCCCTCGACCGGTTTAACCGTATGGCTGTCCAAAACCCTAGTAGACATTATAAACTGGGGCGGATACCCCATGCTCACGTTACTGATGGCTCTGGAAAGCGCATGCCTCCCGGTCCCTAGCGAAGTAGTCATGCCGTTCTCAGGCTACCTCGTCTCGATGGGTAGATTCGACCTCCTAACAGTCGTAACCTGCGGGGTATTAGGCAACCTCCTAGGCTCGCTGTGCGCCTACGTGGTAGGGCTTAAGCTAGGTAGAGCCTTCATAGATAGGTATGGACGCTACATTCTCATAGATAAAACGGCTTTAGAGAAAGCCGAGAAATGGTTCAAAAAATACGGGGCGGTCGCGGTGTTAGCAAGCAGGGTCATGCCAGCCGTCAGAACCGTGATATCGCTACCTGCCGGGATAGGTAGGATGAACCTACGCTCCTTCATAATCCTAACGACCATAGGCTCGATCCCATGGAACTACATGCTAACCTACCTCGGTCTCGAACTCGGGAAAAACTGGAGCCTCGTCGAGGAATTCATGAGCAAACTAGACATAGCCTTCATCCTAGCGATCATGCTAACCCTCGTCTACATCCTACTCTTCCATACGAAGACAGAATAGAGAACCTTCCATAACCTTAACTCAGCCAATTTGATTCAGGGACTAGGAAGCCTAGCCGCATAGCTCCTAAGCCGCTTGAACGCTTCAAGCCTATCCCTGTCGCCGACCTTAGCCCTAGATATGGCATCCTCCAAGAAGTTTATGGCTTCATCATACTCCCTACGTCTAACCGGGAACGGGATACCATCCTTACCACCGAACGCAAACGTATACTTCACAGGATCCCTCCAGCTAGGCTCGACACCGTAGACAAGCTCAGACACTAGGGCAAGCGCCTTAACGGTCGAAGGACCCACACCCTTAACGGCTAGAAGCTGCTCATAATCCACCGGAGCAGCCTCATACGCCCTCTTAAGAGCCTCCCAGTTAACCCTTCTAGGGTCTACCCTATACCCCTTCACGATGGGAGTTTCCCCCACATCCGTCATCCACCTAGCTAAGCTCTCCTGCCCCTCGACCCGGAGCGACGATAAAGTCCTACGCAGCCTACTCACCCCATCCCTCACAAGGTCTACGGAAAGCTTCCTAAACTCCTCAGCCTCTCTGGCCACCGTGTTCAAAACCATCCTATGCCTCGCGGCGCCGATGATACCGCTGTGAGGCTCGACGACGAAGCTCTTAAACCCTCCTGAAAGCCAGTGAAACCTCCTAGCCATCTTGACGCTAGGATTCATACCCTGCTGAACCACAGCCCAAGACCCATCTTCGGCTATAAACATCGTGTGGTGGTAAAGCCTATAACCGGCTTGAACAGCCGTGTTATCAACCTTAGCCACCATCCTACTGGCATACCTAAGCCTCTCGACATCCTCGTCTGAAAAATCGAACACCTCACGAAGCCTACCGATCTCCTCCAAGCTAAGCCTCGAAAGCCTACCCTTACCACCGACGGCTTTAACACCGAAGTCTCCGCTGTTGAGAATGGTCTTCAAAACCCCGCATAAAACGGTCGTAGTACCGCTACTATCCCAATCGTACGCTAACGCGCATGAGAGGGCTTGAAACCAAACCGGGTGAGAAAGCCTCCTGAGAAACTCGCTTACACCATACTCGTCCACGACTATCCTAACCACAGCATTTCCAAGCCGGATCATACGCTTGGTTAACCAAGGAGGAGCCCTACCCCCATGAAGTATAAGCTCAGCGACACCAGTCCTCTGCAAACCCACGACCTATAAAAAAGATAAACTCCATGTAATAAAAATTCCCCGGCATCACACTAACTAGGTTAGACTTTGAACATTTCTTTAAACCTTAGAGCATCTTCCTTCATATAGATGTTGTTCCAGAGAACGTATACCTCAAGCCCCTTCTCCTCGAACGGCTTAACATACCGCTCGTATAGGGTTTTAAGGTCCTCCTCCGTGTACTTATAGCGATAGGCCCTCGAACCCAACCCATGAAGCCTATAATATATCGGGTTCACGTCATAGGTCTGGGTCTGGTTCTTAAACGGATCCACGACATGTATCAGGTCGAGCTCCATACACAGCCGCCTAACGGTCTCTGGGCTCCAAGACCTGTGCCTAGGCTCCCAAGCAAGCCTCAGGCTTCCACGGTCTATAGTGCTGAGAAAACCCCTCATACCCTCTATATTCTCCTCGCTACAGGTAAACGACGGGGGACACTGCAAGACGACTATACTAGCCTCCAGAGCCTCCGCTATACGTCTAGTATCCCTCCAAGCCCTATAATTCACCTCCGTAGGCCTCAAAAAACCATACCCCTCCACCTCCTCCTGGGTAAGCTTTAACCCACTCCTCCTCCACGTAGGGCTCTTAGCCGGATGGGTCAAACCCTGAAAGGCCTTCATCGTAAACTCGAAACCCTCAGGAGCCTCATTCCTCCATCTCTCGACGGTCTCGACCCTGGGAAGCCTGTAGAAGGTGGATTGAACCTCCACGAGGTCGAAAAGTTTAAAGTAGCTCCTCCTACCACCGGAGAAACCGCAACACCCGACCTTTATCAAACCCGACACCCAGATACATATCTTCGATTAAAGACTTTAGATTTGCTTCGCTACCGTCCAATCATCTTATTAATGGCTAAACAAAACTTGTTATACAGACAGCCATGTCTTTTGAAGAGGCTGAGATCCTCAGGAAGAGAGCTGAGGATTTCTTGAGAAACGCCGAGAGGCTTGTCGAGGAGCAGGTCTGGGATTTAGCCGCCTTTAACATCGAACAATATTGTCAGCTTCTTCTAAAGTATAAACTCTTGATTAAAACAGGCACCTACCCTAGAACACACTCTCTTACGGGACTTGTGAGGAGGCTATCGGAATTCTCCTCCAACCTGAAAGCGCTCCTAAAGGGTGAAAACATCGTTTATTTAACCAAGGTCGAGGATGCATACATAGGCGCTAGATACCTCCCTAGACGCTATGAAGAGCTTGAGGTTAAGAGCGTACTCAAGTTCGTTAAGGAGGTGTTTAAGCCCCTTGTCGAACAGGTTTGACCTCTACATAAGAGCCGGTCAGAAGACCCTTAGGCAGCTGGAGAATTATATGGAGGTCGCTAGGAAGGTTAAAGAAATAGTTAAATCGACATGGCCGGATGCTAACGTCTACGTCTTCGGCTCTGTGGTCGAGGGTCGATACACCGCGGCGAGCGACATAGATATCCTAATCCTAGTAGACCGCTACGATAAAGACGAAGCGTACAGGGTTAAGGCCTTGATCTATGAAACGATAGATGCCCCGGTAGAAGTCCACCTAGCGACCGACAGGGAATTCGAAACCTGGTACAGCAGGTTTATAGACAGGCTTATAGAAGTCTAGCACGATATCTTTACTTCCAGGGTAGAGGTGTAAACTTGACCGTTCGTTTAAGAATGCATCGTTCAGGCCTGTCCTACATCCAGACGGAGCTATCTCCATATGATGTTAAGTATCTTGTGCTACTGGCTACCGAAGACGGAAAGGTAACGGACATCGTACCCGTATATAAGACAAAGATCCACCCTGACGCGTTAACCTCCCTCGAAGACGTGCAGAGACTTCTGAAGGAAGGCGAAGACATATCGGTGGTCATAGAGGTCGTCTAACTAAGTTCATAGAAGACTTAGAAACGTTAAATTCATACACGTCTAGATAGGTCTGGTATGTCTAGGTTCAGGTCTGAGGTCGAGAAGGCAAGTAGGGAGAGATGCTCTAGGATAGTTTTAGCCCTCGACATACTCGAGCCGTCTAAAGACAGGCTTTACGAGAAGGCGCTCTGGGTAATGCGGGAAGCATCCGAAAACGTATGCTGCTTCAAAATAGGTATACCCACCGTGCTTAAGCTGGGGCTTTCTGACGTATCTAGGCTTGTCGAGGAGGCGCATGACATGGGCTTACCGGTCATAATGGATTGCAAGCTAGGCGATGTCGGACACGTGAACAAGATGATGGCTATCCTATACTTCGAAGCGGGTTTCGACGCCCTCACCGTGAACACCCTCGTAGGCTTCGAGGGAGGCTTAGACTCCGTCATAGAGGAGTCCAAGAAGAGAGACAGGGGGATCCTGCCGCTCGTCTACATGAGCCATAAGGGCGCGGAGGAAACTTTCGGCCAGACGGTCCTGAGCAAAGATGGGACGGCTAGGAAAATGTACGAGGTTCTCGCCGAGAGGGTTAAGCGTTGGGATGTCGACGGCATCGTCGTCGGAGCCACCAGACCAGAAGTGATCAGGGAGGTCCGCGACATAGTTGGACCGGATACGCCGATATACTCCCCAGGCGTGATCTTCCAAGGCGGGTCGCTTAGAGACGCGTTAGAAGCAGGGTCGACCTACCTGATAGTAGGCCGAGCGATATACCTCAGCGAAAACCCGAGGGAGGAGTCTGCGAGGCTCAAGAAAATTTTATCGACATAAAACTTTTATAAACATAAAACATTATTCAGCCTCAGAAATGGCCAAGATTCGGGTTGCTTTAGCCGGTGTAGGCAACTGTGCTTCTGCCCTCGTTCAAGGGGTGTATTTCTACGCCGAGGCTGGCTGTGGCAAGGTTCCTGGGCTACTACACTACGACTTCGGAGGCTATATGCCTGGGGATATAGAGTTCGTAGCCGCTTTCGACGTCGACGGTAGGAAGGTCGGTAAAGACCTGGCGGACGCTATATTCCAAAAGCCCAACAACACGAGGGTTTTCTATAAACCGCCCAGGACCGGTGTCGTAGTTCAGAGAGCGCCGACGTTGGATGGATTGGGGAGGCACCTGAAAACCGTGGTCGAGGAGAGCGGTGAGAAACCGGTGGATGTGGTAGACGTCTTAAAAAGCGTTAACGCCGACGTCTTGGTTAACTATGTACCCGTGGGCTCAGAGAGGGCTGCGAGGTTTTACGCGGCTCAAGCCTTGGAGGCCGGGTGCGGCTTCGTGAACGCTATGCCTGCGTTCATAGCGTCTAGTAAGACGTGGCAGAGGAGGTTTAGACGGGCTAGGCTACCCCTGGCCGGCGACGACGTCATGAGTCAAATAGGCGCTACGGTTCTACACAAGTCGATCGTGAAGCTTCTCGTCGATAGGGGGGTCGAGGTTCTCGAAAGCTATCAGCTCAACATAGGTGGGGATATGGATTTCCTTAACATGCTCGACGAGGATAGGTTGAAGACTAAACGGATCAGTAAGACTATGGCTGTTCAGTCGATGCTGTCTGAGCCTATACCGCTCAGGATCGGGCCGAGTGACTATGTGGAGTTCCTAGAGAACCGTAAAATCTGTTATATATACATACGGGGCGGATACTTCGGAGGCTCTCCGGTCACCATAGATGTCAAGCTTCAAGTCTGGGATGCACCTAACTCGGCGGGTATGATAATAGACGTGGTTAGAGCGGTGAAACTCGCCTTGGACAGGGGTATAGGCGGCCCCTTGATAAGCATATCCGCCTATGCTTTCAAACATCCACCCGTTCAGATGCCTGTCGAGGAGGCTAAGAAGCGGGTTGAAGAATTTATCAGAGGCCTCCGCTCTTCCTGAAACCTCCCCTGTCCCAAAGCTCCCTTCTAACGAGGTCTCTTACAGCCGCCCTTATCGCAGCGCTTCTGTTGGGGTACAGACCGAGCCTAACCAGCTCATCTATGCCTTCTAAGAGCGCCTCAGGTATCTTGACGGTCACGAGCTTCATGCGGAATCTTCTGTAGGGGATTGTGTTAATCAAAGTTTTTACAGTCGACTTTTGAAACACCGCATGGAGCCTATAACGCGATTAACTCGTTTCCGGAAATACAATCTTTAACCGGGTGTTTATAGCTTCTTAAGCCAAGTCTAGGTTAAACACGTCGAACGTGAACGGCATACCTCAATGTAGGGTGAAAACCTTATTAGCGTCGTCGGATGGATAAGATCCCTGGGATTGCCATGGGGGGAACTAGAAAGAAATCTCTATCTCAGATGTACAAGGCTCAGCTGGTTAAAGAGCGGAAAACGGGTAAACGTAGGGAGAAGGGGAAGGAGAAACGTAGGGTTAGCGACGTATCGACGGAGGGGTTCTTCATAGACATGGACGGAACACAGCTCGTCAAAGAGGTTTCGACCATGAAGGTCATAACACCGTTCGAGGTCGCCTCGAAGTTCAAGGTGAAGCTCAGCACGGCTAAGGATATACTCGAGGAGCTGTGGAGGAAAGGATACATCACACCGGTCTCGGGAAATAACAGGATTAGAGTGTTCAAGTTTGTAGGAGCCGCTAAACCGTCCTAACCCTAACCCTGGTGCCGGATGGTATCTCGGCGAGCACTTCGAAGCCGCTGGAAAGGTCACCTATCCTGTTGACCGGAGAGGATAGGCTGACGCTTCTGTAAAATAGACAGATAGCCTTACCCAGGGGCCAGTAGGCTATCCACCCTGGCTCGCATGTCCTCCTAGGTTTTTCAGGGCTCAACCTGTGGTCTATTATGAAGTATAGCCATCCGTCCTTAGATTCCACTCGCCCATCTAAGGGTAGTCGATTTATGAGCTTGTTGACCGTGTTTGGGGCGTAGATCTTCGAGAGTTCGCCGTAAACTTTTACGCCGTTCTCGAACTCGAATAAGACCTTAAACCTTGAAAGACTCATACACTTAAACTTATAACGGCTAGGCTGTTAAGGATTTCTAGGTGTCTGCTTTGATGGCCGGAGATAAGAGGGTGGAGAGAGAGTACCGGAGACTTCTTAAGGAGAGGGATAGGCTTGTCGACGAGCTCCGCGACCTCAAGAAACGTTATGAGAAAGGAGAGATGGATGAGGAGACCTACCAGAGAAACCGCTACGACCTTGAACGCCGGATAGTCGAGGTTATGGATAGGATAACTCAGCTCAAGTTCCTTTTGGGAGCTGGGTAACGGTTAAAGCCCCCCTTGCTCCCGGTTATTACCCTAGCTGATACTTCTATGCGTGCCCGGAGGGTAAGCCTGCCCCTCCCCCTCTAGGTTTTTCCATGATAAATTACCCGAGGTAATATATCCAAGCCTCGTATACTCAAGGAAGGGAAACCTATAAGATTCTTTAACCTACTTTAGGATGGGTAGTGGACGTGAACCCGTTGTTGTGGTGGCCTGTGATAGTCCTCGTGGTTGTGGTTAACCACTATTCCCTATCCTATAAGGGCGGTATGCGGATGAAGATCAAGCGGGTGAGGGTCTCCTCAGCCGTCTTTCTAGCGTCCTTCATAGCCTACCTCGTATGGCTCCTGCTGTACAGGTCTGGGGATACAGTTCTCGACTATAGCCCCATGCTTGGCTTCATATTCGCCGCCGTCTACCCGTGGCTCGTAGCCATAAGGGAATTCGAGAAAGAGAAGTAACCATAACCGCACATCCGCTTACCACGGTAACCTTTATATGAAAGACCGTAGCGTTTCCATATTGTTTTCCGGGCCATAATACTTTGTTAAACGGCTGGACCTGTGGGGGGTATGGTTAGGATCGCGGTCGATGAAGAGGTCGGGGACCGGTCTGAGAGGAGAATTCTGATAGGTCCCCCAAGGCTGACTAAGTACGAGAGGGCTAGGATAGTCGGCGCCAGGGCCCTTCAGATATCTATGGGCGCCCCCGTGCTTATCAAGCTTCCTGAAACGCTTACAGACCCCATCGAGATAGCCGTCTATGAGCTTGAGAAAGGGGTTCTTCCCATAACCGTCCGCCGGAGGCTTCCAGACGGCACGTACCAGGATATTCCCCTACGTTGGCTTCTAGGTAGGGGGTAGGCTTTGGATATGAGCAGAGACGACTTTGAAGCCCTGAGACGCTCCGTCGCCGCGATCTTAACGGTCTCCCTACTACTCATATTTTTCAGGATTCTAGGTTTCCGCCTGCTCGAGGACGCGTTCGAAACCCTGTGCATACACATACCCGCCCTCTCCGCTTTAATTTTATATATCTCGATAAGGATCGGTTGGTTGAAAATTGGTGGCCAAGGATAGGCTTAGACGTGTGAAACCTACTCTAAAGCTCATCACGGTAATAGTCATACTGATTTCGGTCGTCTACGTTTCCTGGCTTTCGGCTAGATACTTCCTAGCCACGGATTATCCGCTCGTCTATGTAGCCTCGAACAGCATGTATCCGACGTTGAGGGTCGGAGACCTACTGTTCGTCAAGGGGGTGAAGCCGGAGGATATACGGGTGGGGGATGTGGTGATCTTTATAAAACCCACGGGGACGGGGGAGCGTATAGTTCACAGGGTCGTGAGCATAAAAAGGGTCGACGGTAAGGTTCTGATAACCACCAAGGGGGACAATAACCCATCATCCATCTATTGGGAGAGAGACTTCGATTCAAGTTACGTCGTCGGTAAGGTGTTCTTCTGGGTGAGGTTCATAGGCTTCATCCCCATGATACTCCAGGAGGAGTATGTGAAGTGGGGTATCACAGCGGTCTTGCTGATACTCATCCTATACGATTTCCTGTCAGGCATATTCGAGGAGGAGAAGCCGTCCGAGGGGGGAGAGTAGCATATATAAGCTTCCCTAAACAATATGTTTACCTCGATATCCGGTAGTCTGGAGGAGCTTGACCTTGCCGAAGGTTAAACCCATTATACAGATAGAAAACGTCGTGGCCTCTGTCACGTTAAACCAGACTCTTGACTTGATGTCTATAGTTAAAGCCCTCCCCGACATGGTGGAATATGAGCCTGAGCAGTTTCCGGGTCTCGTCTTCAGGCTGAAGAAGCCTAAAACGGCGACCCTTATCTTCAACTCTGGGAAGATGGTGTGTACAGGGGCTAAGTCTGAGGAGCTCGCTAAAAGAGCCGTTAGAAAGGTGATAAGGGAGCTTAAAAGAGGCGGCATAGTCATAATAGGTAAGCCTGAGATCAAGATTCAAAACATAGTCGCGTCCGCCAACATGGGCGGTAGAATAGACCTCGAGAGAGCAGTCTTCACGCTGGGTAAGACCATGTATGAGCCTGAGCAGTTTCCAGGGCTTATATACAGGATGGATGACCCCAAGGTCGTCATTCTACTGTTCGCAAGCGGTAAACTCGTGTGCACAGGGGCTAAGAAGGAGGAGGAGGTTAAGAGAGCCGTCTACAAGCTACAGAAGAGGCTTGAGGAGGAGGAGCTCATAACTTACGAGGAGTAGGCGCACTCTTACAAACCCTATTTATGGCTAATAGGACGTTCGGCGGTGTGACCAGTGTGAAGACTCTGAGGTATTTTGGCTCCGCAACCCGTCTAACCGTTTCAGGATCCCCTACTTCTAGATAGCCCTCTAGAATAGACAACGCAAATTCTTCAGCCTTATCATGGCTTATAGTCATGTGTCCCGTGAAATATAGTAGCTCAGCTAGGTCCCAAGACCTATCCCCACCCATGGACGACTGCTCTAGATCTAGGAAATAAATAGTCCCGTCTGAAACTCTGATGTTATTCGGGTTAGGGTCTCCTAGAGTCATCCCCCGGTTATGGATCTCCGCCATGGTTCTTCCGACGAGTCTGCAGGATTCGAGAGGCTTCTCCGGCTCAAGTCCTGAGAAAAACCTCTTCAAGACATCGCTGAAGCTCCGCCCCTCGATGTATTCTGTGAACAGGAGTTTATCGGCTAAGTCTACGTGAAGAACCTTGGGGCTAGGCAGACCCCACCTAGAGAGCCTCATGAACGCGGAGTACTCCCTGAGCATCCTAGTCTTACCCTTAAGAGCGAACTTCTGGACGCCTACGGTCCATATCGATAGGGGGAACCACTTAAACCCATACCAGTCTTTAAACCTCTTGACGACTATCCTACGGGTTTCACCGTTTCTCCTTAGGGTTAGAAGGTCGACGAAGTTTAAGACCCCGCCGAGCTTCTCGACCGAGACGACCTTAAACCCTCTGAAAGGCTCAAGGGTTTCCACGACCTTCTCAGGCGACAGCCTCTCGAAGAGACTCGAGTAGCCCAGCTCAGACGGCAGATAGATGTAATGCTCTGGACGTTCAAGCTCCATGTTCTCCGAAGACCCTGTTTCCCGCAGTATTTTAGACGCGAATTCCCAAGCAACCTTCATGGGGCTAACGCTTCTACCGGCATAACCATGGACTATGTAAGCCCTCGTCGCCCTTTCGATGGATTTGAAGACCGATAGCACCTTGTTAGTCCTCCGACCCAGCCTTTTAACCGGAACCACATACCCATCCTCGAACCTTACCACTCCCTCTTCTTCAAGCTGCTTTAAGGCCTCCATGAACCCCTCCATCATGAGGGGTAGGTTCCTATCTCTAAGCCCCTCAGAAAGCATCCTCGTATAGCTATACTTCACCGGGGGATACATCCTAGCCCTCCGCCAAAGCTTCTCCAGAAGGAAGTATTCCGGCTTGATCCTGAACTCCGTGTAAACCTCCGGGTATTCCGATTCGAGGTTTAAGAGAGCCTCGAGCACGACCTTCTTCTTGAACCTGACCGAGCAGCCTCTTAGGTAGTCTCCACCCACTATGGGTATAAACGGTGTCAGAAGCCTCCCAGCCACAAACTCTCCCAACGCGCTCTTCTCCAGGTCGTACTCGAAAAGCCTCCTATCGACCGTTAAAACCGAGAAAGGTAAGCCCCCGAACTCCTCATAGACATAGAGTATACCCTTTGGGTGCTTCTCGAAAATCAGTAACACATCTACGTCGCTCGACGGCTTAGCGTACCCGGCGACCCTAGAGCCATACAGCGCAGCCGCCGCTATCCGGCAGCCGTATCTAGAAGCCAGCTCCTCCGAAAATATCCTAGCTTTCTCCAGCATCTCGTCGACCATGATCGTTAATCGATCATAATCCCGTAGAAAGAGATAAGAGTTTACCCTTAGGCTACCAGAACCTTCTCATCAACGCCCTCTTCTCGGCGTTCATGATCAGCTCTATAAGCCTATCCGAGGGCTTAGACTCTTCAGATAGTATCTCTAACACGTCTTTAACGTTCAGTCTTCTACCCGCCAACGCCAGCAAGCCCGCGAAGCCGTACCGCTCGATCACCTTGGAAGACTCCTTTATACCCTCGAGGATCCGAGCCTCCCGTTTGGTCAACCGTTTACCCGACTTCTCGATGAAAATCCTTTTCACGACCTCGGGGTCTTGGTTTGTCACACCGACCCTCGTAGAGCCGCATATAGGGCATCTGACGCCGTTGACCATGTCTCCCACCCTAACCGGGCCGATGAAGTCGACGTTTTCGAGGCATACGAGTGTTTTAACCTCGTTCATCAGACGCGCCCTCGTAGACTCTATCAGAAGCCTATGCATCTTCTCAGGAGGTATTATATCGGTTTTACGTCCTATACGCTCCATACCCATCCTAGATATAGGCGTAAGCTCTCCCAGGCCCTCTAGAACCACGACCTTCAGCCTCCCCCGCGCTATAGCCCTTAAAACCCTACGAGCCCCCTCGACATCCATATCCTTCTCCATCGTCTCCTTCAAAGCCTCCTGATAGACGACCGTGCCTTGAAAGCTCTCCACTATGCTCCTTAGGCTCACAGACGTCAAGTCCGCCCGCTTCTCAAGAGCCCCGAACCTCTTAGCCACGTGTATGAGCCTTCTTTTAAACAGACCCGTCCTCTCAGCCGCCTTGACGGCCAGGTCTCCTATGTCCATCCCAGCCAGCTCCATGAGGGTCTGGTAAACCGTCTTAGCCGAGAACTCTCCCCCGGTATCGAGTATTATCCTGTAGGGGTCATGCTGGACACCTATCGTCGTCCCATACTTCTCAGAGAGCAACAGCCCCAAAAGCCTAGCTATAGCCCTATTCACCAACGTCCCGAAGCAACAGTTTATGACTATGAAGTCCTCCCAACTCTCTATGGTCACGACCCTATCGCTCGGTATGGGAACCCCCATCTTATACTGTTCATAAGCCTCTTGAAGGGCTCTGACGAGCGTCTCGACACCGGCAGGGTAGGTCCTCGAAAGCCTCTCGGCCACCTCCCTTAGGCTTAACCCCTTCTTCAACAGCTCTTCGCATCTCCTCCTTATCTTACCTACCTCCATGGCGACCTCGAAGGGTACGGGTATCTCCTCTCCTACCCAGCTCGGTATAGCCCCCGTGGGGGAGTCTATCGGCTTTACGTATATCCTGTCTCCCATCAACCCTATGATCTTCCAAGGACTTCCCCTGCATATGAACTTCGTACCAGGCTCCCCGTATTCGGCTACGAACGCCTCGTCGAGTATCCCGACCGCCGTGTTCGAGACCTCGTCTATAACCAGGTACTGCCTCTCATCCGGTATCATGGATAGCCGCTCGAAGTAGTACTCGTACATCTTCCTCACCCTAGCAGGCTTCAAAACGACCTCGTCCTCGAAAGAAACCCATGCAAGCCTAGGATACCTGTTATGCATATATTCGAGAACCCTGACCAGCTCCTCCTTAGTGAGGTCTCTATACGGATAGCTCTGCCTGACGAGCTCGAGGATCTCCTCGACCTCCCACCTACGTTTATGGATGAGAAGCCCGACTATCTGATGCGTCAACACGTCTAGGGGCTTCTCAGGGATCTTAACAGGCTCAAGCTCCTCCCGGGTGGCTTTCCGGGCTATCACGGCCGCCTCTAGGGTGTCGTCGGAGTCCATGGTTATCACCACGCCCTTGGCGACCCTACCGATCCTATGACCGCTTCTACCGACCCGCTGGACAAGCCTCGTAACCTGTCTGGGAGACATGTACTGGATGACCAGGTCTATATGCCCGACGTCTATCCCGAGCTCTAGGCTCGACGTGCAGACAAGCCCCTTAAGCTCCCCCCTCTTCAAACCGGTCTCTGCGGCTACCCTAGCGGGCTTAGCGAGCGAGCCGTGGTGTATGCTAACCGGGAAGTCCACATCCCAGACCTTAAACCTACTCGCTAAAACCTCGGCTATGGGCCTTGTATTCGTGAAAAGCAAGACCGAACGGTGCTTCTCTATCAGGCTCCTCATAAACCGAAGCCTTGCCGCGACCTCAGGATGCGTATAAAGCCTCGTAGCAAGCTCGTAGTCCTCAGGCTCAGGAGCAGGGTAGACGATCTCGAACTTCATAGTCCTAGCTACGGACACCTGAACGACCTCGACCGGCCTATTAGCACCGACCAGAAATTTAGCGACCTCCTCGGGGCTACCTATCGTAGCCGACAATCCGACGACCTGGAAGTCTCCCATCTTGAGCCACCTAAGCCTCTCCAAAGCCAAAGCAAGCTGGCTCCCCCTCTTATCCTCAGCCAGCTCGTGAACCTCGTCTACGACGACCCATCTCACAGCCCTCAGATGCCTCTTCAGGATCCTACCCGTGAGGACCGCCTGAAGGGTCTCAGGCGTCGTTATGAGTATGTCAGGAGGCTCCTTAGCCTGTAACGCCCTCTCCCTGGGGCCTGTATCCCCGTGTCTAACCGCCACCTTCAGGTCGAGCTTACCGCACCACCATAGAAACCTGTCGAGCATATCCCTGTTCAACGCCCTAAGAGGCGTTATGTAGAGAAGCTTTATACCAGGCTCGCCCCTATGACGTCTAATCAGCATGTCTAGGATCGGTAGGAGAGCAGCCTCGGTCTTACCCGTCCCAGTCGGAGCTATCAACAAAACGTTCTTACCCTCGAGAACCTTAGGTATCACCTTAACCTGAGGCTCCGTGGGCTTGTGGAACCCCCTCTCCTCTAACAGCCTTCTGATAGGCTTCGAAAGTAGACGGTAGACGTTTTCCACAGCCAACCTTCCTCACTATCATGCCCAAGGTATAAGATAAAAACGTTAAACCCAGACGTGGTTAAAAACGCTTAAAACGGTTTAAAAAGGTTAAGCTGTTAAACGTATAACCCTTCCGAAATGCTTTAAACAGTTGACGCATCTTCTAACCTCTTGGATGCGGGTAGGACCCTACGTGAGGCTTCTGAGACCCGTGAACTCGGTCATGGTCGGCCTAGCCGTCCTAGTCGGAGCCTACCTAGCGGAGCCTAACCCAAGTCTATGGGATATCTGGGGGACGGCTTTAGGGTTCGTAACCGGTTTCACGTTGACAGGGTTCTCGATGGTCCTGAACGACTACTTCGACAGAGACATAGACGCGGTTAACGAGCCAGGTAGACCCATCCCAAGTGGCGCGGTCAAGCCGTCGGGGGCGCTGGTCTACGCGGCTCTCCTATCCGCCGTGGGGTTGACGACATCCACGTTGACAGGCATGGGATGCTTCATGTTGGCGGCTCTTTCCACCGTCCTCTCCATAGGGTATACCTCCTACGGTAAGAGGCTCGGGCTGATAGGTAACATGATGGTTAGCGGCTGTATAGCTATACCTTTCCTCTACGGGGGATTGCTCGTCGGAAACCCCCGGCTCTCGAACCTCCTAGCCGCCTCGACCGCCTTCCTATCGAACACGGGTAGGGAGGTCACGAAGGGGATAGTAGACCTCGAAGGCGACCGGAGGTTCGGGGTCGAAACGGTGGCCGTAAGGTATGGATGCCGTCGAGCAGCATACGTAGCCGCCGCGCTGTACACGTCGGCCGTCCTGTTGACGCCCATACCGTTCTTCACGGGAGACGCGACCCTAGGATACCTTATAGCCGTAGCCGTGACGGACCTAGGCTTCCTATACTCCTCCATAAGGCTTCTGAAGGACCCGTCGAGGAGCGGTGCTAGAAGGGTGAAGAACCAGGTCGTAGCCTGGATGCTTCTGGGGCTTCTGGCGTTCACGCTTCTAGAATTCTAAAAGACCTACTTATGCGCATAGTAGAATACGTATTCGTCGTCTACAGAGTCGAGCCTCACGAACCCAAACCTCTCGAACTGGATGACCTCACCGACCTCGACCTGGGCGACGTTATCCTCTACAAACCCCTCGACCTCAGAGGCGTCGGGCATGACGACCCTAGCCTTGAGACACCGGTCTTCCGGAAGCCAGTGGATCAACGGAAGCCGAAGCCTCCTAGCCTCCCCGTAGCCCTCGCTTAGAAACTCCACCTCCACCAGATCCTCGGAGACCTTCAGAAGCCTCACGTTGAACAGCTCCATAAGTCTCACCATCCCCCTACTCTCCAGGAGCTTAACGTCGTCCTTACATATCAACAGCCTCGATAAGCCATCCTCGGCCTTCACATGAATCGTACGGTACCCCATATCGGGTCTAGAGGGGTGGAACCTAACCTTAGCCTCGTAGGATTTAGGGGTCTTATGGACGAGAAGCTTGACGGGGTCGTGTACGAAGAAAAGCCTCCTAGCCCTAGGCTCGACGACCTGTCTGTTATAAGCGTATAGGTTCTCCCAGCTCAGGGAGACTTCGGCCTGTTTAACGCCGACGTCTATGATCATCCTATGTATCGCCTCGGGCTGGATCCCTCTACGTCTCAAAGCCGCTAGGGTGGGTAGCCTAGGGTCGTCGACGCCTTTAAACAACCCCGCCTTTATGGCCTTGAGTATCTTGGACTTAGACATGGTTCCGCCCTTGGGGAGCATCCACCTGCCGTAGTGGATGGCCTCAGGGTATCTCCAGCCGAAGTGCTTATACAGATACAGGTGCCGGTCTAGCGCTGAGAGAAACTCCTTACCCCTGATTATATGGGTTATGCCCATCAAGTGGTCGTCCAGACCGTTCGCGAAGTGGTAGGTAGGCCAAACCGTATACTTATCCCCCACCAGGGGATGCGGGTTCCTAGACGTATCTATCACACGGAAGGCCACCCACTCCCTGACCGAGGGGTTTGGATGGTTTAAATCGGTCTTCACCCGTAAAACAGCTTCGCCTTCACCGTACAGGCCTTCGAGCATCCTATCCCATCTCTCAAGGTTCTCCTCGACCGTCAAACCCCTGCACGGGCAAGGCTCACCTTTCAGGACCAGTTGTTTGAACGTCTTAGCCTCGCACGTACACACATACCCAGCCCCCAGCTCTATGAGCTTCCTAGCATACTCATAGTAGATAGGCATACGTAAGCTCTGAATATGCTCCTCATCCCACCTACAGCCCAGCCACCTGATGTCTTCCCTTATGGCGTCATAGTACTCGAGGACGGGCTTCTTATTCTTTGGGTCTGTGTCCTCGAACCTGAGGATGAACCGCCCCTTATACATCCTAGCGTAGTCGTGGCTGAGGTATATCGCCCTAGCTTGGCCGAAGTGGAGGACGAAATCGGGGTTTGGAGCGTACCTCGTTACGACTGTCTTATACTTATCCACGTTCGGAAGAGGCGGCAACGTCTTGGCCTCAGCCTCCCGCTCCCTTCTCGCAAGCAACTCTGGAAACCTCTCCTCGATGATCCTCCTCTGCTCCTCGACCGTTAGCCTGTTGACCTCTTCGACAACCCTTTCGACGAGCTTCAAGACGTCTTTAACGCGTTTTTTGAGTTCAGGTCTCTCGGCTAACACCTTACCCAGCACAGGCCCAGGCTTGGCTTTCCCACCATGCCTATACGCGTTCAACAAGGCATACTTCCACGCGATCGGCTTGACCGAATCCTCCATAGCCGGTAGAATCCTCCCCAGACTAGAGAAACCATGTCAGGGTAAAAACTTTACTAAACCCCACGGCTAGTTATTATAGAGTTTCTCATGGGAAGCATCGTGTGCATGAACCTCGTGAAAAGATACGGTGACGTTACGGCGTTAGACGGCGTATCCTTTAAGGTCGACGCCGGCGAGGTCGTGGGTCTCCTAGGGCCTAACGGAAGCGGTAAGTCGACAACCATGAAGATCCTTCTAGGCTTCGTCAGACCCGACGGCGGATACGCCCTCGTAGACGGGGTGAACCCGGTCGAAGACCCTGTCGAGGTCCGAAGGAGAGTCGGATACGTCCCGGAGAACATAGTCCTCTACGAGTCTCTAACTCCTAAGGAGTACTTCGAGTTCGTGGCGAGGGTCAGGGGTTTAACCAGAGAAGAGTACGAGGATAGGGTGGTTAAGTTCGTCAAAGCCTTCGAGATAGAGGAGTACATGGATGTTCTGATAACGGCTTTGAGCAAGGGTAGTAAGCAGAAGGTAGCCCTCATATCGGCTCTGCTTCACGAGCCTGACGTCCTCATACTCGACGAACCCCTGATGGGTCTGGACGCCACGTCGGCTAGGATATTCAAAGAATACTTGAGGATGAGAGCTCTCCGCGGAGCCGCCGTACTGTTATCCACCCATATCATGGAGATAGCCGAGAAGATATGCGACCGAATCGTTCTACTGCATCGGGGTAGGGTGGTTGTCTCAGGCTCTGTGGAGGAGGTTAAAT
Source organism: Candidatus Bathyarchaeota archaeon B24 (assembly GCA_001593865.1). Classification (GTDB taxonomy): domain Archaea; phylum Thermoproteota; class CALKCG01; order B24; family B24; genus B24. The sequence goes on from LUCB01000015.1 coordinate 52,043, forward strand.
CGGGGCTTGAGTCGCTTGAAGAAGTCCTCCTCAAGGTTACCGGCATATCGGGTGAGCTACGTGAGGTCGTCGAGGCTCTTAGCTAGCGTACGTAGGGGCTGGACGATATCCCTCGTCATGGTTCGAGAAGCCATATTCCGGTCCAGCAGAGAACGTCAGGTTTTCCGGACGGGTAAGCAGCTGGCGCGTGGCGTATTCATGTATAACGGCTTCATGAACGTCATGGGATTCCTACTCATATCGGCCTTGGCCATGTACCCCTTCTCGATGCCGGTAGCCGATAGAGTATATGGGTTTCAGCTGTCTACGCTCGGAGCGGTGCTTCTGGTCGTAACCATGAACTTCATGAACACCTTCTACGGCTCCTGGCTACTTCAGAACTTCGGCTACCTAGACGTGTTGAAGCCTCTACCGGTCGAAGACGGGGAGCTTCAGGTCGCCCTTATAATAGCCACAAGCCTGACATCCCTATGGATAATTTTCGCAGGTCCGGTCCTAGCCATCGGAGCCTACGCGTCTATGAACGACGTGGTCCTATCCGTCTACTCCCTCGTGACGGTGTATGTAGGCGCGCTGATAGGTGCGGCTTTAGGCTACCTCGTAGCTTCGATGGTGGGCGGTAGACGTTACGTTACCCCCTCCTACAAGACAGCTCTGATGCAGCTTGCTCAAACCCTGCTCGTCCTGTTCACCCTAACCGCGTACTACATCGTCCTATCCATCTTCCCCTTGGTGATCCGAACGGTCCGGAAGTTTGCTATAAGCCTTAGAGGAAGCATCCTACACACGCTCCTATACGCGATATATCCCATCAACATCGCCTTCACAGGAGGGGATACGCTCCTAGAAACCGTACAGCTGGCCGTCCAGCTGCTCTGGCTTATGGGGTCTTGGCTCTTCTACAGATACGGAGCGTTGAGGTTTTGCAGGTCGGCGCTTAACCCAAAGCATAGGATGATCATGCATCCGGTAAAGCCGTTAACCCGCTCGGTCATATATCGGGTGCCCGCGTCGATGGCCGTGGCGTTTAAAGACCTGAAAATGGTTTTCAGAGACGCAAGATACTCCTCGACGCTCCTCCTACCCCTAGTCATGCTCATACCGGCTTTCATAAACTGGTACGGTAGAGCAAGGGCTCAGCTGATGATATTGGCGAACTACCTAGCCATGGTGGAGGTCTCTACGCTAGCCTTGTCGCTTCAAAGCATGCAGGTGGAGGGGAGATACGGATGGCTATCGCTCTACCACCTCGGAAGCCGTAGGAAGCTCGCCAAGGGTAAACTGGTCTTATCGACTTTGACGGCTGTAGCCTATATATTGCCTGTTTCACTCATCCTGATATTTTCCATGGACATAGCGGCGGCTTTGATAAGCGTCTCCTGTATACCGGCATCCATGGGGGCTTCGGCGATCCTGATATCGACCTTGGTTAAAGGGTTGAAGCCAGACCAACCTATCGCCTACAGAGGAGGCTACATAGCCATGGCAGCCATACCGATGCTGCACTCAAGTCTATCGTTTGCGATATACTCCTCCGGGCAGGCTCTTCTAGGTATCCTATTAGGCTGGGCGTTAGCCATAGCCCTAGCTATCCTAGGATGGGTATGCATCGATAAGGTTCCTGAGATACCCTAACCCTAGAACCTCCTCTCGACTATGAAATCTGTCAACGCCTCAAGCAGCCTCCGCGCGTCTGTAGCAGGCAGCCTCCTTAAAGCCTCCCTAGCCTTAGAAGAATATAGGCGTGCTAGCCGCTTAGCCTCTTCGACCGCTCCCGAGGACTCTATAAGCCTTATGGCCTCCATTATCCTATCTCTCGACGCGCCTCTATCGCCTAAGACCCCTAGAAGCCTACGCTTCCCCGCGTCGTCCAGCCTGCTGAGGGCTTCTAGGACCACGATCGTCTTCTTACCCTCTCTTATGTCGCTTCCGACAGGTTTCCCAAGCTCCTCCTCCACCCCCGAGACCCCCAATACGTCGTCTATCATCTGGAAGGCCAGGCCAGAGTTCAACCCATAACTCCGCAGCGCTTCCAGCTCCTCGCTAGACGCTCCGGCGAGGAGACCACCTATCTCGGCCGAAGCCATATACAGGACAGCGGTCTTAAGCTTGATCATCTCCATGTACTCGTCCACGGTCACGGCGGTCGTGGGCTTCTCAGCCATCACCATATCCATCGTCTGGCCGGCGCATATGTCGATCAGCGTCTTAGAGAACCTACCGACCACCTCAACTATCACAGAGTCCTCGACCCCGACATCCCTCAAACCCTTAGAAAGCGTCCTGAAGACTAGGGCGAAAAGCATATCCCCTGAAATTATAGCCTGGGGTATGCCCCAAAGCACGTGAACCGTAGGGACCCCCCTCCTAGTCTCGTCACGGTCGATTATGTCGTCGTGTATAAGCGTGAACGTGTGAAGTATCTCGACACCTGCGGCCGCAGGGTAGGGCTTCTCGCCCTCTCCCCCGCAGGCCTCATAGGACTTGACGAGCATGAAGGGTCTAAGCCGTTTACCGCCGGCTTTCAAGAGGTGGTAGCTCGACTCGTAAAGAACCTCCGGGACCTTAAGCCCTTCCATTATCGCAGATATCTCCTCCGAGACCCTACGGGATACCTTAGATATCTCATCCATAAGCTCCTTCAAATCTTACACCTAACCTTCAACCCTCTGGATTTGACCCAGTCTCTGGTAAACCCTGTTAGGATATATGGTTTTTCTTTAAGCTCAGATATCGTCTTAGAGCCCGTCAAAACCATGGCGAGCCTAAGTTCTTCGCAGATCCTCCCTAGAACAGCCGAGACGTCTCTCCAGCTCTCCATAGCCGGCTTCAGAAGCGGAAGAGCCAGACCGGCTAGGTCGGCGCCGAGTACAAGGGCCTTGGCGACGTCTAGGCCGCTTCTAACACCACCGGAGGCTATAAGAGGAGCGTCTGTGATAGACCTGACCTCGATTATCGACGATACGGTCGGTATACCCCAGTCCCAGAAGGTTTCAGCCAACCTAGCCTTCTCCGCCTCTCCGGCCTCTAGGCTACGGTAGTATTCCACGCTAGCCCAGCTCGTCCCGCCTGCCCCGGCGACCTCTATGGCGTCCACCCCTATCGACGATAACAGCCTAGCGTCTTCCATCGATATCCCCGAACCGGTCTCCTTAACTATCACCGGAACCTCGCTATCCTCGATAAGCCTACGCAGCCTCTCTAATATCCCTCGAAACCTAGGCGCCCCCTCATACTGCAGAAGCTCCTGTAGTGGGTTAAGGTGGACTGTTAACGCGTCAGCCCCGATGGATTCGACGAGCCGTCTCAGGCTACTCCAAGAGTATCTAAAGAGTTCCTGGAAACCGATGTTCGCGGAGATGAATATGCTAGGGGCGTTCTCCCTAGCCACCTTGAAGGAGTACGCCAAAGACGGCTTCTCCAGGAAAGCCCTACCGCTACCTAGGCACATACCTATACCATGCTCCTCCGCGGCCTTAGCCAGGTTGGCGTTTATCTCAGCCGCCTTGGAGGTCCCACCGGTCATGGCGGAGATCACTATGGGAGCCTTAAACTCGAAGCCTAGGAACTCTGTGGATAGGTCCAGCTCGTCGGGGTTCACCTCGGGTAGGCATCTATGGATTAGATGGACATCTCCGAAGCCAGGCTTGACGTTTCTAGCCTCGACCGGCTTCTCCGAGCATATTCTTATATGGTCATTCTTCCTCCTACTGGTCTCAGAACTCACGGTTTAACACCCTTTACAACCGTGCATTTAACCCTAACCCCTTTGAGGACTTTGAGGAGCCTACCGGGTTTAAGACCGTTCACCACATATACGTCTAAACCCATAGAGGCGATTTTATAGGCCTCTTTAAGCTTTAAACCTATCCCCCCGGTGGCGTCGACCGGTCTCGAACGGGTCTCCTCCATCAGGTTCAGGAGTTCGTCGGCCGTCATCTCCTCGAAGAGCTTAGCGTCCGGGTGGAGCTTAGGGTCTTCGGCGTATATGCCGTCGACATCCACGGTGAACACGGCTTTCGACGGCCTGAGCCTAGAGGACAGCTCGGTCATGAGGCTGTCTCCGGATATTATCGAGAAACCCCTCGTGTCGTCGAAAACGATGTCTCCGAACGTCACCGGGGTAAACCCAAGCTCCAGGGCCTTCACGAACGGCTCGTGGAGAAGCCTCTTCAACCTCCCCGACGAGGCTAAAGCCGACGCCAAAGGCGGAATAGATATGGGTTTAAACCCACTATTCTCTAAAGCCTTTAAGACCTCTTCGTTAAGCTTGAGCATAGCCCTATGCGTAGCCACAACCCCCTCCCTCTGCTCAGGACCTTTATACCCGTCTTGAAGCCTATACTTCAACGCGAGGGGGTGTCCGAAAGACCCGCCTCCGTGAACTATGATCAGCCTGCTGAGGCCTGAGGCCGAAAGCTCCTCTGCGAGCCTATCTAAAACCTCTTGGTTAACGGTCAAAGGCCTATCTTTGAACGTTATCACGCTGCCGCCTAGCTTGACTATCGCGTCAACCGTTACCATAGAGGACACCGACCCTAGATATCGGAGCCACCATAGGCTCCCCCCCGGCTTTTCTTATCGCCTCGACCACGGCTTCGACGCGTTTCCCTGCGACTAAGGCCACCATACATCCTCCCCCACCCGCTCCGGTAAGCTTAGCCCCCAAAGCCCCAGCCCTCCTAGCCGCGTACACCAACCGCTCCAGCTCTAGGCTTGAAACCCCTATCGCTTCAAGAAGCCCGTGGTTCACATCCATAAGCCGGCCAAGCTTCTCGACATCTCCCTTTTCAAGAGCCTCCAGGGCCTCGGACGCTATCGAGGAAGCCGCGGCCCTCAGTCTATCCATCACACGTGGATGGTTCTCCGCGAATAGCCTGACCTTTTCGACCATGGCTCCTGTAGACCTTGGTACACCCGTGTTACCTATGACCAGCGTGAAGTCCCCGCCGAGCTTTATGGGCTCTATGCCCCGTCCCCGCCTATAGAGTATGGCTCCTCCGTTAACAGATATCGCAGGGTCTATCCCTGATGGGTTCACGTGAACGGTTTTCTCGACCTCAAGAGCCATCCTGAATAGCCGGTCCCGAGACGGTTTGACCCCGAATAAGCCGGTTATAGACGCTATCACAGCCACGGCTGTGGCGGCCGAGGAGCCTAAACCCACAGAAATCGGTAGGTTAGACCTGAGTCTAACGCATACGGCTTCACCGCTACGGTTTACAAACCTTAAAGCCTCCTCGATAGCTCTCTCAACCAGGGGGGTTCGAAGCCCCTCTACGATGGATTTCTCGCATCTATAGGCCGTCGCCTCGACCCTCAGGTCTAACGCGACGGCTATCGCGGGTTCGCCGTAGACGACGAAGTGCTCCCCGAAGAGTATGACCTTACCCGGCGCCGAGGCCGTGAAGTTTTCCAAGGTTAAGCCCTCTCGAAGACCATGGACGCGTATCCTACGACGGCCATGTAGTCCCCTGTTACATCGCCGCTTGTCCTATGGCTTAAGAGCCTCGGCTTGAAGCTTCCCAGTTTCTTCAGGGCCGTTATCATCGCGGCCACCGGCCCCGGCCCGCACATGCTGACCCCCCTGTCGACCGCCTTTATCATCGCCTCCTCGTCCATGGCTAGGATGGCGTCTAGGACAAGCTTATCCTTCTTAACGGCCATGTCATGCGGCTCGTAGTGCGTCAAATCCGTCGAGGCGATTATCACGGCGTCTACGCCTCTAAGCGCCGTAGCCAACGCCTCACCGACCTCTCTAGATGTCTCAAGGTCTTGGAGAAGCATAGATATCGCGACGATCTTCACCGAGCCGTAGAGGTACTGGAGAAACGGTAGCTGAACCTCTATCGAATGCTCATACCTATGCCCCCTCTCGTCGACGTCTATGATCCCGGAGGACTCGACTATCCTCTCCGACACCTCCCTATCGACCTCGACGTCGCCTAGAGGAGTCCTCCAAACACCTCCAGGCGGATAGAGAGAAACCCCGCTTCCCAGACCCGTGTGGTTAGGCCCTAGGATCACGAAAACACCAGGCGTCCCGTCTTCGGCGAGCCTACAATACCCATGCGCGGCCACAGGGCCTGAGTACATGTAACCAGCGTGGGGAGATACGACCCCGTATACCTTCCTAGCCTCAGCACGCGGGGGTTTAACCTCGGGAATATACCCCGGTCCAAGTCTGTGTTTAAAGCACTCCTCTATCTGCCTTATCAGCCCCTCCCTGTCCCCGCTGTAGAAAGTCCCTGCTTGGGTAGGATATCTCACCTTAAAACCGACCACCCCTAGATATCCTAAACCCCATCCTAGATATTTTACCTTTCCCACGCGAGTAAACCTTGGAACCATCTGAATCCTACTCGAAGAGCTTAGCAATCCTCTCTGCGGATACGGGCTGAAGCTATGATGAACTCATAACCCTTCTTAACGCCCTTTAGGGTATCCGTAAACGCGGCGAGCAAGGATTTTAAGACGCTAGCCGGATAGCTCTTCAGCTCGACCCTAGACCAGTCTACGTATAGCCTAGCCGGTGGGTCCTCTACCACGCATCGACCGATTCTAGCCTCACCTTTCAGGATCAGCTCAGCGTACCGGCCGCAGGAGCCGTAGCCGCATAAGCCACAGTTCAAACCCGGTAACCTTGAAGCATAGACCCTACGTATAACCTGTAGAACTCTATCGGGCAGCTCTTCGTCTTCTAAAGTCGAGAAGACGGCTTTGGGATAAAGTTTTAAAGCATCTTCTTTAAGATACTCAGGAGCTACTACCATCTTCACGAGAGAAGGGTCTACGTCTACTTCCAAGTGCCCCTTCTCGACAGCCGTTAGAATCTTTGGGTACGGTGAGCGTTTAAACCCCTCGTACAAGATTATATCCGGGTTCAGAAGCTCCAAAATATACTCAGGGTTTAGACCCCGGTCAAGTATAAGCACGTTATCGTAGGGGGAACTGTATGCCACCGCCAGGGGGTTTGAGGTTAAAATCCTAGCGGTATCCTTGACGGCTAGGTCGATCCTTTCATGCGAATGCTTGACTACCGCGACTCTAAACCCCTTCGAAGATAGGAAGGATACTATAGACACCACAAGCCTCGTCTTACCCGTGTTCCTGAAGCCTACCACACAAATTCTAAGGGGCATATCTACCCCTATACGAAAAGAGGTTTTGTTTAAAATTTCCGGAGAACACGGGGTTTTCTAGAACTCTTCTGGCCTGGCTTCGAAGTCCTCGACCCTCAGGGGCGGGTCGCCGTCTGGCGGTATTAGACCTTTAGCCCTCAGAAACTCCCTAGCTAGAAGCCAGAACACCATGGCTAAGGCCCTTCTACCCTTGTTGTTAGTCGGTATCACGAGGTCTATGTCTTGGAACAGGTTGTCTGTGTCGCACAACGCGACCACAGGTATCCCTATCATAGACGCCTCCCTCACGGCCTGCTCGTCGGCGTCTGGGTCTGAGACCAAGACGACCTCAGGCTCCATATAGTCTTTCAAGAACGGGTTCGTGAAAAGCCCAGGTAGAAACCTACCGACTATCGGCGTGGCTCCTGTAAGCTCGCAGAACTTCAGGATAGGCACCCTCGCGTAGAGCTTGGTCGAAGCGACGACTATCTTCTCAGGAGGCTCAAACCTCGCTAGAAACTTGGCGGCGAGCCTGATCCTCTGACAGGTCTTGGCTATGTCGAGTATGAACAAGCCGTCTGGCCTAACCTTGTATATGAAAGGCTCCATATGCTTCGTCTTGATCTTGGTCCCTATCTGGATACCGGCCGCCAACAGCGTCTCTAGGGGTAGTAGAAGCTCACTCTCAGTGGACTCCGATTCACCGCTCATCATGGCTAGACACCTAATACGTGCATAGAGGCCTTGGCTCCCATAAGCTCCTCGATCCTGACAAACTCGTTTATCTTAGCTATCCTCTCTCCACCTAACACGCCTATCTTGACTATCGGGCAGTTGAAGGCCACGGCTAGGTGGGCTAGGTGTGCGTCGACTGTCTCACCAGACCTGTGGGAGAAGATGGTCGTATAACCGTGTCTCTGAGCAAGCTTAGCAGCCTCGTAGGCATCGGTGACCGTGCCTATCTGGTTAGGCTTTATTATTATCGCGTTCCCGGCCCCGAGCTCGATGCCCTTTCTGAGCCGCACGACGTTCGTGACGAACAGGTCGTCGCCGCATATCATACACCTATCCCCGACCTTCTCGGTAAGCTCTTTAAACCCCTCGAAGTCCTCTTCGTGAAGCGGGTCCTCGACGTACACAAGCCTATACTCGTCGACCTTCTCGACTATGTAGTCTATCTGCTCCCCCTCGTCCAGAGGTCTTCCATGCTTATACACGTATTTACCCGTCTTCTCATCCCAGAACGACGAAGCAGCAACGTCCACCCCAAACCTTATCTCGAACCCCAACCTCTCGGAAGCCGCTTTAACGGCCTCTGCCACCGCCTCGAATGCGTCGTCGTTACTTATCCTAGGAGCCCAAGCCCCCTCGTCACCCCTACCTCCGAAAAACGGGACTTTCTTAGATTCTAGAACGCTACGGAGGGTTCTATGGACCTCACGGTTCCCCTCGTAGGCCTCCTCGAACCTCCTACCTCCCACGGATAGGATCAGATATTCTTGGATGTCTGGGCACCCCTCTCCTGCGTGTTTACCGCCTCCGAGCACGTTACCAAGCGGGTACGGCAATTGCCGAACCATGGCTCCGCCGATATGCTGATACATAGGTATCCCAAGGGTCTTAGACGCCGCATCCGCGACCGCTAGCGAGATGGCGTAGGCCGTGTTTCCACCTATCCTAGAGAAGTTATCGGTTCCATCTATCTCTCTCAGCAGGCTATCCACACCCCTCTGGTCTAGGCTGTCGAAGCCTATGAGCTTAGGCTTTACGAGCTTAAGCACCCTCCGTATCGCCTCTTCGACTCCTCCTTCAGGGTATGCTCTAGCCTCCCACCTACCCTTACTCGCCCCCGCAGGAGCAGAGGCTCTACCGAAGGCTTTACGGGTGTATACCTCGATCTCGACCGCGTCTGACCCCCTGCTATCATAGACCTTCCTAGCCTTAACGTCTACTATACAGGTCTCACTCACGTTTCACACGCCCCTTGACCACGAAATACTCGAGTATATCATCTATAACCTCGACGTGCGATATAAGCATAGACCTACAGCAATACCTCTTGACACCTAAGTCGTCTAGGACCTTCTCCGGGTCCTCCCCCGCCTTAACCCTACGCTTAAACTCCTCCCACTTATCCCCTATCACGGAGCCGCATGTGAAGCATCTAACCGGAACGATACCCATACGTAAACCCTCTAAACATCTTTACCACGAATATTTAAACTTGTTCAAAACCCTACAACCATGAACGAGGTCTTTAACACCTCCCTAAGAAAACTGCTCATTAATGTATAGAAATATTCGTCGATTTATAAAGAAAAAAATTCCAGGGAAAGGAGTGATTTAAACCAAACCTAGCCGAGTAGGGAAGACCATCCTAAGGTGCTTCGCAAGCGAACAATCGAGATAGCCGTTAAAAAAATAAGTGACAGTTACTCGACCCTGAAGTTTCTTTTCAGATACTCCAACGCAACCCTAACGCTTTCGATCGAGTCCATAGTCGGCCTATCGTTCTCGACTATGCCCCATTCGGTCCCCGCCTCGTTGCACGCATCGATCACAGCCCTCATATCTATCACACCCTGCCCCAGTTCGACCATATCCTTGCTGACCTCATCCTTCATATCCTTCAGATGCACCAGGTCGCATCTCCCCTTGAGAGACCTTATCACGTCGCATGGGTCGTAACCGGCGTAGAACACCCAGTAGACGTCGGGTTGGAAGAATACAAGCGACGGACTCGTGTTTTCGACCAGTATGTTATAAACAGTATCTCCCCCGATTTTCTTCTCAAACTCTATGGCGTGGTTGTGCATCCCGAATTTCAGACCATACTCTCTAGCCTTCCCACCCATAGCCTCCATCTTCTCCGCGACCTTGAGACAGTCTTCCAGGCTCTTAATAGCCCTCACGTCAGGCTCCGACACGATGTATTCAAGCCCGACCTCCTTAGCGTAGCAGAAGACCATGTCTGGCTGAGACTCGATCAGGTTAAAACCGACATGAGCTGAAACCGGCTTAAGCCCTAGCCTCTTCAAAACGTCTCTTAGCTCCCCCGCCTCGACCGTCCCAAACGGGTGGCCGGCGAACTCGACAGCCCTATACCCCACATCCCTCACACCGCGTAGAGTAGATAAATAGTCCCTAGCCATCTTATCCCTAACCGTATAAAGCTGAAGGGCAACCTTCACCGAAGAGCCCTCCTAAAAAGGACTATTAGAGGGAGGCTACCTATAGCTCTTCTGCTTCCTCCTCCTCGCCCCAGGTCCCCCGAACTTCTTAGGCTCCTTCCTCCTGGGGTCCCCGACCAGCATAGACCTGTCATAGTTTAGAAACTTCTTCTTGAGAGAGGAGCTTCTAGCCCATCTAACGAGCGCTTTAGCTATACCCATTCTAGCTGCCTCGGCTTGGCTCATGAAACCCCCACCCTCGACCTTAACGTCGATGTCTACACCGCCCCACACATCCTTGCCGGCTATCAGCAGAGGCTCCATTATGACGTATCTAGCGGCCTCAGGCGTGTATATCTCAAGCGGTATATTGTTGATCCTGATTCGCCCCTCCCCCTCCCTGAGATACACCCTGGCTATAGCGGTTTTACGTTTACCCACCTCTATGATCGTTTTCTTAGCCCTACTAGACATCACCCACCACCTCCCCTCCAGCCGATGTGCTTCGCCAGCTCGCCGAGGCTCATACGAGGCCCCTTAAGCCTACTCGCTTGAGCCTCCTCTATAACCGTGAACTCCACGTCTTTAAACGAATCCGGAACCCCTATATACACCTTAAGCCTCTTAAACGCCCTCCTACCTTTAAACTTACGCCTAGGAAGCATACCCCGGACAACCCGTCTGAAGATCGTGTCAGGCCTACGCGGATGGAACGGCCCCTTCCTATACTCACCGACCTCTAGGAAACGCTTCCACTCGCTGATTATCGAATAAGGATTGCCGGATATCACTATGTTCTCGGCGTTGACGACGACTACTTTCTCACCCTCGAGAAGCCTTTTAGCTATCACGCTGGCGAGCCTACCCATTATATGACCGGTTCCATCCACGACTATAACTCTCTCACGGCTCATAGCCCTCACCCTATTATCTTCACCCCAGAGCCCTCAGGGTTCATCTCAGCCAGCTCCCTTATAGTCAGGCACCTACACCCCGCCTTCCTGAGTTTGAGCATGGCGGTCTTCGAGAAACCCAACGCCGCCACGGTGAGCTTATGACGTATATCTCCTGAACCTAGGACTTTACCCGGGACGACCACGACGTCGCCCTCAGACGTGTACCTAGAGAGCTTGGAAAGGTTAACCTCTGCGAGAAGCCTCCTAGGCTTTTTAATCCTCTCGGCTATGTCGGCCCACAGCCTAGACTTTCCGCTCAGCATCTGAAGCAGCTTGATCGTAGTTATCAGAGTAGTGCTCGTCTTCTTTCTCCTAGCCATCTCTAAACAACCCCTAACTCACCGAGCTGGCTTAAAAATATTTCACATTTCTTAGCCAATACCCTAAACGCCTCCACCACGACCCTCCAAGCCGGTAAAGCACCAGTGGTCTCGACGAAAAATATCAGCGAGTTCTTCTCCCACTCGGCCTTCAAGGCGTCGTGTGGACATCTACTAACGCATTCCCCGCACAAGTCGCATCTAAGCTGGTTCTTGACGTATGCTTTCCCATCCCTGACCTCGAACACGTCTCTGTGACAAACGTCTACGCATATGCCACAGCCATCGCATCTAGACTCGTCGACCTCGACCACCGGGTAGTACTTGTACACGCACCTAGTCACCGGAGACCATTTCGCATGCTTCTTTCCGGTTCCAAGCCTTGCATACGCCTCAAGCCGGATCCTTTGGCCTGGAGCGAGTTTGACTATAGGAATCTTATCGCTTACAGGTTTAACGTCTGGGTTAGACTCATGGGGTTTCAGGTCTCCCGAGTACACGGTCGTGACACCTTCTCCCGTCCCTTCGACGTCTAGCACCAGGATCGCGGAGCACCTGCTACAACCGGTCTCGCTTTTACACTCGCACTCCTCAGGTAGCACGTAACTATCTAGGTCTGTCTTAAGAGGTATCAGACCCAACCTATGGGCTAGGACCTCGTCGTACATAACCGACGTGTTCTCGATTATGTAGACGTCGTCTATCGCCATAACCGGGACCTCGGCTATCATAGCCCTTCGAATCGAGTTTGCAAACTGAGGAGAGATCCCCCTAACCACGAAACTAAGCTTATCTTCCCCCTCTTTCTCCAAGATCTCTATCTTCAAGAACGGTCCTCCAGCCTATGGAGAGAAAGCCGAGCCTCCATATAATCTTTACTTCGAACAGCGGCTCTCACCGGGGAAGCTTTAAATCTAGGTTTAGCTTTTTAGCTAAGCTAGCTATGGCTAAGAGGTCTAAAGACGAGAAAGAGGAGAGATGGGGTATAGCGCACATATACAGCTCATCGAACAACACGATAGTCCACATCACAGACCTCTCAGGAGCAGAGACCATAGCCCTATGCACAGGCGGCATGTTCGTCAAAGCCGATAGGCTTGAGGGCACCCCATACGCCGCCATGCAGGCTGCTTCGGCGGCCGCCGCGATAGCTAAGGCCAAGGGGATAACGGCTCTGCATATCAAGGTTAGAGCACCTGGGGGCGTTAAGTCTAAAACACCTGGACCCGGGGC
>LUCB01000003.1:0-3985 GCA_001593865.1 Candidatus Bathyarchaeota archaeon B24
ACCCCACCGCGGCCACGGTCCTCGAAGTATCGACGGTCAGCAACCCAAACCCAGGCTCCGAGACATCCCACGTCACCTCCCCGGTGTCGGATCTGTAGACCCTTGTCCCTGTATCCGCCTGGGGTCTCAACATCTGGATAGGCCTGAGAGGGCTCTCATCGGTCACCAACGCTATGCGATGAACCAGAGGGTCGACGTAGGTCGCGCCTAGGTATCCTGCGTCCGGGAGGTTCCATGCGTGCACCTTACCCCAGAGTATCAACCCTACCTCTTCGTCCTTGGTCAGGTTTAACGCCACTACGCTCTCCGCCGGTCTCAGGTCCCCTCGTACGAAGAGGTTATGCGCTATCAACATGGTAGCCATCTTAGCCGGGTGTGGAGATACGTCGAAATAATCGCCGATCGCTTCGCTTTCGACTCCGTAGTCGAATAAAAATATGCCGTCCCAATCCTGTAGAGCCGCATAGGTGGCTAAGAAGATCACAGTCTCAGCGTCGTACATGTTCGGCGTAGGATGATTATACTCAGAAACCGTGAACGGCTTCCCGTAAACCCGCTTGAAAGCCAGCCACGGAACCGTACTCTCTTCAGGATGATTCACCATAGGCTCGTTCACCACGTACCAGTTATCCGGGTCCCATGGAGTACCGGGGAAGACCGGATGCTGCCAGTAGGCATGCGTGTCTACGACATCCATCTCGGCCATTATGTTCGGCGTGCTACAACCCACGACCGTCCCTATCACGAGTGCCTTCACCCCAAGCTCATCCTTAAGGAACCGGTACATCCCTGTAAAATAGGTCTCCTCAAGCTTCCACAGAAACTCTACCCAGTCCCTCCTAGCCTCCCAAGTCCTGAGACCGAAATCCCTCAACTCGAAGATGTTCACCGTCCCACCCTCTAGGCTTTCACCCTCCAACAGGGCTACGCCGTAGTAGGGCTTAAGTGAGAAGCAGGCGAACTCGTAAGTCGCGGTCGCCGCTCCAAGCTCCGTGATATCGAGCCTAGCGTCGTCTTCAGGCTCCGAAGCCAGAAGGGTTATCGTATAGTTTCTCCAATCCTCCGTCAGCTTCACCGCGACCCTGTTAGACAGAATTCTCCAAGGCTCATGCGCCTGCATAAGCGAGACGTACACCGTAGCCTCCCTATCGGCTCTAGCCCTGAACGTAACCTTATACACCTGACCGGCCTCTATCCTTAAACCTGGATAGTTGAACTGCACATGCCACTTCTCCTTACCCAACCTAGTCACCACCACTCGCAACACCTTTAAACCCTCAGGGTACTCTACGATGTCGAACGACGCCTCGGCATCGTCATGTACCTCGAAACTCCAGCCCCCCTCACCTTGTTCGAAGTATCCGTTGTCGAGCATCTCGGCCCCTTCCGGAGACCCGTTGACGGCCCAGGCCTTCAAGAGGGTGTTAGTGGACCCGTATTTTTCGAGGAGATACCGGTTCCATCTTTCCCTAAGCTTCTGCTTGAACACGTCTGGTAGACTGTCTATAACCCCGTCTAGCCAGCTATGCATAAGTCCCTGCTCGTTAACGATTTCCACAAAGGCTACCGCCGGGTCCTCGGCATAGGTTAAGCCCGTATAAGGGTTCCTATGGGTTAAAAGCTGTCGAGCATATTCCTTCTCAAGCTCGAGCATCTCGTCCATGAAGAACCCTAAAACCTGCTGGTCTTTCCAATCAACTTCCTCGACCTCAGGAGGTAAGCCGTCCGCGCTGGTGAAGCGTCTGCATACGAGTAGGTTTAAGTCCACGTAGATACCGTTCTCCTTGAGCTTGGCTATGAAATAGTCTAACTTATCGAGGGCGTCGGGGTTCAACAGCCTTACGCCGTTTTTCACCTCGCCAAGTATGTTAAAGCTCTCCCACGGCGCTTCCAAACAGTGGAAACGGACGATGTTTACGCCGTATTTCGCTAGACGCGCGGCTATCTTTTCTGCATCATCCTTATCTGGGAAAGCCCCTCCACCACAGATGTTCACCCCCAGAAACCTTATCCGCCTATCTCCGACGTACAAGTGGCCGTCGGAACCTACGTATACATACCCGTACTTCCCCGCCGGCTTATCTATGAACCGGCTAAAACTGGTCACGGTTTCGTCTGAGTCGTTCCAGGGAAGGTAGAAGGGGAAAAGTCTGCCCTCCGTGGTCTCACCTACCTTGATAAGTAGCTGGTAGAGGATCGCGGAAACCGAGAGGAGAACAATGATTAGTATAAGGATGAGAGATGCTTTCATAACTCTTTCATCTAAACCTCTGTCGGAGGCTTCTATAAAAATTGCCACGGATCGACTTTATATACAGGCGACCGATTCTAATCAAGGAGCCGGTTATGTGGAGTAGAACGTTTACGGCGCTCTTCATAATCTCGCTGATCCTAGGCATAGTCGGAGCTGCGGGCTCTATATTCCTCCCACTACTGATGAAGGAGGAGGCCATAGACTACAGTATAATAGGGGCTGTGGGGGCCTTAACCGGTATAGGGGGAGGCATCGCCCAGCTCATCGTAGGAGCCGCTAGCGATAGGGGGCTAGATAGGAAGCTTCTGATAGTCCTCTCCATGCTCTTCCTATCGCTGTCCTTCGCAGCATCGTACATCGCAAGGGGGCTTCCGGCATATGTCCTAATCAGCCTAGCCGTCGGACTCTGCACGCCAATAGTAGCGACTATCTCGCTAGCCATAATATCCGACAGGACCTCAAGCGAGGTCATGGGCAGGGTTATGGGTAGCTATAGGATAAGCCGGTCTATAGGGTGGACCGTCGGAAACCTATCCCTCGGCTTCATCGCCGACGCATACGGGTCCAAGAGCATACTACTATACTCGTCCCTCTTCTCCTCGGCGGCGTTCTTGGCGGCTTTAAACATCCCGGGCGGGGGAAGGCTTAAACGAACAGTGGAGGCTCGAGGAAAAGCAACGGGTGAACTCGTATTATTTCTGCTGTCGCTTGGGCTTGTGACTATGGCCGCGAGCGCGGATAACTATTTTATACCTCTGTTGGCGGTAGATAACGGGCTTTCGAAGAGCGCGGTGGGTACGATAACGGCCTTAGGCTCTCTCGTAGAGATCCCCTTCATGCTCCTCTCGGGCGTGGTCACCGACAGGTTCGGAGATAAAATCGTTATGCTCTTCGGGGCGGTTGGATTCGCCCTAGCCTACTACCGGTTCAACAGCGCCCAAGTCTACCTAGACTTCGCCCTCGCACAGGCGTTGAGAGGCATGTCCTTCGCCCTATTCTACGCCGCGAGCCTAGCCCTGATAGGACGGCTGAGCAGGGGCTCTGCCACCGTAACAGGATACTATGGGCTCTCACGGCAAGTGGGGTCGGTCGTAGGCCCGTTCCTCGGCGGCTTAGTCTCAAACTACCTGGGTCTCAGAGAAACTTTCATAGCCCTTTCGACTATGTCGCTCTCCGCCTTAATACCGATGCTCCCCATCTATAGGAGGATGAGTTCTTCAACCTCCCGTTCTATACAACGTTAAGTTTACCTGCTCCCTGGTTTTTACGAGTAGAAAGTCTCTGTAAGTCCTATCCAGTAGTATAGCCTCGTCCCCACGTAAGCGTTGAACAACTTTAGCCCTACGGCCTCTATACGGAGCCAGTATAGGCGACTCGACCGTCTGCAAAGCAACCCTAGCCTCCCTACCGTTCACCGGGTTTCTAAGGACCGCTACCTGGCTCTCTCCATAGGCTTCGTAAAGCCTATCCGATACCACGGCCACGTGGGTCATCTGAGACTCCCTTGTCCAAGTAGGCTGGGCCTCAGGTAGCTCGGCTGGAGCAGGGTAAACCGTTAGGTTCTCAAGCGTTAAGACAGGGATGAGCGGCTTGGGGGCTTCGGCTAAACCTAGGAAGGTCTCAGCCAAGTAGAACTGACCTCCGGAGGTATTCGACAGAGCCTTGAGCGTGCCGGTAAAGGAATCCTCACCGACGGCTATAGTATGGATCTTCACCCGGTTCTGAGAGGCT
>LUCB01000003.1:3995-100086 GCA_001593865.1 Candidatus Bathyarchaeota archaeon B24
TCTTGTTCGAGCTCTACAAGTCCTTCAAAACCTATGGAGCGGTCTAGGCTTAGGTTAGCTCTTCCGTCAGATATGAGTACAACCTCTCCGTTAGAAGACGCTAACGTAACGGCCTTCTCTAAGCCAGCGGCTATCCGGCTGACACCCCTAGGCCTGAGAGATGCGAGTATCTCCCTCACCTCGTCAGGGGAGACTCGCTTGGGCTCTAAAAGAACTTCAGGCTCCGAGTCGAATACAACAAGCCCTGTAAGCGTTTCAGACCTTAAAGCCTCAACAGTCTTAACAGCCGCCTCGACTGCCTGTTTAAGCTTCGAAGGCTCTCCGTAACCCATACTCTCGCTTATGTCCAGGCATAGAACTAGCCTCTTCAAGTTTTCACCGTGACGTTATGTTTTTGAAAAGATGTTTAAAGCTCTATCAGCTTATACTGGCTGCTTCCAAGACCGGCTTTCTCGGCGACCTCGACTTGAACATAGGGGTCTCTACCGTGTATGCGTAGAAACTTGTTTTCACCTGGTTTAAGCCCATACTTATCCGCCACAGACCCTGGAACAGGTGGGGCTTGGTTTATAAGGTCTAGCCCAGCCTTCTCTATGGAGACCAGGTCTTTAGAAGCCGCTACTCCTATGTCTGGAACCAAAGGTATCATGCCGAAGGCCGTGCAGTCGCAGTGCTCCACGACATCCATTATCCAGAGCATATGGAAAACCTTACCCTGCTTATTGGATAATACCGCCTTGACCACGTCGGCCATGGCTTCGTGAAAGGCCTTCACACCCCCCTCCCTCTCCTTCGAGTGCTGAGCCCTTCTAGTCCTCTGAGTTACGCAACCTAACGCTATATTCTTGATGACGCCGCCGTAACCTGCTCCTCCGTGTCCTTTAGCGTGGGCGAAGTTTATCAAGACGTCTGCATCGTATATGTTACCCGCAACCTCGACCTCGCTTAACCAGTAATACTCGTCCAGCTTGACCACCCTGAAATCGTTCTCCTTGATCCCATTAGCCGGTAGCACAGGAGCCCCAAGCGTCGCATAGCTTAACCCGTTGTAGTAGGCATCGTATACGTGGTTCAACCCCCAGGTATCTGTCACAAACGGTTTTCCACCTAGTCCTTTAACGACATCTACAACCGCGCGGATGAACTGGGGTCTGATTATCCTATATCCTCCTCTCACGCCGAAGTGAACCTTTATAGCTACTACGTCTCCGTCTTTAACCACTTCTTTGATCCCAGCCCTCTCCATGAGCTCAGGGATCTTATTCACAAGGCTCTCAGACTTATCATATCTAGGCCTGACGGCTTTAACCAGGTAAACATCGGCCATAGAAACACCTCCTAGGAATGTATGGGGAATAAACCCGTAGTTTCATATATTTACATTGCGCTTTCCCTCGCAAGCTCACGGCTCATCGGCTGTTCCTAGCCTCTAGGGTCTCAGGGGTCGATGCTATAAGGGGGACCCTGAACAATATATCTACTAGAACTAGTATCAGAAACGGTGCGGACGGGTCTAAGACAGCCCATAGATATCCACCTACGAGAGGAGCGGGTACGCGGAATAGGTTTCTGAGAAGCTGTATCACACCGCTCCATCTCCCCCGCTCGGATTCGGACACGAGTTCTAAAGCCAGCGAAGACCAGGCGGCCATTCCTCCCCACGTAAACCCTCTTAACGCCATAGCCAAGATCAGGTACTCGGGGCTCGGAGCGACCACTAGGAGGATCATCGAAAGGTAGAGAGTCGGTCTCAGAAGCATTATCGTCTTTTTACGTCCTATACGGTCTGCAAGCTTACCTATCGGTATGGAGGATGCCATGTAGGTGAAGTTCATGCCTGAACCCATCAACCCGAGGGTTAAGGCATCTGCGTGCTTAACCTCAGCTGCGTACACGTAGATGAAGGGGATGACCATGCCGAATATGAAGCCCCCGGAAAGCTCGACTAGAAGCCACTTCTTAGACCTACTTGAGGCTAACACCTCTTTGAGGTCTTCGATGAAATTTAACTTCACAGACCTTCTAACCACGTTCATAGGTTCTTTAAATCTAAATAGGATCCACGCAAAGGCCAGACAGGAACCGATCAACTGTATGAGGAAGAGCACTCTCATATACTCGACCTCAAGCCCTCCGAGCATGTTCAATACTAAACCTGCTAAGGTCGGTGAAAGCGACATCGCTACTCCCGTTAAGGCTTGGATCAAACCGATTCCGGTGGCTCGGTCCTCGTCTCTGAGGCTGTTTGCTAGTATAACGTTCTCGACCACCATGCTAGAGCTCATCGTTATGTAGCCTAGTGCGACGGGTATCAGAGCCATGCGCCAATCCATGGAAACCGCGTACGTCAGAGGAAGCAGAATAGAGAGGATCAAGGTTAACAAGTATGTCTTCTTTAAGCTATAGGTGTCCAGAAGCCACCCCATCGGTAGTGCGAGTATGGCGGATGCTATGCCGCCTAGACTGTTAAGTCCGCCGAGTTGGACAGGGTCGGCGCCGAGCTTGGTGACGTAGACCGAAGTGTAGTTGCTAGTGAAGCCTGAGAAGAAGGACTCTAGCCCCCTCTTGACGATCAAGACCTTGAAGTTATAGCTTTGTCTTCGGAGGAAGTTCCTGAGCCCCTTGGTAAACCCCACTAGCTCTTCCACCCTCCTTAGCCGCTCGACCTTGAGTCGTAAAAAGAAAATGCTTTCATTCTTAAAGGCTTCGACGCTTAGGAAATCTTTAACACAAACCTACCCGCTGTTTTCTTAGGGAGATAGTTTTTGGAGTATAGAGTTCTCGGTAGAACGGGGTTTAAGGTATCGATAATAACACTAGGCGGATGCGGTGTCGGCTGGCTAAGCCAAGAAGAGGCGGACGAGGCTGTTCAACTAGCTTTGAAGCATGGAGTGAACATGGTGGACGTAGCCCCCACTTACGGTGAGGCTGAGGCTCGGCTTGGGAAATGGGTTCGAAAGCTCAGGGACAAACTGTTTCTGACAGAGAAAACGTTGAAGAGAGATAGGGATGGGGCTTGGATGAAGCTTAACGCGAGCCTGAAGAAGCTCGGCGTTAAGAGCTTTGACCTTTATCAGATGCATGCCGTGAAGGATTTCGACGATCTAGAGAAGGCCTTAGAGGTAGGCGGAGCCATAGAGGCTTTTAAGGAGGCCAGGGAAACAGGTCTCATAAGGTTTATAGGGATAACGACCCACGACGTTAGGGTCGCTCTTAAGGCCATCGGGAAGTTCGACTTCGACACTGTGATGATCCCGATAGGTCTATTCAGTCTAGTGTCTCCCAGGTCGCAGAGCGACTTTAGGCCTGTTCTCAAAGCCGCGAAGGATAGAGACGTCGGAGTAATCGCCATTAAAGCGATAGCCAAACGTCCGTGGAAGGGGGAGAAGAGATACCGGACATGGTATGAGCCTCTAGACGAGCAGGAGGAGATAGACGCAGCCGTGTGGTTTACGCTATCTCAAGAGGGGGTCGCCGCATATTCGCTGGCATGCGACGTTAGGCTCTGGCCCATGATCCTAGACGCGGCTGAACTGTTTAAAAGGCTCAACGCCGAGGAGCAGAGGCAGGTTCTAGAGAAAGCCCGGCTTAAGGGTTTCGAATATATATATACCGACTAGTTTCACAAGGGGTTACCGTCTAAGGAAAAATCCGGGTTAAACCACTATCTGCTCTAGAGTAGTCGTCTGCCTAAACCTGTTTACCACATCCCTGACCGTTTTAATCAATACCTCAACCTCCTCGTCGCTCGTGTAGTGGGGAAGAAGGTTCTTCTTAACGAGTTCTACTAGACCCTTAGGTTTAGGCATCGAAACCACATAGAACGCACCACCGGTTATACCCGCGACCGTTCTAAGCAGCCTTACCCCAAGCCTATCTAAACTTCTTTGGAAGAAAGACATGGGCGCTATAGCCACTATGGGCACCTTCATCCTAGCGGCCGATTTAGCCAACGATATCGTATCCTCATAAGCTCTCCTTATACTATCCAAGTAAAACGGGCTTACAAACGTACTACTTAACGGAACGTTCGCAGCCCCGTCGCTGATGAGTATTATAAGCGGGAGAACATCTCTGCTCCGCCTCTTCTCCATCTTAACCATCTCTAGACAGCACATAAGCCCCTTAGGCAGAGGCGTGTACCCGCCGGCTTTGAGATGACGGACCTTCCTAGCCACTACGAGAAGGTTTCGAACAGGATGTGAGACGACTTC
Source organism: Candidatus Bathyarchaeota archaeon B24 (assembly GCA_001593865.1). Lineage (GTDB taxonomy): Archaea > Thermoproteota > CALKCG01 > B24 > B24 > B24. Next base: position 8,210 of record LUCB01000003.1, read on the forward strand.
TGCGTTAAACCCCTTAAACGTCACGACGCCGACTTTATCGCGTTTAGCATATGCGTCTCGGTGTAGGCTCATTATAGCCTTCGCGACCACGGTCAAGTAGTCGGCCATAGACTCGCTCAGGTCTAGGAGAAATATTATGGTAAGCGCAGACCTAGAGGAGAGCCGCTTAACCTTAAGGTCATCGGGTCTAACCTCCACAGTCACCTCGCCGTTGGAACGGCGTCCCCTCACTATCGCCGTCTGAATCGTCGGAACCAACGCCACGTTCAGGGAGGACCCCCTCCTAAAGTCTTCATAACCCATGTACCTCCCGGTCGTGGTGTACGTCAAGGTTTTAGCCCTCCTACCTGATAGGTAATGTCCTCGTCTAAACCGTCTCATGGAGCCGGGTATGGGTATAGCCACAGGTTTAACCTCTCCCCCCTCCGTATGTTCGTATTCCCGGAAAACCGCTTTCCTCTCTCTAAAAGGTCTCTCTTTGATAAGCGTCATCAGTCTGCTAACTTTACTCCTTAGTTTTTCTGACCGAATCCCCACACCCATGCTCTTAACGGACGGTGCTCTAACCCCGTCTTTCAAAGGTCTGCTAGTCGGCCGAAAAAACCGCTGCCTCTCAACCTTCTTAGTCTCCCGTGAACTTTCTGAATCCTTTCTAGGCTCGCGTATGGAGCTGTCTCGAACCCCCATCGGTTCGACAGGATGAGATGGGATAGGCCTCTTCTCTCCGGCTGTGAGACCTGTGATCTCCTTGACTATATCCCAGTAGAGCTCATTATATATGCTGTCAAACGCCTTGTAGATCTCCTCAGGCGTCGCAGGCTCCCTGAACCCTCCCCTCCTAGTCCTATGCGATAGAACCAACGGAGCAACCTTCTTAACGTCCGGGGCTTCGACCACGGTTTTACCCTCGAAGGCGGCCAACGTTTTCGCGGCCTTAAGAATGATTATATCCGGCCTATGTCCGTCGACCTCGAGGGAGATGCAGAGCCTAACCGTAAGCTGGATCACGGCGTCCGGAACCTTAACCTTCGGCAGTAGCCTCCTAGCCTCGATTATCCTCCTCCTGAGCTCCTCCTGCTTAGGCCTATATCTCTCCCTAAACCCCTCAGGGTCCTCCTCAAACTCCAGGTTTCTCTTGACTATCTCCATCCTCAGCTTTTCGTCTTTAACCGACGTCACCGTGACTGAAAGCGGGAACCTATCCAAAAGCTGGGGACGTAGCTCTCCCTCCTCAGGGTTCATCGTACCTATCAATAGAAACCTCGACGGGTGGGCTATCGATATGGTCTCTCTTTCTACTATGTTCCAGCCAGACGCAGCGGCATCTAGGATATCGTCGACTATATGGTCTGGGAGAAGGTTAACCTCGTCTATGTAGAGGATATTCCTGTTGGCTTCGGCAAGTAAGCCTGGTTGAAAGGCCTTAACCCCTTCTCTAAGAGCCTTCTCTATGTCCAAGGTTCCGAGAAGCCTGTCCTCGGTGATGCCGAGGGGTACCGTTATAACTCTCATCCTACGGTAAGCCACTTTAAGCTCGCCTTTCTTCCACCTTCTGAAGCAGTTCTCACACATCTCAGCCGGGTTATCCGGGTTACAGTTGAACATACACCCCTCTGAGACCTTTATCTCAGGCAAAAGGTCGGCTAACGCACGTACTATAGTGCTTTTACCAGAGCCCTTCTCACCCTTTATAAGAACCCCGCCGATGCTGGGGTTTACGGCGTTAAGTAGGAGAGCTAGCTTTAGGTCATCCTGGTCGACAAAAGCCGTAAACGGAAACGGAACCCGCTTATCCTCAAGGGTCGAAATAGGCATTCCTCGATAACAACTTTAGCGGAGAACTTGCTGTTAAATCTACTGCCGACCTCTATATCATTCTTCATCGTGAACAGGGGTCTCTGGGAAAGCTCCATGAAGCGAAAGATCTTTTAAAGGCTATGCGACGAGATAAATCTTCCAAGGTGCTTAGGCTTGGAGCATAACCTGGTTGAAGACCCGTATTTCACGCTTGGTTTTTGGAAAGTCATCTCAAGACCAGATGGCTTCAAGAAATGGGTGGATAGGAGCGAGACACCCCCAGGCTTCGAGTCTTCCCTAGGGATAGAGAGCCGTGGGGTGGTGTATAATATATGATGAACCGATACCTGTGAGGCCTAGGGAGACCTTCAGGCTTACGGTCTATATGAAGCCTGAGTTGGAGGGCAGAAGAGCCTGGGCTGCTTTAGAGCCTAGAATAATGAACCCAGATGGAGAGCGAGTTAAGGCTTTGAAGAAAACCTGGATAGGCGATGCCGGTGAGCCCTTCACGCGGGAGGACTTAGGTTTCTGGAGGGGAGGGTTTACCGCCGCTACAGGAGTCTGGGGTTGGAGACGGATGGATGGCGGCTTCATGGTTCCCGAAGGAGGAGCTTCCCTGGTTCTCATGATTAAGGGCTTGGGTCCAGGGAGGATATGGGTGACCGATGTCAGACTGTACAGAGATCTATCGTGCTATCTCAAACCTGCTAAGCCCTCGTCGATCCGGGAGTATCCGGGGGCTGTGATCTACAAGAGGCTCAAGCTCGGCGACTATGCAGGTAAGGTTTTGAGGCTAGGCGACTTAGACGGCGACGGTAGGGTTGAGCTTCTCTTCGTCCAGAGAAAAAGCCTGACTCCTCCTAAACCCAGCTCTGTTAAGTACGTAGCGTTAAGCTGTCTGACGGCCGTCGATTTAGATGGAAACCTCCTATGGCAACTGGGCGAGCCTGACATATCCGGCTACGATGTCTGGTCTGATCTACCAGTCCAAGTCTTCGACTTCGACGGCGACGGAAGACTAGAAGTCATCTGTTGCATGGACTTCAAAATAATGCTTCTCGACGCCGCTACCGGTAAGGTCTTATTAGAGACGGACACTCCTGAGTCTAACCCCGGCGAAGGATGGGGTGAGGGGCCTGAAGACGGTTTTCCTAGGATACTAGGCGATTCGATAACCATATGCAGTCTCACGGATAAGAGACCGGGAGACTTCATAGTAAAAGATAGATACAACAACCTATGGGCTTACGATAGGGATTTCCGAAGGCTCTGGATGTACACAGGTAAGTTAGCCCACTATGTTCAAGTCTACGACGTAGACGGCGATGGTTTAGACGAAGTCTTCTCAGGAGACGCCTTGATAGACCATGACGGCCGGGTAATCTGGCGTATAGACCTCTACGGCCACTGCGACAGCGCGGTCTTCTACAGAAAAACCGACGGACAGCTTGTGCTCGCCATGGGTTACGAGGATGGAGGCTTCTACTTCCTAGACGCCTCCACCGGGGAGATCCTGCGGGAATGGCATCTTGGACATGGGCAGGGGGTTAACCTAGCAAGCTATCGGCCTGACCAACCCGGGGGTTTAGCCATAGCCGCCAACACGTTCTGGGGCGGAGCCTTCTGGTTCATGTTCAGCCTCGAAGGTGAGCTTCTTCAAGCAGACTTCGAGAACGTGCATGGATGGGTTCCTGTAAACTGGTCAGGCGACGGCGTCGAGCTTATAGGGTCTGCCTACGGTCTCTACGACGGCTATGGAAGGATGGTCGTGGAGTTCCCCGACCCGCATCCAGGTAAGGTATGGGTCTACGACATATGTGGAGACCAGAGGGATGAGGTAATTGTCTGGAACGATAAGCTTCTAACGGTCTACACCCAGGATAGACCGTTTAAGGGCTATAAGATATTCACCCCAAGACGTAGACTCTACAACCAGACCTTCTACGGAAGCTTCATGTCGTTACCAGACTGGACATGGCTCAGCTCCAAGTAAAAACTAGGCAGTTTAGATTTCACCTAGGTGTCTTCCCACAGAGCAGGCGTAACCGGTGTGGGAAGATAGACGACAAATTACGACACTTCCGTACACATTATGGCTACAACACAGGCTTCGAAGAAATCGGCGGTTGCGGAAGAGCATGATGTCGCCTATCGTCTCTGAACGACTCGTCCTTCAAATTCCATGAGATGACAAAAGCTAATTACCGCTCTAAGCAAGTATCTTACCGAGGAGAGCCGTCATGAGCGAGAAAAGGGAGTGGTATGAGGAGGAGTTCTGGGTTAAAACGTTCACGTCAACGCCTGAAGAAATAGACCCGGACAGGTATGTGGTCTGCACCTACTATGTTGCTCCTCATGAAGAGGTTAGCATCCGAAGCGCTGCCATTAACATTGCTGCGGAGCAGTCCATAGGCACGTGGACCAAGGTCGCCACCATGACGGATAGGGTATTTGAGCTAGCCGGTAAAGTGTTTCAGATAAATGAGGTCGGCGATGGAGGTGTCGTGAAGATAGCTTTCCCCCTAGACCTATTCGACCTCGACGCCGGGGTATCCCACCTGCTCTCTATAGTAGCTGGAAACCTCTTCGGAATGGGTGCCTTGAAGCATGTGAGGCTTCTAGATATATCCATGCCGAGAGAGTATGTTAAGGCATTTAAAGGACCTAAGTTTGGCATAGAGGGGATAAGAGAAATCCTAGACACCGATAAAAACCCGAGACCCCATCTAGGTACGATAATCAAGCCTAAAGTGGGGCTTACCCCTAAGGAGACGGCTAAAGTAGCATACGAGGCGGCTGTCGGGGGAGTAGATTTCGTAAAAGACGATGAGACGTTAACGAATCAGAAGTTTAACCCGATCGAGGATAGAGTGTCTAACGTGATGGAGGCGCTGGACAAAGCTAGGGAAGAGACGGGTAGAAACATCCTGTACGCGGTGGACGTGACAGCGGATATCGGGATGCTGTGGAAGAACGTCGAGACAGCGTTGAGCAACGGCGCTAACTGCATAATGGTAGATGTCCTCTGTGTAGGTTTTCCTGTCCTTAGAAGCTTGGCTGAAGACCCTTCGATAAAGGTTCCGATCCATGTTCATCGTTGTATGCACGCAGCCATGACTAGAAGTTCCATACACGGGATTCACATGCTTGTCCTAGCCAAGCTCGTTAGGTTGTGTGGAGGCGACCAGTTGCATACGGGCACGGCGAAGGGTAAGATGGAGCAGCCGGGAAGCGGTGCTTCACTATATTCTAGTAAATACTCTGGGGTGAAGGGTATACGATATATGAACGACTTTCTAAGAGGGGACTGGTACGGTCTTAAAACAGTTTTACCGGTAGCATCAGGTGGGATACATCCGGCACTTGTACCGTCAAACCTACGCCTGCTTGGATACCCCGATATCCAGTTGAACGCAGGAGGCGGCATCCACGGCCATCCTAAAGGAACGAGAGCAGGCGCCAAAGCTATGTTGCAGGCTATAGAGGCGTTTATGAAGGGAATACCTCTGGAGGAGTATGCTAAAGACCACGTTGAGCTACGGGAAGCCTTGGAGTACTGGGGCATGAAATTCCTGACCTAAAGATCGTCTGTCACATTTTCCTCCTAAACATCAACTTCCCTGCTTACGCGGGTTTATGAAAGAGCTTTAAAACGGATCGGTGTAGTATCTTCTTGGAGGGGGAGGTTTGAAGAAGATAGATGCTCACTGCCATGTGGCAAGGAGAAGCGATGGGTCTTCCAGGGGGTGGACGAACGCTGATTTAGTTGAGGCGGCTGATAAGCTCGGAATCGATAAGCTCCTCTGCTCCACACCCGTCTCCGGTGGTCAACCCACCATGGATGTGGTTCGGAAATGCAACAACATCACGTATGAGGCTATGAAGGAGTATCCCGATAAGATACTGGGCTACGCCTTCGTCAATCCCGGCTACTTCACCGAATCGATAGAGGAGGTTGAAAGGTGCGTGAAGGAGCTGGGGATGATAGGTATTAAACTCTACAACCAGTACCGGGCGGACGAGCCTGTGGTGCTACCGCTGATAAGGAAAGCGGCTGAGATGCAGATACCAGTCCTCTGGCATGCAGGTCACCCTCCCAGCCCGGAGGAGGCTCTCCGGTGGGGTCAACCGAGAATCTCAGACGGCGTTCACATAGCCGCCCTTGCAAGGAAGGTTCCCGACGCTATCCTGATCCACGGCCACATAGGTGGAGGCGGAGACTGGGAGTGGGGAATTAAAGCCTTAAGAAACGTTCCGAACGTCTACGTCGATACAAGTGGGTCGGTCGTCGACGAGGGCATGGTTGAGATGTGCGTTAAGTACTTAGGGGCTGAGAGGGTTCTCTTCGCAACCGACCTCTCCATGGAGGCAGGTGTCGGCAAGATACTTGGCGCTGACCTAACCGACGAAGAACGTGAACTCATTTTCTGGAAGAATATGGATAGAATCCTCAGGAGGCGGAAGGTGTGATAATCGACGCAAGCACATATATCGGTCACTGGCCGTTCCGAAGGCTCCGCTACAACACGGCGGAAGGCTTGGTCACTCTAATGGACCGGAATGGGATCGATAAGGCTGTTGTATCATCGATTAACGCCGTCTTCTACAAGAACTGTCAAGAGGGAAACGAGGAACTCGCCGAGGAGATCGAGCCTTACAGGGATCGGCTGATTCCCTTCGCGACTCTAAACCCCAAGTATGTAGCTTGGAGGGAAGACCTAGAGAGATGCGTCAAGGACCTAGGCATGAAGGGGCTACGTCTATACCCTCTATACCACAACTATGGGCTTCTGGAACGTGAGAGTAGGGAGCTCTTAAGCGAAGCCGCCAAGATGAGGCTCCCCATAGAGATCCCGGTTATGCTTGTAGACCCCAGACAGCACCACTGGATGGACGTCGATAGGACGCTACCTCTAAACCAGATATTGGAGACCGCCAAACGGCACCCTGAGAACGTATTCATAGTCTTAAACGTAAAGGATGTTTCTCCGATAATTGAAGGAGAGCAGCCGGTTCCTAAAAACGTTTACGTGGAGATGTCTAGGCTTACAGCTGTTCTGACCAAGTCTATACAGGCTCTTATCTCCCGTATAGGTGTCGAGAGGGTTGTCTTCGGAACCGGAATGCCCTTCCACTACGCCAAGCCTGCACTGCTAAAGATGGAGATACTCGACATAGAAGAGGAGGCGAAAGAAGCAATTTACTGGAAGAACATTGCCAAGCTGCTTGGCCTGAACGTCGATTAAAGAGAAACCCCGTAAGGTTGAGGTATATTCTCAGCTCCAAAAGTAAGGTCAGCTTCACCGACTACCTAATCACAAGATACTCCGACAAAGAGTACTTTAACAGAGTGAAGCAAAAAAGATGACCAATTTGCGGATATCACCAAAAATTAAATAAGCAACTACTTACTAACATTTTCTCTGCTCAGATGGAGGTAAGGGCATGAATGAAGCGTTTAATTTGAAAGTGAAGGTCAAGCCTGTTTTACCCCTTCTAATTCACAGTGGTGTATATGAGGGACCCTGCAGGGTTGGCGATGAGAAGACGCTTAATCCTGAGTTTGAGAGACTTCAGGCGATGAGGAGTTTTGAGAGGTTCTGTGAGGAGGTGAGGTCTCGGCTGACGGAGGATGGAGAGTTGCTCGATCCTGCGGTTATAGAGTGGGGCGAGGACTGGGTCATCCCCGAAGAGAATATGGCTAAGCTCGATGAGGACTCCGTGAATGTAGATTTATATTTGATAGCTAATGCTGGGTTGCCTCAGTATCCCTCGGTTGAGATAGCCCGAAGATATAGGAAGCCCGTGGTTAAGCTAGGTCAAATCGAAAGTGTAGATATATCTGCTTACCTAAGGTCTCATGGAATGGAGGGCTATGCCTTTATAGACCTTGACGAATTTAACCGTTTTGTTAGGCTTTATAAGGTTAAGAAGAGCTTGATGAACACGAGGATCCTTGTAGTCGATGATGGAAAAATTCCGTCAGTCGGTGTCGTCAGTAGTGTCTGGGATCTCGAGGATGTTAAGCTGAGGTTTGGGATAGACTATAAGCGTATACCTGCTAATGAGGTCTTTGATGAGATGGATAGAGTCATAAGAGACGAGGCTGAGCAGAAGAAGGCTGAGGAGATAACTAATAGGCTTATTAGAAATGCCGATAAAGTTCACATGAAGAAAGAGTATATTCGTCAGTCGGTCAATTTTTACTTGGCGGCTAAGAACCTCATGCTGAAATACAGGTGTAATGCGTTTGTCATCCCATGCTTTGAGCTCTGCGTTGCAAGGATACCGGCTGAGAAGAAGGTTACTTTCTGTCTGGCTCATTCCCTACTGAAGGATGAGGGTTATCCATCAGTATGCGAGGGAGATATAAGTGTTCTATTAGCAATGACTATGCTTATGTATCTGTCTAGAAAATCAGCCTTCATGGGAAACTCATACATGGTAGATAAGGAGAGAAATATCATAGCCATTCACCACGATGTTCCTGGGTTGAAGATGAAGGGACTAGATAGCGGAGACCTGCCCTATGAGATAAGAAACTTTACGATGGGTGGATGGGGAGCAACAATACGCTACGATTTCTCGAGAGATAGAGGTGAAATTGTAACACTCGCAAGGTTTGATCCGACGGCGACTAAGCTATTAGTCGCCAGGGGGGAGCTAGTAGGATGTGGAGGATTCGATAAGGTTGGATGCAGCTTAAGAGCGGAGATAAAAGTGAGGGATGCGAGGGACCTCTTCCATAAGGAGATGGACTTCGGTCATCACCTAGCCATGGTCTATGGGGATTACGTGGATGACCTCAGGTATTTAGGCGAGCTCGTGGGCTTTGAGGTCGTAGAAGCCTAAGACCCCCTTTTTCACCAGATTAGGTTTGGGATGATTATCAAAAGAAACGCTGATAACGGAACAGTTATGTTATCGTCTATCCATTTATACTCGTAGTGCTCGAGAACGCTTGCGACTACAGCTGCGACCACGCCGTTCAAACCCAGTATCGAGCCTATCGGCACGCAGACCGCAAGCATCGCCAAGTTTCCCCACCAGCTCTTAGTCCTCCTACCGAACATGTAATTCCTCACAATACCGGTCACCGCGTCTCCTAGGCTCATGTAAAGCACTGGTACGATACCTATCCACCAATCGTCGAAGACGAGTTTTCCAAGGAGGGTTGATAGCCCCCACATGATGCAGAAGTGCACGTCAAACATGTTCTCCGGAACCTGATACCAATAATTGAGCTTTCCAATCCTGTACGGCAGGTAGCTTACCACCGCCAGGATCATGGCTAAGGCGAACGGTATGTACACGTTGGTGAAGATAAAAGGCGTCAGGATGGCGGCGAGTGCTCCGGCAAATACGTGGATTATCTTCCTGTTATAGTATATGATAACTCTCTCCTTAACACCCCTAGACACGTAATGATGATATATCTTCCTCGTTAGGAATATTACTAAAAACAATATCCACGATAATAGCGCCAAAGCATATGCTATTTCGATAAACAGGAAGCTCCCTCCACTACTTCATAGTCCGGAAGGATTTTTAATTTTTTGGAAAATCTTTAAAGTACACCTTTTCGATTTTTCCATCAATTCATTATGTATTTAAAGCATATTTGAAGTGTGAGGAGGTATGCAAAAATATGGAGCTGTGATGAATGCCATTTCCGATAGAAGCGACTAGGTTGCTCCGCCAGAAGCCTAAGCTTCGCGAGGTTTTGGCGAAGATGGTGGAGTGGAAAGGGTGGTTTAGTAAAATTTAGAAGAAAAACTGTTGGACACCTGAATATTCGACTAGAGAGTTTAAGTTGTTTGAGCGCCGCTTGAGATGAAGTTTTCATGCAGGTCTCAGGAGTCTGTCATGTTGACTATGTTTACCGGTCACATGGTCTGCGCTATCCTGACTTAAGGTCGTCTATTTGCGGAAAGCCTTGAGGTGTTTTGAGATATGAGAGATGCGGATAATCTGAGCTTATGGTTTGGTTAGACTACTATCCTGAGTACTGGGTTAAGGATGGGTGGAGATTCGATGCCGAGCTGATAAGCAGTGTAGGCTTGAACGTGGTTAGATCGGCTGAGTACTGAGGCTTTAACCCGTACGACATCGAAATTCTCCAGTTCAGATACTAGGGCTTAAGTTTTATCCATATTTCTTATTCACCCGATGTTCCAAATATTTAGATAATCCTTACGGTAATGAGCTAATACTCGGGGTCGACTGTAATGGTCGATCAAGTTGTCATAGGGATAGATGTAGGCACGGGAGGCTGTAAAACCGTAGCATTTGACCTTGAGGGGCATTTAATCGCTGAAGCGTTTAGAGAGTACCCGATTCATCATCCTAGGATGGACTGGGCTGAGCAGGATCCGGATGACTGGTGGAGAACGACATGCGCTACTTTAAGAGAGGTCGTCTCCAAACTCGACCCCGGCAGCATATTAGCCGTGGGGTTGACTTCTCAAAGGGAAGCCTTCGTCCCGCTCGATAGGAGAGGGAGAAAACTATACGACAGCATAATATGGTTAGACATGAGGGCTATCCCTCAGGAAGAGGAGATAAAGCGGCTTATTTCGCCGGAAAGGGTCTTAAGGGTGACGGGTTTACCCGTCGACTACATATTTTCAGCCGCTAAACTCCTATGGTTTAAGAAGAACCTACCGAACGTCTTCAGAAGCATAGATCGTATACTCTTCGCTAAAGACTACGTGGCGTTTAAGCTGTGCGGTGAAATCGCTACAGACTATAGCATGGCATCCCGGACCATGCTCTTCGATATACACAGGCTCTGCTGGTCAGAAGAGGTCTGCGAGGCTCTAGACATACCGATTAGCATTCTACCTAAAGTCATAGGTTCTTGGGAGATAGTAGGTGAAGTCACCGGTGAAGCCTCAGAATCGACGGGGTTACCCTCAGGTACGCCTGTCGTATCCGGTGGTGGAGACAGACCTTGTGAAGCGTTGGGTGCTGGGGTTTTCGTAGAAGGAGATATAAATATAGGGACGGGGACGGGAACGGTCATCGAAGCACCTCTCTCCAAGCCCCGTCCCGACCCGAGAGGCTTGATAGACTGCTGCTGCCACGTCGTACCTAAAACATGGGAGTATGAGGTTATCATAAACGCGACAGGCGGGTCTTTAAGATGGTTTAGAGATAACTTCGGCTATGAAGAGGTTTCTAGAAGTAGAGAGGAGGGTACGTCACCGTACGCGATTTTCGATCGGATGGCGAGCGATGCGCCTGTTGGCTCTAATGGGCTCTTCTATTACCCGTATCTATGGGGTGCTAGAGCCCCTAAGTTCGACCCATTAGCTCGGTCTGCGTTCATAGGCTTCACGCATGCACATGGTAAACCGGCTTTCTTAAGGTCTATACTCGAGGGGGTGGCGTTTCAGTATATCGAGACCTTGGATGTGGTTAGGGATCTCGGTGTCCAGATAAAAAGGATCATGATGACCGGGGGTGAGGCTAAGAGCTGTTTATGGACTCAGATAAAGGCTGATGTCCTAGGCGTGAGCATCGAGGTTCCTGAGGTTCTAGATGCGGCTGCCTTAGGAGCCTGTATACTGGCGGCTATGGGTGTCGGAGCCTATAGGGATTTCGACAGCGCCGTAAGGAAGATGGTTAGAGTATCTAGAGTATACCATCCCAGGCCGGAGACCCATGAGAAATACGTTAAACTATACGAGGCTTATCAAGAGGTCTATAACCGCTATAAAGAATGCTTTGGGGTATTGGCTAAGATAGCTTCCCTTGGGTTGGAAGGTTCAAACGGTTCTTAACGATGAACACGGTCATAGCTTATAGAATCGGTGTCCGGTTAAAATCCATATCCACCATACACGTTTATACGATGCTGCAGTTCTCCTAGAAACGGCGATCGATAACGCGTTAAATTTCGACATCACCGTTTACGACTTTCGACGAAGAACCGAGACGTAGACTGAAGGGACATGGTGTAGACCTTTTAGTCAGCCCTTAGCCCAGTGAATCCTTGGAGAAATGTAAGGAGATAAAAGAAGGCTACCGCTATGAAAGCTATAAGAGTTAATCCTCCCAGTATGCTTGAAATTCTCCAGACGATCGGTATCACAAGAATACCATCTAATACGACGACCGTCTCGAGTATGCCTAGCTTTATCAGCTTCTTCGTCTCGTCTACCAAGCTTTTGCGATACTCTAAAAGCAGAACCGAGCCCTTATAAGTCGAGTGAGACATGCCCATAAGACCTATGAACGCCACTATAGGTCCCAGCGGCGGCTCTACCACGGTCTCCTCTGCCAAGGGTATGAAGACGAACAACGTAAAAAGCCATATCATGAAGGCTATGAGGTAGTTAACCATAGCCTCGGATAGGGTTTTAACCCTACTCAAACGTTTCACCTCTCCGTCCATACAATAGATTGTACAGACCTAACGAACTCCCTTATGAAGAGAGCCCCGAAGACCACCGATATTATAAACATCAGTAGGATGAACACCGATGTAAAATCCCTTAGGTTCATCTTCACGAGATATGCGAACCGTTCTAGAAAGGCCTCGGATACTTCCCTATATTTCATAGTCATGTAGACGAAGAACAATGGTAACGTCATGAGGATAAAAAATAATAGGGTGCGTTTAAAGCCCACCTCCTGCACCCCGCAGAGGTCCTACTCGGTTTGAAGCCTAGACTCCAGCCGCTTCGCCCATTCCTCGGTATAGTAGCTTACAAGCCCTGAAAACGCTCTGCCAGACCTCATCAGCGTCAACACGGCCCAGATAACCACGACTATTAGCAGAACTGCTGACAACAACGGGTGAAGTACGTTCAAGAAGTCTCTGAACAATATGAACACTAGGACCACTATGATCACGTAGACTATCCCTCGGAACCCGGTGCGGTAGTTTTCAAGCTCCTCCTCAGCCACCTCTCCTCTAACGGCGCCTATCGTATAAGCAGCGTAAGCCGCAGCCGCATCCGTGATGTCTAGGATCTCCCGGATCACCCCTAAGATCAAGATCGCCACAGCTATCAGCATCACCAGCCCTATCAGCTGTGGAAGCGGTATATTGAAGAGCAGATAATCTCTCGATATCGGGATAAACGCATATCTCGTCAAAGCCCATATAAGAACCGCTATACCGACGTTGATCAATATCTTAGGAAGACTATCCCTGATCTCCCTAACAGCCTTAAGATATGCTTCCCTGGCTTTCTCCGAAGCGGCCATAGAACATCACATTCAAAAATCGAAACAAAGACCCTTAAAAACGTTATTTTACACATATGGCAAGTGTTCCTTCATAGGTAAGCTTAAACGCGTTCGCTAAGCTCCTCTAATGAATACTGTTTAACCTTTTATAGGAGTCTCTCCGGTATGATGTAGTCTCCCCTCCTCTCCCCGACTACTATCCTAAACCATACGTCTCCATCTAGGCTTTCAACTTTCTCAAGCTTACCCGAGACCCTGACCGTTTCCCCTACGTGAGCCTGTTTGCAGAACCTTCCCCTGAACGAGCATACCTCTCTAACCCTACCTGGGTCTGTTTTGACACCGGATAGGAATTCGACGTTCGAGACCCTATAGCTACACGGTGTGAACAGCGACTCGGAGTCGTCTACGACTTTCGCTCTAACCGTACAGTACCCTATAGACCTGTAAATCCTGTCACCATACCTTTCAGACACCTCATCCCAGTCGGGTACAAACCTGACGAAAAAGTCTCTACCCATGTACGTCCCCTGAAAACACTTATCCTGCTCGACTCTTAGAAATGCCTTAAACGGTATGGCTGTGTCCTCAGACCTAAACCTGTAGAGCCTTAAAAGTTCATCATACCCGTAGTGTTCGACGCGAAGATCATCGGCCATAAGCTCTCTAAGAGCGTCATAAACCTTCAACCCGTTTCTCTTTCCGTATACGGTTAAATCTATGTCTGAGCCTGGTCCATGAAGACCGACTAAAACCGAGCCTGAGATCCCGATATACTCGATCGAAACCCCGGATTTAGCCGATAAAAGCCTCGTAAACTCTAAGGCTAGCTTTTCGACCTGGTCGATATTCTTTGGTCCAAGCCTCAGAAGCTCCTCGACCTTAAGTATTGGTAAGTACGTCCGTGAGACCCTGTGTAGAGGAACGCTCTGCATCTCCATTCCGAAGACGGGGTCTACGTATAAATACATCGGCGCGTTCTTCCTCAGAAATTCTCTCCTATCCTCTAACTTGTACAGTTTACGATATCTTATCCCTCCTCTGACTCTATCTCCTCTAGGGTCTGGCACATACCTCACGTATGCTATGACTCTACTCTGTGGATGAACCAAACCCTTAACGTCGAATATGAAGCCTTCCAAGGTTTCTACGAAATCACCCTCTCTAAGCTTCTGCGTTTGAACCATAAGCTAGATTTTAAGAACCAGCCGACACTTATATAAAGCATCCCACGCTGGTTTAACCGATTATGAGAGGTTTCAGAGATAGAGACTTCGTTCAGACATGGGAGGGTATGTTCTTCTGTGTCATCGGAAACGCTCATCCGAAAGATAGAGTGATAACATACCTTAAGTATGTGCCTAGTAGGCTTGGTAGATGGGGAGGCGGCGAGCAGAGATACGCTAGAATTCTCAAATCCTACACGACTATATCCGTAGAAGAGGTTCTAAACTTTCTGAAGGCCAGGTATCCATACTATGTCAGTAAGCTTGAAAACTTAGACTTAGAGATGATAACGGTGCCGGTCGACCGGATTAAAATTCACTTTAAGCCTGAAGATAAGCTAAGACAACTATCCATGACGAAACCCGATAAGCTAGACCGGCTAGAAAGGGCAGCTCTCGAGCTAACCAAGCTATTATCTGAGACCGCTGGTGTGGATATGAGGTATCTAGGTGTAACCGGCTCGATCCTGCTGGGGATACATAACCCTGGCTTTTCGGATATCGACCTAGTCGTCTACGGTAGAAATAACTCCTTCAGAGTTGAGACGACCTTAGAGGCGCTTAACGAGGAAGGGGTGATCCAGAGGATAACTGGCGAGAGGTTCAGAAAGTGGGTTGTCGATAAGGCTAGACAGTACAATCTAAGCCTAAAAGATGCCGAGGAGATCTGCCGCAGGACCTGGAACCGGGGTTTCTACAAGGATACTCCTTTTTCGATCCACCCGGTTAGGATCGAGGAGGAAGTCGAAGTCCGTTACGACGATATACGTTGCCTATCTGAGGGGTCGGCTAAGGTGAGAGCGGTCGTCGTAGACGACGAAGACTCGCTTTTCCTACCGGCCGTCTATAAGGTTTCTGAGGTTGAGTTTTTAGACGGAAATCCGGTTCAGGACCTAGTCGAGATAGTGACGTATGAAGGTTTCTATTCGGGTATCCTGAAAAAGGGAGAGTGGTTGGAGGCTAGGGGTAAAGTCGAGAAGGTCGTAGATAGACGAAACATGAAGACATACCATAGGCTACTTATCGGAAGCTTTGAGGCCAAAGCCAGAGACTACGTAAAACCCCTTAGCGTAGAAAAAGGTTAATCTTGGATCCGCTGCTTGCTAAGCTCCATAGGAGACATTTGTTTAAGCGATACAGGTCTTATCCTGACTTTGAAGCGGACTGGCTCAGGCTTTATCTGGTATTTCGGCAGCGTATCCGGTCCGCAGCTGGCTCCGCCTAATCCCGACTGTCTATAGTCCAGGTTTAACGTTATATAGTCTCTCCTTTTCAACTCGAACGTGTGCTTAGCCTTAGTCAGGTCTTCCGTCGTGAAGTAGTGTGCGCTAACCTCCATGAGGGGCATACCTATGGCTAATAGACCTATGCCCTCTTCGTTGGTGAGGGAAACCCATCGAACATCTGTCTTATTCCCGTTCTCCTGCGGCATTATATAGGGCACATACTGATCGTCTACTGTGCCGCTGTATACTCCGACCGCAGCTCCCTCTTTACGGTCGCAGTAGTTTTCATGAGGTCCCCGTCCATACCATGTAAACATGTTATACTCCCCTGGGATACGGAACTGTAGCCCGATTCTAGGCAACGGCGGAAGCCTACTGCTCGGAACGATCTTAGAGTCTATTATCACGTCGCCGCTTCCGTAGATTCTATAAATATACCTGCAGCTGAAGCCGTCCGCAACGTCGGGTGCACGGGTTTCAGACTCTACGTATATCTGCACGACCTGAGGAGCCGTCTGCTCGACCCTAACGTTTTTCACCATATGAACGACGCGGTCTAACCCGAACTTACGCCACTCCACGGCCATCCTAGCCGCGTCGTTATCGGTGGGGGCACGCCACACGTTCAAGACGGGACCGCTTTTCACGAGCTCTGAGCCCTTATATCGGAAGGAGACTATCTGAGCCTTCTCCTTATCGAAGATTAGTCTAAAATCGACGCCTGAGATCACGGCTTTTGACCCTGCGTCCTCCAGCCTAAGAGACGGCATGTCTTCAACCTTAACCACGGGGCCAGGTGGAACTTTAAACGGCATCTTAAACTGCTCCCACGCAACTTCATGACCCTTCCCCGCCCAAAGCGTGTCATGGTCCAGTTTAAACCTGACCATGAGCCAATACTCCGCACCTGGCTTCGGTTTAGGCTTCGTGAATGGAATGGTCACAACCTCGCTACAGCCGGGTGGCGTATACAGCTTAGGTAGCCGACCCTGTTGGATAAGTTCTCCGTCGGCATATAGCTCCCAGAAAATATCCAGCCCGCTTAGGTCTGTGAAATGGTATCTATTGATGATCCTGATTTTCCCTGCGTTCAGGTCGATAGGCTCTACCTTAACGGGTTGAAGGATCTTCTTGCATTCCCACATGGCCGGCTGCGGTGTACGGTCTGGCCAAACCAACCCGTTGATGCAGAAGTTTCCGTCGTTGGGTTCATCGCCGAAGTCCCCTCCATACGCCCAGTACTCCTCCCCATCCTCCGTCTTCTTCCGCAAGCCCTGGTCCACCCAGTCCCAGATGAAGCCTCCGCATAGACGCCTATACCGGTCGATCACCTCCCAGTACTCCTTCAGGTTACCCGTGCTATTACCCATCGAGTGGGCGTATTCGCACATGATGATAGGTCGGTCGTCGTTCAGGTCTTCGGCTAGCCTGATAAGCGTCTTGATGCTGGGATACATTATGCTTATCACGTCGACTATCTCAGGAATCCTACCGAGCACGGGGGCTACGTGGATCGTCCCCTCGTAATGAACTAGCCTCGTCGGGTCGTAGTGGTGTATCCAGGCGGCCATCACGTCATGGTTCGGACCATACCCAGACTCGTTCCCAAGCGACCACATTATCACACATGGATGGTTTTTATCCCTCTCCACCATCCTAATACAACGCTCCATGAACGCGTTTAACCACTCAGGGTCGTTAGCAGGCTCCATGCGATACCCGATCCACCGTATGTTCGCTAAGCCATGACATTCTATGTTCGCCTCGTCTATCACATATATGCCATATTTGTCGCATAGGTCGTACCACCGTGGGTCGTTCGGATAGTGCGAGGTGCGAACCGCGTTAAAGTTGAACTGCTTCATGAGCTTAATGTCCTTTATCATCGATTCCAGGGTTACGGCCTTCCCCCTCACGTCGTCATGCTCATGCCTGTTCACGCCTTTCAAGACGATCGGGACTCCGTTGACCAGTATCTGTCCATCTCTCACCTCTATCTGGCGGAAACCGACTTTACAGCTCTCCACCTCCAGGATGTCGCCCTGTGCATCCTTCAACGTGATGAGCATGGTATAGAGGTACGGGTTCTCCGCAGACCACTTGTACGGGTTTTTAACCTTTTGTTTGAACTCGAGCACCACTTCGTTTTTCGCCTTGATTCTACCTATAACCTGGGTCAGCGGCCTGTCGAAAACGGGTTTACCTTCGGCGTCGAGGAGCTTCACCTCTACTCTATAGTTCTCCGCAGGTTGTTCGGAGTAGTTTTTAACGTGAACTCTGACTTTGAAGGTTGCGTCCACGTAATCCTCATCTAGCTCAGTCCTGACGAAGAAGTCCCTTACATGAACGTTCGGTGTAGAGAATAGATACACGTCACGGTAGATGCCGCTGAGCCGCCACATATCCTGGTCTTCCAGATAACTTCCGTCGCTCCAACGAAAAACCTGAACCGCTAAAGTGTTCTCCCCAATGCGTATGTATGGTGTGATGTTGAACTCTGCAGGTAGACGGCTTCCCTGACTGTAACCCACGAGTTCGCCGTTCACCCATACGTAGAAGGCTGAGTCAACCCCCTCAAACACCAGGAAGACCTGTCTTCCCTTCCACTCGGCAGGTATCTCGAAGCTTCTCCGGTATAAGCCGACCGGGTTATCGTCGTGTGGAACCCTGGGCGGGTCGGCGTGGAAGGGATACACGACGTTAGTGTATATGGGTTTGTCGTAACCCAGCATCTGCCAGTTGCTAGGGACAGGGATTACATCCCACTCATCTACGTCAAACTCTTCCTTGAAGAAGCCCTCAGGGACGCTGTAAGGGTTTGGTACAAGCCTAAACCTCCACTCCCCGTTGAGCAGTATAAACCACGGAGACTCCTCCCGTTCACCTTTAAACGCTTTCTCCTCGTCGGGGAAAGGCATCAGACTGGCATGCGCAGGTTCCTTATTCCTCTCCACTACCTTTGGATTCTCCCAATCAGGAGGCCAGTGGACGCTACGGTTTGGCATAAAAACACACCTTCTACATCTATAAGAGCCAGCTCAGCTTAATAACTTGCCCTAAGGCTACGGCATAAGATAAAGGATTTAGCGTTTCAAGTCGGATTATACCTGTGGCATGTGCGTCGAACGGGCTGTTTCGGCTCTTTACTTGGAGGATAGCGATAAGGTGGCTCAGGTTGAGTTCTTAGCACACACAGATTTTATAGCTAAGGTTTCTGGCTTAGACCCGTTGAAACGGCCTGAAGAGGCTTTGAGCAAAACATACAAGCAACTCGACCTCGATATGATATGGTTTACCTACGACCCACTTCATCCATGGAATCTAGCCGAGAGGAAGGGTGATCGTTTCGTCGCTAGGGCTGACTCGTGGTCTAGGGCGTTCCCGAGTACTTGGCGTGAGACGTTCTCGGTCAGGTCGATAGATGAGGTCTTGGAATTCGACCCGTTCGAAGTCTGGGAGATACCTAGCCTAAACGAGTTGACAATGCATTTTCAGGAAGTCCACAGCATGGTTCAAAGCGTCTACAAGAGCCAGCTGGTGCCTGGAGGTACCTATCTGACGTGTTTCATGTGGCTCGTCATGATGTTCGGGCTTAGATGGGCTGTTAAAGCCGCATACTACGACCCGAAGCGTTTTAAAAAGCTCTTAGACAAGTTTGGCGAGCTTAGCCTACTTCAAGCCAAGGCCTGGGCTCGGACAGATATAAAGGCGTTCATAAGCCACGACGACATCTGCGGAACCCAAGGCCCGTTCTTTCCACCGAGCTGGATGCGCAGATACCTGTTCCCATGGTACAGGCGGCTTTGGAGCGAGCTAAGGGCTAAGGGGATAGTCGTCCTTTTCTGCACCGACGGGGATATGACCTGTATAGTGGACGATGTGGCTGAGGCGGGGGCTGACGGCTTCATAATAGAGGAGTGTTGCGACTTGAAGCGTATCGCCGAGAAATACGGGAATGAGAAGGTCATAGTCGGAGGAGTCGATATAGGGGTTCTCACGTACGGTACGGTAGAAGACGTGGTTAACGAGGTTAAGAGGTGTCTGAAGGATGCAGGCGCCTACCCGGGGTACTTCATAAACGTGTCAGGCTCCATCCCAGACAATGTTCCGTTGGAAAACCTAGAGGCATATTTCCAAGCAACCAGTAAGTATAGACGTAGACCCTTCAGGAGGTAGTCTCCTGTATGCCTTCTAATAGACCCAATATAAACCGACTCATATCGGCTTTTCTCCTCGAAGAACCCTCGGATAGAAGCATGTCATAAATACGGTGCGTACAGTAGACGGATGGAATAACGTTTGGAACCGTAAAGGTAATCAACCCCGCTACGAGCGTATACCGGTAGATGACATGGGGCCTAAAAGAGGCATAGTAATCATGCTTATTCTAGTCCTGACGTTAGGGCTTTTGATAGCTGGCATGGTTTGGTGGAGCTCCGTCGTGGAGACTAACCGTGAGGCGTATGTCAAAAGTAGGCTTGAGCTTGTTCAAGCGTTATCTCAGGCCGAGCCAGGCTCGACTATACTTGTCGAACCCGGGGTATACGAGGGCGGGATATACATCGAGAATCTGAGGGGTGAGCCTGGAAAACCCATAGTGATCGCGGCGGCGGACCCGAGTGATCCCCCGGTTATACGAGGCGGGCGGGAGGGGCTTCACTTGGTCGACCCTGCCTACGTCGAGATACACAACCTCACGTTCATAGGAGCGTTGTACAACGGGGTGAACATAGACGACGGAGGCTCCTATGATACTCCTGCACACCACATCGTGCTGCAAGGTCTAACGGTCATGGATATAGGTCCTGAAGGAAACCGCGACGGTATCAAGCTCTCAGGTGTCGACGACTTCGTCGTTAGAAACTGTGTCGTAGAGCGGTGGGGAACCGAGGGGTCGGCTATAGACATGGTGGGTTGCCATAGAGGAATCATAGAGGGTTGCATATTCAGATACGAGGACGACATAGGCTCCAGCGGCGTTCAGGTTAAAGGAGGTAGTAGCAACATCACTATACGGCGTAACAGGTTTGAACACGCAGGTAGAAGAGCCGTCAACATAGGTGGATCTACCGACCTCCAGTATTTCAGACCTCAGCCTCCTCCCGGCTACGAGGCTAAGAACATAACGGTGGAAGGTAACGTATTCATAGGCTCCAACGCGCCTATAGCGTTCGTCGGAGTCGACGGAGCCGTCGTAAGGTTCAACACCATATACTGTCCAAAGCGTTGGGTCGTGAGAATACTTCAGGAGACTACAGAGCCGGGGTTTATCCCATGCCGAAACGGCAGGTTCACAGACAACATAGTCGTCTTCGAATCGCATGAGATATCGACCACGGTCAACGTAGGACCTGGGGCTCTTCCTAGAACCTTCGTATTCGCTAGGAACTTCTGGTACGCCCTAGACGACCCGTCGCTCAGCCATCCATCCCTACCCGTAGACGAGGTAGATGGCGTGTACGGACTAGACCCGATGTTCATAGACCCTGAGAAAGGCGATTTCCGGCTTAAGCCCGGTAGTCCAGCTGAGGGGAAAGGAGCTTATGCTCTATCGGACGAAGAGTCTTCTCCATAAGCGTTTCTCTGAGTAAGAAATCGTTAAACTCTGCTCCAAGCTCCTCCGACGAGTTGACGGCCGGATAATGCCTCGACCGGGATGCAGACCTTTATAGCCCGGTCTCCTAACGGGTTTTTCACCGTCAGGATCTTGATGTCTATGTCGTAGGCCTTCTTGAGCCTCTCCTCGGTGACGACCTCCTCTGGGTTTCCGATGGCTATGAACCTACCACCGACCATGATGCCTACTTTACTAGAGAAGAGTAGTGCATGCCTCGGAAAATGCGTCGACATAACTATAGTCATCCCTTGCTCGGCGAGTTTCGTGACGATCCGGAGGATAGCCATCTGGTTTTTGATATCCAAGTGGGATGTAGGCTCGTCTAGTAGCAGAATCTCAGGTTGCTGAGCTAGAACCCTGGCGATTATCACAAGTTGTCTCTCACCGCCGCTCAGTTCCACGTATGGCCTGTCTTTAAGATGATATATACCGACCTCCCTAAGGGCCTCCTCAGCTATCCTATAATCCTTCTCAGACGGCGTCGAAAATATGCCTAGGTGCGGCGCCCTACCCATGAGGACGACATCTATAGTCTTATAGGGGAAGACTAGGCCGTGCTCTTGGGGTACATAGCCTACGAGCTTGGCGTACTCGGCTCTAGATATGGTACTCGCCTCCACACCGTCTAAAAGTATAGATCCCTTGTTCGGCTTCAGAATTCCACCGAGGCATTTTAGAAGCGTAGTCTTCCCACACCCGTTGGGCCCTAGTACGCAAAATATGTCACCCCTCTCGACGTCGAAGGATATATCCTTCAGAACTTCCCTTTCCGGGGTATATGAGAAGTGTAGACCTCTGACTTCAAGCCTCATCTCCAGCTCACCGTCCGCTTTCTAAGAAGATACGCGAAGAACGGGGCGCCTATTATGGCTGTAAGGACACCCAACGGCATCTCAAAGGTCGATACTATCCTAACCATACTGTCGACGATTAGTAGGTAGGCAGCTCCTATAGCGATAGACGCTGGGACCAAGACCTTGTGGTCCGGGCCTACGAGCATCCTGCCTATATGGGGGATCACTAGCCCCACCCATCCAACCATACCCGCTATCGAGACAGCGGCGGCGGTCATCAAGGTGCAACAGCTTATGACGAGCATTCTCATCCGCTCGACATCTATCCCGAGCGCCTTAGCCTCCTCCTCGCCTAAAGACAACACGTTAAGCCTCCATCTGGCTAAAACTAGGATTATACATGGAACCACTATGGGTATGAAGTTCCATGTAAGCTCCCTAAACGAGACGGCTGAGAGACTGCCCATAAGCCAAAATGTTATCGAGGGAAGCTTCTCATACGGATCCGCTACGTATTTTATAAGCGATATCAAAGCCGAAAATAGGGCTCCTACGACTATACCGGCTAAAACCAACGTGAGCAGGGAGGTCTCCCTGTATGTCCTGCTTAAGGCGTAGGATATCGCCACCGCGACTATCCCGAATCCGAACGCTGAGACCTGAACGATCACGGGGTCTCCGGATAGGAGCAACGCCAAAGCCGCTCCGAAACCGGCTCCGGAGGCTACCCCGAGTATCTGCGACGAAACCAAAGGGTTCCTAAACAATCCCTGAAACGATGTTCCCGAGAGCGCTAAGGCTGCTCCTACAAGAGCCGCTGCTATCGCCCTAGGCAACCTTACCTGGATGATCACGATCTCCACCTGCTTGGGTACGTCGTAATGAAACGGCAGAATCTTCGAGATCAATACGGAGAACACGATCTGAGGCGATATCTGGTACCTACCCACGAGAAGCGACAGCAGAAACGACAATATTGGAGCTAGTATTAAAGCCGTAGCTACTAAGGATTTTCGCCCTCTAACCTCTTCAAGAATGTCTTCAAGTACCTGGTATCTCGACACCATACTCACCACTCAAGATTCTACTAAGCTCTTCGTCTGAAAGCTCATAGCCGAGAAACCGATGGTAAAACAGCTTAACCTCCTCTTCGAAGTTGAACGAGAAGGCATCTGGGTTGAGCTTCTCTGCAAGCCACATGGCGCCTAAGAAAGCCTCGGGCTCCGGCGTGATCCAGCTTCTAAGCCCCCTAGGTATCACGTAGACTCTATTATTTTTGACGGCGTTGACTTCAGCCCACCTCGGGTCTGAGAGAATCAACTCCTTAACCTTAGGGTCCCAGGTTATGATGACATCTGGGTTCCATGTCAACACGGTCTCCATCGAAACCGCCGCCATAGGCGGGCCACCTCCGGCCGGTCCGGAGAGGTTTTCGGCGACGTTCACCCCACCGGCTATCCAAACTATGTCGCGTGAGATGTAGGTTATATGCGTTTTCAGTCCATCGCTTATGGCTATGTAAACCTTAGCTCTCTCGCTCCTCGGGATCTTTGAGGTCACGTTCATCAGAGCCATCATCTTCTCCTCGCAGTATGAGGCAAGCTCCTCAGCCTTATCTTCCCTATCTATCACTTTACCTATCAGCCTGATAGCCTCTGGAAGCTGGTCGCAGTGCAATCGACCCATAGGTACGATCACGACCGGTATCTCAAGTTCCTCAAACTTTTTGACCACCTCCATGGGTCTATCGGTCGTCAAGACGACGTCGGGGTCAAGGCTTAGAATCAATTCTATGTTTACGCTCCAAGGAGCACCGGCCACGGGTATGTTTTTGATCTGTGGAAAAACCTTCGTAAGAAGCTCCGAGGTGGGTGAGACGCTATCCACCCCGACCAACAAGTCTCCCCCATCCATCATGAGTATAGAGAGGGTTATCATAGGAACTATGCTGACGACCCTCTTGACAGGCTTAGGCACGATCACTCTTCTACCGAGCCAATCGATGACGCTTTTAAACTCTAACGCATACTCTCTAAGCTCTTCAGGAACATCTCCGAATCCCATAGCAGGTGTCACGGGTTCATACCCATACTCGCGGAGAACATCCTTCCCCTCCTCGCTTAAGAGTAACTGCGTGAAAGCTAAAGCCTGTTCGAGATGTTTAGAGTTCCGACTCACCGCTATATAATAAGCGGTTCCACCATCTCCGGTCGCAAACTCTAGGTACCAGTTCACATAACCGTTCTCAGAGAGCATCTCCATAACGCTGAGGTCTTCTGCTATAACGATATCGACCTCCCCTTCGTCTAAGAGGGTGTACAGCTCTTCTCTCACATGGTAAGGTTTAAGCTCTAAATCCACACCTCCGTTTTCTCTCTCAAACAAGCGTTCTAACTCCTCAAAAGTAGCTGACAATGTATATGGGTAGAGCGCAACCATCCTGACGACCCAGGGCTTCAGATAAACGAAAACCCACGCGGTTAAAACTAGAACCATGAGTACGGCCAAAGAAACAACCACTATCCGTCCATTCAATTATTCACACCTATTTGGTATAACTTATAGAAGTTAATATAAATTTTTCTTTTAAAGTTAAAAAATGGAAGAGATAGTGGGATGGTGCTAAGTTAACGTCTTTGCGAAACGCTTGTAGGCTATGTAATAAAACGCTATAATAGAGAATATTAATACTGCGAAATCTGTAGCCAGCATGGTAAGATTATTTACGCCGACGATCGACTGGTAGATCATATCTACGGAGTAAGTTAGGGGGATCAGGTAGGCTATGAACTTCAGCGAAGGCATGAATGCGTATATCTCATCTATCGGCATGAACACGCCTGCGAAGAAGATCATGAAGAACCTGACGAAGTTCATCGGCCACATGACATCGGCTATGTCCTCGGCTGAGGCAGAGAACGCTAAGCCCAGAGCACACGCAGAGAGCACGGATAAGGCTACCGCTACCACGAGGAGGGCTGCGTTGAGATTCCAGAAGCCGGCGAACGGAAGTATTATCGAGAGAACTATAAGGGTTATCGGAAAGCTGAACGTGAATCCTGCAAGACTTTTACCGAGTAGAATTGTCTTCAGCGAGACAGGTGCAAGTAGAAGCCTATCTATAGTCCCGGTTCTTCTCTCGAGCGGAAGTATAACAGCCTCGACGGTTGTCCCTCCGAAGAACGTCGATAAGGCCGTGACCCCCACGACCCTATAGTCCTCTGTGACGCATGGCCTCCCTGCAAGAAACGCCCCAAACATAGCGAAGGGCAGAACTACACCGTAAAACAGCGTAGCCGGCTTACTATAGTAAGTCTTGACATCTTTCTTAGCTATTACAAGTGCCTTTTTCAGGGTTAAAACTATGCTCATCTTCTTCTCCTCCTCCCAGAGGGTCTCACAAGCTCCAGCCTCTCGACATCGACGGCTGTCAGCCCCGTAAGCTTCACAAATACGTCTTCTAGGCTCGGTGTCAGGGTTCTTACCGAAATAATCTTCCAACCCTTTAAGTCGGCTAGGCCCGTAAGCTTGGATAATGTCGCGGAGGGATCTCTGGTGTATATTCTAAACTTATCCCCGGACCTCACCACGTCGCCTCCGACGACCTTCAGATCCTCAAGACTAGGTATGGGTGAGATGGAGACCTCTATGCTTAACTCACCTCCGATGGTCTGCTTAAGCCTCTCAGGCTTATCAAGGGCTACTAGATGCCCTCGATTAATTATTCCCACCCTCCCGCAGAGATTATCAGCCTCGTCTATGAAGTGGGTTGTCATAAAGATTGTAACACCCTCCTTATTCAACTTCCTCAGGACGTTCCTGATGATCCTTGTACTCTGAACGTCTAACCCACTCGTAGGCTCGTCGAGAAAGATTATTTCGGGGTTATGGATTAAAGCGGCCGCTATAGCAAGCCTCCTTCGCATACCCTTAGAAAAGGTCGCAGCCTTATCGTGTCTCCTCTCGTACAGCCCAAAGACTTCTAAGAGCTCTTTAGCCCTCTCGACGGCCGCATCCCTTGGAACGTCGTAGAGTTCGGCTATGAACAGGAGGTTCTCCCAAGCCGTCATCTCGACATATATGTTAGACACCTCGGGAACGACCCCCATGAGCCTCTTAACGTCTAAGGGCCTCTCCATTATATTAACCCCCATTATGAGCGCCTCACCCTCAGTAGGTGTAAGGAGCCCAGTAAGCATCCTGACGGTGGTGGTCTTCCCGGCTCCATTGGGTCCAAGCAAACCGAAGAACTCGCCTTTAAACACTTTCAAGTTCAACCCGTTAACGGCCGTGAATTTACCATACCGCTTAGTGAGATTCCGCGCCTCGATAGCCACGTTAACGTCAGAGCGCAAATCTCCGTAAGAAGACAGTTCCTGCATCTCTCGAATAACTCTAAGAGCCGACTGTCTATAAACCTTTCTACCGGTACCTAGGTCGATAACACTGGACCCGGTGAACGAAAAATTTTTTAACTTTTAAAAGATATACCTTTTGTTAGTGAGAAAATGTCTAAGCCCTTGCCCATCATATTGGTTGTATTACTTATTATGCTTAGCTTATCCTTATCTGTGTTGGCTGAAGACGGTGACAGGGACTACGAGGTTTTACAGGTACGCGATGTAACTCCTACCATGCTTAAACCAGTGACGACTAATGTGACGGTTGAGTCTGCTACTGAGTATTTTGGAATGGGCGTTAAGCCAGCGATTATATGCGTCTTCAGAGTGTGCAATGTTGCGTTTAAAACCCTTTGGCCTGGGGAGTCTCCGCTTAGGTCGGACATCCTAGTCATAACCACGAACCCGACTAGGGCAGTAAGAGATACATTTGAGTTTATAACTAGATGCGTTTCAAGACATAAATACATCCTTAAAAAAATCCCAGGTACATCTTCCATAAAACTGACACCTGAGAACTGGGTTTTCACGATAGTGAACGAACCTACAGGAGAGGCTGTTGAGATAAAGGTTAGAAAAGAAGTATTCCCTGAGAACTTATTCGAACTTAGGGCTTCTGTTAAAAGCAAGATCAAGGCTGGAGAGACCCCGAGTGAAGAGGAGATGAAGGCATTTAAAAAAGCTACGGCAGAATTCACCAAACGCTTAAAAACCTGGAGTGATGAGGAGCTGTTTGAGGTTAGAACCTTCAGCTACACTCCCGAGCCGCTGGACTTGGAGTCTATGATAAGCTACTATCTCCCAGAAGCCCTTTCTGAATGGAGGAGGCTGAAGGGGGTCGAGGAGGAGTACAATACGCTCAAGACCGATTACGAGCAGCTTCAGACATCTTATCAGCAGCTGTTGTCTGAGGTGGAAGACTTAAGAACACAGCTTTCTCAAGCCCAAACCGTTCAGTGGATACTCGGCACGTTAACCGCTATATTCGTCATCGCGACAATTTACCTAGGTTTAGCTAGAAAACGAAGCTAAAACAACTCCCTCACTTTTCTTCATTATCACATTTTCTTTTCCCTAAGTAATCCATACATCAAAATCCAGAATGATCCGGCTAACATT
This sequence comes from Candidatus Bathyarchaeota archaeon B24, assembly GCA_001593865.1. GTDB lineage: Archaea > Thermoproteota > CALKCG01 > B24 > B24 > B24. The sequence goes on from LUCB01000003.1 coordinate 35,588, forward strand.
CCGAAGCCTATTTTAGTGAGTAACGCCTTCTCCTCAGTCGGCGTCTTAGCCGGGCTTCTACTCACACCGACCTTCACCACTACATGTTTATCAAAACATTGACCAATGTTATCTAGAAAAAGCACATAGGTCTTGTTAGCCTCAGTATTCCAATGCGTCAACATATAACTAGTCGTATGCTCGACATTTGCGATCGTTTCATAGTTCTCATTCGACAGAAATCTCTCATAGTTATCTTTATCCATAAACATGAGGGTTATACAGTGTTCATAGGTCCTCACTTCGACCACTATCTCGACATTTGCATTGAAAGATAATTGTATGCTATAAGTCTCATCCACCTTTATAAATAGCTTATCCTCATAAATCCACTTATCCACCGATACTATAGTAGATAGTGATTGTGCAGCTAATATAGCATATATGCCGGCAATTAAAATCACTATGCCAAGATATATAAGCCTTCGGTCCATATCCTTGATCTAAGAAATGAAGTAGAAATAGACCAAATTTAAATTTTTCTTTTCAAACTTTTCTTCTCTCTAGATTCAGTTGATAGTTTTCCTTGGAAAGTGAAAAGGCTTATATAAGGTTTCGTTCGATTTTAAATCCCGGTGTAACCAGTGAGACCGGTTAAGCTTTCAAGTCATCGGACTCATCCGGCCGTGTCTAAGGCCTTCCTAGTAACTCTTATCGCCATGCTACCGCTGGCGTTAGTAGGTTCAATCCTTGTGTCACCAGCATATTCGCAGCTTCAACCTCAAAACCAAGAAGAACTAATGGCCATGTTCAAGGAAGTCCTAGATAACATTGACCAAAAAGAAATTATGGAGCATGTAGCCTTCTTTTCAAGCTGCGGGTCTAGGGTTACAGGGTATCCCGGCTTCTTCAAGGCCATGGATTATGTCGTCTCTAAATTTGAAGAATATGGTATTCAGCCCTACGGTGAGGACGGCTACTTCGAATACTTCTACATAACGATTCCCGTCGACTATGGAGCTAACATATTGCTTGAGGATGGTGAGGTTCTCCACGGCTATAATCTTTGGCCTAATCTAGTTAACCCGTCGCCTTATAGGAGTCCGCCTGAAGGCGATTTATTGGTTTATGTCGGTGGAGGAACGTTCGACGACCTTTCTAAGGTAAACGTCACAGACCGATGGGTGTTGATGGATTTCGACAGCAGGTGGTTCTTCCGTCTGGCTGCGATGTTCGGCGCCAAAGGTGTAATATACATAGGTACTGGGAAAGAATCTAGGATGGAGGCGTTCCAAAAGCTATACAACGTACCGATGGCGTTTCCGAAGATCTACCTAAACCCGGAGGACGGTCTTCGTCTGAAGGAGCTATGCGAGAAGCAGGGTGAGGTCAAGATCTGGATAAACTCGTTGATGAGGTGGGAGCGCATACGGGTCGCCAACATAGTAGGCTTCATACCAGGCACCGCTAACGCCTCGGAGATAGGGGTCATAACAGCCTATTTAGATTCCTGGTCTATAGTCCCTGCCCTATCCCCTGGGGCGACCGATGCCCTAGGTATCTCCGCGCTCTTGAACTTCGCGAAGTTTTTGGCTAAGAACCCGCCTAGGCGTTCGGTCATGCTTGTCGTCCTAGCCGGGCACTGGCAGAGCTTATGGGGTGCTAGGGAATGGGTCGACAGGCACTTCGACATACTTGGGACTTCTGTGAAGTTCTTCGTAAGCCTAGACCTATCGGCTGGTAGCCAGCAATTAGCCGTATACAACCGTGGCAACGTATACTCATACACCAACCTGCAGACCCTAAACAGCCGATACACATCGCTGATAAACCTCCTGTTCAGGACATACTTGCCTGTGCTGAGGGATGACTCTCTCCTCGGAGAACGCTTCGGCGCCTACTTCATAGACGAGATACTGCTGACCTATCCTCCTTGGATAAGCGCATGCCCGCCTACGGAGTTCCTAGGGGCAACCTACTTCGACTCTGAGCCTTACGTAGCCGCATGCTACGGTGGAGGCTTCGCTTTCCATACGACGAACGATGCAAGAATCTATATGAAGGGCCCTGGCGACACTTATGACCGAATCCAGTGGGACAACTACTGGCCTCAAGTGCAGTTTATATGTACGTCGCTGTACGGTTTATTGAACGAGCCTGTGATAGACCTACCTCAGTCACCTTCGAGGCTGGAGGCTACAGGTGAGTGGGGCTACTGCAGCTTGACGATCAAAGTCGTTAGCTACAATATGACGACGGCTTACTGGGACCCCTTCGACGCTGAGAGGCATCCAGAGGCGATAAACGACACGATAGTTCATTACCAATCTACCGCGGCACCGGCTATGCAGGCTGTACCTTCATACGCGGCGTTCGGTGCGGCGTTCATCATGGGTGTACTAGATGTCATAGCTAAGCCTGATGAAAACGGCGTCGTGGTGATTAAGGGTATAAAGCCTTACACGAGCGGGATGGTAGATGCGTTTGTGATAAATAGCACTAACGGTGAGATAGAGTGGGCCACCGACATAGGCGTGTATTCGCCTTATCAGTCTAAGATCGCCTCTGTGACGACGGTAAATGCATCGTACTTATGTTCAATATTCAGGTGCGCAAGCATAGTTCTGTTTGCGTTATTCAATCCGTCCGACCTAAGCTCGATGCCGAACGTGGTGCTATACAACAGGCTGGCTCATGGACCATTGATTCAGCAGAGCTTCTTAGTTTCGATGTACGGTGACGTGATGGCGTTTATCCAACCGGATATACCGGTTGAGATCCTCATCACACGAGGCCGAGCATTCGGCATGGCGGCGACAGTGGCAACCTCCGGCGCTGCATTAGGCTCGGTAGGTTTCATCGGAGCCTTCCTCGGAGGAGGTGGTGGAGGTAGGTTCCCGATGGGTATTCTAGTGAACAGCACCGCTGATTTTCCAGAGGGATATGGATATAAAGTAAGCGCAGGAAAAACATTGAGAATACCGTTCACACCCATGCTCTACGCAAGGGACATCTTCTTGTTAAACGACGGTAGGGTGAAGCTGGCTGCGAAGTACTTTACATTTAACCCAGTCACCATAATGTTCCATGGATTAGCTGAAAAGTATCTAAAACTGGCTTTAGAGGCATACAGGCAGAGAGACTATGGGCTGAGCTATGCATCGGCCTACGCAGCTTGGGCTTATGAGCAGGTAGCATACTACTCTATGATGGATCTAATATGGCAAGTGATATACACCATAGTGGTGATATCCATCGCTATAATACCGTTCGCATATGCGATGAGCAGGCTCGTCGGGTTCGAAGGTCGTAGGCTAATAGCTGGTGTGATCATGCTCTTTGGAATCATGCTGATCGTGCTCGACATATTCCATCCAGGTTTCCACTTGGCTAGCAACGCCGGTATGGCGATCTTGGCATTCGGTACCGCCATAATAATACTGCCGCTACTGGGCTTCGTGATACGTGAAGCCATGATGAGCGCCAAGACTCTGAAGGAAAGAATGATCGGTATGCACACCGCCGAGATAAGCCGCTCCGCCATAGCGTTTCAGGCCTTCTCGCTATCGATTCAGAACATGCGTAGACGACGTTTCATGACGGTGCTGACCCTAGTCTCCATAGTGATACTGGTCTTCTCGATGGTCACGTTCACCTCGCTTATGGCTGCACCTAGGCCTGTAGAGGACGTACGAACCATATCGGAGGGGGAGACACCGCCGCTGTATCAGGGTATACTGATACGTAGGCCTGTGTGGTCGCCTATACCGGAGGAGATGTACTATCAGGTCATCCACCAGTTTAAGGGTACAGGCATATATTCGGCTAGGGGTTGGCTGTTCCCACCGCCTCCGCAGAGAGGTTTAGGGTTCTTCGCGTTCTCAGATAAGCTGATAACAAAGGTAGGTGCCGTCTTATTCCTGAGCCCTGAGGAAAAGGAGCTCTCCCACATAGACGAGATACTGCTACCCGGTAGCGACTGGTTTGGACCTGACGACGTTTACACATGTATCATAAGTAAAACCATGGCTGATAACCTGACTAAAGAGTTGGGTAGGCCGATAACGATAGGCTCGGTTATACCGTTTCTAGGTATGAATCTTAGGGTTATAGGGATGTTCGACGGTGACCTTCTATGGTCTGGAAGCGAGGGTTTCGTAGATTTAGATGGTGAACCCATAACGCCGCTTATGCCGTTGATAACGACGGGTGCTGGTAGGGCTGTGCCGTTCCACTTCACCGGAGACTTGATAATGCTTATGCCTCTTAAGGCCTGCCTTCTACTTAGGGAGCGTGCCTACATAGTGAGCATAGCGTACAAGCCATATAACACGACTGCTATACGCGAGATCGCCCGTAACTTAGCCCTGAGGATCGCGACTGATGTGTATTACAGCGACGCGCCGGATAGAATCGGGATCGTGAGATACCGGCAGTGGTTCACGGTCACAGGGTTTGAGACGTTCATAGCCCCGACGATAATCTGTAGCTTCACGATCTTGAACATGATGCTCGCTAACGTCCACTACAGAACCAGGGAGATCTCTATCTACATGGCTGTAGGCCTGTCGCCACTCCACGTTTCGATATTGTTCCTCGCAGAATCGCTAGTGTACGCCCTGTTAGGGACGGTTCTAGGGTACGTGTACGGCGTGATCGGGTGCTGGATCTTCAACATATTCGGCCTATATCCGCCAGGATTCTACCCCAACTTCTCGTCGTTCTACGTGTTCATCGTGCTAGGGTCAGCCTCACTAGTAACCATACTCTCGACGGTTTATCCATCGATAAAGGCGTCGAGGCTTGTGACACCTTCCCTCGAGCGTAAATGGAGGGTTCCTCCGCCTCGTGGAGACGAGTGGGAGATACGGATGCCCTTCGTGTTCTCGGGTAGAGAGATCTACGGGTTCCTAGCGTTCGTGAACGAGTATTTAGACGCGCATAGGACCGAGGGAGTGGGTGCCTTCGCCACCTTCGGAGATATCGAATGGAAATCTGAGAGGGATCCGCTAGAGGAGAGGGATACTAAGACGTTGATAGCTAACGTACGTCTTGCGCCGTTCGACGTAGGCATCACCCAGAAGGTGATGGTTATAGCCGAATCGCAGAGGAAACGACCGTATTCGCTTACCCTATACCTCCAGAGGACGACTGGGTTGTTAAGCGACTGGGTGAACTCCAACAGACCGTTCATAGACAACATGAGGAAGCAGCTGTTGATATGGAGAACGTTGAAGCAGACGGATAAGGAGAAGTACATCGACCTAGGGTTAACGTTATTTAGGAAGAAGCTCGGTATTGGTGACGAAGAATTTAAGAAGTATCTGGATCTAGAATAGAGGTGAGTCTGTATGACCGAGCAGGAGATTCGCCCTGGACTGACTTGGAGGTCAGTGTTAGCTCTGATATTCTCCCTATTTCTAGTGCAGCCGGTGATGATATACTACTACCTCATAAGCGCTCAATGGTTTCCGCTTCAGGCTTGGATAGTGATCCTGCTATGGTCGGAGATCGCGCAGTTCCTAGGCTCCCCGTTGACTAAACAAGAACTCTTCATCCTGCTGAGCTTCCAGTGGATGGCCTCCTACTATGCCATGCTATTCAGCATGGGCGGCCCATACGACTTGGTGAAGAATGCATACATGGCCTACAGCCCTGAAGCACAGGCCCTAGGGATCTCACAGTACGTTCCGTCTTGGTGGGTACCGCCTCAAAGCGAACTCATAAGATTGACCATGGAACGCACGTTCCTCTACCTCGACCCGGTGTGGCTTATCCCGTTGGGGATAGCGGTTTTAGCATTGATATTTAACATGGTCGCCGATATATCCATGGGTTATTTCACCTACTCGCTCTACGTGAAAGTGGAGAAGCTTCAGTTCCCCGCCGCTAGGGCAGCCGCCGAGACCGTCTTAACGCTGGCTGAGAGAGACCCACTACATATGAGGATACTGATGCTATCTATTCTCTTCGGTGCGCTCTACGACTTATTCGTGAGCTTCCTACCATACCTACTCGGACCTTACCTAGCCAGTGGAGGAGCCGCGATCTACACGGTTCTTCTACCGATCGCTCAAACCTTCGACATGACACCTGTGATAGCGCACTTCCTACCAGGGTTCGGCTTCGCCTTCACCTTGAACTTGATGACGTCTCCGGCAGGCTACATATCAGGGTTCATACTCCCCATCGACATATGCCTAGCCCAGTTCCTAGGAGCCTTCAGCTACTACTGTATAGGAACGCATCTGATAACGAGGTTTAACCTCTGGCCGGCTGAAAGTCCATATGATATTTCGTGGCCGCTGGCTATACTTGTCCAAAGGTCTCAGCTATACTTCTACACGAGCCTCACCATAGGTATGGCCTTGGCAGCCACGTTCCTTCCGATGCTGATAAGACCTAAATCGTTCATCAGGGCCTTCAGTTCGCTGGCTAAAGCGAAAGGTGCAGAGGGAGAGGGTCCTCCGCTATACTTGCTACTCGCGGCTTTCCTAGGGGCGTGCACTGGAGGCATGCTACTAGTATACTTCCTGACAGGGTTCCCGCTTTGGATTCTAGCAATATTCATGATCGGCGGTTCGTTCTTCGCGTCGTTTATGGGTGCAAGCGCCGCAGGTGTTACCACTACCGGATTTAACGTGCCTATGCTTCCGCAGCTTATGATATATCTGACCGGTTGGCAGGATAAGCGCATATGGTTTGCTCCGACAAACATATACGCCGGAGGCCCAGGCATAGCCCAGGCGTTTATGCAGGCGGACATACTGAAGGCTAGAAAGTCCGAATATATCAAGACCTATATACTGATATTCTTCGTAGGCGTTCTCGTTACCATACTCTTCGTGTCATATTTATGGACTCTATCGCCTATACCGTCTGGAGCGTATCCTGCTACGATGGTCTACTGGCCGGTCGACGCCATGAACTGGGCTAGATGGCAGGTCTGGATGTGGTCCGGCTACCTGTTCAGGAAAGACCTTCTGATCGGAGGATTCGCTATAGGCTCGGTGATATACCTGATAACGGATCTTATATTCCATAAACCATACTTCCTAGTGGCTTTCATCAGCGGAGCATATGGTAGCTGGTTTGGATATACCATGCAGCTTCCATACACGCTGGCCCAGCTGATAGGGTCGATAATCGGTAACGTGGTCGTAGCCAGAGTTCTAAGTAGGAGGACAAAGATACCTTACGGCGTATTCGCCTACAGGTTCTTCATGGGTACCACGATCGGATGGGGTCTGATGGAGAGCATAAGAGCGTTACTGGTGCTAGTCAGCCGAGCGATGTGGCTACTGCCATACTAGAGACGTTAGGGAAAACGCTCCGATTTTTTAATCCTCCTTTTCTCGATGAGGGGAGCCTTATAGAGTCGATGGCAAAGTTTTTAAACGCTCTAAGAGACTAACGAGTGGTGTAAAAATGAGCGAGGAGGTTAAGGAGTTTAGGATAAGTCCATCGCTGCTCGTTCCCTTGATAATCCTAACAGCTGTACTATCTTTCATAGGGACAGTTGAGATCGCTTTAAACGGCTCTGTCGGCGGCGCCTTCATGTGCCGCTACGCGTGGGGTACGGTCTCCAAAACCATGGGCATACCGATAATGTCCCTACTAGTAATACTACTAGCCTTCCCGTTCAAATATCTGAGAGGTCGATTGTCACCCTCTATGCTCGTCTCCCTCTACATCGTCGGTGCTGCTGTGGCGATGTACGGTATCGGACACTACGAGACGTTCGCCTGCTGGCCAGTAGGATTCGCCAGAACGCTCCTGTATACTGAGCCGGAGTTCCTACCGGTCGCGGAGAGCTGGTGGTGGATGCCACCCCATGACGTGGTAGAGCTTATAGTCGCAGGCGGAGTAGCAACAGACTGGGGTGCATGGTCGGGAGCCATACTTTTCTGGTCGCTATATCTGCTGGTCTTTTATCTTTTCGGCTCTAGCGTGATGCTGCTCTTCAGACGGAGATGGCTGGACATAGAGAGGGTTCCGTTCCCATACGTCATAGCAACCCACGAGCTCATAAGAAGGGTCTCAGGAGAACGCGGATTAGAGAAAACTATGAAGTGGTTCATAATCGGTTTCGTCATAGCACTACTGTTTGAGATACAGGTTACATGCACATATGTATGGCCGTGGTGGCCAGACCTGCTAGCGTGGAGAGGCACGGCTGTGGATGAAACAAGCCCACAGGGATGCGTATGTATCTATCCTAACGACCCCATTGAAAGTACTCTCGTATGGTGGCCAGGCTATACGAAGAACATCCTACCGTTTCTAGTGTACTATCTAGCACCTCTTGATGTATTGCTTTCAGCATGGGTGTTCTTCTTGATAGTGGTAATACTTGCTCAGATAGCCTACATGATGGGTTACTACACAGGGGTCTTCGACATGGGTAGCGCCTGTAGGATCCTAGGATGGGCGGGCTCCGATATATCGCCTCTCTTCGGTCCGCCATACTACTGGATGTGGGTGACTATGATAGGTGGTACATTCGCCGTGACTGTGATGATGATGTTTCATGCTAGAAGCTACCTCGCCGAGACCATAAGGCTCGCCATGCGCGGAGGCAGGTCTCCAGAGGAGGCAAACGAACCATTCACCTACAGACAAATCTACATATTCATCATACTATCTGCGATAATACTACTAGCCTTCTGCTTTTCAGCAGGACTATCCATCGGAACATCTCTAGCAGTGTTGATTGTAGGTGCGTTCATAAACACCGTGGCGGCCGCGTATGTTTTAGGCTTAAGCGGCTGTGGCTACATACATGAGAGGGCTTTATGGCCCAGCTGGCCTCTGAGGTTCATATGGCCCACAGCTCCTCAAAACTACAGCGCAGACTGGATAATGAGCCACGTCTTCATGCATACAGGGCTTAACCACGTGACGCACGGGGTACAGACAGGGGCCTACCTTACGATCCAGAACCTTAAGATGGGTGGCTTAGCTAAGATAAACCTCCGAGATGTGTTCATACTGACTACTATAGCCAGCATCATAGCGATATTCGTCGGGAACGCTACCAGGGTTTGGATAATAAACCTTCTAGGTGTTGCGCGTGTACCGATATGGGGTAGCTGCTCGGTTACTCAATGGTGTGACAACGACTTTGAAAGATATGCACAAGCTCCACCTGCTGAGTTCCAGTTTACCGCAGGTGCTGCAGGTTTCTTGATAACGATGATACTGTTCCTTCTGAGAGCTAGGTTTGTATGGTGGCCTCTACACCCCGTCGGCTTCATCCTGGCTACCGGTGTAGCGCCTAACTGGATGAGGGAGTGGAACGCCATGCTGGGTGCTTGGATAGCTAAGTTCCTGACCCTACGCGTAGGCGGTAGCAGAGCCTACGAAGAATACGGCGTACCCTTCGTAAGCGGAGGGATAGCAGGATACGCACTGTCAAACCTGATAGCCTACCTAATAGGCACGGTGAGGTTCTTCATACCGTTCTAAGACATCTCCAATTTTTTCAAGGAATACCCTCTTATTTTTCTGACCGGAGTGTTTAAGTTTATCCTCCTCAAGATTTATCATGTCCGATGATCAAGTGGATAGTCTCCCTAGGTCTCTCGTTGCTCGCTCTCGGCTCTCTCCTATTCACGGTTTCTCAAACCCTGGGAACTCGCTCCCAGTCGATAACGCCTGAGGTATTATTGTATGAGGATAGGTTTGAGATGAAGCGTGAAGAAGTCAGGGTCTACAACTTCACGTTTCCCCAGAACGTGACGGTCGTCACCATCGTAGGGTCCAACATGTGCGTAGGCCTTAGAATATACAACGAGACGTTTCAAGAGTTTATCGAAGAGATGGGTGGATTAAGCATGGTGAATTACACCGGCATCGCTGAGCTTCTGGGGAATCTGCCTAAACCAATCTCATGGTCCCACAGCGAGTATTACAGACATTTGATACCAAACAATAGAACCATGACCTACTACTTCATACTCTACAACTACCCCGCATGTTATCCTAAAAGCGTCCACTTGGAAATAGGATACACCACCGGTAAGATAGAAATGCCCGAGGAAGAACCCATAACGTTTAGAAACCAGCTACTATCGACGGGTTTAGCCTCGATAGCCTTAGGGCTCCTGTTAGCACTATACGGGTTCATAAAGGAGCCTAAAATATAAGTTAGATTAACGGGTGGATCTGATACAGTAGAAGCAGTCACCCTTCAAGTAGGAAAAAAGGTAAGAGGATGAACCATCTCTTACAGTCTGGTCGAAATCTGGTTACGATGAATGATGGAAAAAATTAAAAGCCCATGGAATATAAATACATCTTTTGTGATGAAATATGTCTGTTGAAAGAGTTGAGAAGGTTTCTTTACCTTTGGTAGTGGTTTTCAGCGTCTTCCTCGCCTTCATAAGCATAGTTTGGATAAGTCTACTTCCATCCGGCCTTTGGCATTTCTACAACTTAGGTATAGTGGCATGCCCCCTACAGCTCACATCGGCGCCGTTTATAACGATTTTACTTCTGATCGCCATGAACAAAGCTGGACTTTTAAAGAAGCTTAAAGTCTCTACGATCGTCTATTTCTATATAGCCGCTGTTTCCGTGGCCTGGTATACGGATTATGCCGCTACTTCTGAATGGTACGCTGGGGTATGGCATAATCGGAGATACTACCCAGACCTATCCCTACGGTATGTACCATGGTACTTAGCGCCTCCAACCGAAGAGGTTGAACGGCTCCTCGTAGGAGGTCCCATAAACTGGGGAGCATGGACTATCCCGATACTGTATTGGTCGCTGCTTCACATAGTCTTCTACTTATTCATGGCATCTATCGTAACGATATTCAGGAGAAGATGGATCGATGTCGAGAAGGTGCCGTTTACACACGTCATGGCCGCCCATGAAATCATAAGGTACACGTTTGAAGAAAAAGGGGAGACAAAGGCTAAACTGATTAAACCGTTCAGCATAGGAATACTACTTGGACTTATCGTGCAGATACCTATATACATGACGGTCATGTTTCCATGGTTCCCGGACATTTACGGTTGGAGAGTAAATACGTGCGGACATGGGGGATACTGGATTCCGCCGGAATCACCTCTTTCGTCGATAGTGGGGTTAAGCATGATCCAGAAGCATCCGGTATTCATAGCTATAGGGTATCTAGTACCCCTATCAATGCTCCTAAGCACCTGGGTGTTTCACCTAGTCTACATCATAGTGGTGCAGATAGCGTTCACCCTTGGATACTATACAGGTCTAGACACTATCGGAGGGTGCGGTAGAGCCTGGTGTGGGACCATAACGCCGAACTTCGGTGAACCGTTTAAGTTTATGTCGTTAAGCTATGTAGGAGGCTCAACAGCCCTAACGCTGATCTATCTTCTGCTTAACTGGAGATATGTGAGAGATACGATATCTGCTGCATTAGGCAGAGGTCCTCTAAAGCGGTACGAGGATGAAGAGCCGATGTCTTACAGATACGCGTATGCTCTGTTGGTGGTCTCCATAATATTGATACTAATCGTCCTATCAGGCTGGGGTATGGGAGTCGCTTCGTCATTGATCTTGATATTTACTGTCTTTATCTTCTGGATCGCTAATACCCGTATCTGGGGTTTAGCAGGTTGCACCCTCCAAGGGGCTGAGCACGGTAATGCCTTTTATCGGCTGTTCATGTGGCCTCAGGCCCCGCAGCCTCCGACGATGGAGTTTATGGCGTCTGCGTATCTTTCAGAGTGGCTCGTAGACGTGCCTAAATCGTTTGGTGGAGCTGCACTATCTTTCGCCGCTGGCTATAAAATGGCAAATCTAACAAATATTAGAAGCCGCGATGTGTTTAAGGCTGTTTTAATAGCGGGAATACTCGGATATCCCGTTGTCATGGCTACATACGTCTACATGTGTCACACCTTTGGTCTCACGCATCTACCGGTTTGGGCTGAGAGTACGTATGACTCGTTAATCGATAGATGCGGGAACCCTGACAACTGGAATGTGAGGCCTGGGGAGGAACCGTGGTGGCCTAACTTCTTAGCCGGGTTTATAATAGTGGCTTTGTTGAGCTGGCTACATGCAAGGTTCATGTGGTTCCCGCTGGAGCCTATAGGGTTTATACTAGGCACCTCCTATATGTCTAGTCTGTGGGGTATCTGGTTTCCGTTTCTGATATCTTGGGTCTTGAAAACTTTAACCCTGAAAGTCGGGGGGACGAGGGCTTACGAAGACTACGGGATACCGGTGGCCGTCGGCTTCATAACAGGCTACATGGTAGCTGTGCTGGTCGGAGGGGCTATAGGCATAGTGAGGTTCTTCGTACCGTTCTAACCTCTCATTTTATTAATTTTTATGTAGATTGCATATGTATCGACGAAGGGTTTGGTGGTTTTAGCGATGAGTTCGAGGGATAGGATGGTCGCTAGTATATGTTGTGAGGAGCCTGATCGTGTGCCTGTCTATCTCAGGGTATTCGAGAGAAATTATCTGGTGAATAGGGCTCTAGCTTAGAGAAGTCGATTCGAGAGGGTTAAGCTCTTTTTAAGCCTCGGCCTCGATTACGTTTTAAATCTCCACCCTTCCCTCATGGTAAACCCTGAAGTAGAGGTTAAAGTTGTCAAAGAATCTGAAGCTGGAGAGGAGTATCCGATACTGGTTAAGGTATATAGCACTCCTAAGGGAGCGTTGAAGCATATCGTGAAGATGACACGGGATTGGCTGCATGGCGAAGATATTCCGGTATTCGACGACTACATCGTCCCGAGAACTAGGTGAAAGAATATTTGGTAGAGCGTGAAGAAGACTTAGATGCGCTATCTGTTTTATTCATGAGACCAAATGGTCTGGTTCTCGAAAGCTTTTTAAAAGAGGCAGAGAGGATCGGAGGGTTTGCCGAGGAGAACTGTGTTTTAGTGATGGGTTGGGGCCTATGGATGGCGACACCGTTATATAGCTTTGCAGGATCGAGAAGGCTGTGCATGAGACTATTGAAAAGCCGGCTCCTGGGGGTGGATTTATTCTAGGGGCTGTAGATGCCATATTTAAGGATACCCCATCTGAGGGTGTGAAGGCTTTCATAGAGGCTTGGCGTGACATATGCTCCTATCCATATAGATAAAAATGGTTAGGATCTTGGTAACACTATTCTAGAGATCGTCGCTCTCTTTTCTCTTTTATAGACTGTTTAATAGTTATGGTTATGAATATGTTGGTCGTTAAGACCGCTATCGAGGCGAGAAACGGGATTCTAGGGTCTATCTGGTAGGCGTATCCAGCTAACGTGGGGGTTAGCCAGTTGGCTAACGCCGAGAAGGTGGTCGACAGGGAGAGTACTTTGGCCCTAGCCTTTTCATCTACTACGTCTATCCTATTGGTAAGAAACGTTCTGATAGCTGGATATGCGAGGGTGTAGAAGCCGCTGAGTACTCCTGATAGGGTTGCTAAGCTTAGATATCCCTTAGGAGCCGTCACAAGCACGGTGAGCGATAGGGCGGATAGAAGGTAAGCTATGGTCAGAGATTTAAGGAGCGTCTTTTCTTCCCGTATCATGGGGGAGAATATCGTGAGTAGGAGTATCGAGGTGACCGAGGACGCCGCGGGTACGAGAGATGCGAGGCTTTCGTCCAAAGCTAATCCCCTGGAGTCTGTGAGGTACAGCGCGTTATAAGTGCCTGAAATCGTATAATAGAGAGCACCTAGGATATTACATAGGAATATTAGAAGTATGGGCTTCCTTCTGACGACTATCTGAAGCGCTTTACGGTAGCCTTTAAACCCTGATATTTCGCCCCTCTCCTTCAGCAAAGCCTTACCGATCTCTGTCTCCCTGAGAAAGATCTGGCGTAGAATGAACATGGTGGTTAAACTCGTTAGGGCGAGTATACACATGGCTCTGTAGCCTGCTACGATACCGTATGTAGAAACCATGATTCCTGCCAGCGGTGTCAGTAGGCTTCCGGAGACGTAGATTAAGTTGATGTAGCCGTATATGCTGGCCCTATGCTCTGGACAGGTGTCCTCTACGAGCATACACTCCCAAACCGGGAATATAACGGTCACAAGACCTTCGAATATTATGGCTAGTAGCATTTGCCAGAATTCTGTAGCCAATATCCATAGGATAAGCGAGGTGATCCAGCCCATCACGTCGAACAGCATGAAAACTCTCTTTCTCCCAAACCTATCGGCTAGGTATCCTCCCAGTAGGGGGAGAAATGTCTGCAATATCGAGTATAGGGTTATGGTGAAGCCTATCTCGACCTCGGATACGCCTAGGCTTTTCATGAAGATCGGTCTGTAGAAGAATATCCAGCTCATAGGGATGCTCCAGAGCGGCTCCGTGGCTATCAAAACCCTGGCGTTTCTACCCCACTCTCTAAACGGCGTCTTTACCGAGGTTTTGGCTTTACGCATAGAGCTCCTCCTTTGTCTCTAAAGCCGGTAGACGATTCTCTACAGGAAGAAAAATAACAGAGGGAGAAGACTTAATAGGGTTTGAATCTGGTCTCGACTTCCATGATCCTATTCGTCCTAGAAGACATTATCGATTTTATCATGATCTCGCTTACATGAGCTCCCCAATCTATGTTTGGTATCGGCTCCTCGTCCTTAACTATGCATCCTAAGAAGTGCTTGGTCGAAGCGGCGTAGTAGTTCCACCAGCGTCCCCCGACGCTATCCCAGTCGACCTTAACCCAGCCTCTCCCGGATTTCACGTCTTTATACGCCAAGGCGTAGGCTCCACCTATGAGTAGACCGCCGTTAGAGCCATAGACCTCTATGTCTGGGAGCATACCGACATCATCTCTAACCCCATCTGGGGTCACGAAGTTCGCCACCACTACCCCTAGGCTTCCCGCCTCCATCTCCATCAGGGTTAACGTGTTGTCCTCGGCCTCCACCCTAATCCTCAAAGTTTTAGGAGCCTTCTCAAGTGCCTCCCAGACGATCCTGTAGGGGGCTTTGGACAGGTAGTCCGTAAACCACTCCGGCGGCACGATATTTATCTCAGGTATCGAGACCTTAGCTAACCCTGCAACCCTTTTGACAGGCCCGAGTAGAAACGTTAAAGCCGAGATCTCGTACACGCCAAGGTCGAACAGAGGACCCCCTGCCTCCTTAGAGAAAAACGTCTTAGCCCCCCAGACAGGCGGTCCTCGGCCTAGGCCAGCTCTAAACCAGTATATGTCGCCTATGCTCTTTAAAGCCTCTTTAGCTTTAACGTATACCGGGAACATCTGAACCCCAGGCTCTACGAGTACCTTAACACCTGCCCTCTTAACAGCGTCTACGGCTTTTCTAAGGTCTTCCATGTTCGTGGCCAAGGGCTTTTGAACAAGTATATGCTTACCTGCCTCGGCGGCTTCTACGACTTGCTTAGCGTGGTCGCCCATACCGGTCAGTATGAAAACCGCCTCGATATCCGATTTCTCGATCATCTCCCCAAATCTTCCATAATACTCCTTAGCGCCCCATAGTTTAGCCGACCTCTCAGCTCGCTCCTCTATCGAATCGCATACCGCTACGAGTTCACCATACTCTCTGATAGCTGGGAGATAGGCATTATTAGCCACGATACCGCAGCCCACCACACCACATTTAACTTTCCTAGAGAGCATAATCGACATCCTCCGCTATGAATACGCATATCCGGGTAGGCGTCTTATAAGATTATTCACGGCACTTTTATTCGGTCAGGATCACGGAGGAAGTTCACGCTGTCCGTAGTGACACTATTCAAAAGGCTCTGGATAGATATCAAAAGAGTTCCGTTTACGCAAGCCTTGGTGGAGCGCTATGGATTATAAGGTTCCTCATACCTAGACGATATCCCCATTTTTCCGGTTGTGAAATACCTTTATAAGCATCTAGAAAGTTCCTCTAAAATTTGGGGTTGTTTTTGAGGCTGAAGACTATAAGCCTTATATCGTTTATCACCGTGTTGTTTCTAGTTCATGCTCCTGATTTCTCCTCTGGCTTCTCTCAGCCTGGATGGGTTAAGCCAGGTGCCTATGTCGAGTATGGCTGTAACGTGACCGTTTATAAGGGGGCTCCATATGCCCCTAGCTCTGGAACTTTTAGATGGACTGTAGTGAACGTTACCGGCGGTAAGATTTATGTGCTTTATGAGATGAGAATCGAAGATCTCTCGCTTGAGAAAACGCTCGTGGTCGATGCAGAGACCAATAGAATACTCTCGATAGACGGGGAGTCTGTGGGAAACATCACAAATTATCTCTGGCTCAGTTATATTCCGAGGATTGGAGGTTTCATTCAGCTTGAGGATCTAATGGCCGAGGTCGTGGACCTGAGGAAGTTTTCTTCTAGGCTGTTCACTAACAGGACGTGTTGGGTTACTAACGCGACCTTCAGCATAGCCAATGTAAACGCGGGAGATTTGAAAAACGCTACTATGGAAGGTTTCATAGAGAGGATGTACGACTCTGAGACCGGCATACTTGTGTATTCACGCTTCTTAATAGAGTTTAAAGGGTCTGACGGTAAGGTCACTCAGAGCTACTTCTCTAGAATAGTGATCTCCTCGACGAACATAGAGGAGCTTAGTGGCCGACGACCAGCTGTCATACCCATGACCGTCGCAGCGGTGTTTATAGTCGCGGTTCTTCTACTGGCTAGAAGAATCCTCCATATAGGATTAGTTTGATAATTACGTCCACTAAGACCGGTGTTAAACCCGCTATTAGAGCCTTCTTCTTCGGCATTCGGCAGAGTATGTGAAGCGCTACGGAGCATATCAGGTAGCTCCAGACCGAGAACGAGTACCCGATGTTGAAGAGAACTTGCGGTATCGTAAGTGTCTCCCACTCAGTTTTGTAGGTGTTTGTCATCGTGTCTGCTATTTCGATGTTTTTCAGGTTCATCCGTACAAGGGTTATAGAGGATGAGAGCATGACGACAGCTGTATCGACGGCTACGACGACCGTTAACGGAGGGACTACGAAGAGTATCATGGCTGCTTCGATAACCTTGCCTATTATGTAAACGCTTATCGAGTATGTAGTCGCCATGAGGATGGTTGTGAAGCTTCTCTCCGCTCTGAGTAGCCACGTCATTAAATAGTATATCGCTGTGGTTCTGAGGATGAAATAGCCGTTATTTATAAGGGACATGACCGCCAAACGTATGGCTGTCGCGTAATCCATCAGCGATGGGTTTAGGGGTTCTAAGAGGTCGGGTCTTTTAAGGATGTAGAGGTTTGTCTTGAAGAGCATGAAAAGTTGTTTGTTGATTATGTCCATCGCTATCAGTATCGCAAGTATCGCTATAGGACCTCCTATATCTGGGTTCTCCGCTATCTCCTTGAACGCTTTGAACGGGTTGGCTATGACAAGCCCTGTTCTTCTGGAGAACTCTCTAAGCCATAAGGCTACATGTTTGAGGGTTGATTTTAGACCACCTAGGATTATCGTCGCTGCGGTTTGTAGTGTTTGAATTTTTCCACGTCGTTTCCTCCGTCTTCTGGGTTTTCTTCTCCGCCTTGTTTTAGGCTTGGTCTCTCCCAATTTTTCTACATCTCCGGTTTCGTTCGCTAAGACTTCTAGAAGCTTTTAGAAGCGACATCTAATATATCTTTCCCACACCTCTGCCGAACTCCACTTGAGCGAGGTCGGTGCGGGGGTTTAACCGTGGAATGGGGAGCGGCTGGGATATTTATTGCCAGTTTATTTTTTAGCGGAGGTTCTTGGTTTTCTTTTTTAGAGCGCTTTAAGAGGAGGTATGTGAAGTCTTCTGTGTGGGTTTTTAGAAAACTTAAAAAGTAGTTATGTGTTGGTTAGTAGTTAGGGGCTCTGGGGAGGGTTGGAGTTGAGGACTGGTTCTTTTAAAATCTTTTTGGCTGTTTTAGCGGTTATGTTGTTGTTTCCTGTTTCTACTTCGACGGTTGCTCAAGAAGCCTCTAAGGATGTAAAATGTACGTTAGTTATGTATATTATGAATTTTATGACGAGTTCCCCGGAGCCTAGAATTAATGTGTCGGCTATTTTAACCAACGTAACTTTAAGTGGTGTTACGGATGAATTTGGATGTGTGAAATCTTCTTTCAACGCTTCAAAGGATCTCGTTAATAATCTTATGTTGAATGAATTATCGTTGTATGGGAATTTTACTGTGATAAGGATTCAGGATTATTTGATGGAAGACTTGCAATATGATTCGTTTTATTCTGAATCTACTGTGACTTACACGGGTTTGGCTATAAGACCAAGGGTTGTGGAAAGTAGGAGGGAGACTCTTCTGTATTATTATGTGTACGTGTTAAAGAGTAGAGTGGTGAACGTGAGTGACTTGGATGTCTCGACCATGCAGATACTTCCTAGCGGCGATTTACGTATTAGATGGCGGAGAAAGCTTATCTTGGATGCCAGACCTGCTGTTCCTATAGATAGGGGGGCTAGTCGTTATGAGAGTCTTTATCTGTTCCCGTTAAACTATACGGTTAATGTAAAAGTAATGGTTTATCGCTATGGTTTCTTAGTTGATGAGTATTCTGTTAAAACGCTTGTAAGTGGTAACAGAACCTACGTAAATATTATGGGGCCGATTCTAGATATTAAGATTAACGAAACGTTAAAGCCTTTTGAGGAGGAGATAGCTACGCTTAAGTTCTTGGGTTTATCTATGATCGATGAGGAGAGGCTTCTCATAAGGATTAATAATCAGAAAGACAGTATTCTGAGGTTGATCGAAAATAGGAGTTATGATCCTGCTTTCGCTCAATTAAGGTTCTTAGCTAAGAAGGTTGCTGAGTTAGGAAGTAGGCTATCTAACTTAGGTGCCTCTTTAACATGGTCTTCTATACTGGTTATGGCGTTTATCTACGCGTTTTCATCGCTTTTACCTACTCTGATGACTGACGATGCTAAAAGAAAGCTTATCATGAAATTTGCGATATATTTCTCTTTGTTGTTGATTTTCCTATATAGCCATAACGAGTTTAAGATCGCAGTATCTATGATATCTTCTAACATCCTTCTAACCGATATTAAATACCTTGATGACTTCACAGTACTGCTTATGGGTGTGGGCGTGGGGAGTCTAGGGGTTCTTATACCCACTTTGATATCGCTTTATTCTCCCCCGGTGGTGAGCTTAAGCCTAGACTTGAGTATAAGAGATCTTAAACGACATCTATCAAGATCTCTTCTAACGATTTTCGCGTTCTCCCTCATAATAGCGTCGACGCTGGCTGTTTTTAAGATATCATATAGCCACATGCTCTCCGAGACGGAGACGATTGCTCGATTCAAGCGCGACATAATATGTCTGCAATCCACGACCAACAATATAATCGTTAAAGACAATTTAATATTCTTGAAGTCTATGCCTTGGATTAACTCATCCTATTTGTTTAAATCACTGTATGGTGATATTTCATTGGATAGTCTCTCAGGTTTTGCCGCTATCAGGTTGATTTCGCGAGATTATGGTATGCTTGAGCAGCGGTTCGACATTTTAGGAGTCGACCCGGAGTTTCTAGATGAGTACTTCAACTTCTCTACGACGATTACTAAAGGCGGGTACCTCTCTGGAAGTGAGAGAGCTATCCTTGTTCCAGCCTCGTTGGAGTATTACTTGAGGCCGTTAGATAGGGTTAGGATGCGCTTTGTGATCGTGAGTTCTGTAGGTCAGCAGTTAACGGATGTGGCTGAATACGACTTTGGAGAGTTTATTGTTAAAGGGTTCTTCGACCCAGACTCTGTCGATAGGATTACACTTCCTGATGGGTCGCCGTTGATAGATGTATCGTATAAGACGGTAATAGTACCCGGAGACCTCCTGCCAGATTCGATAGATGCGCGTCATCTGACTATAACAATTCCTAGGCTTAGAAACATCGTATCCTTCTCGGGACCAACGTACATAGACATACTTAAAGTCCAATATGCGTTCTTATTGCCAGACCCCAGTAGCGGAGTCGACGTTTATGAGAAGGCTAGGGAGCTTATGGATCTGACGGGCTTCCGGACGTTTGGTTTCTCAAACGGAGTCTGTAAAACATATGAGGAATTGTATGTTCTGAACGTCGTGGGCTTCTCATCGATCGTGCCTCCCCTCGTGATAGTTACGCTTATAATCGTGTTGGTCATGAACTCCGTCATCTATGAGCGGCGTAGGGAGATATGGACCCTAGCTGTATTAGGCGGTAACCCACGTAACATAACAAACATGTTTCTTACAGAGGCGTTGATCACAGGAATCCTGTCGACAACCATAGGCTATCTATGCTATACCACCGTCTACTTGTTGTCCGGGGTGCTGATACCCATCATACAGAGCTTGAACCCTGAGCTTGTTAAGCTCTTCGTGGAGATGAAGTCCGCATCAGGCTTCGACCTTTCCTCCATCCTTGTAGTGTTGTTCATAGGTTTGGCAGTCCCCGTGATCGGCAGCTACATACCCTGTATAAAGGCTCACGGCCTAACCCTCCTCGGTAGACCTCCTAAGAGGAACATAAGTGAAGATGTACGGACGAGAGGGGAGTTAGCTGAATATTCTCTCCCGATCAGAGCTACACCTTTCGACGGGGAGATGCTTTATAACTATCTGAAAGACAATTTCCTCACGAAGACCTTCCAGGTTAAGAAGCTCTCTGGGAACGCTTATCAAGACGGGACCTTCGACTTTAAGTTTACGCTACAGTTCAGGAACGTGCTCACCGAGTGTAACTTAAAGGGTATTAGACGGGGAGATACGATATATCCTGTTCTAACATTCCCCGCTAAGTTCATCGACGCTATGGACCTACACAAATTCATATACGACCTCGAGAAGATTTCGCTCGGATATCCCTCGTGGAGGGAGAAGAATATACGGCTTGAGATAACTAGGGTTAAACCTGTTACCCGAGTTAGGACTGTGGACGATGTTCTACGGGATGTCAGAGTAGTTCGTGAACAGCTCCGTGTCGTCGATAGTAAGCTTAAGACGCTTGAAAAACTTAAAGCTACGACTCCGTCGGAGCTGCTGACTGAGTATGAGAAGAAATACCTAGCCCAAGCGGAGAGGCTTAACCGTATCATACGACGTCTTGGTCTGGAACTCGAACCATTCTACGAAGAGCTTAACAAGGAGGCTCAGAAGCTGAACACCGAGATAGAGCGGTTGAACATCGCTTATAAGCTTGGAGAGATACCTGAGGAGGAATATAGGTCTTCTGTGGAGCCTCTGAAGAATAGGCTTAGCGAGGTTCAGAAGAAGCTTAGCGATATAAAGTTTGTGATGACCCAGCTTAAGATGCCGAGAGCGAGGCTTACGAGGATAAGCTTGCCGGCGCGGAGGCTTACGCGGCGGAGGAGGGTCGAGGAAACTCCAGGTCTCATGTACTGTCCATACTGTGGAAGCACGAACCTGATAAAGACCCCAAGCGGCTCGATAATATGCGGAAGATGTCGTAGAAGACTACGTTAAAAAGGGAGAGTGATTTCAACTTCTAGGCCCGGTCGTACTGCTCATTAGGGAACGCTTATATCTCTCCCAGTCTTTAAGCGCATCCCTTACTACGCTTACCGTCAGCTCTATCGCCCGTTCAGGCATACCTTTGACCTCAGGCTTCGACAAGAGAGTTATGTAGAACCTGTCCGAATCACGTGGTCTCATAGCTCTAAGCTCGTTTATGGTAGCATACTCCTTATACCTATGTGTAAAGCGTACTCTGACGACCTCAGTACCGTCTACTAGAATCTCTTCTTCGAGCTTGAGGTTTTCGATGCGTTCGAAAAGACCTGAGACCTCTTTCAACCTATCGGTTATGAACGCCGTGAAGAACGGCTTCTCGCGTCTATGAACCCTGACGGGCATAGATATACTTCTTTCATGGTAGACCTTGAAGATCTTTTCCTCTCTCTTAACCTTCTCAGCCTCAGGGATCTTGATTTTTCTTATGAGCGATGGTGTAGCCATGACCGCTGCTCTGACCGCAGGTACAACCGCGGATAATATCGAAACGGATATCGAAACCAGCAGTCCTATAACACCCCAGTACCATTCAAGCTTCTCCCTGACACCTATCTGCCCCGCAGGTCCCAGCAGGCTCATAAGCCTGTAGGCGCCTAAACCAGCGTAGTAGCCTATACCGCCCCCTATCAGACCCATGACCATCGACTCAGCCAGGAAGACGCTGGCTATGTGCGCCGGGTTAAGCCCTAACGCCGCTAAGAGAAACATCTCGTTTCTACGCTCGTAGACTAGGTTAATCATCACCATGAACACGTTCAGGAATACTAGCGTAGCAGGTACCAGAAGCTCCTTGAACCCCTTAATCTCCCATTTTTCACCCGTGTAGACTTTCGTGACCTCACCGTTGAAGAAGACCCAAGCGTAGTATTCTCTCAGAGCCATCTTGTTGGCGAAGTTCTTCAACGTATTTTCATCGCTCATAGGAATGAAGACCGCGGATATACCTACCTTTTCCGAGAGCCCGGTTGTCCCTCCCTCTGAGGATGGGAGCGCTATTATGGTCCAAGCGTTGAAAACTGCGAACTCCGTAGCGTTGACGGGCTGAAGCTTTCCTTCGCTGGTGAGCTTATAGGGTGCTATGGGCTTACCGTTAAAATCGTTAACTCCTAGGATCGCTGGGTTTACGTAGCCTACTAACGTAAAGTTCCATGTCTGCGTTTCCACGCCTCCCATTAACCTAGACACTTGAATCTTATCTCCGGGTTTTACCCCGAGTCTCCTAGCTAAGCTTTCGGTTATCGCGATACTCATATTTTCCTCAAAGAGCTCCTTCGGCAGGTAGTTGGCTATTCCTAAGACCTCGGCTCCCTCAGCGGTCAAGCCGACTACGCCTAAGAGGTCTACGTTACGCCCGCTTAAAGCTCTTAAACGTACCACGGAGGAGTTTGAGGGAACGTTCTCCACCCTGATCATAAATTTTTCGGCTCCATAGGCCTTTAATGCCTCCAGCTCCCCTGATGCAAAAAACTGCTGTACGCTTGAGACCTTCGTCGCGTTTAGAGGAGCTTTCTCTAGAAGACACCCGTTCACGTCGATGTTTGTGGACGACGGTCCTTCGACCACTATACCCTGAACCCTAGAGAACGATGTAAACGCCGTCAGCACCATTACAAGCATCGCTAGGGATAGGATGCAGAAGCTAGACCTGAGCTTTCTACGTTTAACGTTACGCTTGCCTATGGAGAATATGACGGTGATTATGCTCTTAAGCGACGCCCTCCCCTCTATCTCCGGTGGCCTATAGATCCGCGGGAAGACGAAATATAGCGCAACAGTTAAGGCTATGGACGCTATGATCACGGCGATAAAGAACAGGTTCCCTCGAACGGTTACAGTCTTAAAGCCGAATACCTTTCCGAAGCCGAATAGGTCGAACACTATCTTACACTGGGGATTCATGATTATCCTAAAGCCTGGGTAGATGTAGTACAATGAAACTATGATCAGCGGGTACACCACCAACGTTGTGATCAGCTTCTTCTTAGTGTCCTCGAATAGGAAGCTACCTATAGCTATCGAGAAGACGGCGAAGAACGGTGGATAGAACGTCGCATGAGACTGGGCTAGAGCCCTCATAATGCCTAGACGGTTTTCAAGAAGCCTCAGGCTATAGTATGCCTCTTCGAGATACTGAAACCTAACCGCTTCGAGCTCGCGCTCGCTCGGGCTTGGGTTCAACGGCGGTAGTAGGTTTTTAGCCGTCTCGACGTTTTGCACAACTCCACGCTGAAGATCCTCTCTCTCAGCTCCGACGTAGAACCCCTCCTGCTCGGCCAGAGCTAGCTTCTCCTCGAGGTCTCTGGTTAAAGTCTCGAGTGTGTCGGCGCTCACCTTATACATCTCGCTTCGAATGTCTACGAGTATCCTCTCCCCCTTACGTAGCTTTATCGGTTTACCTTGGAAGCCTATAAGCATGGAAAGGATGTCTTTTCTCTTAGTACGTTCGTTAAGAAACTGCATCTTCGCTACTAGATAGATAGATGTATCGGCTGGTACTATGACCACGTTTTTCACGAATAAATCTCTCGAAGATAGATACTGGATATCCGCCCCCACTATCCCTAGCCTCTTTTTAACGCTGTGGACCGGAGGCTCACCGTATATTACGACGGTCCCGTTAGGGAGTGTAGGGGTTTTAAAGGTCGAGGAGTCCACAGGAGTGATTATGTACCATGAGGGAGCGGATTTGCTTAGTATATACCACATCTCGGCTTTTCTCTTCGGATAGATCTCTATCACAGCCCCTGGTACAAGGTTGAAGCTCAGTTCCATCGAGCTTTTAATCCCACCTTTTGAAACGTCTTCAGGATACAACGCCGGTACATAGTCGATCAACCCCGTGGACGAATTCGTATGGAGCACATAGATCAGATACTCGCATCTCAGGCCATACAAGTCATACATCGGTAAGGCGATTTCATAAAAGCCCTCGCTATCGGTGTATGTGATAAAGTACCTCTGCTCAAAGCTTCCACGCCAGGGTATCGCTATTATCGTGGCGTTGAAGATAGGCTCAGACGTATAGTAGTCGACGACCTTACCATAGATCCTCAAGCTCTCCTCGTATGACTGAGCCATAGCGCTAAAAGCTATTAAGGACAGCATCGCTAGAGCGATGGGAAGCAGGATCCGCCGTCTCCGCATAAATACACACCGAGGCTAATAAGAAGCTACAACCTTTTTATATTCTTTATCTTCTCCATGGATATTTTACTTTAAATAACGTAGTCATACCCAACCCAGATTCTACCTGGTGAAAAGAAACGGGTTTTGTGGTTAACCTAAGGGTCGTTTATCCCCGGGAGGCTGGTTTTGGATTGGAAAGTATTATATCGCTAATCCGGTGATAACTATCTTTCCGATGAACATCATAAAGCATCTCGAATCTACCAGAAGTGAGTACATCGAGAGCTTCAGAAAATTCTTGAGACAGCCAAGCGTCTCAGCTAAAGGTGTTGGAATAAGGGAATGTGCTAGGCTTTTAAAAGATATAATGGACGAATGGGGTATCGATGCCGAGGTCCTACCTACCGACGGTAACCCCGTCGTCTACGCGACCGTAGAATCAAAAAAATCTGAGAAAACCCTACTTGTTTACAGCCACTACGACGTACAACCTCCGGAGCCGCTTGAGGAGTGGATCAGCCAACCGTTCGAAGCGAAAACGGTTGAGGGTAAGATAATTGCTAGGGGGGCTGCGGATGCTAAAGGCAATATACTCGCGTTCCTCAAAGCCGTCGAATCCTATCTTAAGACCGAGGGCGAGCCTCCTGTAAACGTTAAGTTTCTGTTCGAAGGTGAGGAGGAGATCGGAAGCCCCCACCTCCCGTCCTTCGTAGAATCTCATAGGGATATGTTAAGCGCTGACGGAGTTGTATGCTGGGATGGTGGTCTTCACCCCTCCGGTAGACCATCGATAAGCTTAGGGGTTAAGGGAATGCTGTATGTAGAACTCAGGTGCCGTGGCGCTAGGACCGACCTCCACTCTTCCCAAGCACCTATAATCGTGAACCCAGCCTGGAGGGTCGTATGGGCTTTGAACACGATAAAACCTCCTGGCGGTAGAATAGCGGTTAAGGGATGGTACGACGACGTCCGCTCCCCGACGGAGGAGGAGCTTAAACTACTATCCGAGATACCGTTCGAAGAGGAGATCTTGAAGAAGGAGTTGGGTGTCGAAGAGTTTCTAGACGGTGTAAAGGGCTTGGAGGCTTTGAAGAGGCTCGTCTACGAACCCACGGCAAACATAGCCGGTATAAGCTCAGGCTACACGGGTGTGGGTAGCAAGACCGTTCTACCCTGCGAAGCCATGGCCAAGATAGACTTCAGACTGGTAGTAGACCAAGACCCGTATAGGCTTCTAAAACTTCTCAGGAAACACCTAGATGAAAGAGGGTTCAAAGATGTCGAGATAGTCGAACTCGGTACTCTCTTACCGTCTCGGACACCGCCCTCAGCTCCCATAGCGCAGGCAACTATGAAGGCCTCTGAGAAGGTATATGGTGCGAAACCTGTCGTATACCCGAACTCGGCGGGTTCAGGTCCGGATTTCGTCTTCACAAAGATACTCGGCCTACATTCTGTATGGACGGGTTGCTCGCCTCCGTTGGCTAAGGCGCATGCACCTAACGAGTTTAACACGGTCGAACACATGGTCAAAGGTGTCTTATACGCGGCTGAGATCATGGAAAACTTCAGGGGCCTTTGAGGTTAACCGGGGTTGAAGCCTCCTAGGGTAAGGCTTAGGTACGTGGGTCTATTAAGCCTAGTCGCAAGTATAGCTGCCGTAGGCTGTGGAGCATTGTTTAGCCTCATAGTGAGTAGGAGGCTTCAACCTTGGGAGCTAGGGGAGTGGCGGTACATAAGCTCGATTTTTACCTACTTTCTGATCCCACTTAACGTGTTGAACTTCTGGACCGTGAGATATGTATCTAGGGGCTTCCAAGTCTACTCCACAGTGGCCCTAACAGGTTTACTTGCGGGCGTGTTTGCCTCCCTATCCTTTCACATGCTCTCACCTTTACTAGTCGACCGGCTGGAGTATATGGTGATAGTCGTAGCCTCCCTTCAGCTGTTCACGATGTTCATGGCAGGTAGTATAAATTCCCTAGCCCTAGGGTTCAAGCCTCAAGTTGCCCAGTATGGCGCTATGTCCTTCGAGATAATTAAGACTGCGGTAGCCTACCTTCTAGTCCTCCTCCTTAGAATGAGACTCGTAGGAGCTTTCATCTCGGTAACGTTTGCGTTTGTCGCGAAGGCTTTGATAGAGTTTTTAATGATCAGAGATGCTGAGTGGAAGAGTTTCAACCCTGGTTTTCTGAAAGATGTCGTAAGGCTTTCATGGCTGCCACTGTATTCGACCTTTGTCTCAAGCCTCGCCTCTTTAGATGTTATTATCGT
This sequence comes from Candidatus Bathyarchaeota archaeon B24, assembly GCA_001593865.1. GTDB lineage: Archaea > Thermoproteota > CALKCG01 > B24 > B24 > B24. The sequence continues at coordinate 62,420 of LUCB01000003.1, forward strand.
AACGGCTCTTCTCGGAGAAACCGTGTCCATCGGCTTCTGGACGGCCGCGTTCACGATCGGAAATCTCCCATCGATCGCCTGGTCGCTGTCGGCGGGTTTATACCCGCGTCTTCTCAGAGAAGTTAGGGTTAAAGACGTAGAGCTCTCTACGAGGCTCGTATATATGCTGTCAACCCCTATAATGCTGGGCGTAATACTGATCGCCGAGCCTCTGCTCAACATCCTTAGACCCGAATACACAGCCGTCTGGCCCGCCGCCTCCATCCTAGCCGTTAACAGCTACATCTTAGGAATATCGCTTATATCGTCGACAAGTCTCATGGGCTCTGAGGATGTAGAGCTTAAGAATAAGGCGTTTAAATCATATCTTAAAAGCGTACTATTCAAGCTGCCGAGCCTCAAGTTGGTGAAGTTTACGGTTTACTTAGCTATGTTGGTAACGTTTTTTTCCGTGTTTAAACCCGACACCGTTAGCGCCACGGTAACTCTATGGGCTGCCATAAGGCTCCTAGCGAATCTTCCGTTCAGCCTGTACGTCGCCTATTGGTCTGCTAAGCGTCTGAAATGGAGTCCACCGTTTAAGCAGATGGGTAAGTACCTCGTCCTATCGCTTTTCATGGTACCGCCGGTGCTTCTCACCAAACCCCATTCCCTGAGCATCCAAGCGGTTAATGCTTTTCTAGAACTCGCCCCCTCCATACTCCTAGGTGCATCTGTGTACCTAGGTCTTCTCTACGTTTTCGATAGGGAATTCCGTAGCCTAGTCTGGGGGCTCTTAAGGTTTCTGAGAACTTATTACTTGGTCTATACGCCGCGGGATGACAGAAAACCTTATGATTAAGACGGTCGGTTAATCTCCACCAATGTCGGGCATGAATTTGGTTGAAAAAATCTTATGTAGAGTTTCTGGAAAGGGTAGGGTAGAGCCTGGTGAGTTCATAAGGGCTAAGGTCGATAAGGTGATGTTTCACGACCTCACGGGGCCTCTGACGGTTAAAGCGTTCAAGGAGATCGGTGTCTCTAAAGTATGGGATCCAGATAGGGTGGTCGTGGTCTTCGACCATCTGGTTCCCGCAAATACCGAGAGAGCATCTTTGAACCAAAAGTTCATAAGAGAGTTTGTTAGAGAGCAGGGGATCAAGGCGTTCTACGACATCGGTAGAGGAGGTATATGTCATCAAGTTATGGTCGAAAAGGGTCATGCTCAACCCGGCGAGCTGATAGTAGGCGCTGACTCGCATACCTGCACCTATGGGGCTGTAGGAGCGTTCTCGACGGGTATGGGTGCCACCGACGTGGCGGCCATACTAGCTACTGGTGAGACGTGGTTGAGGGTTCCTGAAGTCGTCTGCATGAACGTCGAAGGTACGTTGGATGAGATGGTTACGCCTAAAGACGTGATCCTCAGCATCATAGGTTCTGTCACCGTCTCAGGCGCCGTCTATAAAGCCGTGGTCTTCAGGGGTTCGACCGTGGAATCCATGAGCGTCGCCGGGCGTATGACTATGTGCAACATGGCCGTAGAGATGGGGGCTAAAACCGGGATGGTCGAGCCTGACGAGGTGACCAGACGTTTCTTTGAGTCTAGAGGCTTACCCTACAAGCCCGGCTTTCGGAGCGACCCAGACGCGTCTTTCGAGGAGACGTATGACTTCGACTTTTCCAACTTAGAGCCTCAGGTGGCTTGTCCAAGCTCGGTAGACAACGTTAAACCCGTATCAGAGGTAGAAGGTGTCCCCGTGGACCAGGCATATATAGGCTCCTGCACCAACGGCCGGTTAGAAGATTTGAGGGTTGCGGCTAGGATCGTCAAGGGTAGGAGGGTTAAACCCGGGGTGAGGGCTTTAGTGGTTCCCGCCTCCCAGGAGGTTTATCGGGCTGCTTTAAGGGAGGGCTTAATAGATATATTTATCGAGGCAGGTGTCTTGGTTTGTAACCCGACTTGCGGAGCGTGTATCGGTGCTCATATGGGTGTCCTAGCCGAGGGAGAGACGTGTATTGCTTCGATAAACAGGAACTTTGTAGGACGTATGGGAAGCACCAAGGCCAAGGTTTATCTAGCGTCCCCTGCTACGGTTATGGCGTCCGCCGTGGAGGGTCGTATAACGGACCCTAGGAGGCTGGCATCTTGAAGGTTAGAGGTTATGCGATCAAATACGGAGATAACATAGACACCGATGTTATAATCCCCGGTAGGTATCTCGGTATAACCGACCCGAAGGAGCTAGGGAGACATGCGATGGAGGGACTAGACCCTGAGTTTCCGTCCAAGATCAAGCGGACCGGCATCTTAGTGGCTGGTGTGAACTTCGGATGCGGCTCGAGCAGAGAGGAGGCGCCACTAGCGTTAAAGTATTCTGGGGTGAAATGCATAATCGCGAAGTCTTTCGCGAGAATATTCTTCCGAAACGCTATAAACGTAGGTCTACCCATAGTGGTCTGCCCAGAGGCCGTGGAAAAAGTCGAGGAGGGTGACGAGCTGACGATAGACCTGGCTGAGGGGACGATAGTCAACGAGTCTAAAGGTGAAAAATACAGGGTGGTTCCTCTACCGAAGTTCATACTCGACATCCTAAGAGACGGCGGGTTGATATCCCATCTCAGGAGGAAGGGTCTTTGAGAGCTTACAGGATAGCTCTCATACCTGGTGACGGGATAGGTCCAGAGCAGATGGACGCCACCTTAAAGGTGTTAGATGCTGTTCAAGAAAACCTAAGCCTAAAGCTTAACTATGTCTTTCTAGAAGCCGGTGATAGATGTCTCGAGAAGCACGGAGTAGCCCTACCGGAGGAGACGGTTAAAGCCGTTATGAGCGCTGACGCGGCTTTGAAAGGACCTGTGGGCGAGACGGCAGCCGATGTCATCGTAAGGCTTAGACAGCTCTTAGACCTCTACGCGAACGTCAGACCGTTCAAATCGTATCCCGGAGTTCCATGTCTTAAACCCGGTATAGACTTCGTCGTTGTCAGAGAAAACACCGAAGGCCTCTACAAGGGCTTCGAATTCAGACCCTCCGACGACGTGGCGGTTAGCCTGAGGGTTATCACCCGACGTGGCTCTGAGCGTATAGCCAGATACGCGTTCGAAGAGGCCTTACGTAGGGGTTCGAAGCTCAAGGTCACGGCTGTTCATAAGGCGAACGTTCTGAAAGCCACCTGCGGCTTATTTGCAGAAGTCTGTAGAAGCGTTGCCAAGGATTATCCCCAGGTTTCTTATGAAGAGATGTACGTGGACGCGGCTGCCATGCGGCTCATAAGAGAGCCTGAGAGCTTCGACGTCTTAGTCACGACCAACATGTTCGGAGATATACTCAGCGACGAGGCTGCTGAGCTCGTAGGAGGACTCGGCTTAGCGCCTGGAGCTAACATAGGTGACCGGCATGCGCTCTTCGAACCCGTTCATGGAGCGGCCTGGGATATAGCCGGTAAGAACGTCGCAAACCCGAGTAGCCTGATATTGGCTTCGAAGATGATGCTTGAATGGCTCGGCTCTAGGCGTGACGATAATGTATGCTTAGAAGCGGCTATCACCATCGAAAAGGCCTTGGTCGAGGCTTTTAGGAAAGGGTATACGACAAGGGACCTTGGTGGAAACCTATCCACGAGTATGATGGGTTCTAAAGTTGCCTCGCTCGTCAGAGAGTTCGCTACCTCACGATGAAGCCTGTATCTTTCACGGCTGCATAAGACTTTTAACCCGTATTTTCTCCACTATTTAGTTGTGTCCAGCCGTTATATTCGGATATTCGACACCACGCTAAGGGATGGGGAGCAGACCCCTGGCGTATCGTTAACTCCTGAGGATAAGCTAGTCGTCGCCCGGCAACTCGACAGGTTGGGTGTGGACGTGATCGAAGCGGGCTTCCCGATCACGTCCAAAGGCGAGACCGAGGCCGTTAAGCTTATAGTGAAAGAGGGTCTAAACGCCGAAGTATGCGGCTTAGCTAGGGCTTTAAAGCAGGACATAGACGCGGTCATAAACTGCGGCTTAAACAGTGTACACCTCTTTATAGCGACATCAGACATCCACCTTAAGTACAAGCTTAAGATGAGCCGAGATGATGCTTTGGCTAAGGCTTTGGAGGCGTTAGACTACGCTAAGGACCATGGTTTAACCGTCGAGTTCTCAGCCGAAGACGCGACCAGGACAGACGTAGAGTTTCTCAAAAAATTCTATAAGACCCTGTGCGATGCTGGAGCTGATAGGATAAACGTCCCAGATACGGTCGGCGTGATGACGCCTAGACGCATGTACGAGCTGATATCAGAGCTCAAGACCGTAGTCTCGAAGCCTATAAGCGTCCACTGTCATGACGACTTCGGTATGGCTGTCGCCAACAGCCTCGCGGCTGTCGAAGCTGGGGCGGAGCAGGTTCACGTGACCGTTAACGGTCTCGGGGAGAGGGCTGGTAACGCGGCTCTGGAGGAGGTGGTCGTCTCCCTTAAACTCCTATACGGCTTCGAGGTGGGTGTAAATCCTAAACTGATATACGGCACCTCTAGGCTCGTATCTAGGATGACCGGTATACCGATACAGCCGAATAAGGCAGTCGTCGGAGACAACGCCTTCGCCCACGAGTCCGGTATACACACGCACGGAGTCACGAGGCATCCGCTAACCTACGAGCCGATACCGCCCGAGTTTGTCGGACGTAGGAGACGGATTCTAGCCGGCAAACACGCCGGGACTCATGGTCTTAAGGTGCTTCTAGAAGAACTCGGGCTAAGGTTAACCGAGAGCCAGGTCAAGGAGATTCTAGCTAGGGTTAAAGAGCTCGGTGATAAGGGTAAGCAGGTTACCGAGGAAGACCTGACGGCTATAGCTCGAGCCGTAGCGGGTGAAGTCGTTAAAGAGGAAAGGGTTCTGAAGCTCGACGAGCTGGCTGTGATGACAGGTAATAAAATCATACCGACGGCCTCGGTTAAGGTGGTGATAGATGGTAAGGAGTATGTGGCCTCTAAGACAGGTGTCGGACCTGTGGACGCTGCTATAAAGGCGTTAGAAGAGGTGTTAAACCCGGTGATCAAGGTCTATCTAAGGGAGTATCGTCTCGAGGCTATAACAGGCGGTTCGGACGCCTTAGCCGAAGTTATAATCAAGGTCGAGGATGAGGAGGGGAACATCGTGTCGGCTAGAGCGGCTAGGGAAGATATAGTTATGGCGAGTGTGGAGGCTATGGTGAATAGTATAAACAAGCTCCTGCTTAGAAGACGTAAGACCGGATGACCATGCTAGAGGGTTTCCTATTGGACCTAGCATCGTTCATAATATATGTGATCGTCGTAACGGTCTCAGGAGTCTTAAGCCCGGGCCCCTTGACGATAGCTACTTTGATCCACGGCGCTAAAGGCGGTTTGAAGGCCGGGTTAAACTGTGCCTTAGGGCATATGCTTGTCGAGCTTCCGCTTGCCGTTCTCATAGGCTTGGGTCTACTGAACCTAATGGGCTCTGGTGTGAAGCAGATTCTAGAAATCGTGGGCGGCCTAGCCCTAATAGGCTTCGGAATGCTACAACTCAGGGGGAGCTTGAGGTCTGTCAACAGTTCTCAAGATGTTTCTGCAGAAGGCTCTATGCTTCCGATGAGCGGAAGCGCTCTTCTAACGGGGGTAACCCTCACGGGGTTGAACCCTTACTTCATCTTATGGTGGCTCAGCATAGGGTCTGCCCTGATATATGAGGCGTTGAACCTAGGCTTGGTCGAAGGGTTAGCCATCATGTATCTAGCCCACGTATGGATGGATTACGCGTGGTTGGGTCTGATAGCCCACCTATCCGGATGCGGTAGGAGAGTATTAGGACGTAAGATATACCGGTACATACTGATAGGCTTCAGCATAGCCCTAGTGGTATTCGGAGTCTTATGGATCGCCTCAGCCATAGGTGTCTCATAGCCTCTTTCTACCATGCCTATATGGTCTAGTCCTGTTTATCTCCATCTTCCTCTTAACGGCCTCCGATATCCTAAGGTCTAGGTCTCCGCATAGATGGAAAACCCTGATCAAGGTGTCGGCTATCTCCTCCCGGAACCCTTTCCTGTCGTCGTCTCTCCAAGCCTCCATAGCTTCAGCAAGTTCCGTCACGACCAGCATAAGGTAGACCGGTGCATTATCCCAGGTCACATGAAACCCTTTAGAGTTAGCTATTTCCTTAGCCTCTTTGACGAAATCTTCAAGCGTAGAAGTCTTCAATCCTTTAACACCGTCTTCAACCGGTAGGTATCGGCGAACTTAAACATTGTTTCACCAAAAAGTTAAGCTGAAGTCGATCACCTAGCTTAGAATTATCACCCTGTTATCAACGAAATCCTCGGCGAGTATAGACGCGAAAGACATATCCCTCCATGGGATGCTATAATTCTATCGGAGGTCGCTTTGAAAGAAGATGTTCTTAGAAGACTAAAGTTCCGGTTAGACCTCGTAGCGTTGCTCGATGACAAACCTGTTTTGGATAGGCGGTCTGCTATGCTCTTGAAACTCATAGACGAACGTGGTTCCATTCTATCGGCTTGTAGAAGCCTCGGAATACCCTACTCTAACGCGTGGTCTATGATGGTCAAGACCGAGAGGTCTCTTGGTATGCGCATAATCGAGCCTGCTAAAGGCGGTAGAGGCGGAGGCGGAACCAGGCTTACGGAGGCCGGTAGGAGGCTTTTAGAGACCTACATGGCTCATCTTAAGGTGGTGTCTGAATCTGTAGAGGTCGAGACTACCAAATCCATACCACCTGACTTGTTGATCGCCGGTAGCCATGACCCTTTACTGGAGGATTCTATAGAAGATTTCAAGACGTTTAGCGGTTTAAGGGATGTCGAGGTTTCATGGATAGGCTCCGCAGGCGGCTTAGCTAGCGTGATGCTCGGTGAGGCGGATGTAGCTGGAGTACACCTGAAAGACCCTGAGACGGGTGTATACAACACCCCCTTCTTGGCGAAGTATTGGCTGGACGATAAAGCCGTGGTCATCAAGGGGTTCAAGAGGCTTATGGTCTTCGCCTATAGACACACCACTCGGTTTAGGGGGGTAGACGACATACTCGCCGGTAAGGTTAGATTGGTGAACCGGGTTCTAGGCTCTGGGACTAGGCTTCTGCTCGACCAGCTTCTGAAGGCCAGGGCCTTGAGACTAGGCATAGAGCCTCGAGAGATCCCGAGTAGGGTATTGGGTTACGATTTCGAGGTTAAAACTCATCACGAAGTGGCCAAAGGCATACTTGAGGATAAGGGGGATGTGGGTTTAACCCTGAAATACATCGCTGAGAAATATGGTTTAGCCTATACACCTGTTTGCTGGGAGAACTATGATTTCGTCGTGAGGGTCTCTAGGCTCGATAGAAAACCTGTAAAGGCTTTCATAGGTTTTCTTGAAAGCTCGTTTTTCCAAAAGCGGTTGAAGCGTTTCGATGGCTATGACCTTAGCTCCTCGATCGGTGAAATAATATACGCTCCTCCAGCCCCGTAAACTTCAAAAATCCTAGCATCTTATGCTTAGGTTTAGGTGTCTCTTTGGAGGTGCTCCTCGAAAACTGCGACTGGGTTTTAACCCAAGACGAGAATAGACGGGTTTTAAGGAAAACTTCTGTGCTTGTTAAGGATGGTTTGATCGAGGCGATAGGCCGCGGTTTAAAAGGCGGGGACTTGGTGGTGAGCGGTGAGGGTAAGGTTCTTATGCCCGGTCTCATAAACACGCATACTCACCTATCGATGACTCTGCTCAGGGGATATGCGGAAGACCTGCCGTTAGATGAGTGGCTTAGGGAAAGGATCTGGCCGGTCGAACGTAAGTTGACAGGTCGACTATGCTACATAGGTGCTCTCCTAGGGTGTCTCGAGATGATAAGGACCGGAACGACCTGTGTGGTCGACATGTACTATCACGCAGGCGAGGTCGCTAGAGCAGTTCATGAATCTTGTCTAAGGGGTTTCATAGGTCAAGGGATGATCGACGTAGCCGGTTCAGACGAGGTTAGGATATCGAACGAGCCGCTTCGAAAGGACTTCTTAAACGCTACTTACAAGGCGGTCGAGTCGATAAGGGGCCTCAGAGATCCCAAGGTTAAGCCGATAATCGCCCCTCATGCACCCTACACATGCTCCGATGAGCTTCTAGCTGAGGCTATACTTCTAGCCGAGAGGCTTGATACGCTTGTTCACATTCACCTAGCCGAGACGAGGAGGGAGCAGGCTCTTTTCCAGAAGACCTACGGATGCACGGTGGTCGAGTATTTGGATAAACTCGGCTTTTTAACCCCGAGGGTTCTTGCGGCGCACTGTGTTTGGTTGACTAAGCACGACGTGAGGGTCTTGGCTGAGAGGGGTGTTAGCGTCTCTCATTGTCCGGTCTCGAACATGAAACTCGGCGTGGGTGGGGTAGCACCCATACCGGAGATGCTTGAGTTCGGGGTTGCTGTCTCGCTCGGTACAGATGGGGCTGCGAGCAATAACACGCTGGACATGTTCGAGACCATGAAGTTCGCCGCCCTCCTTCAAAAGCATAGCCGCTGGGATCCCGCTGTCTTTAAGGCTCAGCAGATATTAGATATGGCTACCGTTTCGGCTGCCGAGGCCCTTGGGCTACAAGGTAGGGTCGGTTGCGTCAAAGAAGGCTTGGAGGCTGATCTGATACTCGTCGACTTGAAAACTCCAAGCCTTCAGCCGATACATGGGCCTGAAAGCCTAGTGGCGAACCTCATATACTCGGCTAAGGGTTTAAACGTGGATACGGTGCTCGTCCAAGGCAAGCCCCTGATGGTCGAGAAAACCGTCGAAACCCTAGACCCAGAAGCCGTCTACAGTCTAGCTGAGGAGGGTCTAGAAGAGCTCGGGATCAAAGCTTAAAACGTAGAACCTCTTTAACCTTAGAGGTTATGTCCAAGCCTATAGCGACGGTCTCGTTCGACTTCGGTGGGACTTTAGCCTATGAGGTTAAGGAGGATTATGAGGTTTACCATGAAATCCTAGAGGAGATGGGCTATCGCTTTCGGTTGATGGAGGTGGAGTCGGCTTATCGTGAGGCCGTGGAATGGTGGCGTATGGTTAAACGCAGGGAGAACCTTGTATGGAACGAGGATTCTCAAAGAAAGCTCATTTCTCGGATTCTCCTCAACCTCAGGGTTGAAGAGTCGAGAGAATTGGTAGACCGTATCCTCGAGGTTAGACGCGATAAGAGGCTTATGAAACCCTACAGCGACGCCGAGCCGGCTGTCAGAAGGCTTAAGGAGATGGGTTTTAAACTGATAGTGATCTCCAACGTCTCATCCGAGAGGAACCTCTCGGCCTATTTAACCCAGGTCGGTCTTAGAGGATACTTCAGCCTACTGTTCGCCTCAGGTTCCCTAGGGGTCGAGAAACCTGATTCCGAGATCTTCCTGTACGCCTCTAGGGTCTCCGGTACGCCACCGGACATGATGGTTCATATAGGCGACGACTATGAGGCAGACTACCTCGGAGCTGAGAAAGCCGGGTTGAAGGCCATATTGATAGACAGGGCAAACCGATACGCTGGCCAGCGATGTACCCGTGTGAAAAGTCTACTGCAAGTCCCCGAGCTCTTAGAGGAGTTTATGAAATGATGGTCTTCATTTCGTCGCTAGATAAGCCTCCTCTATCTCGAGATATCCTGAATCCCCCATCCAAACCGGTCTGGCTTTTTCCACAACGAGCCGCTTCTTGAAGATCGGCGCGTCCAATACGAGTGTCTCATACTCACCCCCTTCTCCGGCTGGGTTAAACCTATACCTGGACGCCAGGGAGTTGAGTTCCTCTATGGCTTCGTCGTTTAACACCCTACCCAACCATTTTTTCGTCAACCCCTCAGCCGCGACGCCGACTATCATAACCGAGAAGCCTAGGCTCATCACTTCGGCTAAGAGAAGCTCGCCTCTCTTCCCCCAAAGCGGTGTGAACGTTCTAAGCTTAAGCTCCTCGCATACGAGGTCGACTAGCGTTCTCTGATAATCGCTCGCCAGAACACCTGAGACGACTACGTCTACGTCGAACCTCTCTACGGCTTTCTTCAGCATACTACGTAGGTCTCTTAAGCCCCTAGTTGCAGAGTCGCCTGTCCTCCTGATGAGGATAGGGATCCCCATGGCCTCGGCTTGTAGGACCGCAAACCGGACCGCCGGATAGTGAAACAGCCAGGATTCTAGGCTTTTAGGTATGAGGGTTATCAAGCAGGATACATCATATCCTTGGTGCATAGCGGTCCATAAGGCGAATAGACTATCCTTACCTCCTGAGAACAAAGCCACGGCCTTCAACGATGGAGAGGTATAGGGTTATCTCCTAATTAAGCTAAGCCTCCTTAAGTTTAGCCCCACAGTATGGGCAGTATACGGCCTCGGGAGGTACTTTAGCTCCACAGTATGGACAGACACCTGGAGTAACACGGGGCTTGACAGGGGCTAGGGTTTTCCTCAGATAGGCGCCTACGAAGCCCCCTCCGAAACCTATGCTAAGCTCTATCGCTAAGCTCACGAGCATCGCGACTATGAGGAAGGGTATATTCGATAACTCTGTACCTGGCAACGGTTCCTCAGGTAGAAGTATAACCCCCATCTGGTATAGGAGCATGGCTATGGATGGACGTACCAGTAAAGCGTCTACGAGGGCTATCGTTATTCCTGCTTTACCACCGCCTTTTATCGGTTCTATGAAGAAGCTCCCTGCTACTAGGCCTCCTAGAAAAGACGATAGAAGAACGGCCGCACTCATTCCGGTGGTTAAGAGGACGACAAAGTCTATTACAGCAGCTGTTACAAACCCTGCTACTAAAGCCAACCCAAGCTTCTGAGCCATACCTTTAGATCAGGATGCCGCGTTCGATTTAAGGGTTTAGCCTCTCCGCTAACTTTAAACGTTTTAAACGGTTTATCACACGGATGGTGGAGTCGTATTGAGGATCAGAAACTTCGAAGAACTCGTAGCTAACGGTTTGACGGACGAGGATAAAGAGGCCAGAAGAATATGTCTTGAGGTTCTCGATAAAGTCATCGAAGAGCTTGACCCAAGGAAGATGGTATTCTCCAAAGTCAGAAGAACCGGCTCTAAACTGCATATCGACAGGTTAACCCTAGACCTAGACGAGTTTGAACACGTATACCTCGTTGGCTTCGGGAAGGCAAGCCACCTTATGGCTGAGGCTATGGAGCAGCTCATAGGCGATAAACTGACCAGAGGATTCATAAACATACTCAAGGATGTAAGCTTCGAATCCTTAACCGGCCGGGTCGAATCTAAGAAGGTAAGTCACCCTATACCAGACGAGGAGGGTCTCTTAGGTGCGAAGCAGATCCTGAAGCTAGTGTCTGATGCCTCTGAGAAAGACCTTGTCATTTGTCTGATCTCTGGAGGCGGCTCGGCTATGACACCTCTACCGGCCGAGGATATAACGCTTAAGGACAAACAAAGGACCACGCAGGCTCTTCTAAAATGTGGTGCGAGAATCGACGAAGTCAACGCCGTTAGAAAGCATATTTCAGCCTTTAAGGGTGGTCAGCTCGCTAGAGCCGCCTATCCGGCTACGGTATTGAGCTTGATAGTTTCAGATGTCGTAGGTGATCCGTTGGAGGTCATAGCGTCCGGGCCTACTTCGCCTGATCCTTCGACTTTCAAAGACGCCTACGAAATACTCAGGAGATACGGTATATGGGAATCTGTCCCAGAGTCTGTCAGAAGACGTATAGAAGCCGGTTTAAGAGGCGAAGTCGAGGAGACTCCTAAGCCAGGAGATAAGGTATTCGAAAAAGTCCATAATCTGATCGTCGGGAACAATAGGCTTGCATGTCGTATAGCGGCTGAACGCGCCCAGAAGCTTGGATTAAATACCTTAATACTATCGTCTGTGGTCGAGGGCGAGGCTAGGCACGTCGGCACGGTCTATGGCAGCATACTGGTCGAAGAAGTCTTAGCCGACAGCCCTGTAGAGAAGCCGGCCGCGATAATAGCCGGTGGCGAGACGACCGTAACCGTCAGAGGCTCTGGGCTAGGCGGTAGAAACCAGGAACTTGTCCTATCAGCCTCTAGGAAGATCAAGGGTCTTAGGGGAGTTACGATCGCTTCTCTAGGGACCGACGGGATCGATGGTCCGACAGACGCCGCCGGGGCGATAGCCGACGGTAAAACAGTCCTCAGGGCGGAGGAGAAGGGTTTAGACCCTGAGAAATACCTCGGCGATAACGATTCCTACAGGTTCTTCAAGAGCCTTGGAGACCTGATCTTTACCGGCCCGACGGGGACGAACGTAACGGATATAGCTGTGATCGTGGCTCTTAAAACCGACTGAACCGAGAGGGAGGTGTTCAACATCTACATAAGTTGCGTAGGAAGTTTTCCGCTTAGCTTCTCGAGGAAGTCTGTCGAGAGGATTTTAATAGACCTCTACGAGGTGGGGTTAAACTACCCCTGCTATCCTCAGCTTAGGGATTTCATAACCATGTTCCTAGACCCGCTTGCAGCTCAAGGGCTTCTTGAGAAGAGCGGTTTAAACTATCTCCTCTCCGCTGAGAATTCTAGGAAGCTGAGAAGGTCGGAGATCCCCGTACCCTTGGAAGCGCAGTGGTTTATCGAATCCAGGAAGAGGCTGGGTTTCAAGTTTAGAGGTTTGAGGGCTCCTGTCACAGGACCTTTCACGTTAGCCTCTAGGATCTACCCGGTTGGGTCTTCAGGCTTCCTGGGCAAGACTATGATGAAGGACCTGACCTTCTTAAAAAGTTTAGCCTCGGTTTTATCGCGTTTAATACGGAGGCTTGAGGACCTGGGATATACGCTTATAGTGGTCGACGAGCCGATTTTATCCGTCATCTACGGCGCTAAAGGCTCGATCCTCGGACACAGCGACGAGGATATCTTAAAGGTCTTAAGCATGCTTAAGCCTAGGAGGGCTATGTTCGGCGTCCACGTATGCGGTAGGTTATCTCCGGCGCTTTTCAGGCTACTACTGAGGTCCGAGTTTTCTTTACTCGACCATGAGTTTAAGACATCACCCGGGAACTTCAGGTCGATAACGGCCGAGGGGCTTAGAGACCACGGGAAACTACTTTCAGTAGGATGCGTATCCTCGAAGAACACTATGGTCGAGAGCGTCGAGGAGGTTTCGTCGATATTGGCTAAAGCCTTAAGCGTCTACGGCGATAGGGTCTACATGGTTAAACCCGACTGCGGCTTCGGGGGTTTCGCCGGTTTCTTACCTGAAGAGGAGGCTTATAAGATTAGTCTTAGGAAGCTTAAAGTCATAGTGGAGGCTGTGAAAAAGCTTAATTCTAGCATCTAGCTAGGTTCAGGGGGTGTTTAGATGGCTAAAGTCTTGGTAACCTACTATTCCCGTGGGGGCAATACCCGTAGGCTTGCTGAGATGTTCGCGGAGACGCTTAGAGCTGAGGGTTTAGAGGTGGTTTTGAAGCCTGTCTCAGAGGTGAAGGTTGAAGAGCTTATGGATTACGATGGGATAGCCATAGGCTCGCCGACCTACTATGGCCAGATGGCCGCGGAGGTTAAGAAGCTCATAGACGACTCCGTAGCTTTACATGGTAAGCTTGACGGTAAGGTTGGTTTTGCGTTCACGACCGCCGGGGGACATGGAACAGGAGGTGAAACCACCTTGCTTTCGATCCTGGAGTCGCTGTTGATACATGGTATGGTCGTTCAGGGAGACCCCGGAGACCTGCACTACGGTTTGATCGTCAGAGGCAAACCTGGGTCGGAAGACTTGGATAGGATCAGACGTAAGGCTAAGAGGATGGCTCAGCTTATCAGACGGCTTCAGACCTCCTAACCGTGTTTAAACGACCGCTGATAGAGAGAAATCTTTATTAGAGGCTACTCGCTATCTTGAGTAGCGCGTTTCTAAGCGGGTCTAGATTATGGGCTCCTCTCAGAAGATCAGGTTTGATATATTTAAGCACGAGCTTGTCCCTAAACACAGCATCTTGTCGAAGGATGAGGTAGAAGATCTCCTAAGGAGATACCATGTCAAGAAGTATCAGCTCGCTAAGATCATGGCCCGCGACCCGGCTGCGGTGGCCATAGGCGCTAAGCCCGGTGATGTCCTCCGGATCGTTAGGAGGAGCCCGACAGCCGGTTTAGCTGTATTTTACAGGTTTGTAGTGGAGGGTTGAAATTGTACACGCAAGATGATATGTGGATTTTGATGAAAGCCTTCTTCGAGGAGAAGGGCCTAGTCAGGCAGCATCTAGACTCGTATAACGAGTTCGTCGAGAAGGGGTTACAGCGTGTCATAGATGAGATCGGTGGCGTAGAGGTTCCTGTCGAAAGCGGGAACCTCTACATAGAGTTCGGTGAGGTTACGATAGGTACTCCTAGGGTCACAGAGGTCGACGGCTCCTTCCACGAGGTCACTCCGCTCGAGTGCAGGCTTAGAAACCTGACCTATTCTGCACCGCTGTTTCTAGAGATGACGCCTATATTGAACGGTAAAAAGATGACGACCAAGAGTGTCTACATCGGAAACCTACCGGTCATGCTGAAGTCTAAGATCTGTCCTCTAAGCGATATGAGCAGGGAGGAGCTTCTGGCTATCGGTGAGGACCCTGACGACCCCGGCGGATACTTTATAATAAACGGCTCGGAGAGGGTGATAGTTGGCTTAGAGGACCTTGCTCCAAACAGGGTTATCATAGACATCGATAGAAGCGGCTCTAGGCCCGTCTACAGGGCTAAGGTATTCTCCACGACCGTAGGCTTCAGGACCAGGGTCGAGGTGAAGCTTAAGCCTGACGGAGCGATATACGTTTCGATACCTGGCGTATCCGTCGAGCTTCCGTTTGTAGTGGTCATGAAAGCCCTAGGGGTTGAGAAGGACAGCGAGATAGCCGAGATGGTGTCTCTCGACCCGGTTATTATGGGGCAGCTTGAGCCGTCCTTCGACAAGGCTCCTAGGATAGACAGCGTCGAAAAGGCTATAACCTATATCGGCAACAGGGTCGCCTACGGTCAGGATGAAGCCCGTAGGAGGCTCAGGGCTTGCATGATCTTGGATAATAACCTTCTCCTACACTTGGGTAGAAGCCCAGATGTCAGGCTTAAGAAGGCTAGATACCTAGCCGAGATAGCGTGTAGGCTTATTCAGCTTAAGCTCGGCTTAAGAGCCGAAGATGATAAAGACCATTATGCTAACAAACGTATCAGGCTCGCAGGTCCGCTTCTAGCAGACCTGTTCAGGTCCATATTCCGGGATATGATCAAAGATATGGCCTACCAGCTTGAACGCTTATCGGTTAAGAAGCTTATAGAGGAGTCTGTTAAGCTCGCTATAAGGCCTGGGATTCTTACTGAGAGGATGCAGCATGCCATAGCCACCGGGAACTGGGGTAGAGGCAGGGTGGGTATAAGTCAGCTTCTGGATAGGACAAACCTCTTATCTACGCTCAGCCACCTGAGGAGGCTTCAGTCTCCGCTGAGCAGAAGCCAACCTAACTTCGAGGCTAGAGACCTGCATTCGACGCATTTCGGCAGACTCTGCCCTGTCGAGACGCCTGAGGGCTCCAACTGCGGCTTGGTGAAGAACCTCGCTTTGATGGCTACTATATCCGTCTCAGCGGATACAGAGCCTGTTAAAAAGGTATTGATCAGCCTTGGATGTGTCCCGGTCGAGAAGGCCGATAAAGAGACATGCATTAAGGGTATTAAGGTGTATATAAACGGGACTGTGAGCTTTTACACCCTAGACCCTGAAGGTCTCGTTAGGAAGTTTAGAAGACTTAGGAGGAAGGGACGTATAAGCCCTGAGGTCAACATAGCATACCTCGAGGCTAAGAGAGAGGTTCAGGTAAACTGTGACGCGGGTAGATGTAGGAGACCGCTCATAGTCGTCGAGAACGGTAAACCTCTGCTCAAGCCGGAGCATATAGATGCTTTGAAGAAGGGGTTGATGAGCTGGGAGGACTTGGTTAAACTCGGCGTCATAGAATATCTGGACGCCGAGGAGGAGGAGAACGCCTACATAGCCTTGACGCCTAAGGATATAGGGCCTGAGACCACTCACCTCGAGATCTGCCCGCTCACCATACTCGGTATATGCGGCTCTATAATACCGTTCGCCGAGCATAACCACTCACCTAGAAACAGCTATGAAGCCGCTATGGCTAAGCAGGCCATAGGGGTATATGCCACCAACTACTTCCTGCGGATGGACTCTAGGGCCCACTTCTTACACTACCCGCAGAGACCGCTTGTCGAGACCAAGCCCATGGAGATAATGGGCTTCCATAAGAGACCCGCCGGTCAGAACATGGTGGTCGCCGTGTTGACGATGGGAGGCTATAACATGGAGGATGCGATAATATTCAACAAATACTCTATCGATAGGGGTTTAGCTAGGTCGTCGTTCTTCAGGCTTTATGAGGCTGAGTGCTACCAGTATCTGGGTGGTCAGCGCGACTCGATCGAGATACCTTCTAGCGGTATGAGAGGGTATAGGGGTGATGAATACTATAGGGTTCTGGAGGAGGACGGGATAGCCAGCGTCGAAAGCGAGGTCAGAGGAGGAGATGTCATAATCGGTAGAACAAGCCCACCGAGGTTTATAGAAGAGTATAGAGAACTAGAGGCTAGAGGCCCCTCGAGGAGGGATACATCTGTATCTCTGAGACCCTCTGAGAAGGGCGTCGTGGACGCGGTCATAGTGACCGAGACAGCTCAGGGAAGTAAGGTTGTGAAGGTCAGGGTTAGGGATAACAGGATACCGGAGATAGGCGATAAGTTCGCGTCTAGACACGGGCAGAAGGGAGTCATAGGTATGATATACCCCGGCGAAGATATGCCGTTCACAGAGGACGGGATAGTCCCGGATGTCATAATAAACCCCCATGCGTTCCCGTCTAGGATGACGGTCGGCCAGCTTCTGGAGTCTATATTCGGTAAGGCGGCGGCTCTCATGGGTAGACCCATCGACGGTTCAGCCTTCCAGGAGGAGAGGCTTGAGGACGTAGGCGCTATATTGAGACGTTACGGCTTCAAACCGAGCGGTAGGGAGATAATGTATAACGGTTTAACCGGTGAGAGGTTGGAGGCTGAGGTATACATAGGCATAGTCTACTATCAGCGGCTGCATCACATGGTGGCCGATAAGATACATGCTAGGGCTAGAGGACAAGTTCAGATGCTCACGAGACAACCTACGGAGGGTAGAGCTAGAGGCGGAGGATTAAGGTTCGGCGAGATGGAGAGAGACTGTCTCATAGGCTACGGCGCGGCTATGTTGCTTAAGGATAGGATGCTTGAGGAGTCTGACAAGTTTGTAGCCTATGTATGTGCAAACTGCGGCTTCCTAGCCTACTACGACTCGAGAAGCGGTAGATACGTGTGTAGGCTATGCGGAGATAACGCCCGTGTATACCCGGTCGTAATGCCATATGCGTTTAAGCTACTTCTCCAGGAGCTGATGAGTATGTGCGTGGCTCCCAGGCTTATACTGGAGGAGGGCATGTAAAATGATGCTTGAGACGTATAAACGTATAGCCGGTATAAAATTCGGCCTGCTCTCGCCGCATGAGATCAGGAAGATGTCTGTAGTTGAGATAAGGACGCCCGACACGTACGACGAAGACGGTGTCCCGATACCATCTGGTCTCATGGACGGTAGGCTCGGGACGCTCGAACCGAGGCAGAGGTGCGCCACATGCGGTAACACGGCCGCCATGTGCCCCGGCCACTTCGGCCATATAGAGCTTGCCGTACCCATAGTTCACGTGGGGTTTGTGAAATACATATACGAGCTTTTAACGATAACGTGCAGAGAATGCGGAAGGCTTCTGATCCCATCCGATAAGATCGAGAAGCTCAAAGAGAAGATGGAGGAGCTTAAGAAATCCCTCGGAGAGGTTCCCAAGAGGTTTTTCGACAGCGTCAAATCTGAGGCGAAGAAGAGGTCTGAATGCCCCTACTGCGGTAGCCCTCAATATCGTATAGAGCTTATGAAGCCGACGACGTTTTACGAGCATCAGAGAGAGGGGGGCGTCATAAGGCTCGACGCAGGCACCATACGAAGCAGGCTTGAGAGAATACCTGATGACGACCTCAGGCTTTTAGGATATGACCCATCATCGGCTAGACCTGAGTGGGCTATACTGCAGGTTCTACCTGTCCCACCTGTTTACGTCAGACCCTCTATAACTCTTGAAACAGGCATAAGGTCTGAGGACGACCTAACCCACAAGCTCGTAGATATAATCCGGATAAACGAGAGGCTTAAAGAGGCCATAGCCAGCGGTGCGCCGACTCTTATAAGGGAGGAGCTCTCGGACCTCCTTCAATACCATGTGACGACCTACATCGATAACGAGGCCCCCGGTATACCCCCGTCTAGACACAGGTCTGGTAGAGCCCTCAAGACCCTCAGCCAGAGGCTTAAGGGTAAGGAGGGGAGGTTTAGGCTAAACCTGACCGGGAAGAGGGTCGACTTTTCGGCTAGGACCGTGATATCCCCTGACCCGAACCTAGACATCAATGAGGTAGGTGTCCCCATAGATATCGCTAAGAGGCTCACGGTTTCCGAGAAGGTTACAGTGTGGAACCTGGAGGAGATGAAGAAGCTTGTCATAAACGGACCGGACGTGTATCCGGGAGCCCTGTATGTAACCAGGCCGGACGGTAGAAAGATCAGACTAGACTTCGTAGCCGATAGGAAGAAGCTTGCCGAAAGCCTCGAGCCAGGCTATATAGTGGAGCGGCATATACGAGACGGCGACATCGCGTTATTCAACCGTCAACCCTCGCTACATAGAATCTCCATAATGGCCCATAGGATAAAGGTTCTACCGTACAAGACGTTCAGGCTTCACCTAGCCGTGTGCATACCCTACAACGCGGACTTCGACGGAGATGAGATGAACCTCCACATCCCCCAGAGCGAAGAGGCTAGGTCTGAAGCCCGGCTACTCATGCAGGTTCAGGACCAGATAATATCTCCTAGATATGGTGCCCCGATAATAGGCTCGACGAGGGACTTCCTGACGGCTGCCTACCTTCTCACGAGGAAGGACACGTATCTGGATAAGAGGGAGTTTTTCACCCTCCTCGCCGCCATAGATTATGACGGCGAGATACCTCCGCCTGCTATAAAAGAGCCTGAACCCCTGTGGACCGGTAAACAGGTGTTCAGCCTATTGTTGCCTGAAGATTTTAACTACTTCGGTAGAGCTACGGTCTGTAAGCATAAGCATACATCTCCGGATGAGGAGTGTCCGCTCGAAGGTGTGGTTGTGGTCAGAAACGGGCAGCTCGTCAAGGGGGTTATAGATAAAAACTCCATAGGCGCCGAAAGGGCTGAGACGCTCTACCACCGAATAGTCAGAGACTACGGTACGGGTTTCGCAGCCACCTTCCTCAACAAACTCTGCCGGTTACTCAACACTTTCATAACGATGAGGGGGTTCAGCTTCTCCCTAGACGAGCTTAACCTCCCGGAGAAAGCTAAGGAATCCATAGCCCAAATCCTGAGAGAAGCCGAGGAGAGGGTTCAGAAGCTTATAGAGGAGTATAACCGCGGTACTCTGAGGAGGATTCCGGGTAGAACCTTGGAGGAGTCGCTGGAGCTTCTGATAATGAACGAGCTGTCTAAGGCTAGAGAGCGTTGCGACGAGGTTGCCTCTACGTCGCTAACGATGAGTAACCAGGGGATAATAATGGTTAGATGCGGCGCCAGAGGCTCCGAGCTTAACATAGGCCACATGACGGCTTGCCTCGGTCAGCAGTCGGTAAGAGGTAGACGTGTCGTATGCGGCTATCTAGATAGAGCTCTGCCACATTTCAAATGGGGCGACCAGAGCCCGAAGGCGAGGGGCTTCATCGAGTCATCCTTCTACAAGGGTCTGTCTCCCATAGAGTTCTTCTTCCACTCCATGGCGGGTAGAGAGGGTCTGGTCGATACGGCGGTTAGAACCCAGCAGAGCGGTTACATGCAGAGAAGGCTTATACACGCGCTCGAGTATCTAAGGGTCGAGTACGACGGGACTGTCAGGACGACAGACGGCGAGGTCGTTCAGCTTAGATACGGCGAAGACGGAGTGGACCCATCGAAGAGTGACCACGGTAAAGCCGTGAACCTCCAGCGTCTGTTGGAGAGGATGAGTCTTAAGGGCTGCGAAACACCTCCCACGCCTGAGGAGTTGGACGAGCTTCTGGAGAAATACCGTCTCAGACTCACACCCTACTATATCTCCGAGCTTAGACGTTTGATAATCGATAAACGTCTGAGTCTGGAAGATGCTAGAAAGCTTATAGAGGCGACAGTTGTCGAGTTTGAAAACTCCCAGGTCGACCCCGGTGAAGCCGTCGGCGTCGTAACCGCTCAGTCCATAGGTGAACCCGGTACCCAGATGACCCTTAGAGTGTTCCACTTCGCGGGTGTAAGAGAGCGGGATGTGACGCTAGGCCTTCCGAGGCTCATAGAGATCGTAGATGCGCGGAAGAAACCGTCCACACCTATAATGACGGTTAAGCTCGACGAGGAGCATAGGTTCGACAGGGATAAGGCCTTGGCCGTAGCCCAGTCGCTTGTCCACACGGCCATCAGGGATATCGCGGCTAAGGGCGAGTACGAGATAGACCTCGACAACGGTGTCGTGAGGGTTAAGATCGATAGGGTCGCTATGAAGAACAGGGGTGTAACAGATGAAGACCTGGAAAGACTCACGCTACCTAACACCACTATAGAGTTTACGGGAGATGAGATAGTGGTTAAACCTAAGTCTGCTATGGACCTCCCAGGTCTCAAGAAGCTCGTAGATAAGACGATGAAGCTTCACGTCAAGGGTGTACCTGGCATCAAGAGGGTTCAGGTGGTCGAGGAGGGTGGAGAGTGGATAATCCAAGTCGACGGTTCAAACTTCAGCAAGGTTATTCAAGTCCCTGGCGTCGACCCCACTAGGACTATGACAAACAACCTGTATGAGATATATGAGACCCTAGGGATAGAGGCTGCTAGAAACGCTATTATAAAGGAGGCTAAGGAGGTTTTTGAGGGTATAGGTGGTGGTCTAGACCTCGATATAAGACATCTCATGCTGGTGGCTGATATAATGACGCTCACGGGTAGGATCCGTCAAGTCGGTAGGCACGGGGTGACCGGTGAAAAGTCCAGCCCCCTTGCTAGGGCTGCCTTCGAGATAACGGTTTCTAACATAGTCGACGCCGCGGTCAAGGGCATCATGGATGAGCTGAAGGGTGTCACGGAGAACATAATAGCCGGTCAGGATATGAAGGTGGGTACGGGTATGGTTGATATTTATATGACCCCCAGCTCGTCGAGGGAGAGGTGAGTACCGTATGGTGAACCCAGACAAAGCCATCTATAGCGCGGTTAGAACAGGTAAGGTTGTGTTCGGCTCTAGGAGGTCTTTAAACCTCCTTAAAACCGGTAAGGCTAGGATGATAATCGTAGCGTCTAATGCCCCAAAAGATTTAAGAATGCTTGTCGATTACTACAGTAAAGGAGCTTCGATACCGGTCTACGTGTACAACGGTACTAGCATCGAACTGGGCCGCGTCTGTGGTAAGCCGTTCCCGGTTATGATGTTAGCTGTGAGGGATCCGGGTGAGTCGAATATAATGGAGTTGGTGGCTGAGAGCTATGAAGAGTGAGGGTGTAAGACTTACGGCTGAAGAGATGGGTCTCATAAATATAGTCGAAAACTTGACCGGAGCAAGGTGTCGAGACTGCCTGATAGACCCTGAGACCGGTAGGGTAACCTTCATAGTAGAGGAGGGCGACCTACGGCTGGCTCTGGGTAAGAGGGGGTCTAAGGTCAGACTTCTGAGGAAGCTTCTAAAACGCGAGGTAGATTTTCTAGAATATGCTCCAAGCCCTGAGAAGTTCATAGTTAAATCGCTAGCGCCGGCTAAGGTGAAAGAGGTTAGGATAACTGAGAGACCGAACGGTGATAAGTTAGCGGTCGTAACCGTCGAGCCCAGAGACAAGGGTATTGCGATAGGTAAAAACGGCAGGGTCATCGAGAGAGCTAGGAAGCTTGCGAGGAAATACTTCCAGATCAGCCATATAATAGTTGTCTGAAAGCTCTAGGGATAGGCTAAGACCCACCGGCGTGCTCAGTCTTAGCTTCTAGTGTAAATGTAGGTTCCTGTAACCGACTGTTTAAACTTTAAATATGGGTTAAAGGGCTTATGGTATCCAGCTATGCCTGGAGAATTCGCGGCTAGAGTTCTTAGGAAGAAGAGGAAGAAGTTTAGGTGGAGTTATCGATACTACAAGCGTAGGATGTTAGGTCTAGATATCAAGGCAGACCCCTTAGAGGGCGCTCCCATGGCTAGGGGTATAGTACTTGAAAAGGTCGGTGTAGAGTCTAAGCAGCCGAACTCGGCGATCCGTAAATGCGTTAGGGTTCAACTTATAAAGAACGGCCGTGTCGTGACGGCCTTCCTGCCCGGAGACGGTGCGTTGAACTTCGTAGACGAGCATGACGAGGTTATAATCGAAGGCATCGGAGGTACGAGGGGTAGGTCTATGGGCGACATACCCGGTGTGAGGTTTAAGGTCATAGCCGTTAACGGCGTACCTCTGAATAGGCTTATAATCGGTAAGGCTCAGAAGCCGATCAGGTAGCTTCTGGGTGGTGAGCATAGTTGTCTGAGAAGGATGAGATTAAGCTTTTCGGGAGATGGTCTTACGAGGGGGTTGAGGTTAAAGACCCCAGTCTCAAGTCTTACATATGTCTCAGACCTGTTTTCTACGCCAGAACCGGTGGGCGGCATGAGCATAGACCTTTCGCTAAGGCTAACGTTCCGATAGTGGAGAGGCTTGCAAACCAGCTCATGCGTCCGGGTAGAAACGCGGGGTTGAAGGTTAAAGCCTTAAACATCATAAGAAACGCCTTCGAGATAATCCATCTTAAGACGGGTGAGAACCCTCTTCAGGTTTTGGTTAGGGCTGTGGAGAACGCCGCTCCCTGTGAGGATGTTACGAGGGTGGCCTACGGCGGTATAGTGTATCACAGGGCGGTCGACGTTTCACCCTCTAGAAGGCTGGACTTAGCTCTTAGATACCTCGTAGAAGGCGCTAGGCTTAAGGCCTTCAGTAATCCTAGGACCATAGACGAGTGTCTGGCGGATGAGATAATCAAGGCTGCTGAGGGCTCCCAGGACTCCTACGCGATCCAGCGTAGAGACGAGCTTGAACGCATAGCGTTGGCCTCTAGGTAAACTCTCTCCAGCTCTTCTCTGTTTTCGATAGTAGATGTCTCGAGTCGGCTTTAGAGAGTGTTCTAACCCGTCTTACCGGCTCTTTTTAAAGCAAACTTTTTATAACTGGTTCATGAGTTACTTCCCGAATAGGGGGATTTGACGTTATGAGCCAGA
This sequence comes from Candidatus Bathyarchaeota archaeon B24, assembly GCA_001593865.1. Taxonomy (GTDB): domain Archaea; phylum Thermoproteota; class CALKCG01; order B24; family B24; genus B24. The sequence goes on from LUCB01000003.1 coordinate 85,746, forward strand.
AACCTCACTTAAACCTGGTGATATGCGGGCACGTGGACCATGGTAAGAGCACTTTGATGGGCCATCTACTATACCTAGTAGGTGCTATAGACGAAAGAACTGTTAGGGAGTATGAGGAGCAGGCTAAGGCTTTGGGTAAGGAGTCGTTTAAGTATGCGTGGGTTATGGACAGGCTTAAGGAGGAGAGGGAAAGGGGTCTAACAATCGACTTGGCCTTCGTCAAGTTCGAGACCAGCAAGTACTTCTTCACGATCATAGACGCTCCTGGTCATAGGGACTTCATCAAAAACATGATCACCGGTGCCAGCCAGGCTGACGCCGCGCTTCTGGTGGTTTCTGCCAAGAGGGGTGAGTACGAGGTCTCGATACAGCCTGGTGGGCAGGCTAGAGAGCACGCGTTCCTACTTATGACGTTAGGCGTCAGGCAGATGGTAGTAGCCATCAACAAGATGGATGACCCGACCGTCGACTGGAGCCAGAAGAGGTTTGAGGAGTGTAAAGAAGGCGTGACAAGGCTTTTGAGGACGATAGGCTACAACGTTTCTAAGATACCTATAGTGCCTGTCTCTGCCTGGACCGGAGACAACATAGTTAAGCCTAGCGAGAAGATGCCGTGGTATAAGGGCCCCACGTTGTTACAGGCTCTTGATACGTTCGAGGTTCCACCGAAGCCCGTGGACAAGCCTCTTAGGATACCCATCCAGGATGTCTACACGATAACAGGCGTCGGCACCGTTCCAGTCGGTAGGGTCGAAACCGGGGTGCTTAGGGAAGGCCAGACTGTAGTGTTCATGCCGTCTGGGGTTAAGGGCGAGGTCAGGTCTATAGAGACCCACCATGTCAGGATCAAGGAGGCCTATCCAGGAGACAACATCGGTTTCAACGTCAGAGGTGTGTCGAAGACCGATATACGTAGGGGTGACGTAGCAGGTTCGCCTGACAACCCACCTACGGTGGCTAAGGAGTTCATAGCTAGGATAATCGTGGTATACCACCCAACCGCCATAGCAGTGGGCTATACGCCTGTGATGCATGCCCACACGGCTCACGTGCCATGTAAGTTCGTCGAGATTCTGAGGAAGGTGAACCCGAGGACCGGTGAGACGATCGAGGAGCATCCGTCTTTCCTGAGGACCGGTGACTGCGCGATAGTGAAGCTGAGACCTCTGAAACCGGTCGTGTTGGAGCAGTATTCCGAGATACCTCAGCTCGGTAGGTTCGCCATCAGAGACATGGGAACCACGATCGCCGCGGGTATAGTCGAGGAAATAACAGAGAAAGGTCCATAAACGAGTCTAGCAATATTTATACGGCTCCTCCAGATTTATTTTATCAAACCCTTAGGTGTATTTAATACGGAGGTGTAGGGTTGAGGTTAAGGTTTCCTAAGACCCTTGTGGCTGTAGTTCTTGTGCTATCTTCGATCTACATGGTCTGCGGGGGCATATATGTACTCGTAGAGAGTAGGGAGAACGATTACGTAAACCAGCTGTGGGTTCAACATAGACAAACCGGAAGGCTTACCCCCATATTCCCAAGCCTCAGGTCTCAGATAATCGGCGAGGGTTACGTGGTAGGTACCATACTCTCGCTAGGCGTTGTCGGGTTACTGCTACCCTACGTCGGTTTGAGGTTTAGGATAAGCTCTGACGCTATGAAGACCATATTGGCGGCTTCTATCCTGCTACTTTTGATCTCTATATACCTGACGTTCAGCATATACTTCTCGAAGCTTAATGGAGATGCCTGGCCTTAAACCTCCTCCAACCCTTTACCCGTTATCTTAACCATAAAAGCTCCCTTCTTCCCCGTTACGCTGTTTTTCTCGACCGTGATACGTCTGACGTCGGGTTTAACGGTGAGCTCCATCCTCATCACTATGGAGGACCAGAACCTCAAGACCCTTCCTGCTACCGGTTCCAATCCTCTTTTATCGAAGACTCTGACCTGGCTTATGGTTAAAACCGAAAGATCGAGGTTTTTAGCCGTCTTGCTCAGGTAAGCCATCTGCCTGTTAAGCTCCCTGTTTAGACCGAAGGAGTCTCTCGTCTCTGAGAGCTCAGCCCTATAAAGCCTTGTGACCGAGTCCAATACTACCAACACCACCCCCCGGCTTACATACCTCTCGAGGCTCTCGACTATGTAAGTCTGTTCGCTGAACGAGCTTGGTCTAAGTATGAGCATCCTCCGAAGAGCCTCCTCGCCTAAGGTATCGGCCATCTGTAGAAGCCTATGGGGGCTAAGCCTCTCGTCAGAGTCTATGTATATGATTTTGAACCCCTCGACCATGGCTTTAAGTGCCGTCTGTAAGGCCAGCGTGGTCTTACCTGAGCCGGCTTCGCCGTATATAAGAGTAAGACATCCTCTAGGTAATCCTCCACCGAGCATCTTATCGAGCGTCGGGCATCCCGTAGATAGGTTCAGAGCTCGACTCCTCCATAGATTAAAGCTATGGTTCTAGGATTTAGAATTTACACCCTGGGGATGGTTAAAAATTATATTCTCGACCCCCTACTACTCTTACAGTGGCAACTATGGAAAAAGGTGGACCCAGCTTCTTCGAGGTCAAAGCCGGAGAATGTCTGTTGATCGGTGGACCGGCTCATCTGAGAGTTTCAGAAGGTAGAGTCGAAGCCCTGGGGGTCGAGCTGACTAAAGGCGGTAGAGCAGTCGTGAGGGTTTTCAAGGCTCTCCCGGTTAAAGCCCTTGAGAATAGTCTTCTAGAGATCAAATATGGTGTGAACGGGTTTGTCGAGAAGATGGATGAGCCTTATCCGTCAAGCTGGCTGAACGTTATCGAAGAGGCTTTGAAGCTCAAGGGAACAGTTATAGTCATGGGTGGTGTAGATGTCGGGAAATCTACGCTCTGCACGTTGATTACGAACATAGCCCTTCTGAAGGGTTTTAAGGTCGCCGTGATAGAGGGTGATGTCGGTCAAGCCGAGATAGGTCCCCCGACCACCGTAAGTCTAGCCATACCTAAACGTCCGTCGCCTGACTTGTTCAGACAGAACCCGGTGGCTTCAGAGTTCATCGGCTCCACAAGTCCCATGGGCTTTGAAGACGAGGTGGTGGAGGCTCTAGCTAAGCTTAAGACAAAGGCGGAGGCCTACGGGGTCGATATGGTCGTCGTCAATACCGACGGATGGGTCGAAGACGGTAAAGCCGTCGAGTATAAGGTCGGGCTAGCTGACGTGTTAAAGCCGTCGCTTATAGCCCTCTTATGTAGGGAAGATGAGCTTGAGGACCTTCGGAGACGGCTCATGGAGAAGTTTAACGTTCTTATCGTTCAACCGCTTCCAAGTGCTAGGAGGAGGGATAGGGGGGCTAGGAAGGAGCTGAGAGAGCTGAGCTATCAGAAGAACCTGAGGGGTTCGGGTCTTAGGTCTATACCTGTGAGCTGGGTTAAGATCCATAACCACGACCTGGGGACAGGGGTCGTCTTAAGTGAGGAGAGGTTTAGGATGCTTAACGAGAAGCTTAACGGTGGACTGGTGTATGGAGAGGAGACGCCGAACGGCTTACTGCTCGTCTTAAACGGTAGGTTGGTTTCCGAGGAGGATGTTCGAAAGGTCTTCGAGAACTATAGTCGACCGGTGAACGTGATCTGGAAAGGCTCTGAAAAAGGGCTTATAGTCGGTCTATACGATAGACGTGGAGAGTTCATGGGGATCGGTGTGATAGGGGAGGTCGACTACGGTAGAAGGGTTTTAAAGATCCACACGCCCTGTCAGAAACCCATAGGTATTATTAAGCTAGGATATGTGAAGCTTGTAGGCTCTTGGAAGGAAGTCGAAAAGTTCCGTCGATGCCCCCTCGAACCCAAGAGGATAAACCCATCTGAGAGGGGCTAAAGACCATGAAATAGCCTCTTGGCCAGAAACTTGGGTAGGCCTGCTTTTAAGATATCTTTGGCAACCTTCTCGATGTCGTAGGGTACCCTCCTCATATCGACCTCAAACCGACCATCTTGAACGGTTAAAACCGCGTAACTAGCCCTAGGGTCTCCATCTCTGCTCTGACCTACGGAGCCTGGGTTCATCACCACACCTTCTTTAAACCTCCTTATGAAGGGGACGTGGGTATGCCCTAGGACTATGAGACGGGCACCTGTCTCCCTTAACCACCTTCTCATCTCGTCTTGAGGGTATTCTGGGAATATGTACTCGTCTACGAGGTCTCTAGGTGAGCCGTGGCATACGAAGACCTTAACACCGCTTAGGTTTAGATCCAACCTCTCAGGTAAGCTTAGTAGGAACCGTTTCTCCCGGTCGTTTAAAACTCTGCTCGTCCATCTGAGGCTCATCGCCGCATAGGGGTTATATCCGTATGGGGTTCCGAGAGCTACGTCCCTGTCGTGGTTACCCATAACCGATAGGATGTTTAGCTTCTTGACGGCTTCTATGGCTTCTCTAGGGTAGGGATTATAATCCACGATGTCCCCTGCGTGAATTATCATATCGCACTCTCCTGCATCCTTTAAGACGGCCTCTAAAGCCGGAATATTAGCGTGTATATCTGAGATTACGAGAACCCTCATCCCCCACCACCCTTCAGCAACTTCACAAGCTCTCCGACGATCTCTACCGGCAACCTATCCCTGTTCATAATGGACACCCTGACGACTTTCAGGGTTCTAAGGCTTTTAACACGGTCTATCAGAGCGTCTCTAGCTCTATAGTGTACAACCGCGACGAGGGGCTTCGGCCCCCCGACTATCTCTAAGACCATGTCTCGGAAGAGCCTGCTCTTAAGCTCCATAGGCCCTATCTCGTCCAACGCTATGAGGTGTATACCGGGGTCCTTCAAGGCACGTTTTAAAGCCTCGACGCCTATGCTTTCGAGGTCTCTGAGGTTAACCCCGTATCTCCCCACCCTGACCGAGGTTTTAAAGTCTCTATGAGCCAACCAGCCCTGTCTTCCGGTCGCTAGGTCCTCGACCTTAAACCCGACTCTCACCCTTCCGACCCTGACTTCCCTGCAAACCATCCCCCCGACCCTAAACCCCTCGGCTTTGACGGCTTGGATTACCTTAAGCAGAACGGTCGTCTTACCGACGCCAGGCGGCCCGGTTATAAGGTATCCGCTAGCCATCTAAACCTAAAAACAAGCTAAGATGCTCTTAAGGTTAGCCTAACGTTTTTCGACGTCTAGCCCTTGGATAGCTCCTCTCTCAGCGATATCATCAAGTCGGGTTTGTTCGTCGTTATAGCGTCCACACCTCTCTCGGCCATGAGCCTCGCGGTCTTCAAGTCGTCTATGGTCCAAACGTTCACTTTAAGCTTGAGCCTATGAGCGAAGCCGATGGCCTTAGCGGTGGCGAGCCTGTAGTAGGGTGCTACGGCTATGCATCGCATACGTTTAGCCGCGACCAAGTGGTCTCCAGGCCTCGCGTATATCAGGCCTCTGAAGGCGTCTACACGTGCCTGGGCTATACTCTCTAAGGCCTCCCTATGGAAGGATATGAACATCACTTGGTTTACCATGTCCTTCTCCTCGACCATTTTCAGAGAGGGTCTGGAAGCCTCTACCTCCTTAAGCTCAAGCAGTAAACCCGCTTTTCCCTTCACGAGGTCTAACACCTCTGATAAGAGGGGTATCTTCTCACCTAACCCGGCGTCTAGCCGTCTAAGCTGGTCGACCGTGTAGTCGGAAACCCTACCGCTTCCGTCGGTCGTCCTATCCAACGTCTCGTCGTGCATGATGACGGGCACCCCGTCTTTGGACAATCTAACGTCGACCTCGACCATGTCGGCCCCCATCTCGATAGCCCTCTTCAAGGCTCTGAGCGTGTTCTCAGGCTCGTACCCGCTCGCGCCTCTATGGGCTATCACGGCGAAGGGCCGTATGGATAGAAGTTCCGATATATCGGTCAACCCTCCTGACGCCCCCACCTAGATCCCAGCCTCAAGATGAATTTAACACCTACTCTTACTCATCTTCTTGGAAACTGTTTGCTCATTAGGAATTCACGATGCAAACTCTCTTGTAGGATATCTTTAACAAACCCTCCACGCCATATAACGGCTAGGGGTTATGGGGGAGAGCTTCGAAAATCTATGTCGGCTCTACGAAGCTTTGGAGAGGCTTAACTCTAGGAACGAGATTATAGACCTGATGTCCGGCTACTTCAAACAGCTGACCTGTGAGGAGCTAGAGGCCGTGGTTAGGTTGTCTACGACGGGTTTCGAGGAGGCCTTGAACGTAAGCTGGGCTACGGTGGTCGAGGCTTTAAAGGGTGCCTACGATTTCGACTTAGAGGAGTTTCGTAAGGCTTTCGACGAGACGGGGGATGTGGGAAGCGCTGTGAAAGCGGTCTTGGAGCGTAGACAGGGTCCCCGTCAGACCCTGCTGGCGTTCAAGCCTTTGACGGTCACAGAGCTTTACTCGTCGCTGAGGGAGATATCCCGTGTTAAAGGTCCAGGCTCCAGGACTAAGAGGCTTAGGATGCTCAAAGGGGTCTTCGGCAAGACCTCTCCACCGGAGGTCAAATACTTAGTAAGGATACTGCTCGGAGACCTCAGGATAGGTGTTAAGGAGGGGCTGGTAGCTAGGGCGTTGGCTAAGGCTTTCCAAGTCCCTTACGACGTTTTCGAGAAGGCTTTCATGCTGAGCGGAGACCTAGCCGAGACCGCTTTGACGGCTAAGGTCAAGGGTGTCGAGGGGCTTTTAGGGACTAGCTATAGGCCCTTCAACCCGATAAAGCCTATGCTCGCCGGTATGGCTTACAGCGTCAGGGAGGTTTTGGACGAGTTTAAAGGTGAGGCGGCTTTCGAGTATAAGCTCGATGGAGCGAGGGTTCAGATCCATTTCTTCGACGGGAGGGTTAGGGTCTTCTCTAGGAGGCTTAAGGACGTGACCGTCAGCCTACCTGAGGTGGTGGCAGTCGTCAAGAAGACGCCTAGCTTGGAGAACTGTGTGCTAGAGGGGGAGGTCGTGGCTGTAGACTCTAGCGGTAGACCTCTACCGTTCCAGGAGCTTATGCACAGGTTTAAACGGGTCAAGGGTGTCGAGGAGGAGGCTAGGAGGCTTCCGGTCAGGCTCTACCTGTTCGACATACTGGTGGCCGACGGGGTTTTGACAATAGATATGCCGTATCTGAAGCGGAGGAGGCTTCTCGTCGAGAAGGCTGGGTCTATACCCGTAGTGGACTGTCTGATAACTCAGGACATCGAGGAGGCTGAGAGGTTCTATAAATCGTCTTTGGAGATGGGTCATGAAGGGCTTGTGGCGAAAAGGCTCGGTAGCACTTATCACCCGGGTGTTCGGGGTAGGGATTGGCTTAAGGTTAAGGCGACGTTGGATAACCTGGACCTGGTCATAGTGGGCGGGGAATACGGCTATGGACGTAGATACAGGTGGATAAGCGACTATTACCTCGCGGCTTTAGACCCGTCTACAGGCGGGTTCGCGGTCGTGGGTAAGACTTTCAAGGGCTTGACGGACACGGAGTTTGAGGGACTCACCCGGATACTTAAGAAGGATATCGTCAGACGTGAGGGCCGTAGGGTCTGGGTCAACCCTAGAGTTGTGGTCGAGGTCGCATACAACGAGGTTCAAAAAAGCCCGAAGTATCCCTCAGGCTTCGCCCTGAGGTTTGCGCGGATAGTCAGGATCAGGTGGGATAAACGGGTCGAAGAAGCCGATACGATAGATAGGGTCAGGGAGATATACCGTAAGCAGTTCGAGAGGAAGAGCATGCCCCCTTAGATGTAGGCTTCGAGAGGGGAAGCCTTATTAGAGGTGGATGGTCAGATAGTCCTCGGATGATGAGAGCTGGTATTTCAGAGGCCTGAGGGCTTATGATGGAAAGACACCAGGTCTGACTTTCGATGTGTATAGTCTACCGGTGGAATAAAGCTTTAAATCGTAAGCCCGGTGTCATTCTTCTACAGTGTCGATTTTGACCGGGAAACCTTATGCCGCTATTATAGGTGCGGGGAGAACGAGGTTCGGGGAGCTCTGGTATGAGAACCCTGAGAGCATGGTCGTTAAGGCCGGTTTAGAGGCCCTAGAGTCGGTAGAGAAGGGGCTGCATAGAGCCGATATCCAAGCATGCTACCTCGGTAGCTTCATGTATCAAGTTACCAACAAGCTGGGTCTGGTTCCAGGCTACATATCTAGGGAGCTTGGCCTCAATATACCTATGAGTCAAACCGAAGCCGCATGCGCCTCCAGCAGTTCGGCGTTGCATAACGCGTGTCTAGCCATACGGTCTGGGATGTACGATGTGGTCCTCGTAGGTGGTTTCGAGAAGATGACGGACCGCTACGGTAAGATAGTGGACGACCTGATGTTCGCAGCAGACCCCAGGGAGTTCGACGCCGGGTTCACGTTCTCAGGGCTCTACGCGGCGATGATGGCCAGGTACATGTACGACTTCGGTAAGGGAGACGATAGGTGTAGGATAGCCTTAGCCCAGATAGCGGTTAAAAACCACCAGCACGCGGTTAACAATCCCTACGCCCAGTTTAGAAGCAGGATAACAGTTGAAGATGTCTTCAAGTCCCCCTTGATAGCGGATCCGGTTAGACTTCTGCACTGTAGCCCTATATCAGACGGGGCCGTCGCCGTCGTGCTCTGTAGGCCTGAGATCGCTAGGAGGTACACAGACGACCCGGTCTACATAGTGGCGAGTCAGCAGGCTACGGACCATGTTTCACTTTACAGTAGAACTTCAACGGTCGAGATCAAAGCCACTAGGCTCGCCGTCGGTAAGGCCCTTAGGGAGGCCGGTATAGGGCTTAAGGATATCCGGCTGGCCGAGGTTCACGACTGCTTCACGATAGAGGAGTGTCTTTTCATGGAGGACTCAGGCTTCTACCGTAAAGGTGAAGGTTGGAGGGGGATATATGAGAGCATAGAGTCCTTCCAAGGTGGTAAGCACATACCATACGTCGGGGATGGTTGGGAGGTTTTCGTGAACGTCGGGGGAGGGCTTAAAGCCGACGGGCATCCCGTAGGGGCTACGGGGCTGAGGCAGGTATACGAGTGTTTCAAGCAAATGAGGGGTGAAGCCGGTGCGAACCAGGTCGATGTTGAAGGCGGGATCAGGTATGCCCTATGCCACAACATAGGCGGGACGGGTGGGATAGCCAACGTCCACATACTCACGAGGGAGGTGACCCTATGAGCGAGCCGATAACGAGGAGGAAGATCCTGGTAGACTACCGGATTAGGGTTAGCCGCTGTGAGATATGCGGTAGAAGGTACTTCCCGCCTAAGCCGTTCTGCGATGTCGAGGGGCGGAGGAGTAGGATACGTTACGAAGACTACTTCTACCGTAAGGGGCTATTCTACTCCGGAGCCGTTATACGGAGGCCGACCAACAGGTTCTCATACCTTGGCTCGTTCATATCCTGCATCGTCGAGTTCGACGGCGGGGTCAGGACGCCGGGTAGGATAACCGACATAGTACCCGACGAAGGTGAGGTCGACGTCTCAGAGTTCATAGGCAGGGAGGTCGTACCGAGGTTTAGGAGAACCTACGTCGACGGGGAGAGCGGCCTAATATACTATTCGAGCCTAGCCTTCTCGTTCGCAGACGACTACTACGAGTATAGAGAGTATAAGCCTGTTAAACCTTCCGAGGGATCGGAGAAGCCCGGGATAGTCGGATATGGCGTTTACATACCCAAGTTCCGGGTTAAAAACGCGAACCCAGCGATGGGTGGAGGAGTAGTTGAGAGAGCTGTACCTTTCCCAGACGAAGATGCTACGACGTTCGCAGTCGAGGCGGGTAGAAGAGCTCTCATACACTCGGCTCTCGACAGCCGCTACATCGGCAAGTGCTATATAGGCTCAGAGTCGACACCCTACGCCGTCAAGCCGTCGGCGTCGACCGTTATACAGGCTTTAGAGCTCGGAGAACCCTACGAAGACGGGTTCTTCACAGGAGGGTTGGATACGCAGTTCGCCTGTAAGGCTGCCACAGACCTTTTCATCGACGCGGTGGCTTTGGTAAGCTGTCCACTGTTCAAGGCGGACTACGTGATGGTTATAGGGGCCGACAACTCCCAGGCCGCCCCTGGAGACCCATTGGATTATACGGTCGGTGCAGGAGCGGCGGCGTATATATTCGGCAAGCGAGACGTCATAGCCACCCTAGACCACTACGTGTCGTACACATCCGATACACCCGACTTCTACAGGAGAGACGGGGAAAAGTATCCAAGGCATGGGGGCAGGTTCACCGGGGAGCCTGCGTATTTCAAGCATGTGACGACCGCGATGAAGACCATACTCCGAAGAAGCGGGTTAAAGCCTGGAGACATATCTTACGTAGCCCTCCACTCGCCTAACATCAAATACCCTGTTAGGGCGGCTTTGAGCGTAGGGTTCACGATGGATCAGATAAGGCCTGGGCTTGTGAACAGATACCTGGGGAACCTCTACTCTGGTTCGAGCCCCACCGCGTTGGCTGCGATACTCGATATAGCCGAGCCGGGTGACAGGGTGCTTTTAGTTAGCTACGGCTCTGGGGCGGGTAGCGACGCGTACATATTCACGGTAACTGAGAAGGTCGAGGAGAAACGGGATAGAGCGGTTTCTGTACGTTCTCAGATCGAAAACCCGAAGCGTCGGTACGTAGACTACGCGACCTATAGGAAATGGAAGGAGGCCAGTAGCGTATAGGCGGTTAAGGAGCACGTATGTTCAAGCCGTTCGAGACACAGGTGGATAGGCTCAAGCTCCTAAACCTACTCAGTAAGAGCGGATATAAGGTCAGGATGCACGCCTACGAGTACTTCATCCGCAACCGATACTTCGTCGCATTCATCCACCTTATGCCCTCGAACCGTCTAGCGGTGATAAGAGGGTTTAGATGGAACTTGAAAGAGTTCGAGGATAACGTCGAGAGGCTTAAATCGTTGATCAAACACATAGACCCAGACGTTAAAATAGAGATCCAGATAGGGTAGAGGGCGTCGATTTTATCCATCATCCGCGAGGAACAGCCTAAAACCGCTTAAATCTCCGTCAACCCTTAGCCCTTAAGGAGAGCTATGCAATAGCTGAGAAGTTAGGCGTTAAGCGATAGTCATGAGGGATTTCATAAGAATTTGACTTTAAGTCCAAGCGGTTTAAGTCTTTGGAAGTGTCTATCCTTAGTCTCTAGGGTTAGGTTATAGGCCATAGCCGTAGCGGCTATGAGTAGGTCTACATCTGGTATAAGCTCCCCTCTACGTCTTAAGCTCCAGTAAATTTCACAATATGTCTCTAAAACCCTATTGTCAAGCCCTATAACTTTAAAAGCCTTCTCCATAAGATTTTTAACCCTAATCCTCTTGTCAGGGTCTACACCTCTGAGGGTCTCGATAACCGTGAATATGGAGATTGAGCCAGTCCTGAATTCACCTCTACGGATAAGCTCGACGACCACACTCGTATCCAGCATGCTCATCTCAGCTTAAACCTCTCCCTAAACTCCTTACTTGAGCGCGTTATGGACTCTAACTCGTGCTCCGTCAAGAGTTTAGAAAGCTCCTTAAAGGCCTCCCTTCTACTATGGAGTTCGGCTTTCCGATAGAGTTTAAGCAGGAAGCTCCCCCAATCTTCGTCACCCTTAGCCTTCTCCAAAATTCTCTTAACCTCGACCGGAACAGATATAGTCGAATACGTTTTCAATTGAATCACTAAATAATTAGTTAGCTATTCCCTATTAAGATTTTCAGTTTGGTCAAGCCTAGCCATCTTATCCCTCGTCTTTCCATGCGGCTCCATAGAGCATGCATGGATGAAAAGGTTTAATTAGGGGGATAGGTTCATCCTTATAACCTCAGATATGCCCGGTTTACCTGAACGATTGGATAGAACCCGAGGGTTTAACGATATATTTCTCTTGGTTAAGAAAGCCGTTTACAACAGCTTAGGTAGACGCAGGGTAGGTCTCATGCTTGGGCTGTCAGACCTTCCATCTAATGTGGCGGCATACTACACACCGGGCGTTATAATTTTAAACAGGAAAGTGCTCGATAAGCTTAGGCGGGAGGTTAAGGACCAGAGACTATTCAACAGCTATCTTTTCCACATACTGCTACACGAGTATCTCCACTCGCTGGGTTACGACGAAGGCTACGCCGGGGAGCTGTGCTACATGGTCTGTAGAGAGAACTTAGGCGACGAGCATCCGGCGACTATGATGGCTAGATATGGTATTTCGACCGTGATCCCGTCGCTTAAAAATGTCGAAGAGAGCCTGGAGGAAATGACCGAGCCTACACTTGGGAAGGTCGAGCTCGTCAAAAACTTTGACTCCGAGAACGTCACCTACCTAGCCTAGACGCGGTTCACCAGCCTTCTCTAAGCCTCTTCCATTTTTGAAACATCTTGAAAAGCTCCTCGTAGAACCTTCTACCCAACACCTGACCCCTACCTATGCCAGGGCACTCGTCGGTGTACTCGAACACATACTCGTCCCCCCTCACCCTTAGGGTAAACGGGTAAAAACGACATACCAACGGTCTAAACGGGTAAATCGTACACTCATTCCCTCTTAGAAAGATGCATCCCCCGTCGACCTTCTTAAGCTCGTGGGTATAGGGATATGGACCGTCGACAGGTTCGGCGAACTCCTCAGGCTTAAGCCCCGTGATCCTGGAGAGTCTCCCCACCTCCTCAGGTAACAGAAGGATGCGTCTAACCTTAGAGGCCGTATCCCTGCAACACAGGGCACATCTTACACATTTAAACCTCACATCGACGGGGTATTTGAAGCCCCTAACCATCCTAGGCTCCAAGTTAAACCCTGTAGGGACCTAGCTTAAAGTTTAACCCTTCTCCACCTCGACCATTCAGCTTAATAATATGATGCCTCATCATTCATATGGAGTGAGGAGATGACTCAATGGGGTAGGTTTCTGCTAGACGAGATCGAGAAGTCGCATGTCCCAGACGGCTCGGTTGCGCTATGGAGTATAGGTGGTGCCGGGGTGGTTCTTAAAACCTCAGAGACCATAGTATACATAGACCCGTTCTTAGGCGGCTCCTCCTCTCCTGAGTGGCTTAGGATGGTGGCCTCGCCCATAAACCCTGAGGATATACGATTTATAGATGCCGTAATCTCCACCCATGAGCATGAAGACCACTGCGAAGAGTTTACCATAAGAGCAGTGGCCGAGAGGACGAATGCTGTGTTCATAGGTCCTGTAAGCTCGGCGGATAGGTTTCGGGAGTTCGACGTGAGAGAGGAGCGTATAGTCGAGATGAAGCCCGGAGACTTCTACGACATCAAAGACCTCAGGGTCAGGGCGTACGAGGCGAACGACCCGAACGCCGAGAGCGCTCTCATCTACGTGCTCGAATCCTACGGGATCAAGATCCTCCACAGCGGAGACAGCCTCTACACGGATGTCTTCCACCAGCTCGGTAGAAACGGAGGGGTGGAGGTGGCCCTGCTAAACCTCGGCAGAAATCCCCCCGGCCGTAGAATGTACATGAACCTATGCGAAGTCCTCGAGTCTGCAAGGGACCTAAAGGCTGAGGTCCTGGTGCCTATCCACTGGGACCTATGGAAACACACCTACGAAGACCCTAGGATGCTTAAGACTATAGCCGAGACCTGGGGTCTCGACATAGACATCCGGATCCTGAGGCTCGGCGATAGCTTAGTGTATCCGCTTAGAACCCGTTAAAGCCGGTACAGCTTTCTGAGAAGCTCTATATCGCGCTCCGGTATCTCGACCGGCTTGACACCCATACATTTAGCTACGAACGTCATCTTAGCGCATTCTTCGAGGATCTCCATAGCCGTTACCGCCTCGTAGATGTCGAACCCCAACGTGACGGCGCCGTGGTTCTGGAGAAGCACAACTCTACTACCCATAGCAGCCTCGGCCACGGCTTCACCGAGCTCTTTGGTCCCAGGATATATGAACGGAACCACTGGAGCCCTAGCGACCATCAAGGCTGCTTCGAGGGTTATGGGTCTAAACTCCACACCGGCTAGCACCAACCCGGTCGCATATGGTGGGTGGCAGTGTAGGACGCAGTTCACGTCAACCCTGCGCTTGTATATGGCGACATGTATGGGCCACTCCATAGAGGGCTTGTAGACCCCCTCCAAGAGATTACCCTCCAAGTCTATCTTAACGAGGTCTTCGGGGTTCAGCTTGGGCTTATACAGCCCTGAGGGGGTTATCCAGACCTCGTTGGTCTCAGGCATCCTGTAGGACACGTTACCCCCGATACCTGTCATCAAACCCTTGCTATGCATGATACGCATAACCTCTATAAGCTCCTGCTTAACCTCCTCCTCGCTCATATAAGCCATCTAACCACCAAACCCACCTTATTAGACGGAGGCTCTATAAAAATTACCCGAGGTAATTTATCATGCTTT